>JBDSAA010000167.1:0-12869 GCA_039922375.1 Ferruginibacter sp.
TTGTCAAACTCTTTGAGGATGCCTGCAATCTGGGCAGGACTGAATGTGCTCTTTTTCATATTTCCGTTTTTTAAAGTTAGAAATTTGTCTACTTTTAAAACGTACTATTTTTGGGGGAGCCTACAGGATGGCCTGGTCTTTTTTATGTTGAAGTTCAACAATACTAGCATTGTATTTTTTATTTCGTTTGTAGTAATTAAAAATAATGCTTACTACGAAAATTAAAAACGTTAAAAAAATAATGGCAATAAAATAGATTAAATATATAATTTCTTGTTTTTCCATTTTAAAAGGAAATAAATTATTATACAAGTGTACAGTATGTCTGCAAGAATAAAGTTGATTTTTTTTAATGCTTCCAGAAGATCTTTATTATTTAGGTGTAAATAATTTTGAATTGAGAATTGAGCTAAGCTAAAAAAATAAGAAACTAAAATTCCTGTAATTAGCCAAAATATAGAAGTTTTTATAGGGTTGCTAATAACTACCTGATTAATCAACTCATAAAGCTTAATTAATGCAACAGGCAAGAGCAAAAGAAACCCAAGTTGAAATGCCAGTGAATTAAATTTTAGAAGAGTGGAGGAAAAGAAATAAATGACAATGACACCAATTAAATAAAAAGGTATTAGTAGGATGAATATTTTTTTCCCCCTTTTTGAATCTAAATAATTAATTATCCAAAATGTATAGAGTACAAATTCTATTGGAAACCAAAAATTATAGACAATCAAATTATTTAGGTTTTGTGTTTTTAAATAGTAACATATGCATTCCACCAATAATAAAACACTGAAAAAGATTGGCAAAATCTTTTTCAGTGGTGATTTGTTTTCTACTAAAATACTCAGGAAAAGACAAATTCCTATCAGATATAAAAATATGGGTGTAGTTAAAATATACAATTTTTATAGTCTAAGGATTAGAAGATGGACAACATGGATCATCATTATTCCATGTATTTTTCTCAATACTGCTATACCCTGGAATTACCACAAAATCACCAATTTCCACATGTGGGATATGGCCTAATTCGGTATTTTGCCCATCTATAAATTTAGCTGCTTCCACAACCACTGTTAATGTGTCTGCATAGTTGGTATTGTTACATGCATTCATAGGATTGATATGAACAGCGCAATTCAACTTTATCACATCTATTCCTTTAGGATTATCTTCATAAAATGCTATTAAATTTATGATTTCGCTTTTCATAAGTGAAACAGAAAATTTTTTAATTAGCCGGGTTCTGCCGTTATAAGGCTTCAGGTCGACTTCATTAATAAAGTCATCCTTCATTTTTAGCAAATCCTGCTCGTTAATTTTTCCTCCAGCTGGGTTTGTCGTGCCGGAAATAATTTCGACTGGCATAAAATAAGTGTTTAAGGTGATGAATGCTTTTTCCCAGCTAAAATCTACAATCGTTTCCATATTTGCAATAGGCATTTCCACCTTTTTTTAAGGTGTTTTCATCTTTTTAGTATCAGCATTTTCCTGTAGACGCTTCAATAAAAAGAAATCATTTTGCAGAAATATTTACACGTTACCAGATAAACATATTTCCCTTTGACAACTATTACATTACAATAGCCAACTGGTAACAGGTTGGCTATGTCTTTTTTGTCCATACTTTTTATCCATCCATTCCCCGTGCCAGTAAAAGTTTCTACCAATCCCATGTTTAAACCCCGCTGTCACCACCCTATCCTTTACCGCTGTATATTTGCAACCGCATTAATAAAAGCTAAATAGCAGCACAATGCCGAACGGAGCGTCGCCAATGAAGCTCAATCAGGGTTCGCATGCTGATTACAAAAAAACTATAAACACCATTAAAATGTACCGTTCTCATACCTGTGGCGAATTAAGATTGGCCGATATAAAAAAAGAAGTTACCCTCAGCGGATGGGTTCAAACCGTTCGTAAGTTTGGCAGCATCACTTTTGTAGATATCCGTGACCGCTATGGCATTACACAATTGTTGTTTTCAGAGGCGCTCAATGCCAATCTGGATGCCAACCCGCTTGGCAGGGAATTTGTATTGCAGGTAAAGGGTACGGTAAATGAAAGGAGCAATAAAAATGCGCATATCCCTACCGGTGAAATTGAGATTGCTGTAATTGAATTTACTATTTTAAATAAATCAGCAGTACCTCCTTTTGCAATACAGGATGATACCGATGGCGGAGATGAACTGCGTATGAAATACCGCTTTTTGGACCTGCGCAGAAATATCGTGAAGAAGAATCTGGAGTTGCGCTACGCAGTGAGCCGCAGCACGCGGAATTACCTGCATGAGAACAACTTCATGGATATTGAAACTCCTTTTCTTATTAAATCTACTCCCGAAGGTGCCCGTGATTTTGTGGTACCAAGCAGGATGAATGCAGGTCAGTTTTACGCCTTACCTCAAAGCCCGCAAACATTTAAGCAATTGCTGATGGTAAGCGGCTACGACCGCTATTACCAGATAGTAAAATGTTTTCGTGATGAGGACCTTCGTGCTGACCGCCAGCCTGAGTTTACACAGATAGATTGCGAAATGAGTTTTGTGGAGCAAGAAGACATCCTAAACATGTTTGAAGGATTGGTAAAACGCATTTTTAAAGATGTAAAAAATATTGACTACACAGCTGTGGTGGAACGAATGACATGGGAAGATGCTATGTGGACCTTCGGCAACGATAAGCCAGATATAAGGTTTGATATAAAGATTGCTAACCTAAAATTTCCACAACATACTTTTCCTAAGCAACCTTCACTTGCCCATTTAATATACGGTGTATCCTTCGGCGTATTTGATGATGCAGAAACTGTATTGGCCATTGCTATGCCGGGCTGCAGTGAATATACCCGCAAGCAAACAGATGAACTGACGGAATGGGTGAAACGTCCACAAATTGGCATGAAAGGTTTGGTATTTATAAAATGTAATGCTGATGGTACCTACAAGAGCAGTGTTGATAAATTTTATGGACCGGAAAAATTGAAAGCAATTGCTGAGGAAGCCAATGCAAAAGCAGGTGATCTTATTTTAATACTGGCTGGTGCAGAGGAAAAAACAAGGAAGGCAACCAGCGACCTGCGCATGTACATGGGCGAAAGGCTTGGATTGCGCCGGGCCGATGATTTTAAATTATTGTGGGTGTTGGATTTTCCTTTATTTGAATATGCTGAGGATGACAACCGCTGGGTAGCACGGCACCATCCGTTTACTTCGCCAAAGCCGGATCATATTGAAATTATGATCAACAATAATCCGGTGATTGAAAATGCGGCTGAATACCTTGCCCATCCTTATGCAGGCATCAAAGCAAATGCATACGACATGGTACTAAATGGCAATGAAATTGGTGGCGGCAGCATCCGTATTTTTCAACGGGCATTGCAGGAAAAAATGTTTGCGGCGCTGGGCATGGATGCGGAGGAACAACAACATAAATTCGGTTTCTTGCTGGGTGCTTTTGAATATGGCGCTCCTCCACATGGCGGGCTGGCCTTTGGTTTCGACCGCCTTTGCGCTATCCTTGGTGGCAGCGAAAGTATCCGTGATTTTATCGCCTTTCCAAAAAACAACAGCGGGCGTGATGTAATGTTGGATGCACCTTCAACCATTGATGCCAAACAGTTTGAGGAGTTGCAAATAAAACTTGATTTGAAATAATACTTTTTATTGTTATTATAAAAAATCCCGGTAGACTAATCTCACCGGGATTTTTTTACTTATTGTTTTGTATTTCGATTTTCTTTTTGAGCATTCATTATGAATATTTTTTTTTGAATTTCACTTAAATTAAATCATTTATTTCCGCTTCTTTGATGGGATTAAAAGAAGACCCAAAATGCGTGTGATCAATGAAAGGCCCCTCTCGAATAGGTTTAATTTTTTTTAATGCAAATGTAATTTACTCATTGCCGTGCCCCTCCTTCGACAATTATTTACTAACTTGAATACATGACTAAAAGTCAAATACCACTTGCAGAACGCCTGCGGCCTGCTACTTTAAATGAGCTTGCGGGCCAACAACACCTGACCGGTAAAGGCAGTATTTTACGCACCGCTATTGAAAATGGAAAAGTGCCCAGCATGATCTTATGGGGCCCGCCCGGGGTTGGCAAAACTACCATTGCCAACATTATTGCTCAAACTTTAAATGTTCCCTTCTATATATTAAGCGCTATCAGCAGCGGAGTAAAAGAAGTACGGGAAATAATTGAAGCGGCCCGGTCGCAACAGAATGTCATACTTTTTATTGATGAAATACATCGCTTCAATAAAGGGCAGCAGGATGCTTTTCTTGGGGCAGTGGAAAAGGGAGTCATTACATTGATCGGGGCAACGACAGAAAATCCGTCTTTTGAAGTAAACAGCGCCTTATTGAGCCGTTGCCAGGTATATATTTTAAAACCCCTCGATGAACCGGAACTGGTAGCATTGCTTCACCACGCAATAGAAACTGACGAAATTTTAAAGACAAAAAAAATAGAGCTAAAAGAAACCGGCGCATTGATCAGGATCTCGGGTGGTGATGCGAGGAAACTTTTTAATTTACTCGAACTTGTTACGGAGGCCTTGGGTGACAACATTGTGATCACAGATGACAAAGTAATGGAAATAGCACAGCAGCGCATAGCCTTGTACGATAAAAAAGGTGAACAGCATTACGATATCATTTCAGCCTTTATCAAATCTATCCGTGGCAGCGATCCGAACGCTGCCTTGTACTGGCTGGCAAGAATGATAGAAGGTGGTGAGGATGTAAAATTTATTGCACGAAGGCTTTTGATACTTGCCAGTGAAGATATCGGCAACGCTAATCCGAATGCATTGTTACTGGCCAATGCCACATTTGATGCAGTCAATAAAATTGGTTATCCTGAGTCGAACATTATATTGTCGCAATGCGTAACCTATCTCGCCAGTGCTGCCAAAAGTAATGCGGCTGTTGTTGCTATCGGCGAAGCAATGGCTGCTGTAAAACAATATGGCGACCTACCTGTACCCTTACATGTTCGCAATGCGCCTACGAGGCTGATGAAAAATTTAAACTATGGGAAGGACTATGCGTATTCACATAATTATGAAAATAATTTTTCTCCGCAAGAATATATGCCCGATGAAATAAGTGGAAAAAAATTTTACAAGCCCGGTAACAACCCAAGAGAACAGGAACTTCAAAAATATTTGAAAATGCTGTGGAAAGAAAAGTATGGTTATTAAAAAATTATCACAAAATAGTTTTGCCAGCTTTTATTACTTCGTAAAATGAAAAGCAAGCGGGCTGCGTTTCTTATTTTTGTACCAATGAAAAAATATTTTCTTTATGTTTCGTTGCTAGTCTTTATTTTCCCTTTTAATTCATTTACACAAACCGAAGCCTCCGTTTACTTCAATGGTGCTTCCAGGGAAAAACGAAACACCCAATACAGGAAGATCCTACAAAACACCATAACAAAAAACTTATCCCTTCCATTAAGTGACTTTACTGAAGACAATTGGGCAGATGCGTTTTGGGGGATGGAATTGTTGCATTACAAAGCACCCTGGGCAGATGGCAGAATAACCATGGCCTTTGATTCCATTGAAACAAGAACGATCGGGTTTCAGCGTGCATTGCTGGAACTTGCTTATTGCAGTTATCCCCGCCGCTATGTAAAGCAGGTAACTTCTTTGCTAAACAATACCAGTGATGCAAAAATATTCGCTATGTGTGCTGAATATCTTTTGTTAAGTAATAAGATGGCGCTTGCCACGATCAATTTTACAAATAGAAAAAAGCAATTGACCGCAAATGAAAAAGATGAGGCAATTGTAGCAGAACTATTTAACAGAATACAAAATAATGCACTTCAAAAAAACAGTGCCTCTATTGTCGAAAACATCAACAAAGATTTCTTAAAAAACAATATAATCCTTTACAGTTTCCAACGAAAGAACCGCAATTATCCCGGACTTGCTGTGGTCAGGGATTCATCCGGTAAGTTTGTAAGGGATGACAGTGGCAAAATATTTTCGGTGTCTCAATTGGCAAGAAGCATCAGCAACCTCCCCGGCTATTTAACCAACGGAAATACCCCGCAAGGTATTTTCAGGATGTATGGATTTGATACAAGTAAGGCTTCCTTTATTGGCCCTACTACCAATATTCAGCTTACCATGCCTTTCGAAACCAGTCTCTGTCATTTCTTTAAGGACTCCACCATTACAGATACGGCCTGGACAGAAGAATGGTACAAAAAACTTTTACCTAAAAATCTTAAAAATAACCATGCGTTGTTTGAATCTTTTTATGCAGGCAAAGCGGGCAGAACGGAAATTATTGCACATGGCACAACTGTAGACCCCGCCTATTACGCAGGCGAACCTTATTTCCCTCAAACACCGACGATGGGTTGTCTTTGCACTAAAGAAATATGGAGCGATGTGGATGGCAGGAGACTGCAAAGCGACCAACAAAAGCTGGTAGCCGCGGTACAAAAAGCCGGTGGCCCGGATGGATATTGTGTTGTAATTGAAATTGACGATGTTCAAAAGGCAGTTACCCTGCAGGATATTTTACCCTTGTTAAACCAATAAACATCCATGAAAACAGACATTAGCAGCAGGAAGGATATTGAAACACTCATCAATCAATTTTATGAAAAGGTAAAACCGGATCCGGTAATTGGCTTCATTTTTACCGATGTGGTACATATGGATTGGGAACACCATATTCCCGTGATAGTGGATTTTTGGGAAACCATTTTATTGGATATTCCGGTATATAAAAAAAATGCAATGGAAGTGCATTACAACCTCAATAAAAAGTTCCCTTTGCAAACAGTACATTTTGAAGCATGGCTATCCCTGTTTCATGCCACTGTAGATGAATTATATGAAGGCAAAATTGCAACCCTGGCAAAGGTTCGTGCGAAATCTATCGCTGACGTGATGCGTTTTAAAATGCAGGATATCAACAATAAAAAATCCCTGTTGTAATGGAAATTACCTGGCAATACCATTCGTTTCGAGAACTAACCAACCAGGAATTATATGCAATTTTACAACTCCGGAATGAAGTGTTTGTAGTAGAGCAAAACTGTGTATACCAGGATGCGGACAATAAAGACGAATTGAGTTTTCACCTGCTGGGAATATCAGGTCATACTATAGTTGCTTATTGCCGTATTGTACCCCCCGGTATATCGTACAATGATGCAAGCATTGGCCGGGTGTTAACTTCTCCCAATTATAGAAAGCATGGTTATGGCAGTGAATTAATGAAAGTTGCTATGGGAAAGGCTTTAGAGCAGTTTAACTGCGCTTCAATAACCATTAGCGCCCAGCTCTATTTACAACGATTTTATGAGGGCCTGGGCTTTGTCCGAATGAGCGATTCCTACCTGGAAGATAATATCCCTCATATTGAAATGAAATACACTGTATAATTTTCCTTTTCCTCATACAATAATTAACCTGACCGGTCGTTTGACTATAGGAGATATGAAATTGTTGTAATTAGCACGGATCTAATTATCGACTGCTTATCTCCCCCAATATTCCTAAACAACATTGTTCATGAAAAACCAATTATGTAGTTTCATCCGTATGGGGTTCCTCACCCTGATTCTTACGTTATATTTCTTTTCCAGCACCAACGCACAACATTTTATTTTCGGCGCCCAAAGAGCAAAAATTGAAGCAGGTGTAAATTTTGGACCTACTTTTTTTTTGGGTGATCTTGGCGGCCACCGGGGTATAGGCACCACATTTATCAAAGATGTGAACATGCAACTTACCAAGATGATGAAGGGCGCTTTTATTTCTATTTACCCAACTGAATGGCTTGGCTTTAGAGTGGCAGCCCAGTACACGTACCTGGAGGGCAGGGATAACCTGATCGTCAATAACGGGGGGCTGGAATTGTACCGGAAGGAACGAAACCTTGATTTTAAAAGTAACCTGTTTGAAGCCTATGCCGCTATCGAAATATTTCCTCTTCAGTTGTTTAATATCAATAGCGAAGATTATGATCCCATATTCCAACCTTATGGTTTTATAGGTGCAGGGATGTTTAGGTATAATCCAAAAGGTAGCCTTACAGACAGGCAAGGCAATGTAACCTGGCACGAGCTGCATCCATTGCGCACCGAGGGCCAGGGATTTGGTGAATACCCTTTAGTGAAACAGTATAGCCTGACACAACTGAATATGCCGATGGGCGGAGGAATAAAATATAAGCTATCGGAAAGAGTAAGTACTGCCCTTGAATTATTGTACCGCAAAACTTTCACGGATTATATCGATGATCTGAGTACCGATTATGTAGATCCAGCTTTATTTGATAAATACCTTTTGCCTGCAGATGCTGTTATTGCGAAGCAGATATATGATAAAACTTATGTTGGTTTTGTACCCGGTTCTTCCCGTTTTACACCAGGTGCCCAACGCGGTAATGTTAAACAAAATGATGCATATTTTTCCTTTGTATTAAAGCTGGGTATCCAGCTGGGGAATATTTATAACAGTGATCGGGAAAGAAACATGGCGAATACAACCAGGTGCCCTGCTAGATTTTAATATTCAATATAAAAAACCACCAAAATGAAAAAACATTTACAAATTAACCCCGTATTTCTCAGAACAGTGGTGCTGTTTGCGAGCTTTATGCTGGCCATTGTTTATAACAAATCAAAAGCAGCCGACGTACCAGCTATTTTGCACACCAGCGCCAAGGTAGTCGTAAATTTTAAACATGATATAGCAAAAGATGAATTAAGGATCAGTATAAAATCTAGCACAGAAGTAATTATGCAATTATTTATTTTTTCACCCGACGGTATACTTATAAAAGAAGTAGCTGTTAGTGCAAATAAAATCACTACCATTAAAGGCTTACAAAAAGGGTACTACCAATATGAATGCTTTGATAATGATGAAAGAATGAAAAGCGGGAGTTTGATGATAAAATAACCCTGAATTTTCTGACAATACTAAAGTGGCAAAGCGAAGTATAGGAAGTTACCGGCAGATCCTACAGCAATGGAAGATCTGCTACCCCTGAAACCACAATTTTTACAACTTCGATATTGACCTTTGCTACTTTTAAAAAGCCCTTACCGGATGGTAAGGGCTTTTGTAATTAAAATATGTTCTCATTGAATAATCAACTTTCTGCAAATAAACCGGTGATGTACCCGGCTAAATTAATCGCTCCATTACCTGAAATCAAAGTAAAGCGTACCTGATAATGTTACATTTCCCTGCCGCACATTTCTTTCGCTTTGCGGCCCCATTACCTGGGCACTTTGAAACTTGGTACCGATGGGAGAAATGCCATGCATGAAGCCTATATTACCAGCGGGGAACGCAGGTACTGTATTGTTGTTTGGGGCAGCTTTTGGTCGTGCAGGCTCCAGCATCTGCAGATAAATATTTTGCTGGTCAGTGTACACTGTAAAATCGTTTTCATTGTTTTGCACTTTAACCCAGTACAGTTCTGAATGCCAGCCTTTAAACTCAGGGTACCTCCAGTTTTCTCCCGTGATGGTATTGTTATATGCTTTCTCCCAAACGCCTAACTGCTGGCCTTTTAACCTGTTTTTCCATACCCGGTACGGCCCCCGGCCCATCCACTTCATGCCCGTGATATTCGCTTCGGGATAGTTAAAAGTGATCCCCATAAAATCAGCCGTGTCCTTTGTAATATAACTGTATTCCAGCTTTGGAAGTTTGCCTGGCTGAAAGACCCATTTTACATGCAGGCTGTCGCCTTTATAGGTTGGTTCAATTGTGAACATATTTCCTTGCTGCGATTGTTTGAAAACAGCCAGCGTTTGCGAACCTGAGGCCAGTGCCGGTCCACCGCTAATAGAGATGTCTTTTTTACCGTTGAATACTTTTAGCAGATAGCCGGTTGTTTTATCGAAGTGATACAAAATTCCATCGCAGTTTACAATCAGTGAGTGGTCATTCTCTTTGGTGCTAACTGCGGCAACTTTTACCCCGGGTGTAGCTTTTTTTAATACAGCGGCGGGTGTATTCAACGCCCAGCTCCAGTTGCAAATGGTATCGCCTTTAGCATTAAAAGCCGTTAGGTAAAGCGCATCCGCACTGGTATTTGCCTGCAGAGGAATTTGTAAAATGCCTTTTTGGCCGGGGGCCAATGAAGGCGATTGAACAAAACCTTTTTTCACCAATTTAGGGGAGTTGCTTTTTTCTCCTGCGATGGGAAAATTTACCAGCTTCCACTCAAATTTGTATTGGCCCAGGTTGTTATAAATGTACCTGTTCTCAATTGTGATCTTGCCATTAGCGGGAACCGGAGTGGAACGGGTTTCAATATAGATCGGGCTCCAGAGTTCCCGGATGGTATAGTAGCTGCCTTCTTTTTCACGGTGCGGACCTACAATGCCATCGGGCGCCAAGTTGCCTGCTACGTCAATGCTGTCGTTGCGATCATTGCGTACCAGGCCTTCATCGTGCAGGGCCCATAAAAACCCACCGGCATTATATGGATGCTTCAGCATTTCGTTCCAAAAATCTTCCAGTGCCGCCCCGTGGCCCCCATCAAATAAACCATGCATAAATTCAGTAGGGAAAAATACTTCCTTTGGATTAGTCACCTCATTTACTAAATACTTAAAATCAGGGTAATGCTTGGTGTTAGTACCATTAAAGCGCTCCCATGGGTGAATGACAAGGCGCTTTTGAGGATCATATAAGTCGTAATCATTGTCTACGCCACGGTTCCATCCTCCTTCATTCCCATTATCCCATATCACTACTGATGGATGATTTACATCACGCACTACTAACTCCTTCACCAACTTTTTTCCGATCACTGTATCATAGGCTGCCTGCCAACCGGTAAGTTCATCCAGCACAAATAGGCCAAGGCTGTCGCATAGATCAAGAAATTCCTTATCAGGCGGATAATGGCTCATACGCACTGCATTCATGTTCATTCCTTTCATAGCTGCAATATCAATCAGGTGAATGCCCCGGCTAAGGGTACGCCCTGTTTCAGGCCATTCGCTGTGGCGGCATACGCCTTTAAAAACTACTTTTTTGCCATTAACATAAAAGCCATCTTCTCTGCGGAGTTCCGCGGTTCGAAAACCAAATCGTTGCTCAATGCTATGGATTGTTTTTGCTCCTTCTTTAATCGTTATGGTTACAGCGTATAGGTTAGGTTGTTCTGCATTCCATAATTTGATATTATTAAAATGATGGCGCAGCATTGTGTCGCCCGCTATCAAACGAAAAGGTTTGTCAACTGGTTTGCCTTTTAAATCATGCACTTGTGCTTCTATAATGTGAGCTGCAGTTACGTTGCTAAAAACCTGCAAATTAAAATCCCCATTTGCTTTGGCATCAATGGCAACTCTTTCGATAAATGTCGGCGGAAGTATTTCTAAATAAACCGGGCGAAAAATACCGCCAAATAACCAAAAGTCAGCTCTGCGTTCTGCTCTGTTAATGGAGGCATTGGTGGATTTTTTGCTAACCGTTGCTTCCAACAAATTATAAGAATCAAATTGTACCAGTTTAGTAATGTCATATTTAAATTGGTAGAAACCGCCCTGGTGAATAGCTCCAGCAGATTTACCATTTATTTTCACTTCCGTATCGGTCATGGATGCATCAAAAACAATAAAGACTTTTTTGCCTTTATGCTGTGGCGTAATCTTAAAATTGTATTTATATAAACCCTGCTCATCCGGGTTCTGTTTATCCTGTGAATAATTGTAGCTGCCAAAGCCTTGCATCTCCCAGCAGGAAGGTACCGGAATTGTCGACCATTTGCCACTGTTGCGCCCGGCAGTACACATAAAATCCCACTGTACCGTGTGGTCTTTATCTGTACCGGATAAATATTGAATAGTGGTTTGCTGTGCAGCTAGCTGGCTACTGGAAATTGTAATGAGAAGCAATGCTAAAAAGTTTTTCATTGAACGTTGTTTATTAATAGAAATGTAATGGTTTTTGGTTTGCTGGCTTTTTTGAGAACTGCAAGATACATTAACACACAAGGGAGAAAACCTGGGTGTAAAATTAAAATAACAACATTAAAGAAATGTGTTGCCCATGTCTTTAATTCGGTATAGAAATGTTACAAAATAAAATACCCGGTCATCTTCATGGCCGGGTATCAACATTTTTTTAATATAGTTATTTATTTGTATAATATCTTGTAGTATTCATCCGCCATCCTGTTGCTGTCAAACTGTATCTGCACATCGTTCATGCCATTTTTCATAATATCCCTCCAGGTGTCTTTCTGATCATAATACAAGGGAAGGATTTCTTGTTCCAGGATATCATACAACTGGTTTAGGTCATACTCATCCTGTTCCTGTACATGTATATTTTCATAATCAATCGGCGGTACTACAAAGCCGTTGTTACCATTGTTGATGAACTCGCATATCCAGCCATCATTTGTACTAAAGTTGACAGCTCCGTTCATAGCAGCCGTCATACCACTTGTACCGCTTGCTTCTCTTGGTACCCTTGGATTGTTCAGCCACACATCCGCTGCCTGTTTCAGGCGCTTGCTTAGAGACAGTTCATATCCTACGCACACGGCAACATTTTTATACTGTTTGCTCAAATGTACCAGGTGATTAAAATCGTTGATTGCCGGGTAATCCAGCGGATAAGGCTTTCCAGCCCAAATGATCTGTACGGGGTATTTCTTATTGTTTAATAATGCTTCAAAACGTTTGTGGTCCCTTGTGAGCAATTCTGCTCTTTTATAACCGGCAAAGCGGCGGGCCCACACGATTGTCAACACATCGGGGTTCATTAATTTGCCCGTCTGGTCGGCCACCAGGTCCATTGCTCTTTTCTTCAAGAATCTTTTGCGGTCATCAAACCAAACGTC
>JBDSAA010000168.1:0-24575 GCA_039922375.1 Ferruginibacter sp.
TATCTTTTCGGCTATTCTTTCCCGTAACAAGCTTAACCCATTCATGTGAACATACTGGTTATTGCCTTTTAGCATAGCCTGGTTTACCAGTGAGATCAATTCTTCATTCATCATAAAGTCCGGAAAACCCTGGCCTAAATTAATCGCCTGGTATTCCGTTGCCATGGCACTCATTACTGTAAAAATAGTAGTGCCAACATTGGGAAGCTTGCTTTGTATATCCGGATGCGATGGTATTGGTCTAATCATTTTTGTTTCCGTCTTTTAAAAATAGGTCAGCGGGTGCCAGATCAATTGAATGAACTTGCTTAAGATTAAAAATGTCAATTTAATGAGTAGCTTACGCAGTAAATTTGTTAAGACTAAACCTTCTCTTTTAAAAGCTCGCCGATCCGTTCATTTAGCTCCTCGTGTGAGGTATAACCCCTTGCCAACAGGTGAAATTTTGTTTCATTTACCTGTATTAATACAGCGGGATACCCAGTAACCTGTAATTGTTTGCAAAGTGTAAATTCATGGTAAGCCATTTCCTTATACTCTTCGCTTTTCAATTTTGTATAGAATGTTTCCGGCTGAATAGAATATTTTTCCAACAGGTGCCGGTAAGCCTCGTCATCACAAAGATCCCTTCCTTCGTAATGCAATGAAAATTGCAGATCTGTGGCAAACTCTATTTGTCTTTCGGGATAAAATTCTTTAAAAATGCAAAGTGCAATAGCAGGTTTCTCTGACGACGGATACCAGTCGCTGAGATCGGGGTTGTTTATATGCCATAAATAATCAGCGCCAAACTTTATGCCCGTATGTTCTTCTACTACTTTATATGCCTGTTGGATATAGCCAGCGGTAACACTGATGTGCCGGGCCTCTTCACTAATGATCATACCTCCACTTAACACTTCAAAGTCAAACTGATCGCTATATGTTTCATAAATTCTTTTTATTACAGGGCTAAATGCATAGCACCATCCGCAATAAGCATCATAACAGTAAATTAATATTGGTTTATCCATATTGCAAAGTTGCTGCATTTTTCATTCGGACTTTTAAAAAAAGGATTTACTAAACCAGGCCGGGATAACTCACATTGTAGAATCTCTGTTGCTAAAAATCAAAGCTTTTACCGTTCACTCATCAAAATTGACCGCTTGCTAAATACAGTTTAGCAACAGTTGCAAAAACAAAAAGGATACTATATCTTCGACTCGGTTTTTCATAGGATATTGGATTTTAAAACGGGACTAGATTTCTATCTTGGTCCTTTTTTTTTGCCTTTCACTCAAAAATCACCTAAACCCTTACGTAGATCTTCCTCTTATCTAAGAAGTACCCCACCAACCAACATAGCAACATAAAACAAATTGCGAAAAGTAGAGAGCCGGTATAAGCGCCCATATGACTAAAAATGTTTATATAAATCCATTTAAACACTGAAGTGTGAGTATCCACTTTAAAAAAGGAAAGCAGGATGGCAGCCACTTCAGACAGCAGGTAAATAAATAAAGGATTGCGCCCAAACACTTCAAAAAAATAAGTCCAGCGGGTTCTTTCCATGAAATGAGTAATGTAAATAATTATCCCTAAAATCACGCAGTCGAGACCGATCGTGTACAAAACAAACGAACTGGTCCATAATTTTTTATTTATTGGAAAGATAAGATCCCAGCAATAACCAAAAAATAATAGCGCTACGCCCGCCAATAGTAAAACGCTGAGGCCCTCGTAAGTTTTACCTTTTAGTTGAATGAACTTACCTACCCAATAGCCTCCTACCACATTTGCGATAGCAGGTAAAGTGCTTAGTAAACCCTCAGGATCAAAAGCAATGTGGTCGCCATGATACATATGCTTTTCACCAATCAGCCAGCGGTCCAGACGCAATACTGCGTTGCCTTCCAGGCTTAACGGGGACGTAGAGTCGCTCATAACATACAGTAGTAACCAGTATAAGAAAAGAAAAAATACACTGACAATGAGTGCTATTTTTGGCTTAAGAAAATAGATCATTAATGCACCAATACCGTAGCAAAGTGCGATGCGCTGTAATACACCAAAAACCCTGGTTGATTCAAAAGGGGAACCCACCAATTGATTACCCGGGCCCCACTTTACAAATGGGAACCAATACATCAGGTAACCCAGTAAAAAGATAATGAAAGTCCTTTTCAGGATTTTCCATAATACCTCGCTTTGTTTCAGGGTATTCCATTTGGACATCACAAAACTCATTGCGTTTCCAACAGCAAACAAAAAAGAGGGAAAAACCAGGTCGGTAGGTGTAAAACCGTTCCAGTGAGCATGGTTTAAGGGAGCAAAAGTAGTAGGTCCATTGCCAGGAGTATTCACAATGATCATGAAACAAACAGTCATGCCCCGAAATACATCCAGTGCTAAAAAACGTTTAGGTGTTGTGGTCATATTAATAAGTTGTGGCTTTCCAAATTAGGTAATTTTTTAAATAGAAAGTAAAAGCGTCAATGACAGGCAGAATTTGAATAGGCGATTCAATAACGCCTGACAAGGATCATGCTTTGTTTTGACGGGTGTCACCCCGCCTAAAAACCTCTTTCCACACCTTTGCCCTATTACATTCATTTAAAATACAAACTCATAAAAACAGAAAAAGCTATTCCCGTAACTTGCTTTCATTGTGGCGAACAATGTGATGAGATCATTGAAGTTGATAGCAAGGAGTTTTGTTGCGAAGGTTGCAAGCAGGTTTACCTTTTGATAAGCGAAAACAATCTTTGTACCTATTATAATTTTGATAAAACCCCCGGCATCAAAGCAAAAGGAAAATTCATCAGTGAGCGGTTCGCTTACCTGGATGACGCAGCCACGGCAAATAAACTTGTTCAATTCAGCAGTGCTGCTCAAACCAATGTAATTTTCGAATTGCCGCAAATGCATTGCTCTTCCTGCGTGTTTCTGTTGGAGAACCTTCACCGCATTGAACCCGGAATTGTAAAATCTCAAACTAATTTCCAGCGAAAAGATGTGTTCATCATTTTTGACCCATCAAAAATTTCCTTGCGTAAAGTGGTAGAACTGCTGGCTTTTATTGGCTATGAGCCATCTATTAGCTTAAAGGACAGCAGCGGCAAAAAAGTTGCTACCTACAATAAAAAGCAGGTCTATCAAATTGGCGTAGCTGGATTTTGCTTTGCCAATGTCATGATGCTAAGCTTTCCTGAATATTTCTCCTCGGGCAATATTGAACAGGCTGGATTAAAGGCAACCTTTACCTGGTTAAATTTTCTTTTATCCCTGCCCGTCTTATTCTTTAGCGCATCCGGAATTTTCATCGCGGCATGGAAAGGCTTGCAGCAGAAATTCTTAAATATTGATGCGCCTATCGCATTGGCGATCATTGTAACATTTGCCAGGAGCTATTACGAGATCATCACAAGCGACGGTGCCGGGTGGCTTGATTCCGGAACAGGTATTGTTTTCTTTATGCTGATAGGCAGGTGGTTCCAAAATAAAACCTATGATTCATTTTCCTTCGACCGGGACTACAAATCATATTTCCCATTAGGCGTTAGTATTATAAAAAATGGTTTTGAAAAAAACGTTCCTGTTACCCAGCTTCAAAAAGGTGATCGCATCATTATCCGCAACGGGGAGATGATACCAGCGGATGCGGTATTAATGAAGGGCAACGCCAATGTGGATTACAGTTTTGTAAGTGGTGAAAGTTGTCCCATACAAAAAGAAAAACGGGAATTAATTTATGCAGGTGGCAAACAGATAGGCAGTGCTATTGAATTGCAAATCGTCAACGAGGTATCGCAGAGTTATATCACTCAATTATGGAATAATGATATTTTTAAACATAAAAAAAATATTGAACATTCCTTCATTCATCCGTGGAGCAGGTATTTTACAGTTGCACTTTTTTCTGTGGCCATTGTTGCTGCTATTTTTTGGTCAGTTTTTGATACCGCTAAAATATTACCCGCTGTTACTGCTATATTGATCGTTGCCTGCCCTTGCTCATTATTGCTTTCGGCTACATTTACATATGGCAATATGCTCCGCATTTTTGGAAAAAATAAACTGTATTTAAAAAATGCAGGCGTTATAGAAAGCCTGGCAAAAACCGATACAATTGTGTTTGACAAAACAGGCACCATTACGCAAAACCAAGCTGCTACAGTTACCTACAAAGGCACACCACTTAACCAAAAAGAACTTGCTGCCGTGCAGGCCGTCACAGGGCAATCATCTCACCCACTCAGTAAAATAATTGCTCAAAATATAGGTGCATTCGAAGGGGACCAATTATTAACCGTTGATGAGTTTAAGGAGTTTACAGGCAAAGGAATAGAAGCGATGGTGAACGATATGCCGGTCAAAATTGGGTCTGCTGCTTTTGTAAATGAATATTATGACGGATCAGCATTGGACAGCGGTTCACATATTTATGTGCAGCTTAACAAGGTACAAATGGGTGCCTTTACTATCAATAATGAATATCGGGCGGGAATTAAAACAGCTATTATCTGTTTACAACAAAAGAAATACGAACTGCACCTGCTATCGGGAGACAATGATGCGGAAAAAAATACGCTCAGGAAACTGTTTGGAAAACATAGCGACGTACAGTTTAACCGGTCGCCGCAAGACAAGCTTGATACAATAAAACAATTGCAGGCTCAACACAAAAACGTATTGATGATCGGCGACGGGCTAAATGATGCCGGCGCCCTGATGCAAAGCGATACAGGTATTGCAGTAAGCGATCACACATCGCAATTCTCACCCGCTTGTGATGCTATAATTGATGGTAGTAAAGTTGGTATGATCCACCAGTTTCTTTCCTACGCCCAAGCCGGTAAAAAAATTGTAACCGCCAGTTTTATACTCTCCATTCTATACAATATTGCCGGTCTTTCCTTTGCCGTGCAGGGAACCATGTCGCCCATTGTAGCAGCCATACTAATGCCTGCAAGCAGTATCAGCATTGTATTGCTCGTTACTGTGTTGTCTTCTTTTAGTGCCAGGCGGATTGGGTTGGAATAGTTGGAAGCGTATCGGTTCAGGTGACTCAGGTATTAGAAGCAAAAACATCCATTGATAAATGTACTATACACGAAGAAGATTAATGGCACCTGTGGCTTTCCTTCTTCTATCAACTGTTTGGGGGATTCATCCATGCAAAAGACTGAAAATGTAGCATTGTAGGGCATTTTATACACATCTAATACTTTCCATGTTCGCTACAAACGCACTGTTTTTATCGGGAGGAGTCACCCAACATTATCTCGTTATTTCTTAATTTGATTTTGCTCTGTTAGCATGAAGTGATAATTGAATTAATTTGCAGCAAATTTTTTAGAACGGAAATATGAACAGGAAATTAGTAATTGGGGATATACATGGGGCATTGAAGGCTTTGGAACAAATTATTGAAAAGGCAGCAGTCAAGGAAAGTGATCAACTGATTTTTTTAGGTGATTTTGTAGATGGCTGGAGCCAGTCGTACGAGGTAATTCAATACCTTATTGAGCTGGAGAAAAGAATAAAATGCGTTTTTATAAAAGGCAACCACGATCTATGGTGCCAGCAATGGCTTGAAAAAAGGGCGTTGAATGAAACCTGGTTATTTAATGGAGGAAGGGCAACTTTTAATAGCTACCAGCACCATACTGAAGCTGATAAATTAAATCATTTGCAGTTTTTTCAACGCATGGAGAATTATTATATTGATGAAGATAACCGGCTATTTATTCATGCGGGTTTTTCATCGTTGCATGGGCCGTATATGGAACACTACAGCAGCAACTACAGTTGGGACCGCACACTTTGGGAAATGGCGTTATGCCTGGATAAGCGGATACATAAAGATTCGCTTTTGTATCCTAAAAGATTAAAATTATTTAATGAAATATATATCGGCCATACACCAACCCTTCAATACGACTCCTTTGAACCGATGAATGCAGTAAATGTTTGGAATATGGACACGGGAGCAGGTTTTCACGGGAGGCTTTCTATATTGGATATCCATACCAAACAATTTTGGCAAAGTGATGTAATTCAGAACTTGTATCCAGAGGAAACGGGGCGAAACAGGGATTGATCATGTTAACCATCATTTGTCTGAACCGTGATTTTTGTGATTAAATGATTTTTGTGATTTTGATCGGTTGTATAGGTTTACGACATTGTTTCAGCCTTCAACCTTTTACCTTCAACCATTAAGCTCAAACCATCAACCCACGCCTCCTTTCATTCCCTCCAATTCCTTCTTCATACGAAACATCTCGTCCCGCAGCCTGGCGGCTTCCATGAAATCCATGTCTTTAGCCGCTTTTTCCATTTCCTTTTTTATTTTTCCAATTGCTTTTTCTATCTGCGGAATAGTTTTATATACCGCCTGGTCTTCCGCTGCTACAGTTACTATATCTTCATCGGCCCCAATGGAATAAGGGTTGGATGGATCGTATCCTTTCACATCCAGTACCGAGCCTTGTGCAAAAATTTGTTCCTTACTTTTTATAATGGTTGTTGGGGTAATGCCGTGTTCAATATTGTAGGCAATTTGTTTTTCTCTTCTGCGGGTGGTTTCATCAATTGTTTTTTGCATACTCTCGGTCATCTTATCGGCGTAAAAAATTACCAGCCCGTCTACATTACGGGCAGCCCTGCCCGCAGTTTGCGTAAGGCTTCTTTCATTGCGCAAAAAACCTTCTTTATCGGCATCTAAAATAGCCACCAACGAAACTTCCGGGAGATCTAGTCCCTCTCTTAATAAATTTACTCCTACCAACACATCTATTATTCCCAGCCGCAGCTCACGCAAAATTTCTATCCTTTCCAGTGTGTCTACCTCGCTATGGATGTACTTACTTTTTACATTGATGCGGTGCAGGTATTTATCCATCTCTTCCGCCATCCGTTTCGTAAGGGTGGTTACCAGTATCCGGTGGCCCATATTTATTCTTTTATCAATTTCATCGAGCAGGTCATCTATCTGGTTTACAGATGGCCGCACTTCGATGGGTGGATCTAGCAATCCTGTTGGCCTTACTACTTGCTCAACCACTACACCACCTGTTTTTTCCAGTTCAAAATCTCCCGGCGTGGCGCTTACAAAAATGGTTTGGTTGATCATGTTTTCAAACTCATGAAAGTTAAGCGGCCGGTTATCTAATGCGCTGGGTAAGCGAAAACCATAATCTACCAATACCAGTTTGCGGCTTCTATCACCACCATACATTCCACTTACTTGTGGCACGGTCTGATGGCTTTCATCAATTACGCAAATAAAATCTTTAGGAAAATAATCAAGTAAGCAAAACGGCCTGGTGCCGGGCCGGCGCCTGTCAAAGAAGCGGGAGTAGTTTTCGATGCCATTGCAATATCCTAACTCCCGGATCATCTCGAGGTCGTAATTCACCCTCTCGCTTATGCGCTGAGCCTCAATAAATTTACCGCTACTTTTAAAATACTCAACCTGTGCAGCAGTTTCATCCTGTATTTCATAAATAACCTGCTGCATAATATCTTTGGGCGCCAGATATAGGTTGGCCGGGAAAATCGCGGCATTATCAACCAGCCCTATACGTTTGCTCGAGCTGAGTTCCAGTGTTTCGATGGTTTCAATTTCGTCACCAAAAAAAGTAATGCGGTACCCGAAATCAACGTAAGGCAAATTAATGTCAACCGTGTCGCCTTTTACCCTGAACGTACCCCGGGTAAAATCGCCCTGCGAACGGCTGTACAAACTATTTACCAATGAATGCAAAAAACCCTGGCGTGAAATGATCTGTCCCTTCTGAATCCTTACGATCCCATTTTCAAACTCTGTGGGATTGCCCATACCATAGATACAACTTACACTTGCCACTACAATAATATCCCGGCGCCCGCTTAACAACTGGGCCGTAGCCTGCAGGCGGAGCTTATCCAGCTCTTCATTGATACTTAGGTCTTTTTCAATGTAGGTATTACTAACGGGCATGTATGCCTCAGGCTGATAGTAATCGTAATAACTTACAAAATACCCAACCGCATTATCCGGGAAAAATTGTTTGAACTCACCATACAGCTGTGCTACCAGCGTTTTGTTATGGGTAAGCACCAATGTTGGCCGCTGTACATTTTGAATCACATTGGCAATGGTGTAGGTTTTACCACTACCCGTTACACCAAGCAATGCCTGGTATTGCTCGCCATCGAGAATACCTTCGGTCAATTTACGGATAGCATCGGGCTGATCACCGGCCGGAGAGTATGGGGATTGAAGATTGAAAGCCACTTGAAATGTTTTTATGCAATTTACGCACTTAGAAAACAGCTAATCTTATCTGCTGAAGTTCACCAGCTTCTTTTCTATTGAATGCTTACGGATAAACCAGGCAATTGTAAAAGAGGGTAAAATATCTGTCACAGGAATGATCTCTTCGAGAAAATTTAATACGCCCCCCACTAATCCCAATCTGCCGCCAAACAGCTTATTAAAAATCAATGCTGAGATAGGTGCCCAAACGATATCCGAAAGTTCGGCAAACAAAGGAAATATGTAACTAGCCATACCGATAATGTCCAGTAGAACACATAGGGCAATGTTGGGAAGTACTAATTTTTCTTCTTTCATTGTGAAAATAATTTGAATATAAAAATAAAGAAAAAAACAGGCACCTGCCTGCTGGCTGCAGATGTTGTAATTTTTTTATGATTTAAAAAAAGGAGGACCGGGGCTCTTCTTCCTCTTTTAATTTACCTTTTTAATAGTTTGTTTTAAAAAAAACGGATGCTTTACTTTTGCACAAAGCAGCTATTTAAGATGGTTACTCCTGAACTTCAGCTAGAAATAGAGAAAATAAAATTTGAGGCCCTTTTTCAATATGCATCCATCGGTATATTAGTTGTTAATCAAAACGGCAACATCATATTGGCAAATACCTTTCTGCTTTCGCAATTTGGTTATGAAGATGTGACGGAAGTATTTGGTAAAAAACTGGAGCTTTTGATACCCAAACGGTTTCATTCCACCCACGTACACCACAGAGATGATTTTATAGCCAGGCCGCAGCGAAGACCGATGGGCCTTGGCTTGGATTTATTTGCAGCAAAAAAGGATGGCTCAGAATTTCCGGTAGAGGTGAGCTTAAGCAATTATGAAGCCGCTGGCGAATCTTTTGTAATTGGTTTTGTAAGCGATATTACTAAACGAAAGGAAATAGAGAATGCCACGATTCAACAGAAAGAACAGCTTGCCCAAATAAACAAACGCATTGCAGAATTCAATAACGATCTGGAACAGCAGGTAGCTTTACGAACCAACCAATTGCAGGAAACACTTACAGCATTGGAAATTTCAAAAGAAGAATTGGAAAAAGCTTTCAGCAAAGAAAAAGAACTTAGCGATCTTAAAAGCCGTTTTGTCTCCATGGCATCTCATGAATTTCGCACGCCTTTAAGCACCATTCTTTCTTCAGCTTCTTTATTATCAAAATACCCAACAGAGCAGGAGCAGGATAAAAGAGAACGACATATCACCCGCATTAAATCGGCAGTAAATAACCTGACCGATATTTTAAATGATTTTTTGTCCATTGGCAAAATAGAAGATGGAAAAATAACAGCGCATTTCACGGTGTTCAATATCAAAGAGTTGATTACCACGGTTTGTAATGAAATTTCGGGAATAGCTAAAAAAGCTCAGTCTATCCGTTACCAACATAAGGGCGATGAGACTGTTGAACTTGACGCTTCCCTTCTGCGCAATGTGATGATCAATTTACTTTCCAATGCAATTAAGTTCTCTCCTGAAAAGAGCATCATAAAAGTGGTAAGCGAATTGAATGATGCTCATATTTCGGTAACAGTTAAGGACAATGGCATTGGTATTTCTGACGCTGACAAAGCTCACTTATTTGAACGCTTTTTTAGAGGGGCGAATGTAACCAATGTACAAGGCACAGGTTTAGGTTTACATATTGTGGAAAAATATGTTGAACTGATGAATGGAAATATTGATTTACAAAGTGAATTGGGCAAAGGGGCCACCATTACGATTACTTTTGATCGCCCTGATGCGAATATGGTATAACTATTTATCTTGCAATTATTAAACGTTATTTTATTATGCGGCGTATTTTATTAATTGAAGATAATGATGAGATTAGAGAGAATACTGCAGAGATTCTTGAGTTGGCAAATTACAAAGTAGATACAGCTTCTAACGGAAAAACAGGAGTAGAAATGGCATTGGAGAATGTGCCGGACCTGATCATATGCGACGTGATGATGCCAGTATTAGATGGTTATGGCGTATTACATTTGCTGCAGAAAAATGAATCATTAAAAAACATTCCTTTTATTTTTTTAACCGCAAAAGCGGAACGGGGTGATTTTAGAAAAGGAATGGAAATGGGTGCAGATGATTATATAACCAAGCCATTTGATGATATAGAATTATTAACAGCCGTAGAAAGCCGTCTTAAAAAGGCTGCGATGGTACAAAAAAATATTGAAGACGCCGCTGCCAAACAAATTAATGAAGAAGCGGGTACCTTAAAAGTACTGGAAGACCTGGTTGCCAACAGTGCTGTAAACCTTTATAAAAAAAGGCAGCTGATCTATGCTGAAGGCAATCACCCGGTAAGGTTATTTTATATACAAAAGGGGAAAGTAAAAACCTACAAAACAAACGACGACGGAAAGGAACTAACGGTTGGCCTGTTTGGCGAAGGTGATTATGTGGGCTATACCGCTATACTGCAAGGCACTGTATATAAAGAAACGGCTGAGACGATAGAAGATTCCCTACTGGCCATTGTTGCCAAAGAAGATTTTGAAATGGTGCTGAAATCAAACAAGCAGGTTTCAAAACAGTTTATTTATTTACTGGCTCAAAGTGTAACGGAAAGAGAAAAACAATTGGTGGGTATTGCCTACAACTCATTGCGCAAACGGGTAGCGGAAGCACTGGTACTTTTACAGAAAAAATATACCAAGGATGATGAAGGAAAATTTTCTATCCACATATCACGGGAAGACCTGGCGCATATTGCCGGCACCGCTACAGAATCCATCATACGCACATTGAGCGATTTTAAAAGTGAAAAACTCATTGATATCAAAGACGGCTCTATTATTATTTTGGATGAAAAGAGATTGGCTACTTTGCTTAATTAACTACGATACTATTGACAGCAGGTATTTATTAAATTCGCTTCTTAACGCTGAAAAATTTTTTTCCAGCGATGCGATTTCATTCCTAAGCTTGTCTTGCTTTTTATAGATTTTTTCGTCGGGGGATCTATTTTCCATAATGGCCATGTGCAGGTTTCTTTCCTGCATTTTAATATCATTCCCTATATCCATTATATATTCATCTTTTAATAGAAATTCGTTTTGAAAATGCTCGGCATTAGCTATAAATATTTTATCAGTGGCGTTGTCCACTACTTCACTCAGCCTTGTTTTTAAATAACTGTTTTCCTGGATCAAAAAATCAAACAAGCGTTTCCACGCCACATTTTCATGCAAAAAATGTATTGTTTTATTGAGACTTGCCATCAGTTGTTTTTTATGTACTACAGTATTTATCAAAACTTTATTTAAATAATTTTTTATTATTTTATTGTTGAACTACGGGATGGCAAACCTGGGCATCGTGGGTATTGCTATTTATTGCAGGGCTGACATAGGGTATGCCTAAACCCATTCCCCTCACAATAAGAAGGCATGCCATTAGCGCCATCATAACAGGATAGGCACTTCTTATTTTTTGGCGTAAGCCAATGCCAATATAATTTCCAAAAAAAGACACACTCCACATTACCGGCAAAGTACCCAGGCCAAACGACGCCATAAATAAAGCGCTTTTAAAAGGATCGGCAGTAGCAACAGCGCCGGCAATTGCCATGTAAATTAATCCGCAAGGCAGCAACCCGTTCAACAAGCCAATGGCTAGCAGAGAGCTGTAATTTTTTTTGAAAAATAAACGGCCCAATGCTGACCTTATTTTGTGGGTGTATGCTGCAAATAAATTTTTTGCTTCATTATTTACCATCCACTTTTTTGGAAAAAAAAGAAAGAATAATATGGCAGCCCCAGCAATGATTGATAACCATTGCTGGAAACCAAATAATGAAAAACTTTTTCCCGCCAGGCCGAAAAGCAGGCCTAAAAAACTATAGGTGATTATCCTGCCGATGTTGTATAAAAAAGTGCCTGTAAATTTTGCAAAGTCGCTCGTACTATTTAATGGCAACGAGAAGGCAAGGGGCCCGCACATGCCTATGCAGTGAAAGCTTCCTACCATGCCCAATGTCAATGCTGCCAAAAAAATAGCTGCCATGATTATAAAATTAATTTTTGCTCGTAATAATATTGCAGCCCGTCGGCGCTCCAGTTCAGCTTAACATAGTGCAGTCCGTGATACCTTTCGGGCACTGGAATGGTTACGGTGCTATCTGTCTGCGCAAACGGCTTGTATAAATCCCTTTTTTCATCAGAGGGACAATACAAGGTTACATCTCCGGTAATTTTTTTTGTTGCAAAATCTTTTGGAAAGCCAATAACAAGTTCATGCCCGACGACCTTAATATTTACTGGTGCCGACAATAGAGCAGTCCGTTTCGACTGATCAATTTTTTGCTGGTACAGCAACTCTTTAGCATAGTAATCTTCTGTTGCCAGTTCGATATTTTGCGTGGATGATTTGTATACAAGAAATAGCATACCTGCAACAAATATTACGAACACCAGCATTATTTTATGTCCCCAGTTCATAGTAATTTAATTTTTTTGTGAAAGGTTTTATCGTGAATGGTCAATGGTGAATGGTCAATGGTCAATCGTGTTTTAAGACGATTTAGGATTAAGATGCTACTGCCAAAAACAGGTGTTGGTAAACAAATAATTTTCTTAACTGAACTGCATTGATTCACCATTCACCATTGACCATTCACGGCAGTTCACCATTCACCATTGACCATTCACGGCACTTCACCATTCACCATTGACCATTCACGGCACTTCACCATTCACCCTACTCATATTCCTCCGGCCCGATAAACTTTGCCGAAATCTTTTTTATTTTTTTATTATTTTGATATAAGCCGATTGTCAGCGGCGTCTTCCAGCCTTTAACATCCTTCCTGTTTAGTTTAACAAAGAACTGGAGGTTGTTATAATCCTCATGTTTGACTACCAGGTTACTGCTGCCTACGATGGTAATTTCTCCAGTCACATTTTCGAGCTTCAATTGTATGGCAATGTCTTTATGCGTTTTATTCGCAAGCCGTAAACTGTATAAGTTAGCAATACGGCCATCAGGCAATGTTGTGTAGGTCATGCCTGCCGTACGCATGAGTGTTGCATCAAGGTCTGTTCTGCTAACCAACAAAAAACCAAGCAGGGAAATCAGTAGAGTCAATACTGCTGTGTATGCTTTTATTCTTGCACTAAATTTCAGCTGTACTCCTTCTGTAATACTATTTTCAGAAGCATAGCGTATCAATCCGATTGGCTTATGAATGCTTGTCATGATGGCATCACAGGCATCCATACAGGCTGTACAATTAATACATTCCAACTGGGTGCCGTTGCGGATGTCTATACCCGTAGGGCAAACTCTTACGCAGGCGTAGCAATCAATACAGTCACCGGTTTTTACAAGTGGAACAAATTTTTCAGCCAGGCTCTTGCAGGAATTATTTCCTTTGCATCCGGCACATTTTTCATGATCATCTTCGTGGTGATCTTTTGGTTTTAAAAGTTTTGCCTTTGGTTCCCCTCTCACATGATCGTAGGCAACTACAATAGAATTTTTATCAAGCAATACGCCCTGCAGTCTTCCATACGGACAGACAACAATGCAAGCCTGTTCTCTAAACCACCAGTATACAAAAAAGAAAATAGTAGTAAAAACAAGCAATGAAATAAGCGTGCCTACATGGCCGGTAGGATTGTTAACATATTCCAGCAACTGATCCATGCTGATGAGGTAAGCCAAAAAAAAATTTGCAATGATAAATGAAAGCAGGAAAAACAGGACAAATTTCAAAAGCCTTTTTCGTATTTTTTTTGCATTCCACGCCATGGCCTTTAAATGCTTTTGCTGCGTTGCATCGCCATCTATCCAATACTCAATTTTTCTAAAAACCATTTCCATGAAAATGGTTTGAGGGCATGCCCAGCCACAAAAAATTCTGCCAAAGACTACCGTAAATAAGATAACAAATACAATAAACGTAACCATGCCAATACCGAAAATAAAAAAATCCTGCGGCCAAAAAATGAGGCCAAATAAAATGAACTTGCGCTCAAGGATATTGATCATCAACAGCGGCGCATCATTTACTTTAATAAATGGAAGTGCGAAGAACACAACCAGGTAAAACACACTGAACCATGTACGTAAATTGTAAAATTTGCCGGACGGTTTTTTCGGGTGAATAAAATTCCTCTTACCCTCCTTTGTTATGGTGGCAACAGAGTCCCTGAATGATTCAGTAAGCGTTATATCTTTCACTAATTCCATTGTGTTATTTACTGAACCTTGTTATCGGGTAGCGTTATTTTTGATACATCGCCTGTTGTTTTTTCAGCGGATAGCTCGCCTTGTGGAGCTTTGCCTCCGGGGGGATTAGTACCTTTTAATGTAATAATATAACTGGCGATCTCACTCATTTCTTTCGGATTAAATTTTATGGCCCATGATTGCATGCCTTTATCCGGATAACCTTTTTTGATCGTATTGTAAACATCATTCAGCGAACCTTTATGCAGCCAGTAGTCATCCGTAAGATTAGGCCCGGCACCACCTTCACCCAACTGACCATGGCAGGCAACACAATTAGCGGTGTAAAAATCTTTACCATTTTTTATCCCGCCGGCACTGGCCATCGGTACATTTGCTTCGTCTATTTTGTCTTTGTTTTTTGCATCGTATTCTTCCTTTTCAATTTTTGCATCGCTCATTTCTGCGAGGTATTCCTGGGTTGGGTTTTTGCCATTACCGACCACATGAAAATTTAATAAATAAACAACAGCAAATACAATGGTGAGGATGAAACCATATTTCCACCAAGGGGGCAACGAATTGTCCAGCTCCTGTATGCCATCATAATTGTGATCCAGCAATGCATCCGCTTCCTGCTCCAGCGGAATGGACCTTGTTAGTTTTTTATTCAGCCTGACCCATAAAGCAAACAGTTTCGATTCTTTTGCAATTGCCGCAACTTTTTCAGGAAGCAGTTCAACATGTATTCTTCGAATGGAATAAAAAAGAAATAAAACTGCAATGACTTCTGTTGCTAATACCGCTGCTAAAAAATAGAAGGTTTTGGCAGAAAGTCCGCCATAGTTTGGAATAGCATCGACAACTTCTTTTGCTGCTACGTCCTGTGAGATCACGCTTTGAGAAAGCAGACAAAAAAGACCCAACATTGAAAGGACAACAATTTTTGAAGCCGCTTTTCTTTTGTCCAGCAACTGGCGGGAAAGGGCGATCAGCACCTGGCCCATGCCGTATATTACAAACAGTAATACTACCGTGGTGATGATAAGCAAGGTGGCTAATAAATTATTCCCCGCTGGAACTTGTACCGGCGTAGTTTGCTGTGCATGAATTGCTAAACTGGTCGCGGTAAAGAGGGTGGTAAAGGCTAATTTTTTTTGACTGATTTTTTGTAAAAACATACGACGTTTTTAATTGGTTGATGTGGTAGTTGTTGCATCTGTATCCAATGGTATATTCGATAATTCAATGACTCTTTGTTTCTTCATTTTGGTAACTAAAACCAATAATACCATGAAGAAAATGAAGAAGATAAACAAGGAGATCATCGGATAGATCGTAGCATGATCCATGTGTTCTGTGTACTGTTTTATAAATTTATACATGGCTTATTTATTTGCTGTTTGATTACTAATGTCGGTTCCCATGCGTTGTATGTAAGCTATCAGGGCAATCACTTCTTTATTGGGCGATACTTTAATGCTGTCTGTTTTAAGGTTATCGGTGATACCCCTGGCTTGTTCCATCAGGTTAGCGTTGGCTAAATCTTCAAATCCTTTTTCGTATGGCACACCCAATGTGCGCATTGCATTTATTTTTGCTCTTGTACTGCTCGTGTCAAGATTTTGTGTTAACATAAATGCATACGGCGGCATTACTGAACCTTCGCTCATTGAAGATGGCTCCCGGAAATGCCTGAAATGCCAGCCATTTGTTTTTTTGAGATTACCGGCACCTTCCCGGGCAAGATCCGGCCCTGTGCGTTTACTGCCCCATTGAAAAGGGTGATCATAAATAAACTCCCCGGCTTTTGAATATTCACCATATCGTTCCGTTTCACTGCGGAACGGGCGTATCATTTGTGAGTGGCAGGTGTAGCAACCTTCCCTAACATAAATATCCCTGCCTTGCAGTTCAAGTGGTGTATAAGGTTTTACACTGGTGATGGTAGGAACATTTGATTTGATCATGAAAGTGGGTATCATTTCTATAACGCCGCCAATCAATATCACTACTAAACTCGCTACCATTAACTGAACTGGTTTGCGCTCTACCCATCTGTGCCAGTGTTCACCTTTGTGGGCTACATAGGTTTTTTCTAAGGGTGCTGCTTCGGCAGCTTCATCTGCTACCAGCTTTCCAGCCTTTACTGTTTTGTAAATATTATACACCATCAGCAAGGTTCCAATGATATACAATGTGCCACCCAAAGAACGCATGGCGTAAAAAGGCTTCATGTAAGTAACCGTTTCAAGAAAAGTATATTTCAACTGACCGGCCTCTGTAAATTGTTTCCACATGGCGCTTTGGGTAAAACCCGCCCAGTACATCGGTACGGCGTAGAAGACAATACCGAGCGTGCCCAACCAAAAATGTTTATTGGATAATTTTTTTGAATAGAGCGGAGTATTAAATATCCTCGGTATCAGCCAATACAAAATACCAAAGGTGAGCATACCATTCCACCCCAATGCGCCCACGTGTACATGCGCCACGATCCAATCCGTATAATGGCTGATGGCGCTGATACTTTTTAACGATAATAACGGCCCCTCAAACGTAGCCATACCATAAGCGGTAACGGCCACTACCATAAATTTTAAGATCACATCATCCCGCACTTTATCCCAGGCCCCCCGCAGCGTAAGCAACCCGTTGATCATTCCACCCCAGCTTGGGAAAATAAGCATCACGGAAAATACTACCCCCAGCGATTGTGCCCAGTTGGGCAAGGCTGTGTACAGCAAATGGTGCGGTCCTGCCCAGATATACAGGAAGATCAATGACCAGAAATGTATGATAGAAAGTTTATAAGAATAAACAGGACGGTTAGCCGCTTTAGGTAAAAAATAATACATCATGCCCAGGTAGGGCGTAGTTAAAAAGAAAGCAACCGCATTGTGGCCGTACCACCATTGCACCAGCGCATCCTGCACACCTGCGTAAAGGGAATAACTTTTAAACAATGTGACCGGAAGCTCCATTGAATTTACAATGTGCAATACAGCTACCGTAACAAATGTGGCTATGTAAAACCAAATGGCCACATACAGATGTTTTTCCCTTCTTTTCAAAATAGTGCCAAACATGTTCCAGCCAAATACCACCCACATAACGGTGATGGCAATATCAATTGGCCATTCCAGTTCGGCATATTCTTTACCGGCAGTATAGCCCATAGGCAGTGTAATGGCGGCGGCTACAATGATCAGTTGCCAGCCCCAAAAATGTATTTTGCTCAATACATCGCTGAACATCCTCGCCTTACACAAGCGCTGTAATGAATAGTAAACCCCCATGAAAATACCATTGCCCACAAAAGCAAAAATCACGGCATTGGTATGCAAAGGGCGAACCCTTCCAAAAGAATCGTACTGTGAAAAATTGAGCGCAGGAAAAACCAGTTGCAATGCTGCATACAATCCCGCCAACATACCTACAACTCCCCAAAAAATTGTAGCAAAAGCAAAGTTTTTTACACTCCGGTTGTCATAATAAAATTTTTCTACCTGCATGTTTTATTATTTACTGTTTAGATTTTATTGTTTTTTGTTGATGGTCTTTTTTTACCTGCTGCCTGTTTTTGCTGGCTTTCCGCTTTTAAGTGCTGGTTGTTGCCGTTCGCCGCTTTCATATTACCTGCTGAAGTAACCCCGTCATCAAAAAGCATTCGTACGGAAGGAGTGTAGTCATCATCATACTGGCCATTTTTAACGCTGAATAAAAAAGCGGTTAAAAAGCTGCCAGCCACCAGTATGCTGATTCCTATCAATACAAATAAAGCACTCAATGTTTATGAATTTAGTTGAGCAAATGTATCGTTGTGCATTTTGGCATAATATGATGCTAACCCAAAAGGAGAGTGATACTGGTCATGAGAAAAGTGAAGGTAAGTTGCAGGCTTTCGGATATCAGGTCAGGATGCGAGAGTGGATTATGAGTATGTAGGGCATGATGTAGTCAATATATTTATGGCCAACGAGCCTTTGGTGGTAATGTCACCCTTTATAATTTCTAATTCCATTACCTTATTGTTTTTACTCTGTTCATTTCCTCCTGCTTAAAAAACAATGGGCTATAAAACTATTTATTAAAAAATAACAGGGCTAAAAGTAAAGCCCATCCCTCCTTAAAATTTTTCAAACATAAAGAACAATATTACCTTTTTAAATAAATTACTATCTTTCGCATCCATCATCAAATAAAACAATTTCCAGACAATGATAACAGTAGCACTTTATAACCTGAAAGGGGGAGTCGGAAAAACCGCCAGTTGTGTAAACTTTGCTTATTTAGCCGCAAAAGATGGCTTTAAAACGCTGTTATGGGATATCGACCCGCAAGGATCCACCACTTTTTACTATAAGATAAAGCCTAAAGGTGCACAGGGCATTAAAAAATTGATCAGTAAAGATGCCAATCTCGAAAGCGCAATTATGGCCACTAACTACGAAGGCCTTGAGATCATTCCCGCTGATGCGTCTGCAAAGAGTTTCGATATTATGCTGGAAGAAATGAAGGGGAACAAGTCGAGGTTAAAAGGTATTTTAAAGCAATTCGAAAAGGAATATGATTTTGTTTTTATTGATTGCCCCCCGGGGTTCAGCGCACTGAGCGAAAATATTTTTAATGCATCCGATGTTGTTTTGATGCCAATTATTCCAACCACGTTGTCTACCCGTACTTACAATATGGTAAAAGATTATTTCAAAGAAAAGGATTTGGACAGCAGTAAATTAATGTGCTTTTTTACCATGGCGGATCTTAGAAAAAATATGCACAATGAGACAATGGAACAATTATACAAAGACAAAAAGTTCTTCCAAAACTATATCCCTTATTTATCAGATGTGGAGAAAATGGGCATCTACCGCCAGCCAATTGAAGAATTTGCCCGCAGCAGCTATGCCGCTAAGTGCTATCATGAGTTATGGACTGAAATTAAAGAAGGTGTAGTAGAATAGCTGTGGAAGGTATAACCATCAACGAAGATCACCATCTAACCATCTACCATCTACCTTCAACTAATACGCCACACTAAATGAGCCTGCTGTTATAACTTTAGGTCCCGTGCTACCTATCGGATCACTATAAATTGTTCCTGAAAAAGTTCCGGCAATCCTGGTAGCAGTTAGACTCGTTACAGTTACAGAAAACGTCTGTGAAAGAGGCGACAGGCCAGTCAGCCAAGGATTTGCCGATACCCCATCAAGATAGCCTGCCAGGCAAAAGGTAGAAGTATTTGTTAAAGTATACCGGTTATAAGTGCCTATTGTAACAGCGGGTGATTTCACCAATTCTATTCCGAAAATAGGGGTGTTGCCCGCAGCCGACTCATCCCCACCAATATCAAAAGTATCTGCAGTAACCTGCACACCCATCACATTTACATTAAATGTTTTGGGAACACCGTCAATTGTACATTGCAAAAAGTCTGTTACAACAGCGCCTGGAACAGTCGTTATAGGAAATGAGCAACCACCTGTTGGAGTATAATTAAATGTGCCGGCAATAGCAGGCGTGCCTGTACCTGTCAGTACTACAGTCTGAGGACCCGTTGCCGCAAAGCTGCCCGAGCCCGCAAAAGAAACTCCATTTAAAGCAGCAGTAGAAATTGCGTAAGTACCAATTGTGGTAACATTGATCCCAACCGTTACCGTGTTAGCCGCTGTTAAAGGAGTGCCGGCAGTGAAAACTCCGGCCGGAGTGGCGGTGGTACAGGTACCCGGCGCACCAGTATAGGTAAATACTGAAGTACTACTGTTTGCTGTAACTGTGATGGGAAATGCGCATCCATTACTGGCAGGAGTATAGTTAAATGTGCCGGCTGCCAAAGGTGTGCCGGAGCCGGTCAACTGCACTACCTGCGCACCTGTGGCGGTAAATGTTCCATTTGCCGAAAAGGAAATACCATTTACCGTATTTGTTGTGATAATATATGTGCCTAACGTGGTTACATTAACACTCAAGCTTACAGAATTGCCAGCGCCCAGGGCAGTGCCGGCAGTATAAGCGCCTGTGGTAGTAAATCCCGTGCAATTTCCTGGCGCTCCATTAAGCGTATATACGGCAGTTCCGCTCCCGGCGCCACTTGCAACGGTGACGGGGAATGCACATCCGTTCGTACCGGGAGTGAATGAAAACGATCCGGCCGAAACAGGAGTGCCGCCACCAGTAAGAATTATTGTCTGAGGACCGGTGGCTGTAAAAGTACCGGCGCCTGTAAAGGAAATCCCGTTGGTGGTTGCTGTGGTTATCGTATAGGTACCCACAGTGGTAACATTGACTGCAATGGTAACCACATTGGCCGCACCCAATGCTGTTCCCGCCTGGTAAGTACCTCCTACAACCGCATTGGTACAAGTACCAGGTGCACCGGTGAAAGTGAATACTGCTGTACCACCCACTACATTTCCTTCAAGGCTATATTCCTTCTGGCAGGAATAAAACAGGATAGATAAGACCATTACCAGAAGTGAGGGCCTTAATTTTAGTATCATGACACGGAATTTTAATAATTTAGACAAATTTCTGATAATGCAAAAGTATTATACCTGATTACAACTACGGGAGGTGCATCATTTCTATTCCCAATATTAAGACAAATTTTTTTTATGAAAAGACAAATAACAAATTGGTTTAGCCCGGCACTGCAACAGGATATGCCCGTTGCCGTATATGGAGATTATGGCTTTGCTTTACTGCTGGTACCTACTGCCGGTGCCGACTATTTAGAGTATGAACGGTTTCAGCTAATTGACCACCTTAGCCCTTATATTAACGGAGGTAAAATAAAAGTATTTTCTGTGAACAGCATTAATAAGCAAAGCTGGATGAACAATGAAATGCAGGGTGAGCACAAAGCCATCCGGCACAACCAATTCAATGAATACATATACAATGAAGTAATTCCTTTCATAAAAAATAATACTTCCTGGGACACTCCAATTATTATTGCCGGGGCCTCCCTGGGCGCTTTGCACAGCATGAATCTTTTTTTAAAAAGGCCTGATCTGCTCAATGGTGTAATTGCAATGAGTGGTGTGTATGATCTGACAGAATATACTAAAGGTTTTTTTGATGAACAGGTGTATTATAATTCTCCCATGCATTACATGCCTAATTTAACTGACCATAGCATTTTAGAAGAAATACGAAAAAGCAAACACATTCATATACTTACCGGCTCCGGCGATTACGAAGATCCTGAGGCGGGCAAAGGCTTTGCCGGCGTTTTGTATAACAAAGGCATTAATTATGAACTAAGCGTATGGGGACCGGAATGGAAACATGACTGGCCTACCTGGCGTGCGATGCTGCCTTTATGGATCGATACGAGGTTTTGATAGTAAATATGGCCTATTGGGTGTGAATGGTGAATGGGCAATCAATGTCATAGGACCATTTTAACCTTTCTCGCAAGGCGCACCATCCGCCGTTGGGGAGCCTTGCATAGCCCGTTGAATAAGGCAAATGTTTTGGTCCAAGCTGTGATTCAATGATGAGCATCGTTGCGTCGCCCTCGTGTACTTGTACAGCAGTGGGCAACTTTAATTGCGTTATAAAACGGCTGAACTACGCCGCTAAACCACTGACGGCGTTTTCAACTGCCGTCAGGATTGCTATTAGTTAGCTGCGCATACATCCGTATAACAACCGAAAACTATCCAGGGCATTTCAGTAGCTTTTTTAATTCTTTGACACGAATGCACGAATCAATAAAGTAAATTCTCCTGATAACAATAATCACAAGTTATTCTGCATTCGTGGCAAAGGAAATCTTTTTAAACAGGCCCGATAAAACAATCAACATTTTTTTAAGACTGGCGACTTCTCTGCCATTTTTCGATTTTACATTAAAAACTTACTTTTACCGCATGCAAAAAAAGTTATTTTTATTAGATGCCTATGCTCTTGTTTTTAGAGCATATTATGCGCTCATCCGCAATCCACGCATTACCAGCAAGGGTAGAAACACCAATGCCCAGTTTGGCTTTACCAATACTTTAGTTGACCTTATCAATAATCAAAAACCAACGCACATGGCGGTGTGTTTTGACACGCATGCCCTTACAGAAAGGCATACCGATTTTGCTGATTACAAAGCCAACCGGCAGGAAACCCCGGAAGATATTATGTCGGCGGTGCCGGATATAAAAAGGATCATTGAGGCATTTAATATTCCCGTGGTAGCCATTGACGGATACGAAGCTGATGATGTAATTGGTGCTTTGGCAAAGCAGGCCGAGCTGGTTGGGTACGAGGTTTTCATGGTAACACCGGATAAGGATTATGGCCAACTGGTATCTGAAAATATTAAAATTTATAAGCCGCCGTACCAGGGAGGCAGCATTGAAATAATGGGTCCCAAAGAGGTTTGTGCCAAATGGGGAATTAAAAATGTAAGCCAGGTAATTGACATATTAGGGTTAATGGGCGATGCTGTCGACAACATTCCCGGAATAAAAGGCATTGGAGAAAAAACGGCGGCTAAGTTATTAGAAGAATATGAAACGCTTGAAAACATTTTGGAGAATTCAGACAAAATAAAAGGATCTGTTGGGGAAAAAATAAGGCTTGGCAGGGAGTCAGCCATTATGAGCAAAAAATTAGCAACCATTATCACCAATGTGCCTACCGAATTTCATGAAGAAAATTTCAGGATAAAAGAAATGAACCGGGAAGCCTTGAAGGATGTTTTTATAGAGCTGGAATTTAAAGCTTTAAGCAGAAGGGTTTTGGGAGATGAAATAATGCTGGAACCCGGAATAATAATAGAAGAAGCTTCAGGTACACCAACACCTGCAGGCGGCCAGCTTGATTTATTTGGAAATGCTGTGGAGCCGTTGCCTGTAAAAGAACTAAGGCAAACTGAAACCGACATTGGACCAGACAATGACCTGATTGCCGATAAAAACATTGGTAATACGATTCATAATTATACCTTGATAAGTACGGCGGAAGAGATTGAAACGTTGGTAAGCACTTTAACAGGGTATTCGGAAATTTGCTTTGATACGGAAACCACAGGCATCGATGCCAACGATGCTGACCTGGTTGGTTTAAGTTTTTCAATCAGGCCAACTGAAGGATACTATGTCCCCTGCCCACCAGAAAGAGATGGATGCATTCAAATTTTAAATAGTTTTCAATCCTTGTTTACCGATTCTTCCAAAACCTGGGTTGGCCAGAATATTAAGTATGACCTGTTGATATTAAAGTGGTATGGTTTTACGCTTACGGGAAACATTTTTGATACCATGCTGGCGCATTATGTACTGGAACCGGAAGGCAAAAGAAACATGGATGCCCTTAGTGCAAAATACCTGGGTTATATGCCGGTTTCTATTACTGAGCTGATTGGGAAAAAAGGAAAGGGACAGGGCAATATGCGGGACGTAGAAATAGATAAGATAAAAGAATATGCTGCCGAAGATGCCGATATTACTTTACAGTTAAAACACGTTTTTTTGCCCCAGCTAAAAACCAAATCGGTCGAAAAGGTTTTTTATAAAGTAGAAAATCCATTGGTGAAAGTGTTGGCTGATATGGAATTTGAAGGCATCCGCATTGATCAAAGTTTTTTAAGCGAATACAGTAAACAGCTTGAAACAGAAGCAAAAATAAGTGAGGAGTCTGTATACGAGCAGGCTGGTGTCAGGTTCAACCTGGCGAGCCCCAAGCAGCTGGGTGAAGTGTTGTTTGAAAAATTAAAACTTGATCCTAAGGCAAAAAAAACAAAAACAGGCCAGTATGCAACCGGTGAAGATGTGCTTGCAAAACTGGCTCATCAAAATAAGATCTGCGATGATATTTTAGTGTTTCGTGAACTGACCAAATTAAAAAACACCTACATAGATGCCTTGCCCCAACTGATCAATAAAAAAACGGGCAGGGTGCATACCAATTATGCGCAGGCCGTGGCAGTAACAGGCAGGCTTAGCAGCACCAACCCCAACTTGCAAAATATTCCGGTTCGCACTGAAAGAGGCAGGGAGATCCGCAAGGCATTTATACCCAGAGACGAAAACCATGTATTAATTTCTGCCGATTACTCCCAGATTGAATTGCGTATTGTTGCGGCCATCAG
>JBDSAA010000169.1:0-3459 GCA_039922375.1 Ferruginibacter sp.
CACATTAAAACATCTTGGAGCACATGGGCAAGCGGAAGGTGGTAGTAACACCGGACCTGTTTTTCTTTCTGAAAGGGAATTGAGGGAAGTGAATTTTAAAGCCTTTAAAGCTGCTTTTATCGAAGGACAGGCATTGGGGGTTATGCCGAATTATAATGAGATAAGCGGAATTCCGGTACACGCAAATAAATGGATACTTACAGATGTATTGAGAAAAGAGTGGGGATTTAAGGGTGTGGTGATATCAGATTACACTGCTACCAATGAGTTGCACGACATTCATCATATTGCCGCCGATAGTGTGGAAGCCGGTGCAAAGGCTATCAAGGCTGGTGTTGATATGGAGTTGACAGACAATCCCACGTATACCGGCCTTCCAGGAGCAATTAAAAATGGAAGCAGCTCAATAGCTGATGTAAATAAAGCAGTGTTGCATGTGCTGGAACTTAAGTTTCGTTTAGGTCTTTTTGAACGGCCGTATATAGATGTTAGCCGCACAAGCATCGTTGGCTCAGAAGCTCATCGTACGCTGGCATTGAAAGCTGCACGGCAATCAATTGTTTTATTAAAAAATGAAGGTGGATTGTTGCCATTGGACCGAAAGAAGTATAGGAAGATTGCGATTATTGGCCCAAATGCAGACCAATGTATACTTGGAGGCTACTCTCATGTTCCGAGAACGTCCATATCACCGTTAGCGGCTATAAAAGAGAAATACAAAGATGTGGAAATTGTTTATGCTGAAGGATGTAAATTAAATGAAGCCGGTAAGGGTTATGGCCCGATAAAAATGGTATCCCATGAAGTAAATGCGAAACTGATCAGGGAGGCCATCGACGTAGCAAGAAGTGCAGATGTAATTGTGCTGATGTTGGGTGGAAATGATAAGATATCCAGGGAGGCAACTACCAGCACCTCATTGGGCGACCTCGCTAACCTGGAATTGTTGGGCGACCAAAACGAACTGGTTGACTCGTTGAAAATGTTGAATAAACCGACGGCTGCTTTTGTTTTTAGCGGGCCACCCATCTCATTTTTGCATTTGAAAAAAACGGTGCCTGCAATTGTGCAATGTTGGTACCTGGGGCAGGAAACGGGTTATGCTGTAGCGGAAACGTTGTTTGGAGACAACAACCCATCTGGAAAACTTTCCATCTCCATACCCCGTTCAGCAGGTCATTTGCCGGATTATTACTTTGCGAAACCTTCTGCCCGAATACGGCCCTATAACCTCGATAGTATTACACCCCTATATCCCTTTGGCTATGGGCTAAGCTATACAAACTATACGTATAGCAATCTCCGGATTTCAAGGCCGGCCATTTCTTCAAATGAAAATACAACCGTCACCATTGATGTAAAGAACACAGGGCAAAGAGAAGGTGAGGAAATCGTTCAACTTTATATACGGGATGAAGTCAGTTCCGTAACAAGACCAGTAAAAGAGCTGAAGGGCTTCAAAAGAATTGCGCTTGCACCTGGTGAAACCAAACAAGTCAGTTTTACCATGACTCCGGACAAGCTGACGTTTTATGATATCAACATGAAAGAAGTCGTTGAGTCTGGAGATTTTACCATTATGGTTGGACCCTCCTCACAAACCTATGATACCGTAAAACTAACCGTGGTGAGATGAAATAAGAAATCAGCAAAAACATATAAAAAGTTAATCTAAATATAGTCACATGTTTTATACCCACTTTCGTAAAGCTTTGTTGTGTTTGGCTGTCTTCTATACAACGATGTGCCAGGCCCAAAACAATTTTCCACAGTTAAGCCAGGACCTGGCTAAACGTTTTGCAACAAAAGACACGCTATTCAAAGAACCTTTTGTAGATGTTGACGAGTGGAGGGATAAGCCGGTTCGTCATCGTTACATACACGGTGGCTTTAAGGGGAACGACACTCGTTTTTCCTTTTATTTCCCTCCAAAAGAAAAATACCTTGGCCGCTTTTTTCAATATTTTACTCCCTTCCCCGATAATGAAAATCTGGCACAAAATGCAAAGGGAGAGGAAGACATGATAAGCTTCTCGGTTAGCAGCGGCGCCTATTTTATAGAGACGAACGGCGGCGGGAAAATTGATTTCTCCAAACCTAAATCTAATGCAGACCCTACCATCGCGGCTTATCGTGCCAATGCAGCCTCAGCAGATTTTTCCCGGGTAGTTGCTACCCAGGTATATGGCAACGAAAAGCGGCCATACGGTTACGGTTTTGGTGGTAGTGGTGGTGCTTATCGCACACTTGGCAGCATTGAAAACACCGAAGGGGTATGGGATGGAGTTGTTCCTTTTGTTTTGGGTTCACCGGTCGCTATTCCCAATATGTTCACAGCACGCATGAATGCGATGCGGATACTGCACGATAAATTTCCAGCCATAGTAGATGCATTAGAACCTGGAAGCAGCGTGGCGGTGGAGTCTCTGTTAAACGCCGAAGAAAAGGAAGCGCTGAGGGAGGCAACCAAAATGGGCTTTCCACCCAAGGCCTGGTTTGCCTATAAAACAATGGGCGTTCATGGTTTTTTGGTTCTTTACAAGAGTATAGTCGCAATGGACTCGAAGTATTTCAAGGAGGATTTCTGGCACCTGCCCGGCTATCTGGGCGCTAATCCGCCTGCATCCCTTTTAAAAGCACGAATTCAAAAAGTAAGCAGGATAAAAGTAGGGGTTACGAATGACGAAGCCGTCAGGTTAGGTTTGACCCAGCCACTTTCAACTGAGGAAAAAGGGACTGCCGATGCGGCCTGGAAGAGCATGGGTGAAAAAGAAGGAACAATGCCTGTTGCATTTCAGCTGGAGGACGCCCTGCCTGATGTTAATTTTATTGGTGGCGATTTAATTATAAAAAGCGGTGCTGCTGCCGGCCAGGTTTTGCAATTAACCAAAACCGTTGGTGATAAAGTTGTTCTTGCCCCTACCAACAGCCGTGAATTGTTTGCACAACTAAAGCCCGGCGACACAGTGCAAGTTGATAATTCGAATTTTCTCGCAGTACAAACCTATCATCGTCACCAGGTGCCCGGTATGGAATATTATGTATGGGATCAGTTTCGTGATTCTACCGGCAAGCCGATATATCCACAACGGCCCATGCTGCTTGGACCAATGTTTACCCGCGGTGCCTCCGGAGTGTTGCCGAAGGGCAAGTTTAAAGGCAAAATGATTTTGGTGGAATCGATGTGGGACAGTGAAGCTTTGCCATGGCAAGCAGACTGGTACCGGAACAAACTGAAGGAGAATATGGGAGACAGCCTGGATAACAATTTCCGGCTGTGGTTTCTTGATCATGCCAATCACGGCGATTTATCGAACCCCGACGCCTCAACACACGTTGTTAGCTACATGGGAGTGTTACACCAGGCACTGCTCGATTTAAGTTCCTGGGTAGAAAAAGGCAATCCTCCCGCAGCAACTACTAATTATAAAATAGTGGATGGACAGGTAGTTGTGCCGC
>JBDSAA010000170.1:0-29874 GCA_039922375.1 Ferruginibacter sp.
TTAACAAATAATTCTTTTGCCTCTTTGAATTTCTTTTCAGGGTCTGTAAATACATGTGTGGGCTGGGAGAAAGTGGCGAATGAAAATACTACCGCAAAGAGCAGGAAAAAGAATTGTTGTTTCATTGTATGATTGTATGGGTTATAACGATCATTTTTATTTGATATGCAAAATTAGCTATATTGCCACTTGTGCAAACACCGTTCCAAAGCGTTTGTTAATAAGTGGATAACTCCTGCAAACAAAACGAATGTACATTTGCAAAGCTGTTAAGAAAATGATAAAAGAAATTTATTTAACAAGGCTTATAAATCAAGAAAAAAAAGAGAAAGAAAAAATGAAAAATTTGTTGTCAACAAAGTATTCAGCAGGAGCAGTAAGCGGAGCGATGTTAATACTTAGATTGGGTGCCGGCCTGCTAATGATCAATCATGGGTATGATAAGCTCGTACACTTTGGAAGTATGCAAAATGATTTTATGAATTTTATGGGGATAGGAAAACCCTTGTCCCTGGCACTTTTAATATTTGCAGAATTCTTTTGCTCTATGTTTTTAATTCTCGGATTATTTACTAGACTGGCTACCATCCCATTGATCATTGCTATGAGCATAGCATTATTTAAAGCTCACAATGCAGAGGTGTTTGGCAAAGGAGAATTGCCTGCTTTGTATTTGGTAGTGTACATAGTTTTATTATTAATAGGCCCGGGCAGAGTTAGTGTTGATAGCATGACAGGGAAATAATTGCAGTTTAAATTACTTTGGTACAAGCATAAGTTCTCCAGTCATCATCGTTGTGTCACTCACTTTTACTGCATACCAGTGGGCAACATTTATCAACGTAGCGTGGCCAAACAGCATGATCTAACGAAGAATTACTGGCGGCGAGTTCCTTGATTTTAGGATCATGTTGAAATTTTCAGCCTTTTTATTCGCAGCCTTGATTTTTCTTGTTACTTCTTTGCATCAAGGCAAAGAAGTAAATGAGCTCTAACTTAATATTAAAAGGGATTTGCGAACCTTGTATCTATCCTAAAAGTTTATTAATCAAGCCTATTGTTATTTATATAATGTACACTACCGAAACACAAATAAGAATCCATTACGCCCTTACAGATCAGATGGGCGTGGTGTATCACGGGCACTACGCCCAGTTTTACGAAATTGGAAGAGGGGAAGCAATAAGACAAATTGGTTACACTTACAAAGACATTGAAGCAATGGGTATCATCATGCCGGTGGTAGATATTCATAGCCGCTTTTTGAGGCCAGCCAAATATGATGATTTGATTACGGTGAAAACTACTTTAAAAGAATTGCCTATACACCACAAGATTGTTTTTCATTCTGAGATATACAACGAGGAGGGTTTACTTTTAAATACCGGTGATGTAACGTTATATTTTATGGAAGCAAAAGATATGAAACGTTGTGAAATGCCAGCGGCGTTAAGAGCAAAACTGGAAAAATATTTTTAACCGACGAGATGATGCATTTTAATTGATCAGTGAGAGCAACTTCCATATTTTTTCTCTAACCGTTCCTGCATTGCCATCAAAATTATTTACAATAAAAGAGAATGTGTACTCTGCTCCGTTTTTACTCTTCACATAGCCCGTATAACTTCTCACTCCGCCAATATAACCATCCTTCATTTTTATACCATTCATCTCAGGCAATGCATTATAAAAAGCAGTGAACCAGGGCCGGCTTTTTGCATATTGCATCACAGTAACTAATGAATGGGTGGTGACCCTGTTGGCTGGGGACAATCCGCTGCCATCAATCATTTTAAGCGCAGAGCGTTCAATACCCCGGTTGCTCCAGAAATCCTCAATAATGGCGATACCGCTATCTGTCGATCCTGAGTTTGTTTTTTGCCAGGCAATCATTTTTATAAAAACCTCGCCAAACAAATTGACACTCTTTTTAAGAAACCAATAATTGATCGAATCCAGGCGTGGCGAAAGAATTGAATCCAAAATCACTACAGGCGTGGTTACGGATAGGTTATTTACCAGCCGCTCCGAATTGCTCCATGTATCACCATTTATCTTTATCCCGTTTTCATTCAAATAGCCTTTCACCATTCTTATAAATATACCCGGTGGGTTGGGCATCGCCCCGGAAATAGTAAATCCATTTGCCGACATCGGCACTTTACCCCGTGCTATAATATTCTTATGGAAAGGAGAGGAAAAAAGATAGCCGTTATCGCCCGACCCACGGCTTCCGGTCTTTACAAAATTTGCAAAAGTATAATCCGCTTTTACAGACGAAGGTTGCGTAGCAATTATCTCCGTTAAGTCACCTGCAGACTTTCCTGTTTTAAACGTGACATCAAACTGGTTCTCTCTCCAGTTAAGGCCCCATGCACCGGCACCATAGTAGTTGCCGATATCTTCCCATACCCAGCCATTCGGCAAAGGCTCATTGGTGAAATAAGTATCATCACAAACAAGGTTGCCCGCAATGGATTGGAGTTTATGTTTTTTCAAGGCAGCTAATAACTTTTTCAGCACCACTGGTTCAGCAGTTGTGGGCCAACGCCCGCTGCCAAATGTAGGATCACCCCCACCCCTGATATAAAGATTGCCTTCCAAGATTCCATTGCTAATTTTGCCATCATAACCAATATAAGTTTTGTATTGAAAATCACTACTCAATAGCTCAAAAGCAGACACACTTGTAACCAATTTTTGACAACTTGCCGGAGCCAATCCAAGTTGGCTATTCTTATCATAAACGACCTTTCCTGTTTTACTATCGATTACATACAAACTAATAATGGCATGTTTAAACTGAACATCTGCTGATAACTTTTGTATGGCAATGTCCAATTGGCCAGGCAAATTCTGGCTAAACCCATTACACATAAGTAAAACAAGCGAAAACGATATCAAACAAATCCTTTGGTACATTTTTATTAAATTTGAGAATCGAAATTACCGATTATGGCAACACCAGTTTTGAATTACATCAGCGAACAGGAATACTTAGAGGCTGAACGGAAGGCTTTGGAAAAACACGAATATTATAAAGGTGAAATTTTTGCCATGAGCGGAGCATCGTTTCTGCACAATAAAATTTTCTCCAATCTGTTTGGCGGCTTAGCATCCAAATTAAAAGGCAAAAGTTGTGTTCCTTATGGTAGTGATTTAAGAATACACATCCCCTCCAATTCACTCTATACTTATCCAGATATTTCTATTATTTGTGGCGAAATTGAGCCAACCGATGACCAATTTGATACGGCAACTAACCCTTCAGTAATTGTTGAAATTTTATCACCTTCCACCAAAGATTATGACAAGGGCTCAAAATTTACCTTGTACAGAAATATCGAAACACTTAAGGAATATATTCTTGTTGATTCAACCAGCATTTCCGTTGAAAAATTTATCCGCAACCCTGATAACAGTTGGGTGTTGACTGAATACAAGTTATTAACGGATATTTTTGTAATCAGCACAGTTGATATCACCATCACCCTCTCAGATATTTATGAAGGCGTTAGGTTTGACTAACCTTAGAGTCATCAAATCCATTCCATCATTTTCAAAAATCACCATGACACAGGCAACTATCATTACCATTGGTGATGAATTATTGATCGGACAAGTAGTTGATACCAATAGTGCCTGGATGGCGCAGGAGCTGAGTAAAGCCGGCATTCGTGTGGCCAGGCGTGTAGCCGTTGGCGATGTTTGGGACGAAATATGGAATACACTAACGGAAGAAAGCCAGCATTCGGATATTATTTTGGTAACAGGCGGACTTGGTCCAACAGCGGATGACATAACCAAGCCATTGCTTTGTAAATACTTTAATGGAAAAATGATCGTAGATGAGGGGGCGCTTCAAAATGTAGTTAATCTTTTTACGAATGTGCTGAAACGGCCAATGATAGAACGGAATTTGAAACAGGCTGAGGTACCGGACACCTGCCGGGTGATATTGAATAAGAGAGGAACTGCTCCCGGCATGTGGTTTGAAAAAGAGGGAAAGGTATTTGTAAGTATGCCTGGCGTGCCCCATGAAATGAAAGGTATGATGACTGATGATGTTATCCCGGGTTTGAGCAGGCATTTTCAATTTCCTCATATAGCCCATCGCACCTTGCTAACGGCAGGCGTGGGGGAAAGTTTTTTAGCCGACCTGATCGCCGGTTTTGAGGCGAAACTTCCTTCACAGATCAAACTTGCCTATTTGCCCAATTACGGCATGGTCCGCCTACGGTTGTCAGGAACAGGTGCAGAAAAAGATACAATAGAAAAGGAGATACAATATTTTTTTGATGAGTTGCAAACAGCAGTAAAGGAATACCTGGTTACCAATGAAGATGAGACAATGCAACAGGTAGTAGCTAAATTGTTAACAGCACGAAAAAAAACGGTCTCCACTGCGGAAAGTTGCACCGGTGGCTACATTGCGCACTTATTGACAGAAAAACCCGGGGCTTCGGTATATTATAACGGAAGTGTGGTAAGCTATTCGTACAAGGCTAAGGAAGATCTTTTACAGGTTGAAAAAGAAATACTGGAAACTAAGGGAGCCGTAAGCGAAGAAGTGGTGATTCAAATGGCTAAAGGCGCTTTGAAAAATTTACATTCGGATTTCACTATTGCTGTGTCTGGCATCATGGGGCCTGATGGAGCCATGCCAGACAAACCGGTGGGCACAGTATGGATAGCCGTTGGCAACAATGATAAAATACTAGCTGAGAGAATGAATTTCCGATATGACAGGCATCGGAATATTGAATTAACGGCCACCTACGCATTGAACATGTTGCGGAAATTTATCCTGTCGGATAGCACTCACTATGAAGAAGCATAATGCTTGATTTCCACCCAACAAAATAATGAACAGGACCCGGCAGCGATGACGGCTTTGAATTACATGACAACAAAGATTAAAAAGGAAATAATTATCTTTGGTTACGATCGTTAGCAATGGAATAACCTGCTTTGATTGAAATGCCTTTATTTATTTCAAACTTCAAATTATTATATGTCGTTAGTTGATCTGGTAATGCCGAAAATGGGGGAAAGTATTATGGAAGCTACTATTTTAAAGTGGCTTAAAAAGCCCGGTGACCATATCCAGGAGGATGAAAATTTATTGGAAATAGCCACAGATAAAGTGGATAGTGAAGTGCCATCAACGACAACCGGTTATATTGAAGAAATTTTATTTAAAGAAAATGACGTAGTGCCGATTGGTGCAGTGATTGCCAGAATACGAGTAGGTGCAGTGTCGGCTGTTACACAGTCACAATCTTCACCACAAATGGGAAGGCCCGTATACGAGGAAGCCAGGATGGTAGAAGAAATCCCTTATCAGCCCTCTGCGCAAGCCCGGCCTTCAACAAATGCTATTCGTTTTTATTCGCCGTTGGTTATCAATATTGCCCAGCAGGAAGGAATTAGCATGGTCGAGTTAGAAAACATACCTGGCACAGGCCAGGACGGTAGAGTTAGTAAAAAAGATATTCTAGCGTACATAGCGGGCAGGGAAAGTAGCTACAGCCAACCACAAGAAGTAAGCCCGCAGCCAGTAACGATAAGCCACCGCGAAGTTGAAACCATTAATAATCATGACAACAATCGCCAGGTGGCATTGGCAAACACCTATCCCGGCAACGTTGAGATAATCGAAATGGACCGAATGCGCAAGTTAATTGCCCGGCATATGGTAGACAGTAAACATATAAGCGCCCATGTTACCAGCTTTGCAGAATGTGATGTTACTAACCTGGTGCTATGGAGAGAAAAAATAAAAAAGGATTTTGAAAAAAGAGAAGGGGAGAAAATAACCTACACACCATTATTTATCGAAGCAATTGTTAAGTGCATCAAAAAATATCCGCTGCTTAGCAGTTCCGTTGACGGAGATAAAATTATCATCAAAAAGAATTTAAATATTGGTATGGCAACTGCGTTACCAACGGGCAACTTAATTGTACCGGTCATTAAAAACGCCGACCAGCTAAACCTGGCGGGCTTAACAAAACAGGTGAATGGCCTGGCAAATGCAGCCCGGACAGGCAAATTGAAACCTGATGATACAACAGGTGGCACTTTTACATTAACCAACGTAGGCTCCTTTGGGAGTATTATGGGCACACCCATTATTAATCAGCCGCAGGTAGCGATCATGGCTGTGGGGGCTATTAAGAAAAGGCCCATGGTAATTGAAACTCCCCAGGGCGACAGCATAGCGATCCGTCACATGATGTATATTTCACTTAGCTACGATCATCGTATTATTGATGGTGCATTAGGCAGTACTTTTTTAAATGCAGTATCAAAGGACTTGGAAAATTTTGACCAGCACCGCAGTATTTAACCCCCATCCCCTAAAGGGGAGTTATTGAAGACTTAAAAGTTGATTTTAAATTAAGTGCAGTTTTTAACCCCCCTTTAGGGGATGGGGGTATGGATTTTTCCTATGATTACATCTTATGGATATACTTAACCCACTTTGAATACAGACAGGTATAAACATATTGACGATCAACAGTTATTACAGAATTTTTATGCAGATAAAAATAATGAGTGGCTGGGTATATTATTACAGCGTTATACATTACTCTTGTTAGGCGTTTGTATGAAATACCTTAAAAATGAAGAAGAAGCAAAAGATGGCGTACAACAGGTTTTTTTAAAAGCAATTACCGAATTGCACAAATACAAAGTGGATTATTTTAAGAGCTGGCTTTACATGGTGGCAAAAAATCATTGCCTGATGAAATTGAGAGATAAAGGAAAGAAGCCAATAGAAATCAATGAACAATTATTGTCGACGCCGGACGAAACAGAAGACATTAAAAGATACCTGGAAAAAGATGCCGTTTTAACCGATATGGAAAGGGCGTTGCAATTATTAAATAAAGAACAATCGCTTTGCATAACACTCTTTTATCTTGAAAAAAAGAGTTATCATGATATTACAGAACAAACAGGATACAGTTTATTAAAAGTGAAAAGCCATATTCAAAATGGCAAAAGAAATTTAAAAATAATGTTGGAACGCCTGCACCATGAACAATGACCTGAAGGACATATTATCCAATAGCAATAAAGATATTGATAACCAGCAGTTGATGGACTACCTGAGCAACCAGTTATCAAAAGCAGATAGCCATGCAATTGAGAAGAGCATGGCCGACGATGAATTTATGAATGATGCGGTAGAAGGTTTGCAAAAAATGGAGAACAGCAAGAATATGCAAGCCTATGTAGAACAGTTGAATGACGACTTGCATAAGCAAATAGCAAAGAATAAAAAACGAAAAGATAAACGCCAACTAAAAGAACAACCGTACACTTATATCGCTGTTATTCTAATTTTAATTTTGTTGATAGTGAGCTTTGTTGTTCTTAAAAAGAACATGGATGCAAAAAAAACGATTCCTGTACTTCGGCATTCTAACTTACGCCAGCGGTGATACTATCTGAGACATACCTTACTTCACAATACTCATTGTAAAAATTTTAGGAACAAAAAAATCCCTGCTAACAGGGATAAAATAGTTTTAAAAAAGATGGCAATAAAGTTACTTCTTGACTAACGAGTCAGATATAGCCTTCATTGAACTATCCATACTTTTCGTTGATCCACCATTCCCCGGAATTTTCAGGGTATCGGTTGTCACTTTAATAGCAGCCAAAGAATCAGTAGTAGTCGCAGCCTTTACAGAATCAATATCAGCAGCAGCTTCATGTTTAGCGGCATCGTCACAAGCTGTAATTAAACTTGAAAGCAAGAGAATTGTAAATAGCTTTTTCATAGATATTATTTAAATTTTTATAACGCGGAATTGTACTTTATTTTTTTCTAAAAAACACCCTCACCGGAACACCCGTTAACTTAAATTTTGACCTTAACTGATTTTCCAGGTAATTTTTATATGGCGGTTTTACATCATCCGGAAAATTGCAGAAGAACGCAAAGGAAGGTACCACTACCGGCAACTGGGTGACGTATTTAATTTTAACCTGTGTACCTCTTACTACCGGTGGGTGGTAAGCTTCCACCGCCTTTAGCATAATGTCATTTAGTTTGGAAGTAGGAATTTTCTGCTTGCGGTTCTCATATACTTCCAGCGCCACTTCCATGGCTTTAAAAATTCTGGTTTTTTCTATGGCAGAAATAAACAGGATGGGAAGATCTGTAAATGGAGCGAATCGTTTTTTTAATTCAATCTCATAATCCCTTGCCGTGTTGGTTTCCTTTGGCATTACATCCCATTTATTTACCAACACTACAATGCCCTTCCCTTTTTTTACGGCCATTGCAAAAATTGTAAGATCCTGCGCAGCAATCCCTTTTTCTGCATCCAGCAGCAACATACACACATCCGCCTCATCCACTGCCTTGATCGCCCTGATAACAGAGTAAAATTCAAGGTCCTCATTCACCTTTGCCTTGCGCCTGATACCAGCGGTATCAATCAGGATAAATTCTTTATTGAACATGTTATAGTGGGTATGGATAGTATCCCTGGTGGTACCGGCAATATCACTTACAATAGTGCGCTCCTGCCCCGTTAAAGCATTCAATAATGAAGATTTTCCTACATTGGGCTGTCCAATAATAGCAAATTTTGGTAATTGTTTTTCGTCGATATCTACTGCTTCTTCAACTATCAGTTCAGTTATTTCATCTAATAAATCACCGGTACCTGTGCCACTGATGGAGGATAAAAAATGTATTTTATCAAACCCAAGGCTATAAAATTCCGAAGCTTCCAGCAGCCTGTCGTGGTTATCAACTTTATTCACCACCAGGAAAACCGGCTTAGTGGTTTTGCGTAGCAACTGCGTCATAGATTCATCCAGGTCTGTAATGCCTGTGGCAACATCTACCATAAAAATAATTGCATCTGCTTCTTCCAAAGCGATCAACACCTGTTTGCGTATCTCCCTTTCAAAAATATCCTGGCTTTTTGGTACAAACCCGCCGGTATCTACTACGTTAAAAGATTTGCCGTTCCATTCCGCTACTCCATATTGACGGTCACGGGTTACACCACTTACATCATCGACGATGGCTTTCCTTTGCTCCAACATTCTGTTAAAGAAAGTACTTTTGCCCACATTTGGCCGGCCTACTATTGCTACTGTAAAACTCATTTCTATTAATTGATAATTAAATTGATACCTTATAATTTGTGTAATACTCAAAGATATTTATGTTAACAAGCATTTGTATTTCAATTAAACTTCCTTGCGTCACTCACTTGTACTTTTTCAACAATGGGCAGCCTGTAGCCCTTAAGTAAAACGTAATTGAATTGATAATTTCTTAAAAATATTTTGAAGCTATCTTAAAAATATTCCATTGTCCCATTTTCGAATTGTCCCATTTTCAAATTAGCACATCAGCTAATTAGCAAATTAATCAATACCCATATTCCCTCAACTGCATTTCGTTGTCCCTCCATTTAGGCCTTACTTTTACAAATAGTTCCAGGAAAACCTTACTGCCTAAAAACTCCTCAATATCTTTTCTTGCAAGCGTTCCTAACTGTTTGATCATTTTACCGCCCTCGCCCAGAATAATTCCCTTTTGTGTCTCACGCTGCACTATGATGTCAGCACCGATTTTTATCAAAGTTGTTTTTTCTTTGAATTCCTGTACCAACACGGTTGCATGATATGGGATCTCTTCACCGTACAATAAAAATATTTTCTCTCTGATCAGTTCTCCTACAAAAAACTTCGTTGGCAGGTCACTAATATCATCTCCTTCATAAAAGGCAGGGCCTTCCGGCAACAGGTTAAGTATTGCAGCTAACAATTGATCAATGCCTTTCTTTTTTAATGCCGAAATAACAATAACTTCTTTGCAGTAAGACTGGGCCTTAAAAAAAGTGGTTGCTTTTTGTAAATCTTCGTCACTTACTGCATCAGACTTATTTAGCAAAACAAGGGCAGGCGCCTTTAAATGAAGAAAAGTAAAAATGGCATTGCTTTCCTCAGTATCTTCCCTCACATCCGTTATCAGCAGTGCAACATCCGCATCTTCGAGGCTCCCCTTTACTGCATTCATCATTTTTTCGTGCAGTTTATATTTCGGCTCAATGATTCCGGGGGTGTCCGAGAAAACAATTTGATAGTCGGGATGTGTAAGAATAGCTTTTATACGATGGCGGGTAGTTTGAACTTTATGCGACACAATGGCAAGCTTCTCCCCCATCAGTGCATTCAGCAGGGTACTTTTGCCTGCGTTAGGCTTTCCGAAAATATTTACAAAACCAGATTTCATGTATGTTATTGAAAAGCAAGGCCTGGGATACGACTTTGACTACCGCATACAAATTAACAGAATGGAGGAGGTGATCAAATTCATTAGCGTAAACCTGCTAAGAATAAAAAAGGCTCTAAATGAGCCTTAAGTTAGTTGCGAAGAGAGGGATCGAACCTCTGACCTTCGGGTTATGAGCCCGACGAGCTACCGCTGCTCTACTTCGCGGTGCAAAAGTAATGGTTTACACCTTTGCCGCCAAATAATATATATTCGTTTAGTAAATAAATATTTATGAAACAATATTTTATATCGGTGTGCCTTTTATTTGTTTGTGCCACTTTGGTTAATTGTAAAGGCAACATAAAGGAACAACAGGATGAAATCTACAGCCGGCATTTGCAGGAGCATATCAAATTAACTATCATCAGCACTCCGGTGCCGGATAATAAAAGCAGGGTGCATTTGTTGTTGCTAAATGATGGGCAGGATGTAGACCAATTGGGTGTTAAAAAAATTGTCGACAGCCTGTATTCAAAAAACCTGATTGAACCATTGGTAATTGTGGCGATACATGCCGGCGACAGGATGCAGAAATACGGTGTTAGCAACCTGCCGGACTATAAAAACAACGGCGCAAAAGCTGATAAGTATGCGTCGTTTATAGACAATGAATTGTACGCCTTTATAAAGAAAAAAGCAGGCGTGAGGAAATTTAAAACTGTGTGCCTTGCAGGATGCTCGCTGGGTGGATTGTCAGCGTTTGACATTGCGTGGGACCACGCCGATAAAATAGACAAAGTGGGTGTCTTCTCTGGTTCATTTTGGTGGCGGGATAAGGATGTCAACGATAAAGAATATACCGATGAAAACAACCGCATAATGTTGAAAAAAATCAAGTCCTCCCGAAAAAAACCCAAACTAAAATATTGGCTTTATGCAGGTGCTGCTGAAGAAAATGCTGACAGGGATAAAGATGGAATATCAGATGTGGTAGATGATACCAAAGACCTGGTGGAAATAATTAAAAATAAAAAAGTTGCTCCTCCTTCGGATATTGTTTATGTGGAATCTGCTGGTGGCAAACACGAGTATGCTTCGTGGCAGAAAGTATTTCCTGAATTTTTGATTTGGGCCTTTAAACGATAAGCTTCCACCTCAGTTGGGCAGGGAAGTTAGTTCTCATTATCTTAATGGCTAGCTAATTTTTTTTGACGATGGAACTTGCTCCGCCGCTATGCATATCTTTCATAACAGCCGTGCCTTTATAATGAATATCACTTGCTCCACTTGCATTCGCATTTAGCTCTTTGTTAACTGTGATATTGATGTCCGAAGCACCAGAAGCTTTTGCATTGCAAACATCAGTCACAAGATCATATCCTTTTACATCACTTGCCCCACTAGATTGTATGGATACTACGCTGGCGCTACCACTTATCTTTATATCTGATGCCCCGCTTAAGTGAATAGTTAGATTATCTACTTTAACTGCCCCGGTAAACTCACTGGCCCCGCTCATACTTATATCCAACGCTGGTACGGATATAGTACCTGTTACCTGCATTTCAACGCCTCCTGATGACGTTAATTTTTCAAGTGTTTTAAAAGAAACATAAACTTTCAGTTGTTTGTTTCCTGTGTTCCATCCTTTTGAACCGTCGTAATAAATTTTTAAAGTATTATTTTCTATTACCGTTTTAATGTTTTGTTTGTGTTCTGCCGATGCAGCGCTTACTGCCACTGACTCCTTATCATATTGTGAAAGGTATAAATCAATGCCGCCCGATACTATAATCCTGGTAAAACTGCTGCTTAGCGTCCTTACTTCGGCATTCGCGTCATTTATAATTGTCTTTTGCGCATAGGTGCCAGTGCAAAGTATGATCGCCAATATTGATACAAAATAGTTTTTCATAATTACAATTTTTTTAAGCATCGGCCGTCCGGGAAAGTACAACACAAATTATCCTTTCTTAACAATACCACCGCTGTTAACATTCATGTCTTTTATAACGCCGCTTCCCTTATAGTGAACGCCGCCGCCACTATTGGCTCTCACACTTAACTCCTTATTTACATTTATGCGCACCACTCCCGCGCTGGTTGCTTTGGCTTCGCAATAATCCGCTGCCAGTTCATATCCTTTAAATTGGGCGCCGCTGCTGATGTCTATTTTTAGATTGCTTGCTTTTCCGTTCATCTCCATTAAAGCTCCGCTATTTTGAGCTATATCAAGTTCCTTAATATTTACTTCACCTGTAAACCTGGAGCCGCTGGTGAAAGTGCATTCCATTTTATCAGCATCCAGCACACTTTTCATGGTGACTTGTGCCCCACCCGATGCGTTTAATTTTTGCAACATTTTATAAGAAACATATGCTTTCAGGTTTCTTTTTTCATTACCCGTCCAGTTAATCCCTTTGTTATCATAATAAATTTTTAATACCCCATTATCAACTTCAGTTTTATACCGCTCCATATATTTAGGATCGGCAGCACTGACGGCAATTGATTCTTCATTGCCCCTGGTTAAATACAAGTCAACACCATCTGTAACAGAAATCGACGAAAAACTTTCTTTCAGGGTGCGTTTTTGAGCATTAGCATCCTTTATTACAGATTCATTTTGTGCAAATGATGTAAGGCCAGCTACGATGAATAAGGAAAACAGTAATCTTTTCATGGTTGTATTTTTCAGGTATTACGATTATCAAAAAAGATTTGTTACAAAAACCTCAGAAATTATTTTCAAACTCCCCTACCTTTGCAAAACAATCGCTCTTATTAATCATTTGAATTTCCGGGGTGTCCTTAAAGGACTGAGATAACACCCGTATAACCTGCTCAGGATAATGCCTGCGAAGGGAGAAATGCACACCACCACTCAATACATGGGTGTCGCCGGTAACCATCCACGGCGTTTCTCAGCTCCGGATTTCAGCTAAAACTTATTGAATGAAATTGTTTATGTGCTGGGCCGTTTTATGTGCCGCAACTCTCTCCTGCTTTTCGCAAGTTGAAAAAAAAATTAACGACACGGTTTATCTAAAGCCTGTTGAAGTAACTGCCGTCAGAGCTGGTGAAAAAGCTCCTTTTGCAAAAACCAATCTTACCAAAAAAGATATTGAAAGAAATAATCTGGGACAAGATCTTCCCTTTCTTTTAAATCAAACCCCTTCAGTAGTTGTTAACTCCGATGCCGGCAATGGCGTTGGTTATACTGGCATACGCATTCGGGGGACCGATGCATCCAGGATTAATGTAACACTTAACGGCATACCCTACAATGATGCGGAAAGCCAGGGCAGCTATTTTGTTGACCTTCCTGACTTTGCCTCTTCGGTTAACAGTATTCAAATACAACGGGGCGTGGGCACTTCATCCAATGGCGCTGGAGCTTTTGGCGCAAGCATTAATCTAAGTACCAATGAAGTTATTAAAGATGCTTATGGAGAAATTAATACCAGTGCAGGCTCTTTCAATACCTGGAAACAGACCATTAAAGCCGGTACCGGTTTACTAAATAATCATTTTACCGTTGATGCCCGCTTATCTAAAATTGTAAGCGATGGCTTTATTGACCGGGCTAGCAGCGATCTTAAAAGCTTCTACCTGTCCGGCGCTTATTTATCTGCTAAATCTTCCCTGCGTTTTAACGTGATTAGCGGAAAGGAAAAGACTTACCAGGCATGGAACGGGGTACCGGAAGCAAAGCTGTTTGGCACAAAAGATGCGCTGGACGCACATTATTATAATAATATTGGCTCGCTTTATTTTACCCCAGCAGATTCGGCCAATCTTTACAACGCGGACCCCAGAACCTTCAACACATTCCTGTATAATAATCAAACAGACAACTACCAGCAGGATCATTATCAACTGCTGTTTAACCATGCTTTCAACAATAAATTGTCTTTTAATACCACCCTGTTTTTAAGTAAGGGAAAGGGCTTTTATGAAGAATATAAAAACCGGGCTAAGTTTTCCTCCTATAATTTGCCCAATGTAGTAGTGGGATCAAATACAATAACCCGGACTGATCTTGTGCGGCAACTTTGGCTGGATAATAATTATTATGGCGGCTTGGTTTCCCTTCAATATAAAGGGGATGCTGATGAAATAAGCATAAATGGGGGCTGGAACCAATATGATGGAAAACATTTTGGCAAAATTACCTGGGCGCAAACAGGCGTGCCAAAAGATTTTGAATGGTACCGTTACCAGGCCACGAAAACAGATGCTAATATCTACTCCAAATACCAGCATAGTTTTTCCCAATACCTAAGTGCCTTTGTTGATCTTCAATATAGAGCTATCAACTACAATTTTTCTGGCACAAGAAAATTTCCTACTCTAAAAGTTGACGAGCAATACCATTTCTTTAATCCTAAGCTGGGCGTTTACTATAATAAAAACAACTGGTCGGCCTTTGCCTCCTACTCTGTTGGCAACAAAGAACCTAATAAATCTGATTTTGAAACTGCCAATGGCGAACGAACTCCAATGCCTGAAAGGTTAAATGATATTGAGCTGGGCGTTGAAAGAAACAAGGCCAATTATAGCTGGGGCGCAACTTTCTTTTACATGCAATACCGCAATCAACTGGTGCAAACAGGTAAAATTAACGATGTGGGCGACGCAGTGCGAGCCAACGTGGCAAACAGTTACAGGACTGGCCTCGAATTACAGGGAAAGATGATCTTTAATAAATATGTAACGCTCAGCAGCAACATTTCTTTGAGTGAAAACAAACTCAAAAAGTTTAATGATTACACGCCTATGTACGATGCCAATTTTGATTTGGTGAAGCAGGATACCTTCTACGCAAAATCATCTACCATCGCTTACTCCCCTTCAACTGTTGGCAATATAGGCTTACAGGTTTTTCCATTAAAAAATCTGGAGGTCAGTTTAAACTCTAAATACGTTGGCAAGCAGTATATGGATAACACCAACAATGAAAACCGGAAGCTAAAAGGCTACTTTGTACAAGACCTTCGGGTGGGTTACACTATCAAAAAATTACTGTTTAAAGAGATTGATATTATTGCACAAGTAAACAACCTATACAATAAGAAGTATGAGAGCAATGGGTACTCCTACAGCTATTATTATGAAACTACATTGGTAACCGAAAACTTTTATTTCCCCATGGCGGGCCGGAATTTTATGATCGGGCTTAACCTACAATTATAAGATACAGACGCAAACAGGATATAAAAAAAGCAGGTTATGTTTCCATAACCTGCTTTTTTTATGTTTACACATTAAATTTATCTCTCCACTCCAGCATACCGCCAACTAAATTCTTCACATTGGTAAAGCCTGCCATTTCTAATATCTGGCAGGCCTGGCCACTTCGGTTGCCGCTTCTGCAGTATATAATTACTTCTTCGTTTTTGAGGTCCTCTATATCATCCAACTGCATGGATTGTATTTTACCTAAAGGCACCAATGCACCTCCAATATTGAATTCAGTGTTTTCATAAGGCTCTCTTACATCAACGATATTCAATTTTTCGCCCTGCTCCATTCTGGCTTTTACTTCTTCAACTGTTATTGTTGTCATGGTTGACTGTTTATTGGTTTAATTGTATCTGTAGAATCCCTTGGAATTATTAACACGGGTGATATATACAGGTCCATCAATTGCCCTGGCCGTATATATTTTGGCCGTTTTTCTTCATCAAATCTTTCCGGATTTTGCTTGTAAATAAAAGCAGCAGCAGTGTCCTTTATTACTCCATCAGCTATGATGCCGGCAATATTTACCCCTATTAAATCAAGCTGCGCTTTGGCTTGTCCAAATGTTAACCCAATTAAATCGGGTACCATCATTTGCTGTTCATTAAGCCCGCCGGCAATCACCAAATTAATTTTACTCCCCCATCTTACCTTAGCTCCCGCCAAAATTTTAACGCCATTGTATTGCTGTTCCAGCACAGACCCTTTCATAAAATCAGGTTTGTAAGTGGTATCCCCTAATTGTAAATGATTTCTTGCTAAAAGATCAAGTGCGAAGCTTAAGCTTTTACCTTCCAGGTTAGGCATTGCGATCATGGGTGGTATGTAACGGTTAACTGTCAGAAAAACTGTCCGGTTAATTTTTACAGTAGCATTGGCGTCCGGTAATTGCTTGATAACCGTGCCGGGGCGAAGTGAATCTGTATAGATAGAATCCTGTATGACCACATCAAAACCTTTGCTCTCCAGCAATCGTATGGACTGTTGAGTGTCTTTACCTTTCACCGCAGGTACTGTTAGATATTCTCCATGCTTTGTAATCCAGCCCAAGAGCTGAAGCATTAAAAATATAAGTAGGAATGCCAGTATAACAGCGGCTAAAAAATTTACCCAAAGAGGCCTTTTTGTAATGAATTTGAACACTTTTAAATTTTAATATTGATTATTTGTTGTTACTATTTATTACATCAGTTGGTGTGTAATACAATAAGCTATCGCCAATTCATTGTTAACACCTCACTAATTAAAACACTCCTCAATTAAAGTTGAATAAAATTCTTTTAGAGACCAACCCATTGCTTTTACCTGTTGGGGCACAATGCTCGCCTCGCTTTGTCCCGGTACGGTATTTATTTCTAACATATACGGATGGCCACTCAATTCATCATAGATAAAATCAATCCGAACTACGCCGTTGCAGTTAAAGATTGCATAAGCTTTTTTAGCAGCATCGCTCACCTTTAGTGCAATTGACTCATCGACTTTCGCCGGTGTTATTTCCTCACTGGCCCCGTCGTATTTGGCTTCATAATCAAAAAACTCCTTTTTGGTAATTACTTCGGTCATTGGTAAAGCAATCACATTTCCTTTCGATTTAAATACACCAATTGTAAACTCACGTCCTTTTATAAATTCTTCTACCAACACCTGGTCATCTTCTTTAAAGGCTTTATTTAATGCTTCTGTCAAGTCACCTGCTTCATTCACTTTGCTCATGCCAATGCTGCTGCCGCCATTATTTGGCTTTACAAATACCGGCAATTTTAATGCCGTTAAAATATCAGTTGGTGATACAGGGATATCCTTAAAAAGATGTATTGACCTGGCTACTTTTAACCCACCAAATGCGGCTACAGCCACTGTGTAACGTTTATTAAAGGTTAATGCCGAGGTAGCTGAATTGCAGGATGTATAGGGAATACTAAGGCAATCAAAGTAGCCTTGTAATTTTCCATCTTCGCCTGGTGTGCCGTGTAACCCGATCAATACCGCATCGAATGTGATCTTTTGCCCGTCTGCAGTAATAGAGAAATCGTTCTTGTCCACTGAAATTTTTTCACCTTCCGGCGCAGTGTAAAACCAGCCCTGGGGATTGATATCGATGGTATAACAAATCCACTTTTCCGGATCAATATTATTTTTTATTGTAACAGCAGTTTTGTAAGATATTACTGATTCGCCGGAATAACCACCGGTAACTAACGCAATTGTTTTCTTCATTGGTATATAAAGGTGTTAATTAGACAAGCAACAAAACTAAGTATAAAGTATAAAGTATTGAATATTGAGTATTAAGTATCAAGGCAAGTATCAAACATCCATTCATTATTCAACACCTTCATTCCCTGTTTCCAACACAAATTTCCATTTGCCGTCAGGCTGTTTTTTCCATATACTCACATATGTTCCGTAAAATACCGTGTCTTTATCTTTTGGCTTCAACGAATACACGCCGTAAGTATAGCCCAGTTCTCCGGATTTTGCAACGGAGCCGCCGTTGGGTTCCCATGTCATTGTGTAAGAAGTATCATTGCCCTGGCTGATATAGTTGATAGCTTCTCCACCCGCAATTGGCATAGAATTGGGCCTTAGCAAAACACCCTTGCTATCTATAAATTGTAATAACGCATGTTTCATTCCCTTTTCCTCACTTAACTTAGAAAATGCCCTGTCTGCCTCCATCATTACGGCTTTATGATCTACAATATCCTGCTCCGTTTTTTTTGTATAACATGAAAAAAACAAGGCTGAAAAAACAACAAAAAGCAGGCTACTTTTTATACACATATATCTTGCTTAAATAATATTTAAAAATACAAAAGGCGAAAGTATTTTTCAATACCCTCGCCGTGATGCAGGAAATATCACCTGCCTGATTTTGAGCCTTGCGGCCAAACAAAAGAAATGCAAATTATTTTCTTAAATGTGTAATTTTTCTTTTTTAACCAATAATTCTTCCACAGTCTCCTGGTACATTTCATCCGGCACACAACAATCGACCGGACATACAGCAGCACATTGTGGTTCTTCATGAAAGCCCTGGCATTCAGTACATTTATTGGGAGTGATATAGTAAGTATCCACAGCTACCGGAGTATTTCTTTGATCAGCATCTACTACTGTTCCGTCAAGCAAAGTATAGCTACCTTTTACAGACGTTCCGTCGGAAATTGCCCATTCAACACCTCCTTCATAAATTGCGTTATTAGGACATTCTGGTTCACAAGCACCACAATTAATACATTCATCTGTTATTTTAATAGCCATTTCTTTTGATTTAGAGTTTTGAAATTGCGAATTTTGTTTTTGCAAAAATAAGTTTATAACGATGAAATTACAAAAACGAATTGAGATATTATCGAGGCTAAAAGAATATTTAGAGACGGATTCAGAAGAATGGCGGTCAATAAAACATACTGCATCTATTCACAACGGTTGGTTTACCCCGGCGTTTATTGAACTGGCTGTAAAAAATATTTCAAGTGAGTTTTTAGAAAAGGATAAATTGACACACTGGGTGAATCATTATCGGCTGGATGATAATATAATTCCAAAAAATGTAGGCATTGTAATGGCGGGAAATATCCCCCTTGTTGGCTTCCATGATTTTTTATGTGTATTTATCAGCGGACATATTCAAACCATTAAATTATCAGCAAAAGATGATATCCTTTTAAAACATCTTGTGCAAATAATGTATAGCTGGGACACAACCATTGAAAATTATATTTCATTTGCCGCAATGCTAAATGGATGCGATGCTTACATTGCTACCGGCAGTAATAACAGTGCCCGATATTTTGACTATTACTTTTCTAAATATCCGAGTATCATCAGAAAGAACCGAACCTCGGTCGCAATTATTAATGGAGATGAGACTGATGGGGAATTGGAAAAATTGTCAGATGACATCCACAGTTTTTTTGGTCTTGGGTGTAGAAATGTCACGAAAGTTTATGTTCCTGAAAAATATGATTTTATCCCATTGTTAAAATCTTTTCACCGGTATAAATATTTTGCCGACCACCACAAATACCGAAACAATTATGATTATAATTTGTCTATCCAGATAATGAATAACAGGTTTTACATGACCAATGATAGCACTTTGCTGATAGAAAATGAGTCATTGTTTTCGCCCATAAGCCAGTTAAATTACAGCTATTATAAAAATGTTGAGGAAGTGACGGCAACATTGAATGGCAATAAAGAAATACAATGTGTTGCCGGACGGGATGTAGCCTTTGGCAAAGGGCAACAGCCCGGGTTAGAAGATTATGCGGATGGAATTGATACAATGCAATTTTTATTAACGTTATAAATGAAGTACGAAAGTCTTCCTAATTTAATGTTAAAGGTACTTGCAGGTAAATCTCATTTTGTCAGGGCATCGTTACTTTGCTCCATCAGGCACAAAAATTGACTCTTATGTTTTAAATATTCAGAAAAAATTAAAACGCGTAAAATATGAAATTTAAACAGGTATTTTTCACGGTTCTTATCAGTGCTGTAACAGCTTTTGGTGTTATGTGGAGTTATAATACTTTTATAGACAAAACTGACACGTACGCCGGCCAGGAGAATGGAGTGATTCCTTCTAATTACAAATACGCAGGGCTGCTGGATAACAATACCCCACCTGGCTCTGTTGATTTTACACAGCCCGCCGCAGCCGCCTTACCTACCGTTGTGCACATTAAAACCAAGACAAACGCAAAGCAGGTAAGTAATAATCTACCAAAAAACCAACGCCCCAAAAACCCGTTCAGTGATTTTTTTGGCGACGATATGCTGGAAGAATTTTTTGGTGGCAGAAGGGGTTATGTGCCTGAACAAAGGGCATCAGGCTCAGGCGTTATTATCAGTGCCGATGGGTACATCGTAACAAATAACCATGTGGTGGAGAATGCCGATGAACTGGACGTGACGCTTAGCAATAAAAAATCATACAAGGCAAAGGTGATTGGTACCGACCCTGCGTATGATCTGGCAGTTATTAAAATTGAGGCAAGCGGACTACCGTTTTTACTGTATGGTAATTCTGATGAGGTGAAAATTGGCCAGTGGGTTTTAGCGTTAGGCTATCCCCTCAATTTAGAGACCACCGTTACTGCGGGCATTGTAAGTGCAAAGGCAAGAAGCCTTGGGTTAAATAAAGGTACCACTACCAATTCACCTGTGGAATCGTATATACAAACGGATGCTGCGGTGAACCAGGGAAACAGCGGTGGAGCGCTCATCAATACAAATGGTACGCTCATCGGAATTAATTCAGCGATTGCTTCTCCCACAGGTTATTATTCAGGCTATTCTTATGCTATCCCGGTTAATATTGTGAAAAAAGTAGTAGATGACCTTATTAAATACGGCAACGTTCAAAGAGGATACTTAGGTGTGGCTACTGCAAATACAAATGATATTCCTGAGGAAGCAAAAACCAAAATGAATTTAACTTATAATGGCGACGGGCTGGTAATTACAGAAGTATCACCTAATAGCGGAGCATTTGACGCTGGCCTGAAGAAAGGCGATATCATTAAAAGTGTCAATGGAATTCAGCTCACACTACCATCTGAGTTGCAGGAGCTTGTCACCAGGTACAAACCCAGCGACAAGATATCTATAGTATTTTCCCGAAACAATACGGACAAAACAGTAACGGCGACATTAAAAAATAAAGCGGGCAATTTTGATATAGTAAAAGTTGACAAATCAGCGCTTTCTAAATTAGGTGCCGAGTTTGTAACCTTGGATCCTAAAAAAGCCAAAGAGTATGGCATACCAGGGGGAGTTATTGTTAAAAAAATTGGTACAGGTCCTTTAAGCGACCAAACGAGAATGAGAGATGGTTTTATCATTGTTAAGGTAAATGAAACAGATATAAAAAACATGGAAGATTTAACCAAGGCACTTGGTGGCAATGTCAAAACAGTTACGATCAGTGGTTTTTATCCCGGCTATGATGGGTTATACGATTACCCTATTACCCTGGAATAGTAACTATACGATATAAATATCCTATCGAAGTGCCCTAGAAATAGGGCACTTTTTTTTGCTTGTTATGTTAACCTATTTTGGTTGCGCTTAATTGGGCGGGTTGCTTCCTATTAACTATTAACTATTTTCTATCATCTCCAGGGTATCCAATATTGAAATAATTATAATGATTAGGCTCGCAAACCTTACGATTCCATTGCCAATAAATACCCACTACTACGGATAAAGGCAATTGCTGTTTACAGATATATTTGAATTCTAAAAAAAAATAACAAATGAAAAAAAAATTACTAAGCTTAGTTTCCCTGCTGTTAGCTACAGCGGCCGTATTTGCCAATAATATAGTGGTAGCAAATGCCACGATTTCTGGTCAGAATACAACGACTCACACCGCCTTTATCAACTTTGATGTAAGTTGGGAAAACAGCTGGCGTACCAGTACAAATGAAAATAATTATGATGGTGGATGGGTCTTTGTAAAATTTCGTAAAAACGGAACAACTGATTGGAGGCATGCTACGATTAATATTACCGGAAGTACATCTGCAACCGGTGCTACCATTAAGGTACCGGCCGACGGAAAAGGAGCATTCATTTATAGAAGTGCTGATGGCATTGGCAATGTAAGCTATGCGGCTAATTCTGTTCAATGGAATTATTCTGTTGATGGAATTCTTGATAATGAAACTGTCGAAATACTGGTGTACGCGTTGGAAATGGTTTATATTCCTACAGGAAGTTACCAGTTGGGCAGCGGAGGCACAGATGCCTATGGATTTACTGATGGGAGCGGCGGTACTCCTTACATGGTTGTCTCCAACAGTGCCATAAATGTCGGCACTACTGCAGGCACGCTTAATCCAAATGGTAGCGGAACCCCAACGGGTACTATCCCCGCAATTTTTCCAAAAGGTTACAATGCTTTCTGGATCATGAAATACGAATGCAGCCAGCAGCAGTATGTTGATTTTCTAAATAACCTGGATGCGGCCAGGGCAGCTATTAATAAAACACCTGCCATTTTCACAGGTACACATCCCGCATTGGTAGCTCCACAACCTGAGCGGGCTATTGGCGACCTGGGTACAAACCGTAGTGCAGCATTTGCCGACTGGAGTGGCTTGCGTCCCACCTCAGAATTTGAATATGAAAAAGCATGCCGTGGTTACAACACACCCGCAGTACCAAACGAATATGCCTGGGGAAATACTACCATTAATGCTGTAACTGCCATTTTAAATGACGGCGCACAAGACGAAATAGCAAGTACGCCTGCAAATGCAAATGCAGCAATCAATAACAGCCTTCCGGGCAACAGACCTGTAAGAGTGGGCATGTTTGCCCGTACCACAGGGTCTAACAGAACCATCAGTGGCGCCACCTATTATGGCGTAATGAATATGAGTGACAATTTGTATGAAGTATGTGTATCTATTGTAAATGCACAGGGTAGAGCAATGGATGCTTCCATTCATGGAGATGGATACCTTGGCGCAGATGGCAGGACCGATATTGCAACCTGGCAACCATTTCAGGCATACGGGCTAAGAGGCTCAGCATTTAATGGCACCATATTATCTGCAAGAACATCAGACAGGACCAACGCCAATCTGTTCACCGCGGTTTATGGCAGCGACACCAATCAATCATACCTTGGAATACGTTTAACACGTACGGCTCCATAATCATTTTAATCTTAGCATTATGCACAAAACTTTTATCATGGTGCTGCTTGTTATAAATGGTTTCATAACATCAGCACAAAACAATCCCATTTTCCAGGGTGGCAGCGGTGACGGTGAAAACAAGGTTTCGTTTGCGCAGGCAGGCAATAATATTTTCACCGGCGGAATTGGAGATGGCTGGAATACAAGCTCCTTTGCGCAAATTGCAGGCAATATATTTAAAGGTGGCACCGGCGATGGATGGAGCAATGCTTCTTTTTTTCAGGCAGCGAATAATATTTACAAAGGTGGCGATGGAGATGGCTTTAGCTATACTACTTACCTGCAGGCTGGCAACGCAATTTTTAAAGGCGGCACCGGGGATGGATGGAACAACACTTCGTATCTGCAGGCAGGCAATAGTATTTTTAAAGGTGGCACTGGTGATGGCTGGAGTAGTACTTACCGGCCTGTTGGGCCACTTCCTGTAACGCTGCTCTATTTTAATGCCGGCAAACTGGGCACCGCTACCGCAATATTAAAATGGCAAACATCGCAGGAATCCAGGTCTTCGCATTTTGAAATTGAACGCAGCACCGATGCGGTAAGTTTTATTAACATTGGCAAGGTAGCCGCATCGGGTAATTCGCAGGTAGCTGTTGATTATAGTTTTACAGATCAGCATCCCGTGGCGGGCCTCAATTACTACCGGCTTAAACAGGTTGATTTGGACAGCCGTTTTATTTATACACCAGCAAGGCTTGTAAGGTTTGATGGATTGAATGCAGGCGTGGTAAAATATTATCCCAACCCCACCAACGGAATATTAAATATTGAGCTTACAGAATCTATAAGAAGAGAAGCAAAAATCATTAATATAACCAATGCTGCAGGTGTTGTAGTCAACCAGTTAAAATCAGGCAGCCTTGTAAATTCGCTGGTTCAAATTGATTTCAGCAAATACCCAAGAGGTGTATATTTTATACAGCTGAAAACTACAACAACAAACAGTGTTCAAAGAATAGTGTTGCAATAAAAGAATGGTAACCCTGCCAGGAGCATCGCTCTCAAGGTTAATTTGAACCCGTTAAATAAAAAAGAGGCTGCTCATATTTTGAGACAGCCTCTTTATTTTGATGTTCCTTTTTAATTTAACAAAGAGTAATTTCCGTGATCTTATTTTTTTATGGTACGCCAAAATAAATTGCATCAAGGCTAATTTACAACGTAATTAAAGTTGCTCAATGGTATTGAGCATAAGAGGGCGATGCAACTATGATGCTCATTGCTTCACGGCCAGGACAAAAAACTTTTTTATGCTTTCCTGACTCAACATCACTTTTGATACACCAGGTAAGCCCAGGGTTGCAGGCTGAAAGATTGACTGTTTTTAAAATCATGTTTCGTTTTTTCAAACACTTCGGTAAATGCGCCTAACAAGTGTTCATCCTGAACTATACATTCAACGGGGCTTTTACTCATGTTAAGCAAAACCAATACTTCGTGTTCCCCATTTTTACGCAGGTAGGCAATCACGCTATTGCCGGCGTTGGTTTGTAATCTTATGGTGGTTGAAGCGTAATCCCCCGCCCTTAATGCCGGGTTTGTTTTACGCAGTGCTAACAGGGTCTTATAAAATTCATGTAACGCATATTTTCCATTCCAGTCAATCACATCCTTTTCAAAAAACTTTAGCCGTTTAAGATTAGGCAACTCTTGTCCGCTATAGATCAAAGGAATACCTTCCCATGTAAAACTGTGTACTGCAAAAGCCTTTGCAGCATCCCCATATTTCTCATACTCTGTTCCATTCCAACTGTTTTCATCATGGTTTGTGGTGAACCATAATTTGATTCCAGCTACACTGTCGTATTGGTGTAACACAGTGTCCAGTATTTTTATATCCTGGCTGTTCTTGTAAAAGTCTTCTGTTTTATGCATCCACGTCCAGCTATAGCATGCGTCAAAAGCCCGGTAATAATCGGGATTTTCGAGTGGGTCACTCTCCGCTAACCAAAACAAAGTTTTTGTTTTCTCCAGTTCTTCCCTCGCTTCCTGCCAAAAATCCAGTTCAACCCAAAAAGCAAGGTCGCAGCGATATCCATCAATGTCACATTCGGTCACCCAATATTTCATGGCATCGATCATAGCTTTTCTTAAAGCCGGATTTTTATAGTCAAGTTCAATAATATCGTCCATTCCACTGGCTACTTTAAAGTCGTTGGTGGCAGAATCCATTTTAAAATATTCCGGATGACTTTTTGTCCATACATGGTCCCAGCCTGTATGATTGGCCACCCAATCGATGATCACTTTAAACCCCATCTCATGCGCCTTTTTTACAAAGTTTTTAAAATCATCCAGCGTACCAAATTCGGGACTAATGGCCGTGTAATCACTACAGGCGTATTGGCTACCCATAGTTCCCTTTTTTCCCTTTTGGGCGATGGGTGTAACAGGCATGAACCATAAAGTAGATACGCCCATATCTTTCAGGCGGGGCAACTCTTTCAGGAAGGCGTTAAATGTTCCTTCGTGGCTATACTGACGAAGGTTTACTTCATACACGTCCGTATTATATATCCAATCTGCTTTTTTAAATGTCATTTTTTTTATTTCTTTTTTTTGATCAACAGATGTTTGCGTATTGTTATTGCATCCCAGCAAAAGAATGCCACAAATAATCAATCCACTCAGTTTGTTCATGCAAGCAATTTTATCAAAAGTAAGTTGGAATATTGAAAATGCACCAACGGTTTAATAAGTATCAACATTGTACCTTTGCGCCTGTTATATCAGCAAACTATGAAACAATTTAATGTTCCGGTGATTTATCGCAGCCTGTTAATAGCGGCCATCAAGCAGCAGCGCAAGTTACAGGATAAAATGAAGAAGGATTTCAGCCCTACCCTGCTCGATTTCGGCCCTGTTCAAATCTTTCTTGCACGCCACTTTGGATTTTGCTATGGAGTTGAAAATGCCATTGATATCGCATTTCGTACAATTGAAGAAAATCCGGGCAAACGTATATTCCTGTTAAGTGAAATGATACACAACCCACAGGTAAATGCAGATTTACAAAAAAAGGGCGTTCAATTTTTACAGGATACTTATGGAACGCAGATCGTTCCTTTTGAAGCACTTACAAAAGATGACATTGTACTAATCCCTGCCTTTGGAACTACATTGACGGTTGAAGAAAAATTAAATGCAATCGGAATCCAAACGGAGAAATATAATACCACCTGCCCTTTTGTGGAAAAAGTATGGAACCGAAGCGAACAGATCGCTAAAAAAGAATACAGTGTAATCGTACACGGTAAGCCAACACATGAAGAAACACGGGCTACTTTTTCTCACGCCGCTTTCAATACTCCCACAGTTGTGGTAAACGACATGCAGGAAACCATTGCCTTAAGTAAATATATTACCGGAGAAAAGGCAGCTACAGATTTTTATACTGAATTTAAGGGTCGTTATTCAGAAGGATTTAACGTGGAGAAAGACTTGGAGAGATTTGGCGTTGTCAATCAAACTACTATGCTTGCCAGCGATACGCAGGCAATAGCAGAGTATTTGAAACAGGTGATGATAAAAAAATATAACCTGCGGGAAGAAAACATTGCAGAAAGATTTGCCGATACAAGAGATACACTATGTTATGCAACTAATGATAACCAGACCGCCGTGTACGGCTTACTGCAAACGCCAGCCGATCTCGCCATTGTGGTAGGCGGTTACAACAGCAGTAACACCTCTCACCTGGTGGAACTATGTGAAGAAAAACTGCCCACGTATTTCATTAATGACAAGGATAAAATAATTTCCAAAACAGCAATACTGCATTATAACTTTCATAACAAGCAAGAAATAATAAGTCCAAACTTTTTGCCTGCTAAATATCCGGTTAAAATTTTACTGACGAGCGGGGCCAGTTGCCCCGATGCAATGGTAGAAGACGTAATAGCTAAACTGATATCGTTTTTCCATACAGAAAAGACCATCGAACAAATTGCTGCTTCGTTCGCTTAAGTAAAAATTCAAACAGATTAGCCGTCCGGTTTTTTATTTCCGAAATTACTATGACACACAAGTGATCGGGTTGGGGTATAGCTATAAATTTTAATGCGGATTGGTGAAGGCAAGTATTGTTTGTCCGGGCTAAGAAACAATGAGCGTCATCGTTGCGTCGCCCTCTTCTACTGCATACCATTGGTCAACTTTTATTGCCATTAAGAAGACGTTCCAGCTCAGCTTTTGACCTATCTGTATTTACTTTGGATTGCTTAACATCGCCTGGCTTGATTACGGAAGTGGTAATAAGCAGAAGAGCCTGAAAGAGTTTGTATTCGCCAATAATGCATCAGGCATCATCTTTAATTTGGCTTTTACGGCTTACCAGTTGTTGATTTTCTACCTCGCCGTTCCAGATCAACGGCAGCACAACAGTAAAGTTTTTTTCATCTTCCATCACCTGGAAGCCTGGCCGGTTCAGCAACTCATATTTTGCCTTGATATTATCCAGCCCTACCTTATTGCTGGGCGCTTTAACAATGCGCCGCTGCAGGTTATTGTTAACAATTAATTTGTTGCCGGCTGTTGTAAAAATATCAATCAGCAATGGCTTGTTTTTTGAAAGCATGTTGTGCTTCACTACATTTTCTACCAGCAATTGCAGCGTTAACGAGGGCAGTAAATAAGGCTCATAACGTTTATCTACCTGCACATTTAATTGCACCGCATCACCATGCCTTGTTTGCAATAGCCGGTAATAAGAATGAATAAATAATATCTCATTGGCTACTGTGCTGATGCCATCTTCGTTGCTTCGCAAGAGGTAGCGGTACACTTTGCTCAACTCATTCAAAAATACATCGGCCTTTTGCCTGTCTTCGGAAATGAGCGAGGACAATGTATTAAAACAATTAAATAAGAAATGAGGATTTACCTGGCTTTTCAATGTGTCATATTCATGCGCCATGGATAGCCGTTGTATCATTTCGCTTTCCTGCACGCTCTCCTTAAACCTGCTGAGCATATACTCTGCTTCGTACAAAGTTTGAAAGATCAGGTTAATGAACAAGCCCAGGGCAAAGCCTTTCACCAGGTGGATTGTTTGAAATTGATAACCGGCAATATGGAATTTTTCATACAGGTAAAATGTAAGTGGCACCCCTATTACCAATATCAATACCTGCACATATACTTTAGTGAAAATACGCTCCTTGCTATCGTCCATGCGGGGGTATCTTTCTTCCACAGCCGTGGCATGCCAGAAATAAACATACCATGTTACAAAACCAATAATGAGGATCAATGGAAATGATATCCACCAGGCCATTGGATTTTCCCACGCCCGCCTGCCATACAAAATAACATTCATTGCCAACCCTATCAGTGGCATTGAAAATAAGAAAGAATATAGCTTCCATTTGGGTGGCTTATACCATCTCATACCATCTCCTCCTTTTTATCTGTCCGGATGATTAAAGGCAGCTGAATCGTTCTGTACGTACCAGCATCATTAATAACCATTGACGACTGATCGACCAGCTGGTAGTTGCTAACCAGGCTGTCAAGTTCTGCATTATTTTCCATTGCTACTTCCATATTTTTAGGCTGAACATTATTGCTTACTTCAATTACGTTATTGCCAGCAGAGCAAATGGCTATTTTCAAGGGCCTTGCATCACTAAACTCATTCGACAGAAAAGTATTTTCAACAATCGCCTGCAATGATAACGGCGGAAGTAATTGGGACCTGTCGCCAGGCAATACACTTATTTCCAACAGCAATCCATCTCCATAGCGGGCCTTTAGCAAATGCAGGTAGGATTCTATAAATTTCAATTCCGTATCAAGCGTTACCAGTTGTTCCTCATCGGTGCGAAGCATGTATCGGTATACTTTACTCATTTCATCTAAAAAGCTTTCTGCTTCATCGCCTTCTTGTTTTATCAACCCAGACAGTGCATTTAAACTGTCGAACAAAAAATGCTGGTTCACCTGGTTTTTCAAACCCTGTAGTTGTCTCTCTTTATAAGTTTTTTTCAATTTTTCTGTTTCCAGCCAATTCACTTTCCATGTACGGTACCGCGTTATGCCTTCCATTAAAAAAGTGATAAACACGTTCAATATCCCCATAGAGAAATAACACCAGATAAAGCCCGACTCACTCGCCTTGTAATAAGTGGAAAAAAAAGATTCATACCCATTAAATAAAGAATACAAAAACACCGCCGTGATCAGCAGGAAAATAAAGATCGTTGAGGTCAGGCGCCTTAAAACTTGCCGCTCGTTTGGAAAATGGTTCCTCATCGTTACCGCAATCCACCCGCAGACTATAAAATCTACACAAAGTGCCGCCACGGTCAGCAGGCTGGCCGGCCAAAACAAACCCCACTCACTAAAATAAGGAAAGCCAAATATATTGTAGTTGATAAACAGCGCAAACCCCGGTACCACAGCCAGCATTACGATGTAGTCCTCTCCCGAATATTGTGGCAGTCTTATTCTCATCCTATATACAAAATAGTAATTTTTTTTGACTTACTATCGGTACAGGGTTCAGGGTTGAAGGTTGAACAAAATTTAAATTGGGTTTGTTCTTAAACATTATAGCCAAAGTGATTTAATTCAAAATGGAATTCAATGTTTTCTGAATGGTATTTTTTACACGCCCTATTTCAATTCAGATAACCACTGTGACGC
>JBDSAA010000171.1:0-48977 GCA_039922375.1 Ferruginibacter sp.
GATTTTTCCGGTAATGGTATAATAACCTGGCTGTGAAAAAGATGAAATAGCTAGAAAAAGGAAACTTAAAAACGAGATGGCTTTTTTCATATAATCTTTGATATGGATTAAATTTTACAAAAAATAAGCTGAAGGGATGTGATGTAATTGCTGTAAATAATTAAATCAATTAACGTCTAAATCCTTACCAAAGTATGTTATTGGTTGTTAAGCTTATGTTGCATTAATACACAGGTATCTGCAACGGTTTCCTCAATGGGCCGGTACCGGAAATCAGGCAAGAAGCTCAGCAGCTTACTGTTTTCAAAATGCACGTTGGCCATTGCAGTAACGGCCGTTTCTTTTGTGACCAATGGCTTCTTTCCGGTGAACCTGCTTTTAATAGCCTCAAGTCGCCACACTACACTGGCAATAAAGGGCGTTACTTTTTTATGCGGTGTTTTTTTATTAAATGCCTTAGCGATCAGGTTAAACAATGCCCGGTAGCTGATATTTGCGGCACTGATAATAAAACGTTCGCTGCTGATATTGCTCTCCATCAATTCGATCATTGCTTTTGCAACATCCTTTGCATCTACAAAGCCCGTTACGCCTTCTGTGTACCAGGGAAACTCATTGTACACACTCTTAAATATCTGTGAACTTCCTGCATTCCAATCACCATCACCGAGGATGATAACAGGATTCACCAGCACTGCATCCAACCCTTCGCCTATGCCACGCCACACTTCAAGCTCTGCTAAATATTTACTCTGGCCATAATTACTGTTGTTGCTTTCTTCGGTCCAGTTCATGCTTTCATTGATAGGCTGATCTTCCCGAATGCGGCCCAGCGCTGCTACAGAACTAACATGCACGAGTTTTTTTATACCTGTCGCTACAGCCGCATTCACTACATTGGCGGTGCCCTCTACATTGATCTTAAACAGTTCCCTCTTGCGGGCAGGATCAAAGGTTACAATGGCAGCACAATGATAGACCTGCTCTACATCCTGCATTGCCTCTTCTAAACCGGTAACATCTAAAATATTACATTGAAATTGCTGTAGCAGATCCGAATGAAAATCGGGCAGCAGTGTTTTGTTATAGATGGCTCTTACCTGGCAACCTTTCGACAGCAATTGCTTTATTAATGCACTGCCTAATAAACCGGCGCCACCTGTTACTAATACCATGTGTGAAATTTATATGCAATTGCAAAAGTAACGGATGCCTTTGATGGGGTGGTCAAAATATTATTTAACATTGTTTGTACCAATTCATATGGTTACCATAACCTGCAATAAAATCAGGAATAGTCATAGAAACCTTTGCCTGTTTTCCTACCCAATTCGCCGCAGGCTACTTTTTCTTCCTGCATAGCGGAAGGGGTAAATCTTTCGGCATCATTGAAAGCTTTATAGATACTTTTTGTAACTGCCAGATTTATATCCATTCCTATAAGGTCCATCAATTTGAAAGGGCCCATTTTAAATCCACTTGCTTCCATTACTGCATCTACATTGTCAATGGTGGTTAATCCGGCTTCTACTATTCGCATTGCTTCCAAATAATAATGGCGGGCTATCCTGTTTACAATAAAGCCTGGCGCATCATTACAATACACCGGCATTTTTCCCATTGCTTTACAAAGTTCGTAGATGGTTTGTGCGGTCTCTTCACTGGTTTGCAGGCCCTTTACCACTTCCACCAATTTCATTACGGGAGCAGGATTAAAAAAATGCATGCCCACAACTCTTTGCGGATCTTCAACACCGGCTTGTATGACAGAAACAGATAAGGACGAGGTGTTGGTGGCGAAGATTGTTGCCGGATCATTCAACAATGCAAACTGTTTGAAAAGCTCAATTTTTGCTTCTGCTTTTTCTATGATGGCTTCTATAAAAAGATCAGCGATACAGTTGCCTGCATCGCTGATAAATTGTATACGGTTAAAAATTAATTCGCCTTCTATTGCAGAAACTTTTTGTTTATCAACAAGGTAGCGGATGTTATTTTCAATACTGCTTGTTGCTATTTGGAGCACTTGCTCATTTACATCAAACAATAAAGTCTTGAACCCGCTTTGTGCAGCTACCAGGGCAATACCGCTGCCCATCGTTCCTGCACCTGCCACACAAATTGTTTCAATCATAACACAAATGTAGGATGTCTGATTTTTTGATATCTGATTTATTACACCCTACTACATTGGACAGTTTGTTTTCTAAATCGGTGAGAAACCAGTCCTGATATCCTGCCGTAAATCCGACATCAAAAAATCATACATCAAACATGAAACTCTAGTTTTTATTTGCTGCCTCTTTTGCCGCCTGTTCTTTCATTTTATCGTTGGCAGTAATTGCAAATTCTACTCGCCTGTTTTCTGCTCTCGTCTGGTCAGAACTGTTATCAACTTTTGGCTGTGTTTCTCCATACCATTTAATTGTTAAGCGTGATGATGCTATGCCGGCCGATTTTAAATAATTACCTACTGCGTTGGCTCTTTTTTGTGATAAGGTCATGTTGTAAGCATCTGTTCCTTTGTCATCGGTATGCCCTTCTATCAAAATGTTGGTTTCAGGGTAAGCGTTAAACACTTTAACCAGTTTGTCGAGCGCCAGTTTTGAATTGGCATTGATGTTATACATTTCTGTTGCAAAATAAACCCCGGCTTTTGATCCATCAGGATTCTTTTCATTAAATGTTACATTAATACCTTCTCCAACTCTTGTAACTTCTGCGCCCGGTATTTCTTCTTTGATTACTTCAGCCTGGCGGTCCATTTTATTGCCGATGATACCGCCTGCAACACCACCTACAGCGGCCCCTATGATTGCACCCAAAGCTGTATTATTCTTATTGCCGACATTGTTGCCAAGAATACCGCCGATCACCGCTCCACCTGCTGCCCCAACCGCAACTCCTTTGTCTTGTTTACTCATTCTTTTGGTTGATTCGCAACCCGAGCATAATATAATTGCTCCGGCTACCACCACCAACGTTTTTGCAAAAATCTGTTTCATAATGTATTGATTTTAAAATTTATTTTCTTACAAAATTGTATACAACGTTTCCTGGCTTTCCTTCAAAAGTAATTGCCGACTTTAATTGCATTGTGTTATCAGTCAACGCTGATACATTCAATCTAAATCCATTATTATCATCCATCGGTTTCAGCTTTTCATCCAGGCGTTTAAATTGGAATTCCTGTGCGCCATCCTTCGGTTCGAATATAGACCAGCGGAAATTTCTTTGCAATGTTGCACAGCCTTTATTGCCACCAATCAAGGTGTAATTGCCTAAACTGTTATTAGCATTAAAATCCCAACTGCTTCCAATAAAGCAATTCAGGTCTGCCTCATTAAATATCTTGGCAGTAAATTTTGCATTGATGCCTTCGGTGTTAATTGTTTGGAGGTTCCAGCTTCCTTTGATGGTCTGCTTCATTGTTCTTCCCTGCTTAGATGCAGAGCAAGCCGATAATAAGCCAGCCATTAATAATAATCCAAAGCCGTAGTTCAGAAGTTTCATTTGTGTATGTTTTAGGTTTTTAGTGTGGGTTATAATCACAGGGCAGGATTCAATTATGGTGCCAATGACCTTGTTATCCATGCCAACGGTCTTCCGCAGAATGTTAAAATTTTCATGTTAAACATTAATGAAATGAGTCTGGGGAATTAATTCTACGTGGCGTTTAACTAGCTTTTTTATGGTAAAATCCAGCATTAGGAAATACTTAAAAACGTTCAAAACATGAATGCCAAAAAAAGAAAGAAGTTTGGATGAATGCTATTGAAATACTTCAATGCACTTCTATTATTGCCGCAAGGGGAAATGGCAATTCATTCAGATTTTTCAAAAAAAGTAAAGAGAAATAAGTGAGAAAGTTGTAAGAATAAACGAGGCCAATTGGGGAGTGTGTTCAAGACAACATTGCTGGCTGCCCGCAGATACCCAATAAGATCATAAAACATCATATCAAAAAAACAAAGAACCCTGATTGATGGTGTTCAAAAATAATTATACCGCTGAAGTAAACTGGCGTAAAAACCGCACATCATTTTCACTGAACAAACGGAGGTCTTTTATCTGGTATTTCAACATAGTAATTCTTTCTATGCCCATGCCAAAGGCAAAGCCTGTATACTTATTGCTGTCTATGCCGCAATTCTCCAGTAAATTAGGATGCACCATACCGCAACCTAAAATTTCTACCCAACCAGTGTGCTTGCAAACATTACAGCCGGTACCGCCACATATCAGGCAACTGATATCCATTTCGGCGCTCGGTTCTGTAAATGGAAAATAACTTGGTCTGAACCGCACTTTAAAATCCTTACCAAACATTTCCTGCACAAAGAAATACAAGGTTTGTTTGAGGTCGGCAAAGGAAACATTTTCAGCTATATATAATCCTTCTACCTGGTGAAAAAAACAATGGGCCCTTGCACTGATCGTTTCATTTCGGTAAACCCTTCCGGGGCAAATAATACGAATGGGTAATTTGCCTTTCTCCATCTCACGTACCTGTACACTCGAAGTATGGGTACGCAATATCCAGTCAGGGTTTTGGTTAATGTAGAAAGTATCCTGCATATCACGGGCTGTGTGATTTTCCGGCATATTCAATGCGGTAAAATTATGCCAGTCATCCTCTATCTCCGGTCCTTCAGCTACGGCAAAGCCTAAGCGCTGGAAAATAGATACTACCTGGTTGCGTACCAGGCTAATGGGATGGCGTGAACCCAATGGCAACGGATCGCCTGGAAGTGATAAATCAATTGCAGATGCGGCTGAAGCATCGTCATTGCTGGTAGCAGCTTTAAGTTCTTCGTATTTTGATTCAGCAAATAATTTAAACTCGTTTAATAATTGGCCGAACTCTCTCTTTTTATCTGCCGCCACATTTTTCATCTCGCCCATTACCTCTTTCACCAATCCCTTAGTACCCAGGTATTTTATCCGAAACGTTTCTGCTTCCTCTGTTTTGGTAGCAACAAAATGGTCTATCTCGATTTTAAACGCCTCTATTTTTTGTAACAACTGTTCCATTCCGCAAAAATAAGGAAAAAAGAAGGTTGATGGTGGATGGCGGAAGGCGGAGGGTTGAAGGTTATTGGTTGATGGTTCTGGGTGCAACTTGTTGAATTATCGTAGTGCCCATTGATGAAAGTCCGGTTGACATGTTATTTCAAATAGTCCCCAATCATTCTTCAATCAAATGTATCTAACTAAATCATATACCTGCCAATAATAAGTAGTCAACTATTGACCGTGAACTCTTGATTTAACCTTAAACCCCAAACCCTCAATCCTCAACCTCGACCTAACCTTTAACCCCGAACCATCAACCAATAACCTTCAACCATCAAGCTTCAATAATTCTCAACTTTCTTCCCTAAGTTTGCTGCAAAAAAACCGGATGTACGACCTGCAAGATTTTTTACTGCCTATTGATATGCATGCATTAAATGAAGATGGCGGATATAATGACGGCCAACTGGCTAAACATATTTTGGGGTATGACAGCGAAATGCGGGATGTATCAACAGCAGACATTATTTTAGTAGGCATCGGCGAAACAAGAGGTGGGGGAATTTTTAATAACGGCTTTGAAGCCGCCGATGCCATTCGCAGGCAGTTGTACCAACTGCATTACTGGCACTGCGATGTAAAGATCGCTGACTTTGGAAATATTAAAACCGGCGCTTCCCTTGGTGATAGCTACGCTGCCATCAAAACAGTATTGAAGGAACTATTAAAACAAAACAAACTGGTAGTGTTACTGGGAGGCACACACGATATTACGCTGGCCCAATATTTTGCGTACAAAGAATTAGGAAAGCATATCGAAGCCACCTGTATTGATGCCGCGATTGATTTGAAAGGAGAAAGCTCTATTCGCAGCGAAAATTTTTTATTAGAAATGCTTACCAGCGAACCCAATATGGTAAAGCATTACAATCATATCGGCTTTCAAAGTTATTATGTACACCCCCGTATGTTGGAGACGATGGACAAGCTTCGTTTTGATTGCTACCGTGTGGGCCTTGCTAAAGAAAATATCGAAGAAATGGAACCCGTATTGCGCAACACCGGCTTGTTAAGTTTCGATATCAGCGCCATCAAATACAGTGATGCCCCCGCCAATGATACCAGCCCCAATGGTTTTACCGGCGAAGAAGCATGTATGCTTGCCCGGTATGCAGGCATGAGCAACCAACTGAGTAGCTTCGGTATATATGGCTACCAGCGGGACGCAGACGTGAATGAACTAACTGCCAAACAAATTGCACAAATGCTTTGGTATTTTATAGATGGCAAAAGCCGCAGCAAACAGGAAGCGCCGCTGGAAGAAAGAAACCATTTCAATGAATACCATACCATGCTGGCAGACGTAGATACATTGTTTTTACAAAGCAGGAAAACCAATCGCTGGTGGATGCAATTGCCAAATAAAAAAATGATTTCCTGCAGCTACCGTGATTACCAATATGCCAGCCGCAACGAAATACCAGAGCGCTGGCTGCGGGAACAGGAGAGGAACTAATCGAAAATTCTGATTCAGACCGGTCCCATAGTGTCAGGGGCCTGTTTTAAAAATATTTTCATGAACGTTGCATTCGCTTTAATAAATTTTTTTAATACAAAGCGTATAGGTATTTTGCTTTCATGTTGTTCCCTGGTGATGTTATCATCTTGTTCCGTTTCAAAACAAATATCCAGGCAGGCATCCGGCATTTTGCTAAAAGATCCGGCTATCAGTAGCGGCCATATCGGTATCAGCATTTATGAACCTGCTTCTGGCAGCTATTGGTATAACTATGACGCAACGAAATATTTTGTACCAGCTTCCAATGTAAAATTGTTTTCCCTGTATGCAGGCATGAAATATTTAGGGGATAGTTTGGTAGGGCTACGTTATGTAAAATCCAAATATAACTCAGCTCCCAATCATGCTTTTTATTTTGCGGAACCCACCGGGGACCCAACCTTTTTGCATCCCGATTTTACCAATCAACCAGTCATGGATTTTTTTAAAACAGACAGTGCAGCGGATTATCAATTCAATTATCAAAAAACAGCATTTGCCGCCTTTGGAAAAGGATGGGCCTGGGACGACTACAATGAAGGGTACATGGCAGAGCGTTCTGCCTTTCCCATTTATGGTAATGAATACACTTTTTATACATCCGGGCAAAGCGTGCTATCAATACCTCCAGGGCTTAGAGTACAACGGCTTACGTGTGATGTTGTTACTGAATTTGATTTTAACGAAAAAAGATTTACCATAAAGCGCAATCAGTTTGATAATGGGTTGTTTGCTCAACCGGATACCAACCTGCCTTTATTTTCGAAAACAGAAATTCCTTTTATCACCTCTGTCCGCCATTCAATTAATCTTTTGAGGGATACAGTTAAAAGAAGCCGCATAAGTTATGTTGCCAACCTTGATGGAGAAAAAGCTACACAGGTAATCCATTCCCAACCCACCGACTCCTTATTAAAACCCATGATGCACCGCAGCGATAATTTTTTTGCGGAGCAAACATTGTTAATGGCGTCCAAAGAATTGTTAGGATATATGGATGACGAAAAAATCATTGATACCATTTTAAAAACCGATCTAAAAGACATCCCCCAAAAGCCCAAATGGGTGGATGGCAGCGGGCTTAGCCGGTACAATTTATTTACTCCGCAATCCTTTATTTACCTCCTCAATAAAATGAAAAACGAATTTGGCCTGGAGCGTATGAAAAATATCCTGCCCACCGGCGGGGAAGGAACCTTAAGCAGCTATTACAAAACATCAGCTGGTTTTATTTTTGCCAAAACAGGCACCCTTAGTAATAATTGTGCTTTAAGCGGATACCTGGTGACGAGGAAAAATAAGCTCCTTGTTTTTTCCATCATCTGCAACAATTATATGACATCAGCCGCTTCTGTACGTAAAGCGGTAGAACAATTTTTACAAACTATTCTGGCTCAATATTAATTAAAAGCATACCTTCAGTAGTGATATAAGCCCATCGCCTGTCCCTGTCGGCTAATTAAACGATTACCTTTGTCCATCCAGTAAAAAATGTTTTATGAAAATATCCACCCCACTCCTGTTAGCCTCAATCTTCTTTAGTTTTATATCAAAGGCCCAGAATACCCCAAATTGTAATGCAGTATTTGATATAATAGTCTCAAATAGTAACACTGTAAAATTTGCCCCTGCCATCACCACCGATTCTCCACTGGTACGCCATGAATGGAATTTTGGGGATGCCTCCGTCATTACACATTTGATAGCCCCAATACATAGTTATACAGCTCCCGGTACTTTTACTGTAAAACACAGTATAAGTAGGTTCAGCTCGGGTGGGGCGCTGGTTTGTACTGAAGCAATTACAAAACAAGTGGTAATTCAACTGCCCTGTAGTCTTATTGCTTCTTTTAACTGGCATCCGGACTCATCTAATTATCAAAAAATTCATTTTACCAATAATTCATCGCCATTCAGTTCATCAGATTCTATAAAATGGACTTTTGGTGACGGGACTTCTTCCAGGGATATAAATCCAACACATGTTTATGCAAACGCAGGTACCTATAATGTCTGTATAACGGTGAAAACAAAAGGCACCAATGCCGGATCACAAGCTTGTTTAAGGGAGATTTGTAAAACTATTATCATCAGCCAACCCTGTAACCTGCAGGCTAATTTTAAATGGGATCCCGTGGTCGGTAAACCTGGGGGCATTGCATTTCAAAACTTAAGTCTCCCATTGTCCCCATTGGATTCTGTACGGTGGACATTTGGTGATGGCAGTTCTTCCCTGGACGTGAATGCAATCCATACCTACGAAAATGCGGGCACATATACAGCCTGCCTGAGGGTAAAAACAAAAACTACGGCTACCGGGGCCAACCCATGTGTAAAAGAAATTTGTATAGTTGTAACCGTCATTAAAACCTGTAACCTGGTTGCTGATTTTAACTGGGGTTCCGCTGCCGGTAACCCATTGTCCATTGTGTTTCAAAATTTAAGTACCACAATATCCACAACAGATTCTGTAAGATGGACATTCGGTGATGGCAGTTCTTCCCAGGACCGGAATATCAAACATACTTACAACCACAGTGGTACATATACTGTTTGCTTAAGGGTAAAGAAAAATGGTAACACAGCCGGAACGGCCCTGTGTGTAAAAGAAATTTGTAAGGTTGTAACCATACTACCACAGAAAAATTGTGATAGCGTTCATGTAAATTTCACCTATAAAAGAGACCCGTTATTACCCAATAAAATCTATTTTACGGCTTATGGAAATACTACCATTCTGGATCAATACTGGACGATCACCAGGCTCTACACAGCTTCTCAACCTTACACCCTGTTACGCCAGAAAAACCCCGGCTTTCTGTTCAATGATACCGGCTATTATTCGGTTTGTTTAAAGGCGGTTGATGTTGAAGGATGTGCAAAGACTTATTGCAGCATGGTCAGGATTGAAAAGTTACCGCCAGAGTGTGGTCTACATGCATACCCCAATCCGGCTGGAAACGAAGTGAATGTAGCTGTTCAATTGTTACAACCGGAAATGATCCACGTCTTTGTTTATAATGGCATGAATGTGTTGGTGAAAGAAAAGAACCAGCAGGGCAATAACGGCAGCAACAGGATTAGCATAAACATTCATGAATGGAAGCAGGGTTTATATACCATTAAAGTAGTTTATGGAAATAAAACATGTTATGCCAGGTTCACGAAATTTTAAATATTTTTTGAATATCCTGGTTTCATCGGCCAAACATCCTGTCTAATTCATTTTTCTTAAATGCCGTGTAGGTAGGTTTTCCATTGGGTGTAATATTAGGCAAGGTGCAATTAAATAAATCCTGAACGAGGGTTTTCATTTCCTTTTGCGTAAGCTGTTTGCCTGCTTTAATTGCCTGTTGCCATGCAAGGGACCGCAACAATTTTTCACGCTTACTATATTTGAGATCATTGCTAAAATGTTTGTATTGCTCCAGCATTTTTTCGATGGCTGTCTTTTCATTACCCTGGTCCACATCAGCAGGTGTGCCGTGAATTACAAAAGTATTATTGCCAAAAGGTTCCAGGTGATAGCCCAGGTAATGAAGGTCTGGCAACAGTTCATTTAATATCACCACATCGGCTGCGCCCAGTTCCATTGTTTGTGGAAAAAGGCTTTGTTGTATTGCGATCGGCTTGCCATCGATGGCTTTTAAAAATCGTTCATACAAAGCCCGCTCGTGCGCATTTTGCTGATGGATAACAAGAAATCCTGCATCGTTTTGCACAAGGATATAAGTTCCATGCATTTGCTGAAGCGGTGTTTCATCCTGTATTTGCAAACGCTTTTCTGCATGCAGCGGTACATATTCATTGACAGTTAAAGAAGGTGTTGCTGTACCAGGTTGATTGTCTGTTGCGGGCTGCGGGCTCTTTGCAGCGGGTTCATAAAACTCACGCCAGTGTTTTAGTTCACTTTTATTTTCAATAAAATGGGCTTGGTTTTTTTGGGTAAAAGTGTTGTACAGCGAAGACGATGCCACAGAAGATTTTCGTTCATCTGTAAAAGGCTTGCTCACAGCATCCAGGTGCTGTATAGATGAATCCAGTTCAAAATCGAGTGTAGGTGAAATGCTAAATTGAGCCAGCGAATGTTTTACAGCGCTTTGCACAAAAGCATACACGATCTTCTCATCTTCAAATTTTATCTCCTGTTTGGTTGGATGCACATTAATATCCAGTTGTGCCGGATCAAGGTCTATAAACAAACTATACATGGGAAAACTATCTTTAGCGATCATCGAATCAAAGGCCCCCATTACGGCATGATTGAGGTAAGCACTTTTTATAAAACGGTTGTTCACAAAAAGGTATTGATCGCCCCTGGTCTTCTTTGCAGTTTCGGGCTTACCAACAAAGCCATAAATATTCATATAGTCGGTTTGCTCCAGCACGCTAACCAGTTTTGCATTGTAATTGCTTCCCAGTATTTGTACAATGCGTTGCTTTAGAGTGCCTCTTTCCAAATGAAAAACCTGCTGGCCATTGCTGGTGAGCGAAAAGAAAATATCGGGACAAGACATGGCCACCCGGATAAATTCATCCACAATATGACGGAGCTCGGATGGATTGCTTTTTAAAAAATTCCTTCGGGCAGGAACATTGAAAAATAGATTTTTCATCGCAATACTGGTGCCGTGCTGCATTGCAACTGCTTCCTGTTTTCTTACTACGCTGTTGTCTATTTCAATGCAGGTGCCGGTGGTTTCATTCGCCATCTTTGATTTCAATTCCACTTGTGCCACCGCAGCAATGCTGGCCAGTGCCTCTCCCCTGAAGCCCATTGTTTTAATATGAAACAGGTCTTCTATATTTCTTATTTTAGAAGTGGCGTGCCGTTCAAAGCTCATCCGGGCATCGGTTTCGCTCATGCCTTTGCCGTTGTCGATCACTTGTACCAGCGCCTTTCCTGCATCATTAACAATTAATTTAATTTCGGTGGCGCCGGCATCTACGGCATTCTCCAGCAATTCTTTAACAGCGCTGGCCGGCCGCTGAATTACCTCACCGGCGGCAATTTGGTTGGCAATATTATCAGGTAATAGTTGAATGATATCTGGCAAAATAGCTCCTTTCTTTTTTTGCGAATTTACGTAGATAATGGGGTAATGGATAATTGATATTTGTCTGAATCAGAATTAACTGAATGCAAAAAATTTCACAATGCATTACATTTTCAGAATCCTGAAAATTCTGTAATCCTGAAAATTCTGATTCAGATTCTTTACGGTAAAGGAAATTGAGCAGGATGTCTGAATTAGAATTAACTGAATTCAAAAAAATTTCAGAATGCATTGCATTTTCAGCATTCTGAAAATCCTGAAATCTTGAAAATTCTGATTCAGATGGATTACTCCCAAATATCTAAAAGATTTACCTGGGCAGTACAGGTATTTGGGAAAGAAAATAAATATGTTTCAGGGCCGACAGAAACAAGTTGATATTGTGAATCAACACATTCATATATCTCAACTTTTTTAAACTGTGGATCAACGATGAGGTAATACTTTACTTGCTGAGATTGATAAAGTTCCATTTTTTCGCCCCTGTCTTTAGATGCAGTGGCAGGTGATAATATTTCCACCACTAACGCGGGGGCGAAATCCAGGAATTTTTTTTCTATCTTATTGCATACGATTAATAAATCAGGTTGCACAATGGTGTCTTCTGTTATCTTCCAATCCAAAGGTAAATAAGCAGTGCAGTGTTTGCATACTTCCAAAGCTTCATCCAACCTCCGGGACAATAGCAAACTTGTCCTTTGATGCGCCGGCACGGGCGCAGGACACATTGCGTAAGGCATACCCTCAATTAACTCCCACTTCCCCTCCCACTGACAGTAATCTTCATAAGTATAATAGGGTCTGTATTTAGATGCAATTGACATGAGATAAAGTTAAAAAGAATTATTGAAAACATTTATGGGGCAAATCTTCTTATTTTGCAAACATATCTTTTCTACATCATGATGAAAGTTTATTTACTCCTCTGCTGCTCAATAGTTTTTTTACATTCCACCATTTTTGCCCAAAATAAACCCCTGGCCAACGACATAAAAGCTAATGCTTGGGTTGAAAGCGTTTTTAAAACTTTAAGCCAGCAAGAACAGATCGCACAGCTAATGGTGGTAAGGTTATCCACCTATGATGCTAAAAATAAAACTGCCATTTTTTTTGATGATAAAGTGGATAGCCTGGTAAGGCAATACAATATCGGCGGCATTTGTCTTTTCCAGGGTAGCCCTGTGAAACAAGCTACCATTCTCAACCACCTGCAGTCTATAGCTAAAACGCCTATTTTAATGTGTATCGATGCTGAATGGGGCGTGGGCATGCGGATGATCGATAGTGTGCTGCCACTGCCCCATCAAATGATGTTGGGAGCCGTATCCGATGCAAGTATTGCTTACCAATATGGAAAAGTAGTGGCTGAGCAGTGTAAACGAATTGGCATCCAGGTGAATTATGCGCCGGTGGTAGACATCAACAATAACCCCGATAACCCTGTGATCAATGACCGCAGCTTTGGTGAAGACAAATATAAAGTGGCATTGTTTGGCACGCAATACATGAAGGGCATGCAGGATATGGGGGTAATGGCATGCGCCAAACATTTCCCGGGGCATGGTGATGTAGCAGTTGATTCTCATTACGATCTTCCAGTGATCAATAAATCCATGGCACAGTTGGATTCGCTGGAATTGTATCCTTTCAGGGAAATTTTTAAAGCGGGTATCGGTAGCGTGATGATTGCACATTTGTACATTCCTGCTATTGATACCGCAGCCAACAGGGCCACTTCAATCTCAAAAAATAATGTAACAGGGTTGATGCGGAACCAATTAGGTTACCAGGGCTTAACCTTTACCGACGCTCTGGAAATGCAGGGTGTAAAAAAGTTTTATCCTGATGGAGAAGCTTCCGTACAATCTTTAATTGCAGGAAACGACATGCTTTGCCTGCCGGGCGACGTGCCAATAGCAATAGAAAAAATTAAGTCGGCTATTAACGATAACAAATTAAGCTGGCAGGATATCGAAGAGCATTGCAGAAAAGTGTTAATGGCAAAATACCAGTACGGCCTTACCCAATTAAAGCCCATCGACACAAAAAATCTTACCCCCGATCTTAACAGTAAAGTGAACGACATGCGAAAGTTGATAGCAGAAAATGCTTTGACCGTATTAAATAAAAATGACGAAACTTTTTTTACGCTTACACCAGCGAAAAACAATAAAAAAGGGGATGTAGCTTTTGTCGGCATCGGTATCAGCAGCGACAATGGTTTTGCAAAACGCTTGCGGAAAGATTACAATGCTGACGTTTTTTATTTTAATTACCTGCAGGATGCCACGAGGATCTTATCTACCGTGGAGCTCATTAAAAGTAAATACAAAAAAGTGATCATCGGTGTGCATGCCTACAGCCGCACGCCTGCAAACAATTTCGGTATCAGCAGTTTTGCAATAGACCTTGCTACTCAATTGCAGGAGCAAACGAACGCTGCCACCTTTGTGTTTGGTAATCCTTATGCAATTAAAAACTTTTGTGGTACAAAAAATTTGATTGCCTGTTACGAAGATGATGCAGTCATCCATAATACGGCTGCCGATATGCTGCAGGGAAAAATTTTGGCTAAAGGAAAATTACCCGTAACGGTTTGCACTGAATATCCGTTTGGGAGCGGCATCATTGCGTCGGCGGCTTTTTTGCCAAAAGCAAATCCCGACGAATTGGGATTGGATATTGTACAGCTTGGCAAAATTGATTCTATAGCAAACAATGCCATCAACAGCGGCGCTACACCTGGCTGTGTTGTATTGGTAGTGAAAGATGGTAGCATCGCCTATAACAAAGCGTTCGGGCATTTTAATTATGATAAGGCCGAACGTGTTACTGTTGAATCGGTGTATGATATGGCATCTGTTACAAAAATTTGCGCCACTACTATCTCAATTATGAAGTTGTATGAACAGGGAAAAATTGACCTTAAAAAAACCTTAGGTAATTACTTGCCCATGGTGAAGGGTACCAATAAAGAAAATCTCAAAATTGAAAATATTTTATTGCACCAGGCGGGACTTGTTTCGTATATCCCTTTTTATAAAGAGACGATCGATTCTACCGGCACACCATTTCCAACCCTGTATGCCAGCCGGCAAAATGATTCATTCAAAATACGCGTAGCCGAAAATTTGTTTTTGCGTTACGACTGGAACGATACTATGTACCAACGTATTTTACAAAGCCCGTTGGGTGCGGCAGGCAAATACATTTACAGTGACAATGATTTTATTTATTTGGGTAAAATAGTTGAGGCCATTAGCGGCCTGCCGTTGAATGAATATGCGAAAAAAGAGTTTTACACTCCCCTTGGATTAACAACAGCTTGCTTTAAACCAAGGGAGCATTTACCATTCAACCTGGTGGCCCCTTCTGAAAACGAAAAGCAATTTAGAAAGCAATTAATCCGGGGTGATGTACATGACCCGGGAGCTGCAATGTTTGGTGGAGTATCCGGACATGCAGGGCTCTTTAGCAATGCATACGATATCGCAATCATAATGCAAATGCTAATGAACGGAGGTGAATTTAACGGTAAGCGTTACCTGAAGAAAAAAACAGTGGATCTTTTTACTGCGTACCATAGCACCATCAGTCGCAGAGGCTATGGATTTGATAAACCAGAGAAAGATAACAATATTCGCCCCGAGCCTTACCCATCTTTTTCGGCATCCCCGCTAACTTTTGGGCACACTGGTTTTACCGGCACCTGTACCTGGGCCGATCCGGCAAAAAAACTTGTTTATGTATTTTTAAGCAACCGGGTAACGCCACAGGGTGACAATCCGCTGCTTGGAAGAATGAATGTGCGGCCCGCTATTCATGAAACGATTTACCAGGCGATTTACCCTGTGACAGAGTAATTGTTAAGGCAGTTTATAAACATCATCTTCATTCATGCATTCAAACCAATGATAGCTTGCTTGGGCGTTGGTGGGCAGTCCATCGGAAGTTGCATACATCGCATACATACATCCCACAAAACCGCCGGCTTCCTTAGTGCTTAAAAATTTTGCATCGGCATTGGCTTTTAATAGTTTCCAATCGCTTGGTTGCGTTGCGTAAAAGAAGGAATAGGTATCGCCGTTAGCAGTTATTTTGAGTAGTAATTCGTTGTCTTTTTTAAGCTTCACTGCCATTGAGGTCATTAATATTGCCGCAGTGGCATTGCTTTTATTGCCTGTGCCTTTGTATAACTGAACCACCGGCTTACCATTTGCTAAAGACTGGCAAAGAAAATAATAATGCTGTTCGCTTTGAAAAACAAGCAGCCCTGCTTTTTCGTTGGAGGCTGTTGCTGCGAACCAGATCGCTGTGGAAGCATGGCCTTTTAAATGCGGTTGTCGAAATCCTACAAACGAGGGGTTTTCTTTTCCGCTGCATGTTTGCGGCCTTAGCTTGAGTGTAAGATTTCCCTTATCAACATTGTACCAGTTCTCCCTTACGGTGCGTAAAAAGCTATAACGGGGACTTAGTTTGTTTGTTTTAAAATCATCTTTAAATAAATAATTACCATTCAATCTTTCAATGGCCTTATCAACGGTTGATATAATTGGATAAGTGTATTGTATCATGGCGTGATCCGGATTAATAATGGGCCAGCCATCCTTCCACTGTACAGGCGCCATAAAAGTTTCTCTGCCTATATTATAATAATCGCCTTCGTATGGACGACAAGCCAGGAATACCGCAAACCATTTGCCATCGGGGGTTTCCACCATATCCGCATGACCGGCTGTAGTGATTGGATTTTTTCTTGCAGGATCTAAATGCCTTTGCGAAAGAATAGGATTTTTCTCATAAGGAACAAACGGGCCGTCAACAGATTTGCTTCTGAAAACCACTTCCGAATGATCGTAACCCGTGCCACCTTCGGCGCAGATCAGGTAATACCATCCGTCTTTTTTTAACAGGTGCGGCGCTTCGATCCAAATAGGTTTTTTGGTAATGTCAGTTCCACCGTTTACAATGATTTTATTTTCGCTGATAATTTTTAATTGCTTTATATCCAGCTCATTCGTTCGGATGGTTCGGTGACCATCATAAGCGGATTTATTTTCCGGCGGATTGCTATTATAAACGATCCATGTTCTATCGTTTTCATCAAAAAAAATAGAGGGGTCAATGCCGTCAATTTCCGGCAGCCACACCGGCTGGCTCCATGGGCCCTTCGGATCAGCAGCGGTGATGACAAAATTTCCACCATTGTCTACCAATGTGCATACAATATAAAATACACCTTTATGATAAGCGATGGAGGGAGCAAATAATCCTCTTGAAACACCGGCACCATCAAGGTTCAGTTGTTCCGGCCTGTTTAGTGCGGCACCCACCTGTTGCCAGTTTAAAAGGTCCTTGCTATGGAAAACAGGCAAGCCCGGAAAATAGGCAAAGGACGAAGTAACGATGTAATAATCATTGCCAGCACGGCAAATAGAAGGATCGGGGTAGAAACCAGCCAGAATAGGATTGACAAAGTTTTGTGCTGAGGAAATCATAGTTGAAAAAAAACAAAAATAAATACAGCAGCTTAAAAAATGCGGCTTGCTTTTCATTTTTTTACAATAAGCTTTTATGAATTGCATATTCAAGGCCACGTAATTCTGCCAATCCTCTTAACCTTCCTATCGCAGAATAACCTGGGTAGGTTTTCTTTTTTAAATCGTCCAGCATCTGGTGGCCATGATCGGGCCGCATGGGTATTGAGATATTTCTTCTTTGCTGAATGTGCAATATTTCTTTTACCACTTCATACATATCGGTATCGCCAGCCAAGTGATCCGCTTCATAAAAATTTCCTGCCGCATCCCGTTTTGTATTCCGCAGGTGAAGAAAGTGTACCTGGTCACCAAAACGTTTAAGCATCTCCGGGAGATCATTATCAGCTCTTGCCCCGAAAGAACCTGTACAAAAACACAAGCCATTGGCAGGTGATGGCACTGCATTGATGATGTCCGCGGCATCCTGTTCAGTACTAGCAATTCTGGGTAGGCCAAACACGGGATAGGGCGGATCATCAGGGTGAATGGCCATCTTCAAACCGCACGCTTCTGCCACCGGAATTACCTGTTGCAGGAAATAAAATAAGTGTTCTTTGAGTTTGATGGCATCAATGCCTTCATAAGTTTTAAATGCTGCTAACACCTCCGCCGGTGTAAAGGCTTCTTCACTACCCGGCAAGCCCAGCATTGCATTGCGGAATACCTTTTCCTTTTCCGCATCCGTCATGGAAGTATATTTCGCCCTGGCGCTTTCAAGTTCTTCTGTACTATAATCCTTTTCAGCCTGTGGCCTTTGTAGTATAAACAGGTCAAAGGCTACAAAGGCAAGGCGTTCAAAATACAATGCCTTGCTTCCATCAGGCATCGTATAGGAAATATCTGTTCGCAGCCAATCCAGCACGGGCATGAAATTATAGGTTACTACCTTTAAGCCACAGGCAGCTACATTACGCAGGCTCTGCTTGTAATTTTCAATGTGGATCGGATAATTTCCGTTTTTCTTTTTAATGTCTTCGCTCACGGGCAGGCTTTCGATCACGGTCCATGTCATACCCGCATCTTCAATCAACTGCTTTCGTTTATTGATCTCTTCCAGCGTCCATGGATCGCCTACAGGAATTTGGTGCAGTGCAGTAACTACACCAGCGCAACCAGCTTGCCGGATATCAGCTAAACTAACGAGGTCGGCTGGCCCAAACCACCGCATTGTTGAATGCATTAACATAACCAATCAAGTTTTAATTTTATTGACCTTTTAGCGCACTTAATACTCCTGCATACGCTTGCTTTTTAGTAAAATCAGCATTATATAAAAGCGGGAAATCCTTTCCGCTGTTATATAGCCAACTGGGATTGTCCGATACTCCCCATATTGTAATACCAAATTGTTGTGCTTTTGGAATATATTTTAAATAAGACCGCACAACATATTTGTACATCTCCGCCTGGTAGTTAGACTCTAATGGAGTAAGTATAAAGACACCATATAATGATGGGTTAATTCTAATATCCAGTTCAGAAACATGAATTTTTAATCCTGTAGCTGCCAGTTTTTGCATCATCTTGTCAATGCCGTCGTAGCCGACGTTCCAGGCTATATGCATCTGGGTTCCAATTCCATCAATTTTTGCTCCTTTTCCTTTTAACTCAGCTACCATAGCAATAAGAGAATCAAGTTTTGCAGGCTTGGTTTCCAGGTTATAGTCGTTGATAAACAGCAGTGCTGCAGGATCAGCTGCCTGGGCATAGTTAAATGCTTTTAATGCATAATCCCGGCCTAAATAATTTGACCATACGAGTACGTCCGCTGATGTTATATTCGTATTTGAGTTGTTGCGAAGATTACCATTGTCATCAAACAATTCGTTGATCACGTCCCATGCTTTTACTTTGCTTTTGTAGCGGGTTACAATGGTGGTGATAAAATTGCCTAATGCCACATCTAATTTAGAAACAATTTGTGCGCCACCAGGCACAGCGATTACTTCTTTAAAACTTGCATCATCGATATAATAAGTATTGGCAGCCTGGCCCATATCAAATAAGAACCGTGTTTGAGAAGAATTGGCCGTGATCGTCCAGGTAACCTGTGAAAATGTTGTGCCGATTATTTGGTCGCCCTGGTACCGTGCGCTACCGCCGCCGGTTTGATCCTGTGTAGATAGTCTTAGTGAACCTCCCGCAGTAGCAGCTTTTACCCAATATGAAATATCATACTGTTTACCAGCTGTCGTTGCAACCAGCATACTTGCTATCTTAACCTTCCATTGATTACCTGGCCATGCGGTGGGATTGACAACTTTCATTGCGGTGGTACCGCTTCTAAATTCACCGGCTGAAGTAGTTGCGCTAGCGGTGGCACCGTTAGAATTAAGAACGGACCAACCGGTTAGGCCACCTGTTTCAAAGCCGGGATTCCCTAAATTTTCTGTTGCTGAGGTAGCCACTAACCCTGAATTGTTTTTTAAATAAGTAGCATTTTGATTGGCATGCCAGCCCAATACATGTCCAAATATATCCATCGTTCCCACGGCATTTACCAATGCATCTGTATTTGTAAAATCCATTGTACCGTTGTCTCTTACTATTGCACCATGCTTCATATGATAGCCAAAAGTTACGCGGTCAAAATCTCTTTTTGCAACAAATGAATAACTACTGTTGGTTACCATGGCAGGATAATCAACCGCTACTCCCATGGTAATATCCGTGGCATCTTTTAACGCAATGGTTGTATCAGAAATATTAGCCGTATTTAATGTACCTGCCTCTTTCTTTTTAGTGCATGCACTAAAAACCAATACCAGGCAGGTGGCGGGAACTAAAAAGGTTAATGATATTTTTTTCATCGTCTATGTTTTAATCTTGCTTAGCTTTTCAATAATTCCCGATTAGTGTCCAGGATTTTGATATTGTGTCTTAGTGGGTCATCCATTGCATCCAGTTGACTTTGGTATTGGTCTTAAGGTATGAAAAGACTGTACCTTAGTTGCTGCTGCAAGAGTATTAGCAATACGTATTTCAATCTCAAAAGATTTTAAAAATAACCGGAACCAAATGTAGGGTTTATTTTAAAAAATGTAACCGATTGCATTATATTTCTGGTAAATTCATCCTTTCTTTGTAAAAAGCAAAAAATGGCGGACCAGAAAGAAATAACGATTTATGATATCGCCAAACACCTGAACATCTCTGCCGCCACCGTTAGCCGTGGCCTTCAGAATAATCCCGCCATTAATAAGAATACCCGAAAGCGAATAGCAGATACTGCACGTGATATGGGTTATCGTTCCAATACATTTGCGAGTAGCCTGCGCAGTAAAAAAACCAATACTTTAGGTGTTATTGTTCCGCGGCTCAACAGCTATTTTGTAGCGTCCGTGTTAGCCGGCATGGAGGACGTGGCCAATAAGGAGGGATATAATCTGATTATAAGCCAGTCGCTCGAAAACGCGGCAAAGGAAGTGGCCAACGCGGATACGATGTTCACCAACAGGGTAGATGGGTTACTGGTTTCCCTGGCATATGATTCAGAAAACATTGATCACCTGAAGCCGTTCTTTAGAAAAAACATTCCGGTAGTTTTCTTTGACCGCACCTATCCACACAGCGAAAGCACAAGCGTTATCATCGACAATTTTAAAGCCGCGTATGATATTACCAAACACCTGCTTGATGAAGGGTGTATGCGTATTATGCACCTGGCAGGAAACATGTTGCGCAACGTATATGCAGAAAGGTTGAGGGGTTACAAACAGGCGCTCAGCGATTACAATATTCCATTTGATAAAAGGTTGATCTTCCTTAGTAAACTGAGTGAACAATCGGGTACGGAAGCTGCCGAACTTATTTTAAATATGGACGAAGCGGAAAGGCCCGATGCGGTGTTTTCCGCCAATGATACCGCGGCAGTGCATTGTATGATCCGCCTGAAAGCTGCAGGGCTTTGCATCCCGGAGGATATCGCATTTGCCGGCTTTAATAATGATCCCATCAGCAAAGTGGTGGAGCCCAATCTTACTACAGTAAACTATTCAGGTTATCATATTGGCGAAGCGGCTGTGAATAGCCTCATCAGTCATCTCAACGGTACGCAAAGTACCAAGACAACCAATACCATTGTATTGCGGTCAGACATCATTATCCGTGCCTCTTCGCTAAAAAAGAAATCTTTATAATTTAAAAAAATGTACGAGTTTTATGTAACCGATTGCATGAAAAAGATTCAAAAGTACATATCTACACCTGATGTTGCCATGAAAAGCGCACCGTCTTTAATAGCAGACTGGGGTTTAATGCACCCATCGCTTCAAAAAGTTTTTACAAAAAAAACAATGCATATAAAATGGATTGCTCTGTTTATTTTTTTTTCTTGCTTTTATTCTGCCTCAGCCGAAGATGGCTATCAATGCTGGTTGCGGTATAAGCAGCTAGACAATCAATACCGGCTACCCTATTTAAAAAATATCACCGCCATAGGTGTGAACGGAAACAGCGCCAGCTTGTTTGCCGCAAAAGATGAATTAGTAAAAGGGTTAACGGGCTTGCTGGGAAACAACATCCCCGTATCGGCGGAAGTGAAAAAGGACGGAACCGTATTAATAGGCAACGCCGCCAATTTGAAGGAGCATACGGGATTTCTCCAAACACAACTGCGTAAAACTGGTACTGAAGGATTTCTGATTTTTTCCAAATTTTTCAACAATAAAAGATGCATCCTTATCACTGCCAATACTGATATCGGCGTGCTGTACGGTGTGTTTCATTTTTTAAGGTTGTTGCAAACAAATCAATCTATTGAAGCATTGAAAATTGTTTCCGTTCCACGGCTTAAACTTAGGCTGCTTAATCATTGGGATAACCTTGACCGCACTGTTGAAAGAGGCTATGCAGGATTTTCTATCTGGAACTGGCACACCTTGCCCGCATACATTGATCAACGATACATTGATTATGCAAGGGCAAATGCTTCCATTGGTATTAATGGAACTGTTCTTACCAATGTGAATGCCAATGCGATCGTCCTGACAAAACCTTACCTCGAAAAAGTAGCCGCACTGGCCAACACTTTCAGGCCATATGGAATAAAGGTTTACCTCACTGCAAGGTTTAGTGCGCCGATTGAAATTGGCGGACTCAAAACCGCCGATCCGCTGGATGCAAAAGTGCAGCAATGGTGGAATGATAAAGTGAGTGAGGTTTATAAACTGGTACCTGACTTTGGCGGCTTTTTGGTGAAGGCTAACAGTGAAGGACAGCCGGGGCCGCAAAACTATGGCAGAACACATGCTGATGGCGCCAATATGCTGGCGGATGCCGTAGCTCCACACAAGGGCATCGTAATGTGGCGTGCCTTTGTGTACAGCAACGAAGACCCGGATGACAGGCACAAGCAGGCATATAACGAATTTGTACCGCTTGATGGAAAATTTAGAAACAATGTGATGGTGCAGGTGAAAAACGGCGCCATCGATTTTATGCCAAGAGAACCCTTCCATCCAATATTTGGGGCTATGCCCAAAACACCCTTAATGATGGAGTTTCAAATAACACAGGAATATTTAGGGCAAGGCACGCACCTCGTTTACCTTGCGCCGTTATTTAAGGAATGCCTCGATAGTGACACTTATAGCAAGGGCAAAGGCAGTAGTGTTGCCAGTGTGATCGACGGTAGTGAAGACGGCCATGCACTAACAGGAATGGCAGGTGTTTCAAATATTGGCAGCGATATCAACTGGACGGGTCATCCCTTTGCACAGGCGAATTGGTATGCATTGGGAAGATTAAGCTGGGATCACAGCATTTCTTCCGGGCAAATTGCTGATGAGTGGCTACGCATGACATTTAGCAACGACAATTCTTTCGTTAAGGATGCAAAAAACATGATGCTTTCTTCGAGAGAAATCATGGTGCATTACATGAATCCAATAGGCCTGCATCATATCATGGCAACGGGCCATCATTATGGCCCGGCACCGTGGGTGAAAGATTTAAAAAGGCCGGAATGGAACCCCGTCTATTATCACAAAGCGGATTCGACGGGGATTGGGTTTAATCGTACATCATCCGGCAGCAATGCCCTGGCCCAATACCAGCCACTGGTGAGAAAACTGTGGGAAAACCCGTCAACCATTGATGAGAAATACTTGTTGTGGTTTCACCATGTACCCTGGAACCATCCAATGAAAACCGGACGCTCTTTATGGAATGAACTCTGCTTTCAATATAACAAGGGGGTTGACAGTGTGAGATGGATGCAGCAACTATGGGGTCAACAAAAAAATAAGGTGGACGGGCAGAGATATAAACAGGTTGCAATGTTGCTGAGCATCCAGGAGAAGGAAGCGGTGTGGTGGCGCAATACCTGCCTGTTATATTTTCAAACTTTCTCCAGAATGCCGGTACCTTCAGTATATGAGCAACCCGATCAAACACTAGCGTACTATCAACAATTACATTTTCCCTATGCACCGGGAAACTAAACTGAATTAATATATGGACAATAAAATAGAGATAAATATGAATAGCAAAAAAGTGGCTATTGTAACCGGTGGTGGCTCCGGGCTGGGCTATGCAATCGCAGAGAAATTTACGCAAAGCGGTATTCAAACAATTATATCCGGCAGGGATGAAAAGAAATTAAATGCCGCTAAAGAACAGTTAGGCGAAAATTGCTTTGCCATGCGTTGCGACCTAAACAACCTCGCTTCGATCCCGGCTTTTATTGAAAACGTGATGCAGCAATTCGGGCAAATTGATATACTGGTAAACAATGCCGGTATCAATATGAAAAAAAATTTCACTGAAGTAACTGACGAAGAGTTTCAATCCGTACTCACTACCAATGTATGCTCGGTATTTGCCATTAGCAGAGAAACGGTGAAATGCATGCTTGAAAAAAGATCAGGCAATATCATCAACATAAGCTCTATGGCGGCACAATATGGTTTGCCCAAAGTGATTGCCTACAGCGCCAGCAAAACAGCCATCGATGGTATGACAAGGGCCATGGCGGTGGAACTTTCACCGAAAGGCATTCGTGTAAATGCTATTGCACCCGGCTTCATTTATTCAGCAATGACAGACCAGGCTTTGAACAGCGATCCGGAACGAAAGGCAAAGGTCTTCGGCAGAACGCCCATGGGCCATATGGGACAGCCCGTTGATATCGGTGAAGCAGCGTATTTTTTGGCCAGCGATGCGGCGAAATATATTACAGGAGTTATACTGCCTGTAGACGGAGGTAATAGTATTGGGTTTTAGATACTTGGACGCTAGGGGCTGGGGCTGGATTTTCAATATTAGGTATTGGATAGTCTGCTGGTTTATTGGATATTAAAATTAAAATTGACTAAGGTGAAGAAAACGATATTGCTTGCTTTTCTATTCTGTATTTACTGCTTAAGTAGTAATGCTCAGTTTGTTAGTGAAAAAAAAGGGCAGAATGATTTTTCTATCGCTGATGCAGTTATCTATGTTGATTTAAATGATGATGCGGTGGTTCAAAAAGCTGCCCTGCTGTTACAACAGGATATTGAAATGGTTACCGGTAAAAAACCAACCCTGATCAATACAATCACTGCAAGAAATCAACCCGTCATTATCATCGGGTCAGTTGAAAAGTCTTCCACCATTCAGCAACTGGTAAAGATCAAAAAATTAAATATCAGCACCATAAAAAACAAATGGGAAGCCTACCAGGTACAAACTATAAAGAAACCTTTTGAAGGAATTGAAAATGCGTTGGTGATAGCAGGCAGCGACAGAAGAGGAACTGCCTTTGGCGTATTTGAACTCTCTAAACAAATGGGTGTATCGCCATGGTATTGGTGGGCGGATGTTCCGGTAAAAAAACATACCCTATATGTTAAGTCCAATACATTGTTTACCGATGCGCCGAAAGTAAAATACCGGGGTATTTTTATCAATGATGAAGCACCTGCATTAAGCAACTGGAGCCGTGAAAAATTCGGTGGCTTTAATAACAAATTTTATTCAAAAGTTTTTGAGTTAATGCTCCGTTTGAAATCTAATTATATCTGGCCAGCCATGTGGGGCAACGCATTTTATGATGATGATAGTTTGAATATAAAAATAGCGGAGGAATATGGTATTGTTATCGGTACATCCCATCATGAACCGCTGATGAGGGCACATGATGAATGGAAACGATATGGCAAGGGCAACTGGAACTATGATAGTAATGCGGTAAGATTAAAAGAGTTTTGGAGGGCAGGTATGCAAAGGGCCACCAATGAAAAAATTGTAAGCGTCGGCATGCGGGGCGATGGTGACGAACCGATGAGCAGGGAAACAGCAACTACTTTACTGGAACGTATTGTGAAAGATCAGCGGGAGATCATTGCTGATGTTACAGGTAAGCCTGCGGCTGCAACACCACAGTTATGGGCACTTTACAAAGAAGTGCAGGATTATTATGACAAAGGTATGCGTGTGCCCGATGATGTTACACTGTTACTGTGTGATGATAACTGGGGCAATATCCGAAAACTGCCTAAGCTGGATGAGAAGCCAAGAAAAGGCGGGTACGGCATTTATTATCATTTTGATTATGTAGGCGGGCCAAGAAATTATAAGTGGCTCAACACAAATCCGATTGCACGAGTATGGGAACAAATGCACCTTGCCTGGGAATACAAGGCAAGGCAAATATGGATAGTAAATGTAGGTGATATCAAGCCAATGGAATTCCCAATTTCCTTCTTTTTAGATTATGCCTGGAACCCGGAAAAAATTGGTGCAGGTGATTTGCAGAAATATACAGAGCAATGGAGTGCAGCTCAGTTTGGTAATCAATTCGCAAAAGAAATTGCTGATATCATTTCCAAATATACCAAATACAATGGAAGAAGAAAACCAGAATTGCTGGATGCCCAAACATACAGCATCGCGAATTATAACGAGGCCCAAACCGTAACTGATGATTACAATGATCTGCTGGTAAGGGCGGAAAAAATAAATGCAGCGCTCCCTGCCCGGTACAAAGATGCTTTTTTCCAACTGGTGTTGCACCCGGTAAAAGCATGTGCCAATTTGCAGCAACTATACACAACAGTCGCACTTAACCGAAGAGCAATTTTTTATAAACAAGCCAATGCAAATACGCTTGCCGATAAAGCAAAGCAACTCTATAAAAATGACTCCCTGATAAGCGCAGAATATCATACTATCGCCAACGGCAAGTGGAACCACATGATGGATCAAACCCATATCGGGTACACCAATTGGCAGCAACCGGAGCGACAAAAAATGCCAGCAGTGCAATACATTCCGACCGATTCGGTATTAAAGGAAAATAATGAAATTACCGGCCGGAGCAAAACAGCCCAACCCTTGGTGCCGGCAAACCTCCGGGGCAATATTTTTTATGAAAAAGATGGGTATGTTTCCATTGAAGCAAACCATTTTACAAAAGCGGTAAACAACAACGGCATCACCTGGAAAGTATTGCCCGATCATGGCAGAACAGGCGCTGCTGTTATCGCATACCCTGTAACAGCGGATGCTCAGCAACCGGGAGCTAATGCTCCCCATCTTCAATACGAATGGTATAGTTATGATTCCGGAGCAATGCAATTGCAGGCTTATTTTTCTCCCACATTAAACTTTCACAACACTGTAACCGGCCTGCAATATGCGGTATCAGTGGATGATGAAAAGCCTCAAATTGTTTCTATTAATAAGGATGATAACAATGCAAGAATTTGGGAACGCTGGGTAGCCAACAATATCATTATTAAAACCACCCCACATACGCTGCTGAAGCCGGGAAAACATACCGTTAAATACTGGATGGTAAACCCCGGCGTAGTTTTACAAAAAATGGTGCTTGATTTTGGCGGCGTTAAGCCAAGTTACCTGGGTCCGCCTGAAACTAAAATCAATTAATCTCAACTAAATAAACTTTCATTTAAAAAATACATACATGCAAAAGTCAATACTAGCGGCTGCTATCTTACTTTTTACCGCGGGCTGCAACAGTGCAACAACCGATCAGACAACTGCCACGGACAGTACGGTCATTAAAAAGAAGAAGGAATATCTTTCGCAACCATTGGTAAGTGATTTTTATACTGCTGATCCTTCAGCGCATGTATTCAACGGGCGTATCTACATTTATCCTTCTCATGATACGGCCACCGGCACCACCGAAAATGACAATGGCGATCATTTCAACATGATGGATTACCATATCCTCTCCATGGATTCGGTAGGAGGTAAAATAACCGATCATGGAGTAGCACTTCACATCAGGGATATCCCATGGGCCGGTAGGCAATTGTGGGCGCCGGATGCTGCTTTTGCAAACAATACTTACTATCTGTATTTTCCGGTTAAAGACAAGCAGGATGTTTTCAGGATCGGCGTAGCTACCAGCAGCAAACCTGAAGGGCCTTTTGTTGCGGAGAAGGAACCCATCAAAGGGAGTTACAGTATTGACCCAACCGTATTTAAAGATGATGATGGCACATTTTATATGTACTTCGGTGGTATCTGGGGCGGACAGTTGCAACGGTGGAATACCAATAAATATGATTCAACCGGCAAGCTTCGTCAACCAGGTGAGCAAGCCATTTTACCAAGAATAGCAAAGCTGAATAAGGACATGAAAAGTTTTGCGGGAGATGTTAAAGAAATACAGATCGTTGATAAAGATGGTAAATCATTTACAGAAAAAGATGGTGATAAGCGTTTCTTTGAAGCAGCATGGATGCATAAATACAAGGGCAAATATTATTTCTCTTATTCAACCGGAGACACCCACAATATTTGTTACGCTATTGGCGACAATCCTTACGGGCCATTTACTTATACGGGCATAATATTAAAACCCGTGGAAGGATGGACCAATCATCATTCTATCATCGAATTTAACGGAAAATGGTATTTGTTTTACCACGATGTACAACTAAGCGGGAAGACCCATTTACGCAATGTGAAGATGACAGAATTAAAATACAATGACGACGGCACAATACAAACGATTGAGGCCAGCCCAAGCCCCCTCTAACTCTGCCAAGGGGGAGAATAGGGCGGCAGCCTTAAGTTTGTGAAGAGTAAGAGTAGGGGATTGTGTTTTCTTACTCCTTATTGCTGAAAATGTACAAGTGAGTGACACAACGATGCTAAATTGAAAAACAAATGCTTGAAAACAAATAATTTTTTTAACTAAACAACATTGAATAACAACAGATGAAAAAGTTACTGATTTTCCTCATTGCATTCAATGCATCTTCGTTGGTGGCACAGCGAACTGATTCACTGCGACCGCATGTTTATGAATGGAGCTCATTGGTTGTTAAAAAAGAAGACACCCGTTTAAGAAGGCAGGTGATGGAAGGAAGTACAACTGCCCTCTCGCTGTTTGAAGTACACAGTACCACGCTCGAACCAGCTAAAGCGCCGCATCCTCCGCATGTACACGATGACATGGATGAATTGATCATTGTGAAGGAAGGGCAATTGAAGATCACAATAAAAGGGGAAAGTAAAATTTTAGGGCCCGGCAGTGTGGCTTTTGCAATGGCTGGTGATGAACACGGTATTGAAAATGCAGGAGGCAGCCTGGCTACTTATCACATTTTTAAATACAAGTCGAAGCTGCCTGTCAATAAAGAACGGGCTAAACAAAACGGCGGTTCTTTTATGATCAACTGGAATGATGTTACCCTGACAAAAACTGAAAAGGGCGGCCGCCGTGAATTTTTCAACAAGCCAATTTCACAGTTGGAAAAACTGGAGATGCATACCACTGCACTCAACGCAGGCCTTGAAAGTCATGCCCCGCATACGCACAGGGAAGAAGAGATCATATTAATGTTGCGGGGAAATGTGGTGATGAATATTGGCGGTAGCCTTTATAAAGCAACGGCCGGCGATATGGTATTTCTTCCTTCCGGTATATCCCATAATCTTACTAATACGGGTAATGAACAATGCGAATATTTTGCTTTCCAATGGCGTAATTAACAAAAAACAAACAAATGAAAAGAATTTTTTTCAAGCTGTTTTCGTTTATCCTGGCCTTCTTTAGCCTTGTATCTTCAGCGCATTCCCAACAGTCGTTTGCAGCCGCCCAGGATAGCCTAAAAAAACTATCAGTGCTGGATCATCAGGATATGCTTGAAAAACTTAAAATCACTTCCCTGCGCCCCGGAGCGAATGGCAGTGATAGCAGCGCTCCCAATGCAGTCAACTATGATGAAACGAAAGCAAATCCTTTTCCCAAACTTCCTGATGCATTGACCTTTAAAAATGGCAATAAAGTAACTGCCGCAAAAGACTGGTGGCTGAGAAGAAAAGAAATCACAGAAGATTTTGACAGGGAAATTTATGGGAGAACGCCAGCCAACACGCCCAGAGTAAACTGGAAAATCGTTCAATCAATTGATACCGTTTTTGATGGCATCCCCGCAGTTCAGCAAAAGCTATCCGGTCAGGTGGACAATTCAATTTATCCTGATATTACGGTGGCGATACAACTAACGCTTGTATTTCCTGTGGCAAAAAACAACGTCCCGGTGGTAGTGGAGTTTACCTGGGGCTCATTTCGAAGGCCCGGTGATACGTCAAAGATCGCCGCTCCCGAATGGCAGGTGAATTGTTTAAAAAGAGGATGGGGCTTTGCATTGCTGGTACCCACCAGTATCCAGGCTGATAATGGTGCTGGATTGACGAAGGGCATTATAGGCTTGATGAATAAAGGCCAGAGACGCAAACCAGAAGATTGGGGAAGCCTGAAAGCTTGGGCATGGGGAGCAGGCAGGGTGCTCGATTATTTTGAAACACGGAAAGAGATTAATGCAAAAAATGTAGCCATCGCAGGACACTCACGGTATGGCAAAGCCGCTTTGGTTACAATGGCGTATGACACACGCTTTGCGATAGGGTATATTAGTTCAAGTGGTGAAGGCGGCGCCAGTTTATATCGCCGCAATTATGGCGAAATAACAGAGAATGTTGCTGCCAGTGGCGAGTATCACTGGATGGGGGGAAACTTTATCAGGTATGCCGGGCCGTTATCCTGGAATGACTTGCCCATTGATGCGCATGAATTGATTGCGCTGAGTGCCCTAAGACCAGTGTTTATTGGCACAGGCGACAAAGGCGATTATTGGGCCGATCCAAAAGGTATGTTCATGGCAGCTGCTGCAGCCGGTCCGGTTTACAAATTGTTGGGGAAAAAAGACATGGGTTCAACCGTATTTCCAAAGGTAGAAATTGGATTAAGGGATGGAGAAATTGCCTTTCGCCAGCACAGTGGCGGACACACTGCTGCACCAAACTGGCCATCCTTTTTGGAATACGCTGCAAAATATTTTGACAATAAAAAAAATTGACAACATGAAACAAATTATCATAGCGGCCCTGTGTGTGTTTAGTTTTTCAAACTGCGAAGCACAAGGCAAGACGAAGAAGCATGGCAGCATCATTGATAACACAAAAGGGTTAAAAGATTACTACCGTGATTATTTTACCATCGGGGTATCGGTATCGGCACGCTCGATAAAAACAGATGAAGCAAATTTTATTTCGAAACAATTTAGCGGCATTACTCCTGAGAACGCTATGAAGATGGGCCCAATCCATCCTACAGAAAATGAATATTCCTGGAAAGATGCTGACTCAATTACCGCTTTTGCAAAACGCAACAATCTAAAGCTGCGTGGACACACGTTGTGCTGGCATTCGCAGGCACCGGGCTGGATATTTAAAGATGCTGAAGGAAAGCAAGTTACCAAAGAAGTACTGCTGCAAAGGTTGAAGGATCATATTACTACCGTTGTAAAAAGATACAAAGGAACCGTCTATGCCTGGGATGTGGTGAATGAAGCTATCAGTGATAAAAAAGAGGAATACCTGCGCAATTCTTTATGGTATCAGATATGTGGCGAGGAATACATTGCGAAGGCCTTTGAATACGCTCATGAAGCTGACCCTCAGGCGTTGCTGTTTTACAACGATTACAATGAGATCAGCCCGGTTAAAAGAGAAAAAATTTACCGCCTTGTAAAAAGCCTGAAAGATTCCGGCGTTCCCATACATGGTATCGGGATGCAGGGACATTGGGCAGTAAATGAGCCCAGCCGCGGCCAGTTGGATAGCACCATAAAAAGATTTGCAGCGCTTGGGGTAACGATCCAAATCACGGAACTAGACATTTCAGTATATCCAAAAGAACATGATGCAAGAGAACGCACCCCGGCAGATGCAAACACAGCTTTTACTGCTGAAAAGGAGGAACAACAAATAGCGGTGTATAAAATGTGCTTCGAACTATTCAGAAAATACCGGCAACATATTTCCAACGTTACCTTTTGGAATATCTCAGACAGGAATAGCTGGCTGGATAATTTTCCTGTAAGAAACAGGAAAGACTATCCTTTGTTATTTGATAAAGATTTGAAACCTAAAAAGGCTTTTTGGGAGGTTGTAAATTTCTAATTCCATTACATGGATTTAACGAACTACACCAATTAAAAACAATTAAATTCGGTGAGTAGCGGTTTTTAGTAATGGAGAAATCTCGATAGTCAATTAATTTTGTACCTGAAATTAAAATATAAAATTCGGGTCTACAATTAGTGTAATCCGTATAATCCTTTGTAATCAATTAACCCTCACAAGTCCTCCGAACTCTCCGGTAGTTTGTCATACTCACCTTTCAGTGAATAAAATCCGAAGATCATTAAGCCCACGGCTATGGGTGTAAATATGGCGATTATAATGATCCATGGTATGGGTTTATTAATATCTTTCGTGCCAGCGCTATCTATATTATGCACGGCGCCCATTACAAGAAAATAGATCACCACAGGTGCAAATATCATCCACACAAAACCCAGTATTCGTTTTAATTGATTCATAAAAAGTTTTTAATCGTTGATATTTTTGTCAATCTTGTTAGTTAAGTAAAGTGCGCCAATAACAAAACATAATGCTGCCACACCAATCGGGTACCAAAGTCCTACCAAAGGATCATTTACAAAACTTGCGGAAAGCAGTGTAGCAATAAAGGGAACCAACCCGCCGAAAACGCCGTTGCCAATATGATAAGGCAGGCTCATGGAAGTGTACCTTATTTTGGTTGGAAATAACTCCACTAAAAAGGCAGCTATCGGTGCATAGGCCATGGTTACAAAAAGGATCATTGCCCAAATAAGAAAAATGAATTTCCATTTGAGCGAAGCGGAAAGGATCTTATTAGTATAAGCCGGTTTACTGTCCGCATGAACAGTTAACAATCCATCGGTTCCAACAATGCTGGTATCGGCCCTGTTCTCTACATATCCTGATCCATCGCCCAATGAATATTGCTGGCTGGAATGTGAAACGATCGAGCGGTTGTTTGTATTTTGAATAGTATCTAATTTGACCACTGCCCGTGCATCCGTTTTAATATCAGCAGCATTTACCTGCATCCATTCTTTTACATTGGTATCTTTTATAAATGTGCTGAAAATTGGCCGGTAAAAAATAACGCCCAACAGCATTCCTATCAACATGATCCACTTTCTGCCGATCTTATCACTCAATGCACCAAACACTAAAAAGAAGGGTGTTGCCAATCCTATTCCCCATAATAAAATTTCCCTGTTCTGCATGAACTCGATCTTCACTGTATTCTCTAAAAAGGATTGTGCGTAAAACTGACCGGTGTACCAGATAACACCTTGTCCCATAACGGCGCCAAATAACGCTAACAGTACCATCTTAAAATTTGCCTTGTGCCCGAAACTTTCTTTCAACGGATTGATCGAAGTTTTTCCTTCTTTTTTTAATTTGGAATACAGCGGTGATTCACTCATTTTTAAGCGGATATAAATCGAAACCCCCACTAGTAAAATGGATATCCAGAAAGGGTAACGCCATCCACCCCATTCGGAGGTAAAAGATGCATCACTCATGTTTGATTTCACCATCATAATTACACCAAGTGCAACAAATAAACCCAGTGTAGCAGTGGTTTGTATCCAACTCGTATAATAGCCTCTTTTGTTTACAGGCGAATGTTCTGCAACATAGGTAGCCGCACCGCCATACTCGCCGCCAAGGGCAAGGCCCTGTACCAGGCGCAACAATAAAACCAGCAATGGGGCGGCCATACCAATAGACCGGTAACCGGGTATTAATCCAATTAAAAAAGTGGAGCCGCCCATTAAAACGAGTGTCAATAAAAAGGTTGATTTCCTGCCGATCATATCCCCCAACCTGCCAAAAACAAGGGCGCCGAAAGGCCTTACTAAAAATCCTGCTGCAAAAATTGCAAGCGTACTCAACAATGCAGCAGTTTCATTTCCTTCGGGAAAAAATTGTACAGAAATTGTCTTAGCCAACATACCGAAAATGTAGAAGTCGTACCATTCAATTAAAGTACCAAGGGAGGATGAAAAAATTACTTTACCAATTCCTTTCCCATCTGGGTTAGCCATAAGATTTCTTTTGTTTTAAAAGTTTGTTTTGCAGTAATAATGATAAATATATTAATTTGGCCACGTGCGACCAATTAAAAAAAATAAATCAGATAATTAAATTATGGCATATCCATATCAGATCACTTCTTTAGAACAGTATCACAACGATTACAAACGTAGTATAGAACAGCCGGAAGAATTTTGGGGTGCAGTAGCCGGTCATTTTTATTGGCGTAAAAAGTGGGACAGTGTATTAAGCTGGAATTTTACAGAACCCAAAATTGAGTGGTTCAAAGGAGGAAAACTAAATATTACAGAAAATTGTATTGACCGCCATTTAGAAGCACTGGGTGATAAACCTGCCATCATCTGGGAGCCCAATAATCCCGAAGAACGGACCAGGGTAGTAACGTACACCCGATTGCATAAAAGGGTTTGCCAGTTTGCCCAGGTACTGATAAATAATGGGGTAAAAAAAGGAGACAGGGTTTGTATCTACATGGGTATGGTGCCGGAGCTCGCTTATGCTGTGTTGGGCTGTGCCCGCATAGGCGCCATCCACAGCGTTATCTTCGGCGGTTTTTCTGCACAAAGTATTGCTGACAGGCTGTATGATGCACAGGCAGAATTTATTGTTACCTGCGACGGAGCATATCGCGGCAACAAAGACATTCCGCTAAAAAGTATTATTGATGACGCTTTAATCGGAAACAGAACCATTAAAAAGGTGATCGTTTATACCCGTACCAGAACACCAGTTTCCATGTTGAAAGGCAGGGATGTATGGTGGGAAGATGAGATGGAATATGCCGAGTCACAAATAGAAAAAGACAATGTGATCACAATGCCTGCCGTTGAAATGGATGCAGAAGACCCCTTATTTATTTTATACACATCCGGCTCTACCGGCAAACCTAAGGGGGTAGTGCACAGCATTGCAGGTTACATGGTTTGGACCAACTATACTTTCATAAACACATTTCAATATAAACCTGGCGACATATTCTTTTGTACGGCAGATATTGGTTGGATAACAGGCCACAGTTATATTTTGTACGGGCCTTTAAGTGCCGGCGGTACCAGCGTGATGTTTGAAGGCATCCCTACCTGGCCGGATGCCGGACGCTTTTGGGATATCATTGATAAATATAAAGTGAACACCCTCTACACTGCGCCTACTGCCATCAGAAGTTTGATGAGCTTCGGTGAGGAGCCGTTGAAAGGAAAAGATTTGTCCTCCTTAAAAGTGCTGGGCACGGTCGGCGAACCAATTAATGAAGAAGCATGGCATTGGTATGATGAACATATCGGCAAAAAGAAATGCCCCATCGTGGACACCTGGTGGCAAACAGAAACAGGTGGTGTATTGATATCTAATATGGCAGGGATTACTTCTGCCAAACCAGGCTGGGCTACCTTGCCAATGCCGGGCGTGCAACCGGTGCTGGTGGATGAAGCCGGTAATGAAGTAACAGAGCCCGATGAACAAGGTTTATTTAAAGGCAACCTTTGCATGAAAGGCCCTTGGCCGGGAATTCTGCGTACAACTTACGGTGACCATGAACGCTGCCGTACCAATTATTTTGCCACCTACCCCGACCTGTATTTTACCGGCGACGGTGCGTTGAAAGATACGGAAGGAAACTATCGAATAACTGGCCGGGTGGATGACGTATTGAATGTAAGCGGCCACCGGATTGGCACCGCCGAATTGGAAAATGCCATCAATATGCATGCGGGTGTTATAGAAAGCGCCGTGGTCGGTTATCCGCATGGTATAAAGGGACAGGGCATTTATGCCTACGTCATTTATGGCCATATGCATGTGGATGAAGAACAAACAAGAAAGGATATTTTTCAAACAATCACCAGGATGATCGGCGCCATTGCAAAGCCGGATAAAATCCAATTTGTTACCGGCTTGCCCAAGACAAGAAGTGGAAAAATCATGCGCAGGATCTTAAGAAAGATCGCCGAAGGAGAAACAGAAAATTTGGGCGACATTTCCACCTTGCTTGATCCAGGGGTGGTAGAGGAGATCAAGAATGGGAAACTCAATTAATAAAAAATATTTGTCCGGGCAAATACCCATACTCAACATTGTTGCGTTTTTTATCCCGAGTGGGGTTTTGTGTCCTGCATCGGGACGCCCGCTTGTACTTATAAATCATTGGGCAACTTTCTTGCGTTATGTTAAAAACGCTCCAGGCTAAACTATTTCATTCAGCAAATAAAGGGCATAAAAAAGGGACCAAGATAGAAATCTAGTCCCGTTTTAAATCCAATATCCTATGAAAAACCGAAACGAAGATATAAGATGCTTTTTAGTTCAGGAAGGGGTTTTTCCTGTATTTTAGTAACTGGGCTGTTTTACTTTGTAAACGGCAGAACACCTCTTCAATTAACTCATCGCAATGCATCCAAAAAATATTTCCATCCTTGATTTCACCTACTCTTTACCTGACGATCGCATTGCCGCATTTCCCTTGTCTGAAAGAGATGGTTCCAAACTGTTGATTTATAAAGATGAGATCATCCGGGAAGACCGGTATAAAAATATAGCAACCTATTTACCGGACAACAGCCTGCTGGTGTTTAATAATACCAGGGTGATCCAGGCAAGAATATTGTTTCAAAAAGCGACTGGAGGTATGATAGAAATTTTTTGCCTTGAACCTTATGAAGCCATCAATGAATACAGCAGCATTATGGCCAAAAGGGAAAAACTGCGATGGAAATGTATGATTGGCGGCGCCAGTAAATGGAAAGAAAAGCCCCTGCGAAAAGAAGCTTCGGTCAGCGGAAAACAATTATCACTTACGGCTCAATTGATTGAAAAATTGCCTGATGCTTATGTGGTGGAATTATCGTGGCAGCCTGCAAATTTTAGCTTCGCTGAAATTATTGAGCTGATGGGAGAGACTCCTTTACCACCTTATATAAAACGAAAAGCGGGTGATGAAGATAAAAAAAGATATCAGACGATCTACGCAAAACACGATGGGTCCGTAGCAGCTCCAACAGCCGGTTTACATTTTACCCCTGAAATATTTTCTTCTTTTCAAGCAAAGGGAATCACCAATACCTATATTACCCTTCACGTAGGGGCCGGTACATTCAAACCGGTAAAAGCCTCGCTGATGCAAGGCCATGAAATGCATTCGGAATGGATAGATGTAAACACTGAAACCATTTACAAACTGATTGAAAATATTGAGCGTGGTATCATTGCGGTAGGTACCACGTCCTTGCGGACACTGGAAAGCCTTTACTGGATGGGAGTAAAAACCATTTTATTTCCCGGCATTACAATGGATAAACTGGGCATCAGGCAATGGGATGTTTACGAGGAACCTTTGGCCAACACTGATATTACGGCAACGGCTTCGTTATCAGCTTTACTAAACCGGATGCAGGCTAATAAGATTGAACAATTGATTACACAAACACAAATTTTAATTGCCCCCGGTTATTCTTTTAAAATTCCTGTTGCGATTATTACCAATTTTCATCAGCCACAATCCACTTTATTGTTATTGGTGGCGGCAGCCATTGGGGACGACTGGAGAAAAGTTTATGACTACTCGTTGGAACACGACTTTCGCTTTTTGAGTTATGGGGATGGAAGCCTGCTTTACTTACCAAAATAATCAGGGCTGTATTGTAACCGGGGTTCCCACCGGGATGTAGCTGTAAAGATCCTTCATTTCGGAATACTTCACTGACACACAGCCGTCGGTCCAGTTGTAAAAATTATCTACCGTCCATTCTTCTTCCGGCCGTGTTGCATGTATAGCAATACCACTGCCGATCTTCGCATTTTTCGGCAATATTCCTCTTTGCTTTCGTTCGTTAAAACGCTGAACGGAACTTTGATTGGGATAGTCCAGCAATAACTCGTAAGACCATTTGGGATGAATCTTTTTTTGTATTACTTTAAAATATCCGTTGGGGGTTTTCTTATCTCCCTCTCTCATTTTATCACTTAGATCCTTGCTTCCAAATACAATTGGGTAAGTGGCGTACCAACCTTCTTCATCATATACTTTTAATTCGTAATCGCTCTTGTCTACAATGATGGAATACGGATTTTCAGCAGGTTGGTTTACAACTGCTTTTTCAACCGGTTCCTGCAGGGTCAATTTATTTTCAAGGCCACTAAATAAATGGGATTGAGGAACAAAGGCCATCATTGCAAAAAAGACGGCCACGGGGACAACAAGAAAGGTCTTCATTTTGGTGGGAAAATTTTTGATGACAATATTCAAACGCTGTGCCACCTGTATTATTTTGCTGCATTCATTTATTAACAATGCTATAGCAATTTGTACATTATCACCTTGAGTCCGTCATCACATGTGATTTTATCATTTTTTTTGATTGGTAAGCACCAGTATCTGAGGAAACGTTAAAATGCCCTTGGCAATTAATTTTGATAATTCTCCAACCGATTGAAAATAAGAGCCCAGCACAATATCGATGTCGCCATCCCGGTCGAAATCACCTGCATCCATTGTTAACCATTTACCTGTCGCCGCCTCTGGGGTGGAGTAGGCTTTAAAATTAAAACCTCCTTCATTGGACAAATAAATAAATCCTTGTTCCGGTTTTTCCAGGTCAACATAAAAGGATACAGCAGCAATATCCAGGTCACCATCATTATCAAAATCTCTGGCCACCGCTTTACTTGTCCCATATAAAGGATAAAACCATGCTTCTTTAAAATTGTCCTGTCCGTCATTTAAAAAAATGCGGATTCCATGGTAGTTTTTTCTAATGGGTGATAAATCCCAATTATCGCCGTTGGTAAGCAAAATATCGGGAAAGCCATCTTTATTAAAGTCTGCCAGTTCAAAATAACTGACTCCATAAACCGGTGGAAAACCCAACACCTTTTTTTCAATAAACTTTCCCCCGCCCTGGTTATAAAAAATAGAAACCTGCTCAAAAGCCTGCGCCATCAACACAATAATATCGGGCTTTTGGTCATTATTAAAATCCCGGATTTCTACCCGCCTGGCGCCGGGCAAGGTGGTTAAAATGTTTTCTTTTAATGGGTTGCTTCCGTCAAACCAGGATAACTTTCCGGTGTGATTTCCAAATCCGCAGACTACCACATCTTCTTTGCCATCCATATTTATATCAGCAGCAGCAAACTGAACCGGTCGGGAAAGCCCTTCAATCAGGACGCCATTCTCAGGCAAAACGGAAGCGGTATCTAACGAGGCCAATCTTCCCTTCGGCTGATCCGATGGGGGAAATATGCCGATCGTAAGTAGCCTCGGATTTCTTTTGGCAGGAAAATCAATATCCGTGGGTGCACTTTCCACCACCCAACTATCATTTAATTGAAATTTTTTGTTCAAGATGTACAACACTTTTTGCGCATCTCCCACATAAAGCTGGGAACTTGCTTTATCAAATTTCAATAAGGTGGTTTGTGGCAATGGCTTATCACCCAGTTTTATAAGTTTCGCTCTAAATTGTGGCAATCCGCTAATAATATTTATTGCTGTTTTTTGAGCAACAGGCTCGTTGGGGGCTTCTTTTTGGTAAAATTCAACGATCAGGTCCCATTCCTTTTTTGAGATTTTTGGAGTATCGGGGTAAACATTCAATTGGCGAATGATCTTTTCCTCTTCAGGTATCATGTCGGCATAAGGGTTAACGCCCTTTTCCCTCACGCCCAATCGCCAACCCATATTTGGCAATACTCCCGTGGCCCAGGTTTTTTTATCTAGTAATGCCGGCTCGGGATAGAGGTGGCAAAGCTGGCAATATTTTGTAGCAAGGTCTTTTCCGGAAGCTTCCACGTTCGATGATACCGCATCTGTACTCTCTTTCCCCTGACCGTCCGTGTTATTTTTCTTTGAAGGTTGCGTGCAAGCACCAATGCACACAATCATAATGGCAAACAGGCCTGTTTTAGTGAGACTCATTTAATTGGTTTATGTATTTATCGGAAAATAGAAAATAAATGTAATAAAAATTAAGTCCGGTTATCACTTTAATAATGATGGCAGAACGATCCATGAATTATTATAATTTAAAAGCTCCCACATAAAATGCAGGAGCTCTATAAATTTAAATCTATAAAAAAGATTACCAGTTGCTTAGGCGGATACCCACGTTATATGGCTTCATATCCAATCCTCTTGAGTAGAACGATTGGGGGCTGTAAGAACCGTAAAGCCTTACTGGGCCCAGCCCGACTTCAGCCACATAGGACAATTTGAAACGCTCCAGGTCATAATCCCCTTTGTTCTTTACTTTTCCTCTTTCCTGGCTTACCTGCTTATTACGCTGGCTATATAAATAACCCGCACTCACTCCGGCGCTGATGCTTAATCCTTTATTGGTATAGCCCGGACTAGTTGAAAAATTAAGCATAAAGGGCACAGTTAAATAATCTGCCGCTAATTTATTTTTGGTAAACTTAATTGAATCCCTGATAATGATTGGTGAACTGATCTGTCCGGTGATATAAGGGTTTTGCTCAAGGTAACTTACGCTGGAAGTTGTTTTATATCGATAATTATTCAGTTCAAGCCCAAGGCCATATTTTAAATTAACATGGTGCTTTACCAGGTTGAGCCGCTGCATAAAGAACCATATATTTACGTTGACGCTTTTGCCGGCCTTTAATTTAAAATCATTTTCGCCTAATGGCACTGCACCCGCCCTGTTGTAAAGATAATTGCCCGCTGAGCCGTAGTTGGTTTCATCAGAATAATTGGCAATACCCAAATCAATAATACCCCAGTTGGTGCTTACATTAGCAGCTTTTTTTTTGTGGTTCCTTCCAATAATAACTTTGGAATGCCGTTTTTTGTCTTCATTGTCTTTATCTCCCCCCTGCTTAATGATAATAATATTGCCAATCCTGATTGTATCAGGCTCCTTGCCGGGTTCAGTTTGTGCGTTGGCCACTGTACATAAAAATACCAGTGCCATTAAGGTAAATAGCTTCATCATTTTGTTTTTTTTAAATTTTATTGAATTGCGAATTCCAGGTTGGCAACTTTAATATGGTTGCCGCCGGGTTTAATATTGGCGTTTCGTTCCAGCACTCTTTTTACTTTGCGGAAGATGCCACCCAGCTTTGTTTTCTTTATAGTTTCTTCATTCATATAAAGTACCCGGTCATTATTTTCCTCCGCGTTATCAGCGTAGGACGCTGTGGAAACAACCATACCAGGATCTTGCTTACTTATATTTTTTGCAAAATCGTTATCCCCTGGATTATTAACGTTAGCCTGCTTTTCAGGTACGTATGCGGTGATCGTTTTGTTACTACCTATTTTGTTAACATCCTGGTAAGGCTCAGGCAAATTATTGTCGTTTTCTTTTACAACAAACGTTTCGGTATCCCTGGTTCCAGTTGCTCTTGCCGCAGGCTTTTTAATGGATGGAATAGCTATGGAAGTGGACGGCCTGGCAACCTTTTCCTTGGTCACCACTACGTCTTCTTGTGCCGCAATCGGCTTTTCAACTGCTGCTGTTGTTGGTTTCGTTGGTAATTCAATTGCCCCGCGGTTGGATACTCTAGCGGGTTTTGTATTTTTTGCTGTTTCATTGGGGGATACGCTGGCATTGTTATTAAAATAAATTACCGCACCCCAAATGCCGATCCCAATAGCAATGGCGGCCACTGCAATCCTTTTCCAGGGGAAACTTATCACCCGCCCACGTTCACTTCTATACAATGATTTTTTATCGGCAAATACAATTGTTTCGCCAGGCAATAATTTTGTCTGTTGAAGGATATCCCATTCTTTATTAATATCGGCATTTGCCTTTATTAACTTATCCATCTCTTTAGTATCTGGTGCTGATAATTCATTGTCTAAATGCAGCAATAATTGCTCGTGCAAAGCCGCAGGAATCAACTCATCTTTTAGCAAGCTTTTTTTATCAACATAAATAATATCATCCGGCTTCAAAACACTTTGCTGTAACATCACCAACTCCTCCTGCAGGTCTGGATTTAATTGAACGAATTGGTCCACAGCTATTTTTTCCGGCACAGACAACTCGTTATCTGCATACAGTAAAAAAAATGTTTCGTAATTATTTCTATTGATATTACTCATAGTACAAAGTGCATTGTTGATCAAAAACTTTCAATCGTCACCTATCAACCGTCAACTATTTATATTACATTTTCCGGTCTTACAATATACGATCTTAATTGTAGCCTGGCCCGATGCAGGTACACTTTCACCTGGCTTTCATTTAATCCTGTAATTTGACCTATCTCTTCATAATTGTACCCTTCATAATCCTTCAGCAATACCAGGCTTCTCTGTGTTTCATTTAACTTGTTCAAGGCCTGATGCAATATTTTTTTTGTGTCATGTTCCGCTTTATGGGTAACCCTTGTTTCCTCGCTAAATTCTTCTCTTAAACTGGTGCGTTTGTTCTTCCTGATATGGTCAATCATCTGGTGGTATGCCACAGTAAACAAATAACTTTTGCACCGTTCATTTTCCACCTGCACTCTGTTGATCCACATTTTTTCAAAAGTACCCTGTACAATATCCTTCGCATCGGCTTCATGCCTCAGGTTTTTGAGGATAAAGCGGTATACATTGTCTGCATACAGGTTCACACATTGATTATATTCTTTTTCCGTCATACAGCAGTTGGTGCTGGGTTAAATGTTGAATTGGCTGATATAGTATATACGCTGCCACGGCTAAAAAGTTACAATAAAAAAATTAAGCTGCTGAGCGCAGCACTATCTGGGAAAACATATCCCATCGCTGAAACAGTTTATTTTCATTCATCTGGTTACAACTGTTTGTTCGTACACATTTAACCGGCAAAACAGGAACATCAGTAACAGGAGGAGTAATGGCTGAAGCAAATACTAATAAACTTATGGAGCTGACGGAAAGTATTATGAGTAAAAGGGCAGATTTCTTTAAAGGCATATACGGTAGTTTTGGGTAAAACGAAAATACCTGTTAAAAGTTACAGCCCTAAATAATTAATGTTAAACTTCTTAAAACAATGTTTCAGAAATGCAGGGCAGCTTAACTATTTTTGTCAATTAAATTTTATTGTATGAATGAACGATTCGTATCCCGTATTGCGACAGAACTGGCCGAAATTGAGAAGGCGGGCTTATATAAAAAAGAGCGGGTAATTACCAGCGAACAGGGTGCAGAAATTATTGTTGGTGGCAAAAATGTATTGAACTTTTGCGCTAATAATTACCTCGGGCTTTCATCTCATCCAAAAGTAATTGCGGCAGCAAAAAAATACATTGATATCCGTGGCTACGGTATGAGCAGCGTTCGTTTTATCTGCGGCACGCAGGATATCCATAAGGAACTGGAACAAAAATTAGCCAACTTTTTAGGTACAGAGGATACTATTTTATATGCTGCGGCTTTTGATGCCAATGGTGGTTTATTTGAACCATTGTTTGGCGAAGAGGATGCCATTATCAGCGATGCCCTTAATCATGCCAGCATCATCGATGGCGTAAGATTGTGCAAAGCACAACGGTACCGTTACGAACACAATAATATGGAGGACCTGGAAGTGAAACTGAAAAAGTCTGCTCATTTACGCAATCGCATTATTGTAACCGATGGCTCTTTCAGCATGGATGGCACCATAGCGCAGTTGGATAAAATATGCGATCTGGCAGATCAGTACGATGCCATTGTAATGATAGATGAATGCCATTCATCAGGCTTTCTCGGAAAAACCGGAAGAGGTGCGCATGAGTATCGCGGCGTGCTGGGCAGAATAGATATTATCACAGGCACTTTGGGCAAAGCGCTTGGCGGTGCAAGTGGTGGATTTACCAGTGGCAATAAGGCAATTATTGAAATGCTTCGTCAGCGGAGCCGGCCCTATTTATTTAGTAACACAGTAGCTCCCAGTATCGTAGGTGCTTCTATTGCGGTGCTGGATATGTTAAGTGAAACAACAGAGTTGCGGGATAAATTAGAAACCAATACAAAATATTTCCGTACCAAAATGACTGAAGCTGGGTTTGATATAAAGCCAGGCGAGCATCCGATCGTTCCTATCATGCTGTACGATGCGGCAGTGGCACAAAACTTTGCCGCTAAATTATTAGAAGAGGGAATTTATGTGATTGGCTTTTTCTTCCCTGTGGTAGCTAAGGGGCAGGCCCGCATAAGGGTACAGTTAAGTGCGGCACATGAGAAACAACAGTTGGATAAAGCTATTATTGCTTTTACAAAAGTGGGTAGGGAGTTAGGGGTGTTGAAAGCTACAGTTTAAATCTTTTAAAATTTTGCTATCCCCATTCACTCAATTTTTTAGGACCGTCTCTGGCAATTTGAAACACTTACGCCAGTCAATAATAAACACATGTCAGATCAATCAGAAAACTTTATTGCAAAAAGCACCATCAAGGCAGCCGATCTTGATCATCGTCGTAAAATCAATTTTAATATTGGTAAATACAACGCTAAAGTACCTGAGGGTAAGGAGCAGTTTGCAGATGTGCACCTGGCAAGGGAAAGGGCCAAGAATATAAAATGGCGTTCCATCGAAACGCTCGATCAGCAACTGGAGCAATTTGAACGCAACTTTACCAAACGTGGTGGCAAAGTAATATGGGCCGAAAATGCACAGCAGGCAATTGAAGCAATACTCAATATCTGTGCAGCAAAAAATTGTAAAAAATTAGTGAAGAGCAAGAGCATGGTGACCGAAGAAATTCACCTGAATAAAGAGCTTGAAAAAAATGGTATTGAAAGTGTAGAAACAGACCTGGGTGAATATATACAACAATTAGATGGTGAGGCGCCATACCATATTGTAACGCCGGCAATGCACAAAAACAAAGAGGATGTTGCTAAATTATTTCATGAAAAACTAGGTACTTCCATCAATCTTACTCCGCAGGAACTAACCCTTGTTGCAAGGAACATTTTAAGAGAAAAATATGTAGAAGCTGAAGTGGGTGTAACAGGTGCCAACTTTATCATCAACGATATCGGTGCAGTTGCCATTACCGAAAATGAAGGCAATGCAAGATTGAGTTGTGCCTTTCCCAAAACACATATTGTAATTGTTGGTATCGAAAAAATGATCCCGTCACTGACCGATCTTGGATTGTTCTGGCCATTGCTTTCCACCTTTGGAACGGGGCAAAAAGTAACGGTGTACAATACCATTGTAGCAGGTCCACGGCAACCCAACGAAACAGATGGCCCTGACGAAATGTACGTGATATTACTAGACAATGGCCGTACCGAAATTTTGAAAAGCCCTAAGCAAAGGGAAAGCCTTTATTGCATTCGCTGTGGCGCCTGCCTGAATGCCTGCCCTGTTTATAAAAATATTGGCGGGCATACTTATGGTGCTACCTACAGCGGCCCCATCGGCAGTGTGATAACGCCTAACCTGCAAGGCATGAAAGACTTTAAACACCTGAGTTACGCTTCATCGCTTTGCGGAGCATGCACTGAAGTGTGTGCCGTAAAAATAAATTTACACGAACTGCTATTAGACAACCGGCATCAATCTGTAGAAGAAGGATTAAGCCCATTGTCCGAAAGAATGGCCTGGAAAATATGGAAGGTTGCCAGCCTGAAAAGAAGCCTGATGAACATGGGTAATGGCAGTTTAAAAAATAAAATTGTGAATGGGCTATTTAAAGGATGGAAGCAACATAGAAGCGATCTTGATTTTACCCCAAAGACTTTTAATGAAATGTGGAGAGAACGACATAAGTAATGACATAGCCAAGTTCAAAACTTTAAATTTTGTATATTTGAAATAGATGCAACCGATAAAGCAACATAAGAAATTTGCAAATATAGAAGACTACCTAGCTTTCGAAGAAAAAAACGAGGTTAGGCATGAATATTACTTTGAAAATTTAATCGAAATGGCAGGTGCATCTTATTTACATAATCTAATAAATGGCAACTTATTTTTTCTCTTAAAAATGCTTTTAAAAGAAAGAAATGAACGTGTTTTTATAGAAGGCTTTAAAGCTTTTATCAAAGATGAAAACATTTTCTTTTATCCTGATGTAATGATTTCGTTGCCTGAAATACATGAATATTATTCTACTCAACCCATTTTAATTGCCGAGGTCCTTAGCGAAAGCACCCGCAATTTTGATATGGTCGATAAATTCATCCAATACAAAAAGCTTGATACCCTACAGTATTATTTGTTATTGGAGCCTGATAAAAACCTTGTAATTGTGCATAAAAAAGCAATGGACAACGAATGGCAAACTGATACTTATACTTCCATAACAGATGTGATAGATTTACCGGCACTGCAGATCAGCATTGCATTGAAAGACATTTACCAGGCCTGATGCATCTCCTTTTATACGCCCCCGCTACATCTCCCCGATTACAGTATATCTGCCATTTTGTTTTTAAGGAGCTGGTATCGGTGGACTTTGTTATAACTACTGACCGGGAAGAATTTAAAAATTATGAAGGTGTTAAAATAATGTATGCCAATGAAGGCATTGCCAATGATTATTTTACCATTGGCAATGGGGGATTGCTATTTGAAAACGACATCAGGCAGCAGGAAATTGATTGTTTTCAAGAACATGACTACAAAGCTTTTTTTAAAACAATCGGCACAGATTTTCCTTTTGATATTTTTGCAGCATCCTTTTATTTACTTAGCCGCTTCGAAGAATACCTGCCACATGAAAAAGATATCTACGGGAGGTATGCACATGAAAACTCAATCGCATTTAAAGAGAATTTCTTACACTTGCCCTTGATCAATATCTGGGTCAGGCATTTAGTTAAAATATTACAAAGCCGGTTTCCTCTCTTCAGTGTTCATCCAAGGCCCTTTACTTATATACCTACCTACGACATTGACATGGCCTTTTCATACAAATGCAAAGGACTGCTGAGAAACACAGGAGGTTTTGTAAAATCCCCTTCGTTAGAGAGGATAAAAGTTTTACTAGGATTAAAAAAAGATCCTTTTGATTCTTTTGAATGGCTCAATCAATTCCATATCCAAAACAACTTACAGCCCATCTATTTCTTTTTAATGGCTGCCAAAAACAGCACTTACGACAAAAATATTTTACCCCAAAGAAAAACAATGGGGAAATTGATACGGCAACATGCAGAAAAATATGCAATTGGCATTCATCCTTCCTGGCAAACTGGTGATGAAACGGCACTCTTAAAAAAAGAGAAAGAGCAGCTCGAAAATATAAGCGAACTATCAGTTACAAAAAGCAGGCAACATTATATTCGTTTTAATTTGCCAAAAGGTTATAGGTTATTAATGGATTCAGGGATCACAGATGATTATTCAATGGGCTACGGGAGTATTAACGGTTTCCGGGCTTCAGTAGCCAGCTCATTTAATTGGTTTGATCTTGAAAAAAATGAGGCCAGTTTGTTGCGCATTCATCCTTTCTGTTTTATGGAAGCCAATTCATTTTATGAGCAAAAATTTACGCCGGCACAAGCCTTCGATGAACTAATGCAGTATTATTCAATTTGCAAAAAAATGGAAGGACAATTGATCACAATATGGCACAATAACTTTTTAGGAACAGACCCACAATTTGCAGAATGGAGGGATATTTATGAACGATTTATCCATCAGCTCCCTATAGATATTTGAGTTGTAAATTTTCTACAACATATCAATATTTGGGGAGAAGTTACACACCAACCCGGCTTTTATTCTCTCTTTTCAATGCGCAGGGCTGGCATTGCCTTGGTATCATTTTTTTATTATTTTTTTTAACTAAAACTTATTATATGAAAAATGATAAAGCAAAGTCAGGTACAGATGAAAAAAAGGGGACTCCTAAAAGCAACCCAGCAAATAAAAAAGATAAAGGCGGAGTGACAAATAGCGATGCCGCTCCCAATCCGAGCCAGCGAGCAAAAGCGAGGGCAGGCAGGGGCCTCACCGATGAGGGAACCATTACTTCTTACGAGGACAGAAGTTAATATTCCGGATTTTTTTGAACTAATGGCTGGCTTGACGTCAGCCATTAACTATTTAAACAATACCACCGTTTGGCAATAAGGCAATTAATAAAATTTTAAATAGCTGACAATTGTTCCGACACTGTAATACGTTGGGGAGGATGGTCTGTTTTTTGCTATTTATCTTCAAAAAAAACGATGAAATTATCTCAAAAAATAGCAATGGTTCTGGCGATATCTGTGGCAACGGGAATAGTTATATTATACTTGGAAGCAAGGCGTTGTAATACAGAGCGGATGCTGAGCACGATATCAGATGAAGGGTACGAGACCGCACAGGATATTCTTTTTCCGGATAAAAACATTCAGGCTAAGCATTTAAGGTATGGGCCTGTACTGCCCGGGGATTTGTAAGCTGGCTTAAGATTGTTTTTTAAGTTATTGTCATTGCTCTGGTTCAGCAATGACTTTTTCGTTTGTGCGCTTAATACTGTAGTTGACTAAAAAAACACCAGCGAGGGTTACCAATGCTCCCCATAAAATATTCATAGTTAATTTTTCTCTTAATACGATTGCCCCGGTAACCATCGCTACCAGCGGATTAATGTAAGCATATAGGGACGATATTGCAGCCGGCAACTTTTTCATAGAATAAATAAACGCCACAAAACTTAAGATTGATCCGAATATAACCAGGTAGGCAATTGACAGCCATATTTTAGTTGAAATTTCTTTTAGGGAAATAACTGGCTGGGTTGTTTGTGAAATGATAAATAATATAAAGGAGCTGATCAGCATTTGCCAGCCGGTAGCATAATATGGATTCATATTGATCTTGTTTCGGGCAATAAACATGGTGCCGGCACTCCAGGAAAGCATGGCACACACGGACAACATTACCCCAAACATAAATCCTTCCGGGTGCTGTTCAAATACATTCTCATAAAACACGATCCCGATGCCGGTAATACCCAGCAGCAGGCCGGTAAAAGTAAGTGCGGTAAGATTACGGCTGTTAAAAAAAAGACGCTCAATTATAACTACGCTAAAAGGATAAAGTGCGCCAATCAATGCGCTCAACCCGGTAGGAATATATTTTAGGCTCCACGTGCTTAAACCGTTGGCGAAAACAAACATGAGCAACCCAAGTATCACCAGCCACCCAAATTGTCTAACAGTGGGAAAAGGTAATTTTTTAAAAAGCAGAAAAAAAACAAGCAAGCAAAAGCCACCAAAAAACTGTCGCATGGATGCCATTTGAAAAGGTGGCAAATTCTCTGACACAGCAATTTTACTTGCAACCCAAGTAGTACCCCACACCACGCTGGTGGTAGCCAGGGCAAGGTAGCCGCCTGCTTTGCCTCTAGGTAACTTGTTGATCATTTACTTGCCTTCCTTTAATGTTTAAAATGACGAAGGCCGGTAATAACCATTGCAAGATTATTTTGCTTACAATACTCAATCGAATCCTT
>JBDSAA010000172.1:0-82608 GCA_039922375.1 Ferruginibacter sp.
GAGCGATGATCCTCTGGTGTACAGAGGCAATCAGACGCTGGTTACTCATCTGCAGATATATTGCAGCAGCTTACTGGAATTTTATTGCCCTAAAAGCAAAATCGACTTTTTGAGGGACGACTATTTAGCGATCAGTTCCGGTGATTTGGCATACCGGTTAATCTCATGCTCGGCTAGCTGCGACAGGCGGTCATCTATTTGTTTTTCACTTACTTCTGCTTCATGAAAGAGTACGGCGGCACTATCCATTTCCAGGGTATTGGCAAAGGATGCGGATGTTCCATACAAGCTTATTTTATAATGATTGATCTCTTGTACAGAAGCCAGCAGGCAGGCATCTTTCAATTCAGGTTCAGGGCATATCTCCATTTTTTCCTCTGTCTCTTCTATCAGCGCTTTGATCACTTTATTTGTTGGGGTTATTGAAAATACTTTTTCTTCAGTAAAAAAGTTTTCCATTTTGTCCATATGGCGATGAATGTAATCAGCATACCTCATCAATACTTCTTTCAATTTTATAGAACTGGCTTTTTCTATCCATGAATGCAGGGCATTTTTCAGTTCTGCTTCGGCATGGGTAATTGCACTTGCATTGTAATGTAACAGGTCATTCAGATTGGTTACAATTTGATTGTTTTCTTTCATAATTGACAAGTTTTTTGTTGGGACAAATTTACAATTTAGGGATATATGCAACAAAATTTATGCCCCGGAAGGACACATTCGAATGATTCGCTGATTAGAGCCAAAATGATAAGAATCAGTTTCATCCCGAAAGGACATTATCAACGGCAGGTTAAAGGGCCGGGGAATTATGGTGATTATTAAAAGGAAATATCAGGCATGATTTTTTAGCCCATAATCTAAGACAAGCTTTTTCACCAGTATTGATTATTTAACTACACGCTTTTTTAAAAACGCCTTATAAAATATTTTATGACAAGTATCAAACAAGGGATTCCAGGCGAAACGCCCGATAAGCCTGAGGAAGTGCCTTTACCAGAAAAGGCGCCTGAAGTAATACCACCGGTTGTTCCTGAAAATCCTCCTTTGCCACCAGATAACCCGGATATTTTTCCGGATGTTGAACCCTTTCAACCTGACATCCCAACTGAAGTTCCTCCACCTCAAGCTTAATAGTAATATGAAGAACGAAGAAGCAACCAAAGCCATTGACTATAAAACACTGAAGGTAAGCAGCGACGCCTTTGGTGATAATGCAATGATACCGGGTCAATATACCTGCGATGGTATAAACATCAGCCCACCACTGGATATTGAAAACATTCCGGAAGAAGCCAAATCATTGGCGTTGATTGTAGACGACCCGGATGCACCTTCTAAAACATGGGTTCATTGGGTTGTATGGAATATACCGGTGACGCACCACATAAAAGAAAACGAAGTGCATGGAGTAGAGGGTATAAATGATTTTGATAAACATGGCTACGGAGGGCCTTGTCCGCCGTCAGGCACCCACCGTTATTTTTTTAAAGTGTATGCGTTGAACAATTTGCTTGAGTTGCCGGAATCTGCAGATAAAATGCAGCTCGAAAAAGCAATGAGCGAAAATATTATTGGCTTTGGGGAACTGGTGGGATTATACAAAAAAAAGGGTTAATGCAGCTTGACTGAATGAGATGAGTAATAAAAGAGTTATGGATTAAGATAAAATGATCGCTGCCGTTACCGCTAATCATCTGCTTCACTTGTCAAACGCTTCAACTTTTCATCATTCAGTATAGAAATGTTTTTATTGTGGATGGCGATAATTTTTTCCTGCGTAAATTCATTGAGTATCCTGAAAACAGTCTCGTACGTAGTACCTGCATAAGAAGCCAGATCCTGGCGGCTTACAATTATATTAATCGCTCCCTCAGGTGTAATACCAAATTTGGTTTTCAATGAAAGCAACGAATAAGCAATTCGGCCTTTTACCTGCATGTGGGCCAGGTTACTCATTTTTCTTTCGGATCGCTGTAGCTCCTCTGCATAAAACATTAATAAACTAATGGTAAAATCAGTATTGATCCGCAGTGTCGCCTTAAAGAAATCAAGTTCGATAAAACATACTGCTGTTGATTCAAGTGCAGTGCCGGAAACAGGATAAATAATCTCATCACCCAATCCTCTGTGACCAATTATATCCCCTTGTTTGGCAAAACGTATAATCAGCTCCTTTTCCTTACCCCATTTTTTATGAACTTTTACTGTGCCGGTAAAAACGAAATACATTCCTTTTACTTCATCACCTTCTTTAAAAATCAATTCGCCCTTTTTAAAGTGAATTGTTTTTTTATTTGCTTTAATAGCGGGTAACCATTCTGGTAAACAAAGCCTACACAGAAAGCAGCTATGAAGGTCGCAGTCTTTTATGTTATTTTTCATAGGTTGGTAAATTAGGGGCAATACTTTAGTTAAAAAAATAATATGAGTATCATGACCGTCGTCGGCAAGTTTTTAAAAGTCCTTAGCGGTGTTTAGGCTGATCACCCGAATAGGTCATATTCAGTTCAACAATACTTTTAAATTGTGGTGAATGAAATTTCACCACTTCACCCACAATTATGATGGCAGGGTTCGTTAATGCTGCATATTGTGATTTAAAGAATATGTCTTTTACTTTCCCAATCACCATCTTTTCCTCAGGAGTTGTACCGTTTTGGATGATCGCCACCGGCGTTTCTGATTTTCCATTGGCACTAAATATATCCATGATGGCTTCCAGCTTACTCATCGCCATTAAAATTATTACTGTGGCGGATGACTGTGCTGCCAGTTTTATATCATCAGATATTTGGCCGGATTGTGTGGTGCCGGTAGTTACCCAAAAGCTTTCGTTTACTCCCCTGCAGGTAAGTGGTATCATTTGCGAAGCAGGCACGGCGATCGCACTTGAAATACCGGGAACGACCTGTACTGCTATACCCGCCTCTTGTGCAGCAGCTATTTCCTCCTGCGCCCGGCCGAATATAAACGGATCGCCTCCCTTTAGTCGAACCACATGCCCGTGAGAAAACGCATATTCAATAATAAGTATATTTATCTCCTGCTGGGATAGCGCATGGCATCCGTACCTTTTTCCTACAAACTGTTTTATAGCTGATGGTGCCGCATAACTCAATAGGTCTTCATTGGCAAGTGCATCGTATAATATAACTGCTGCAGACTCAATTGTTTTAATCGCTTTAAGTGTAATTAATTCCGGATCTCCTGGTCCGGCTCCTACAAGTGAAACCAATGGCTTTATCATAATTGTCATATTAATATTATAAATATATAATTAATTATTCCCAAATGTACAAAATAATCAAATTAAAATTGTACTTTTATGATATAGATAATAAATAACTAGTGTTAAATTGTAAGTTATCACGGTTAATTATTAAATGTGAAAAATTTTAATACGATAATTGCTTGCTGATTTAGTCACTGAAAAATTCATTGCCATGAAAATAGTAGTTATCGGAAACGGGATGGTAGGATATAAGTTCTGTGAAAAACTTTTATCAAAAAATAAGGACGCCAAATTAATTGTATTTGGAGAGGAAACCCGACCTGCTTATGACCGTGTTCACCTGAGCGAATTCTTTGCAGGAAAAACTGCCGAAGATTTATCACTTGCCGGCATAGAATGGTATCAGGATAATAATATTAAGCTACACTTGGGAGATCCCGTTCAATCCATCGACCGCATATCCAAAACTGTATTCACCCATAAAGGAATTACCGAAACATATGATTACCTGGTGTTCGCCACTGGCTCCGCTGCTTTTGTCCCACCTATTCCAGGAGTAGATAAGCAAGGGGTTTTTATTTATAGAACCATCGAAGATCTTGAAATGATGAGGGATCATGCAAGGAAGGCAAAAACAGGCGCAGTAATAGGTGGCGGATTATTAGGTCTTGAAGCTGCTAAGGCAATGCTTGATCTTGGTATTTCCAATACACAGGTAATAGAATTTGCACCACGCCTGATGCCACGCCAGATTGATGATGCCGGCTCATCTATTTTAAGAAACAAGCTTGAACTACTCGGATTAAAAATACGTACTAGTACAAATACCAGTCAGATACTCGGGGATGAGACCATCACTGGAATGCAGTTTTCTGACAATACAACTATTGACGTTGATATGTTGGTGATTTCCGCCGGCATTAAGCCAAGGGATGAACTTGCGAAATTATGCGACCTTGAAACTGGCCCCCGGGGTGGAATTGTGGTAAATGAAAAGCTGGAAACAAACGACCCGTTTATTTTTGCCATTGGCGAATGTGCTCTATACAATGGTATGATCTATGGCCTGGTAGCTCCCGGTTATGAAATGGCTGATGTAGTTGCAACCAATCTGAGTGGCGGCTATAAAGAATTTAATGGCTACGATATGAGCACCAAATTAAAATTAATTGGCATTGACGTGGCCAGTTTTGGTGATCCTTTTGTGCAAGGCGAAAATATCAGGACTGTAGTATTTGAAGATACCATGCAGGGGATTTATAAAAGAATCAATATATCGGCAGATGGTAAAGAATTATTAGGCGGTGTATTGGTAGGCGATGCCGAACAATATAACATGTTATTGCAGACATGTAAAAATAAAGTCGTTTTACCGCCCAATCCACAAGATGTAATATTAGGAGCACGTGGCGGCGAAAACGAAGGTGGCGCAGGCGTGCAGGGCTTGCCGGAAGATGCCATGATATGCAGTTGCGAAAGCGTAAGCAAAGGGGATATTTGTAACGCGGTATCAGAGCAGGGTTGCGAAACAATGGACGCCATTAAAAAATGCACAAAAGCGGGTACAGGATGCGGAGGATGCGTTCCAATGGTAAAAGACCTGATGGTTTATACCATGAAGGCGCAGGGGAAATATGTACGCAACGTACTGTGCGAACATTTTAATTACAGCCGCCAGGAAATGTTTGACCTTGTTAAACTACACGAATTAAAATCTTATGATGAGGTGCTTGATAAGTTGGGCAGTGGTGATGGATGCGAATTATGCAAGCCCCCGGTAGCGTCTATCCTTGCCAGTTTGTGGGGCGAAATGATATTAAAAAAAGGAAACGATACCGCACAGGATAGCAATGATCGTTTTTTAGCCAATATTCAAAAGGGCGGTACCTATTCTGTAGTCCCTCGTATTCCCGGCGGGGAAATCACGCCAGATAAGCTGATTGTAATTGGCCAGGTTGCCAAACAATATAATCTTTATACAAAAATAACAGGTGGTCAAAGGATCGATTTATTTGGTGCCCATCTGAGTGATTTGCCCGATATATGGGGACAGTTGATAGCCGCAGGTTTTGAAAGCGGTCATGCATATGGAAAATCACTTCGTACCGTTAAAAGCTGTGTGGGAAGTACCTGGTGCAGATTTGGGCTACACGACAGCGTTAGTTACGCCATTCGTATTGAAGAAAGATACCGTGGCTTGCGTTCTCCTCACAAATTGAAAGGTGGTGTTAGCGGTTGTATCCGGGAATGTGCCGAAGCACAAAGCAAGGATTTTGGAATAATCGCTACCGAAAAAGGCTGGAACCTGCACGTATGTGGTAATGGAGGAAGCAAACCCCAGCACGCCTTATTGCTTGCAGCCGATCTTGATGATGAAACCTGCATTAAATACATTGACCGTTTCCTGATGTTTTACATAAAAACTGCCGACACATTAACAAGAACGGCTACGTGGCTCAATAAAATGGATGGCGGCATGGATTATCTCCGCAATGTGGTAGTCAATGATAGCCTTGGTATGGCTGAACAATGGGAGGCCGAAATGCAAACCCTGGTCGATTGTTATAAATGTGAGTGGAAAGAGGCCATTGAAAACCCCGAGATCAAAAAAAGATTTAGTCATTTTGTAAATGCGCCCGCTGTAAAAGATCCATCTATAAAATTTGAATCTATGAGAGATCAGAAAAAAGTGGCAGATTGGAAATGACATCAGTTTGCCATGATTGAGTATAGCTCGTACCGCTGAAAAAATTTGACTTAAATAGTTCACAGAGATCACAATATTATTGCCATAAGATATTTGCCTGTGAATGTAAGATCCATGATTGGTTGTTATTTTTTATTTGCTTACCCTTTTTTGACCGCATTCTTTCCACGATTGTTTGCCTTTTTATTCTTTACGAATAATTATCCCCTGTTGGTATATGAAAATGTTACCCGGATATGCCGGATAATGATACTTTTTTAAAAATCTATTAAGAATGATGACACTGATGAATGAAAATACAATTACCTGGTTCGCAGCTTGCGACATAGCGGATGTACCTGCTAACGGTGGTGTATGTGTTAAATATGGGGAAACTCAAATTGCACTTTTTCATTTTGCCCGCCGTGGCGAATGGTATGCTACTCAAAACGAATGTCCGCACCGTAAGCAAATGGCCCTTAGCCGTGGCATGATCGGTACGCAGCAGGATGAACCTAAGGTAGCCTGCCCGTTTCATAAAAAAACATTTTCCCTTGTTACTGGGGAATGCCTTACTGGTGATGAGTGTAGTATTAAAACCTACCCGGTAAAAGTAGAAGATGGAAAAGTGTTAATCGGAATACTCAACGATAGTAAATAAACTATGTAAAATAAAAACCCCGGCCGACGTGGAAATTGAACCGGGGTTAGATTTTAAATTGATACACAACCTAAAACCAAAAAAACAAAACTATGGCTAAAAATTTTAAAAACTACATTTCTGTATTAATGATTTTTATGGCCCCGCTTGTGTCCATGGAGGCGATCGGGCAATTTTCATTAACAGGTCAGTTACGAACTCGTACAGAGGTACGGAATGGATTAGGCAACCTTGTTTTAAAAGGTAGTAAAGCTGCTGCTTTTACCTCTCAGCGTACCCGTTTAATTTTTGGTTACAAATGGGACCGGTTGACATTTGGAGCCAGTGTGCAAGATGTAAGGGTATGGGGCCAGGACGCATCAACTATCTCCAATGCAGATGGCAACCGGCTGATGCTGCATGAAGGCTGGGCTGACCTTATGTTGTTTAATAAAGCAGACACCACTTTCAAAGCAAAAGGAATTGATTTGATGAGTTTAAAGATTGGGCGCCAGGAATTGATTTATGATGATGTAAGGCTTATTGGAAACCTCGACTGGCTGCAACAGGGACGCCGCCATGATATGGCATTATTAAAAACCGTACACAAAGGATGGCAGGTAGATGTGGGATATGCATTCAACCAAAACTCTGATGCGTTTGGTGTTACCAGTACTTCCTATGTTCCTTCCAATGTAGCGCCTTATGTAAAAAATTCAGCAGGTGTATTGGTTCCAACTCCTGCAGGTATTTTGCCAATGGCACCATCGGGTAGTGCCGGCAACAATAGTACAAAAACAGGTGCTCCAGTATGGCTAAATCCGCCCACAACAAATGGCGGCAACCAGGATTATAAGTCTTTCACCAGTTTATATATAAGCAAGAAATTCAATCAGACAAAGTTCTCTGCATTATTCTTTAACGACAATTTTGGAAAATACAAAACCGATTCAGTTGGCAGTGCCGCAGCAGGATATGTTTACGGCAAAAGATTTGTTTCCTCCGGCGCCGCTGATACATATGATTACAGTGGTACTAACAGCAGGTATACATATGGCTTAATGGTAAATCGCACAATGGGCAATGCATCAGGCTTTGGCAAGATAGCCATACAAGCTGCATATTATGCACAAAGTGGAAAAAACAGGGACGGTGTAAAAATGAAGAGTGCTTATCACTACACCGTTGCTGCCACGTATCAAAAAGGCAAAATCAGTGTTACCCCCGGTTATGATGTATTAAGTGGAAATGACGCAGCTACAGCTGAAGATGAAAAATTCGATCCCTTGTATGGTACCCCACACAAGCATTGGGGATACATGGATTATTTTTATGTAGGAACCGGCTCACCTGCGGGCGGCTTAAAGAACCCCTATCTTAAATTTAAGTATACAGCCAATACAATATCGGCTGGTGTTGATTTTCATCTTTTCTCCATTGACAAAGACATGAAGAAAGCTGATGGAACCCTCGTCGATAAGCAATTGGGAAATGAACTGGATTTTCTGTTGAATTACAACATGAACAAGTTTACCAATATAGAATTGGGATACTCCGTTATGAATGCCAAAAACAGTATGGCATTTGCTAAAGGGCAGGCTACTACAGATGCAGTAGCGGATACGTATAAAAAATCCGGTAGCTGGTTTTATTTAATGCTACGTTTTACGCCTGATTTCTTTTATGCAAAACCGGTTGCAATCAAACAACCATAAGTGACAGTTAAAAGGGTAAATTTTCTATTCAACATTAAAAATTAATAAATGAAATCAATCATAAAAAAATCAGTTGTTTTTTTAACACTCGCAGTTTTATTGGCAGGCGTTGTCGCTTTTAAAGTTCCTTCACCTACACGGAAAATTAAACTTGGCTTTATACCATTAACCGATTGCGCCCCATTAGTGGTGGCAAAAGAATTGGGATTGTTTGCCAAATACGGAGTAGATGTTGAGTTGGAAAAACAAGCATCATGGGCGGTGGTAAGAGATAAGATATTAAATGGTGAGCTTGATGGTGCACATTGTTTGTTTTCTATGCCATTGTCTGTTTATACAGGCGTAGGAGGCACTGCAGGTAAAGAAATGAAAATTGCTATGGTGTTAAGTAACAACGGGCAGTCAATTACTTTATCAAAAGATTTTTGTGGATTAGTAGGATTTAAGGAAGTAAATAAGGCGGCCGGCGCGGTAAAAACTGTTCAGGGCCGTAAAGAAGTTACGTTCGCACAAACCTTTCCAGGAGGCACACACGATATATGGTTACGTAACTGGATGGCCGCTGCAGGCATCAATCAGAAATCTGTAAGCATCATCACAATACCTCCACCGCAAATGGTTGCTAACATGAGGGTTGACAACATGGAAGGTTTTTGTGTAGGTGAGCCATGGAATGGTCTTGCTGCTGCACAGAATGTAGGCTTCACCCATATCAGCTCACAGGATATCTGGAAGAATCATCCGGAAAAGGCATTGGTGGTTAACGCCGCATTTGCTACTACTAACAGGGAAGATCTCAAAAAAATAATGAAGGCTATTGTTGAAGCCTGCAGATGGCTGGATGTAATGGGCAACCGTTCAAAAGCAGCATCATGGCTTACTAAGCCCAATTATGTAAATGCACCTATGCAGGTAATTGAAGCAAGGTTAAAAGGCTCTTATGATCTTGGTTGTGAATTAGGCGTTCAAAAATACAAAGATGACAACATGACGTTTTACAATAATGGAGTCGTAAACACACCCAGGAAATCATATGCCATTTGGTTTTTAGCACAGTATGTAAGGTTTGGTTATTTGAAAAGTGAACCGGCTTACAAAGCCATTGCTGATAAATTGATATTATCAGATTTGTTTGCAGAGGTAGCAAAAGAAATGGCGGTACCGGTGCAGCCTGATATGCAGGCTTTTAAAACAACATACGATGTAGCCTTTGATCCAAATAATCCTGCTGCTTACTTAAAAACAACCAAACGGTAGTTAGGATAAGAGGTACCAGATTCACTTGTATCAAATACCATTGGGAATATTTTACAGAGTAGCAATGAGGATGAGTGACAGGATGAAAAGTTCGATCAACAAGCTGTTCAATTTTTTATTCATCCTTATGCTATTTTAATTATCAAAAAGTAAACAACATGAAAAATACATTTTCCGTAAAAACATTGCTCTCAGTTTTTTATTTTGTCTTGGGGCTGGTAATACTTGGCGGTATTTGGCAATTCATTTCTTTTTATACCAAAAATGAAATCCCAAGCCCGCAAATGACATGGCTGGTGCTTAAAGAGGTAATGCAAGACCCAATGCAGAATGACCCGGATATTAAAGGCATTGGTACCAAACTTTTTAGTTCTCTATTAAGAGTGGGGATAGGTTTTGGACTGGGTAGTTTAATTGCCATACCCCTTGGAATAATAATGGGTTCCAGTAAAACCATCATGTCAATTTTTAACCCGATCGTTCAGCTTTTACGTCCGGTTTCACCGCTGGCCTGGTTCCCTTTAGGACTTGCAATATTTAAAGATTCTCCTGCTGCGAGTGTATTCATGATATTCATTTGTTCATTATGGCCTACCGTGATCAATACTGCCTTCGGGGTATCATCCATACCGCAGGATCACAAAAATGTAGGCAAAGCCTTTGGCTTTTCGAAGTGGAAATATCTAACTAAAATAATGCTGCCTTTTTCATTGCCTCATATACTTACGGGCCTGCGGCTGGCTGTTGGTATTGCATGGATGGTAATCGTTGCCGGGGAAATGTTATCCGGTGGAATCGGTTTAGGATATTTTATATGGGAAGAAGGATTTAATGGGGGCAGCGTTGCAAAAATAATTGTAGCCATCATCATTATAGGCATCGTAGGATTGTTGCTGGATAAGGTTTTTATGGCACTGCAAAAGAGATTTGATTACGCAGCCTAAGGATTAAAAAAATAGTAAGCCTCGAAAGTTTTAGATGAGGCCTTATTTAAAAATTAATAATTATGAACCAAAAAAATATATTAACTGCGCTGATGGTAGCTGTCGTTGTTGGTAGTTTGCTCAACTTGATAAATAGTTATGACATTTTTTTAGCACAAAATTTTTCAGCGAAGAACACGCTTAAGATCATATTAACGTACATCACACCGTTTTGCGTTTCTTTATATTCTAGCATAAGGGCTACCAGGCAAAAAAGTGTAAGTAATAATTAACAACAAAAACAACCACCACTATTTTTTAAAATAATACTGAAGTCATGACAAATTCAATCAATTTAGAAGTCCCTTCTCACGGTGTTAGCTCACAAAGAATAATCAGCGATACCAACAGCATTGAAGTAAATAATGTTACAGTTAGTTTTAAAACGCCTTCAGGTGTTTATACTGCTGTAAAAGATATTTCACTCAGTGTAAAAAAAGGTGAAATTGTTTCATTGATCGGGCATTCAGGGTGTGGTAAATCAACCCTCATGGGAACTATTAGCGGAATGGTAAAGCCTACTTCAGGCGAAGTGATCGCTAACGGAAAATTAATAACCAAGCCTGGCCCGGACAGGGGTATTGTGTTTCAGAATTATTCACTGTTGCCATGGTTAACTGTGTACCGTAATATTTACGAAGCGGTCGATTCTGCAATTACGGACCAGTCGGCGAAAGAGAAAAGAACCCTGGTAGAAGATACGCTGAAGATGGTTAAGCTTTGGGAGCATAAAGATAAACTTCCAGGCCATTTGTCGGGTGGAATGAAACAGCGGGTAGCTATTGCCAGGGCATTTGCGATCAGTCCTTCCATTTTATTATTGGATGAACCGTTTGGGGCATTGGATGCCCTTACCAAAAGCAGCATGCACATTGAGTTGTTAAAGCTTTGGAACCTGGATCACCGTCAAAAAACTATTGTAATGGTAACGCATGATATTGAAGAAGCGATCTTCTTATCGGATAGGGTGGTAGTGATGAACAATGGCCCGGCTGCTACCATAAAAGAAATTGTAGATGTACACCTTGAAAGGCCAAGAAATAAAAAAGAAATAGTACATGAGCCTGAATATATGGACATACATGATAAACTTTTAAACCTTTTAATTGATAAGTTTTCGATTGACGATATCAGTTAAATTTATTTATAAACAGTAATAATAAAATAATGAATCAACCACTCTCCACGCTGAACGTACTTAGTTTTAAAGGTATTCAAATGAAAACCTTCCACATTACATGGCTTACTTTTTTCGCCTGTTTTTTTGGTTGGTTTGGGTTGGCGCCGCTAATGCCAACAATTCGTGCCGATCTCGGTTTATCTAAATCGGAGGTAGGCAATACCATTATTGCGGCTGTTTCAGCTACCATTTTTGCCCGTTTGCTCATAGGTAAATTATGCGATTCCTGGGGACCCCGGAAAACTTACACTACCTTATTAATTATAGGAGCTTTTCCGGTGATGCTGGTTGGGCTGGCGCATAGCTATACTTCCTTTCTGTTATTTCGTTTAGCGATAGGTGTTATCGGAGCATCATTTGTTATTACACAGTTCCATACTTCGGTAATGTTTGCGCCTAATATCAAAGGCACAGCCAATGCAGTGGCAGGCGGCTGGGGCAACCTGGGCGGGGGTGTTACCAACATGCTGATGCCGGTAATATTTGCAACCATTGTAGGCTTTGGCTATACAAAAGCGGAAGCATGGCGATATGCAATGATCTTACCAGGCGTGATGTTACTGGTAATGGCATTTGTTTATTACAAGTACACAAAAGATACACCGCAAGGCAATTACGCAGATATCAACCGCCTGAAAAAAGCTTCGGGAAAAACAGACTGGAGTATTCTTTCGGACTGGCGTGTATGGTCTTTGGCATTGGCGTATGCGGTATGTTTCGGAATGGAAATTACTTTTGACGGAGTAGCTGCATTGCATTTTACTGATACATTTCATTTGAAACAGGGCGCTGCTGGTTTTTGGGCAGGTACTTTTGGCTTCATGAATATTTTTGCAAGGGCGCTCGGCGGGATCTCTGCTGATAAAATAGGCAAAAAATATGGTATGCGGGGCAAAGGGATTTTATTGGCTATCATGTTACTACTTGAAGGCTGTGGTATAATCCTTTTTGCAATGGCAGGCTCGCTGGAGATGGCGATTGTATCAATGGTAACATTCGCGTTGTTTCTGAAGATGGCTAATGGCGCTACTTATGCAATCACGCCGTTTGTAAATGAAAAGAACGTGGGTATGGTGAGTGGTATAGTTGGCGCAGGTGGAAACGTAGGCGGCATGTTGTTTGGCTTTTTGTTCAAATCTTCCACTATCACTTACCTGCAAGCGTTTCAATATATCGGTTATGCCGTTATTGGTGTATCGCTTGTTGTATTGGTTACAAAATTTGCAGTGACTAAATCGGTGGAAACGTTAAGCGAAGCAGATGCAAAAATGAAAGTTGCATTGTCTGAGGCCTGATTTAGCGTGGGTAAAAGATAGCAATAGAGATGGCGCTTAACAAGCAATGTGAGCAAGATGCCCAAAGATAAAATGTACAAGAGTGCGACGCAACGATGCTTAATTGAAGGACAGATGTTTGGTACATAAAATGAAAACAATAACAATAAATAATTTGACTGTTCCTAAAAATAATACCGATACGCTTCGTAAAGCACCCGTTCCGGGGGCCGGCACTACTACCTGCTGCTACTGCGGTGTTGGTTGCGGAATGATCGTGCAGAAAGACAAGCAGGGCGGCTTAAAGGCAGAAGGCGATCCTGACCATCCCGTAAATAAGGGCATGCTGTGCAGTAAAGGCATGAACCTTCATTACACGGTAACGGATACCAGTGACCGCTTGCTGTACCCCGAAATGAGGTATGGCAAAAACCAGCCACGGCAAAGGGTTTCCTGGGATACTGCACTGGATAGGACCGCGGCCGTATTCAAAACCTTGATTGAAAAATATGGCCCTGACTCAGTTGCTTTTTATGCATCAGGGCAATGCCTTACCGAGGAATATTATGTGGTAAATAAACTCATCAAGGGATTTATTGGCAGTAATAATATTGATACCAACTCAAGGCTTTGTATGAGTTCGGCGGTGGTGGGGTATAAGATGAGCCTGGGCGAAGACAGTGTACCGGTAAGCTATGAGGACCTTGAGCTGGCCGATTGTTTCTTTGTGGCAGGTGCTAATCCTGCATGGTGCCATCCAATATTGTGGCGAAGAATAGAAGCTGCGAGGGAAAAGAATCCGAACATTAAGATCATCGTGAGTGATCCCCGCAAGACGCAAACCTGCTCTATCGCCGACGTGCACCTGCAACTGAATCCGGGAACTGATATCACGCTGCATCATGCCATGGGACGCTGCCTGATTGAAGATGGATCCATTGACTTTAATTTTCTGCAAGACCATACAGAAGGATTTGAAAAATACAGGCAAACTGTTTTTGAAAGAACTGTTTCCGAGGCAGCCGAGATATGTGGAGTGAAGGAAAGTGATATACGCTTAGCTGCATCTTATATCGGCAATGCAAAAGGCTTTATTACGATGTGGACGATGGGACTCAACCAGAGTGTGATCGGGGTTAATAAAAACCTGTCGCTTATAAATTTAAATTTGATCACGGGCCATATTGGAAAACCTGGCTCGGGGCCATTTTCTTTAACGGGGCAGCCTAATGCAATGGGTGGCCGTGAAGTGGGTGGATTGTCTAATTTATTGCCTGCACACAGGGATATGGCTAATGAAAGCCATCGGAATGATGTAGAAAAATTTTGGCAAATACCATTGGGCACCATACAATCCAAGCCCGGCTTAACTGCCACTGAAATGTTTGAGGCGTTGAACGAGGGAAAGCTGAAAGCTGTATGGATATTATGTACCAATCCGTTGATAAGCCTCCCGGATGTACGGGTGGCCGAAGAGGGATTGAAGAAAGCTAAGTTTGTGGTAGTACAGGATGTAAGCAACAAACCTGAAACATTAAAATATGCAGATGTAATATTGCCCGCTGCTTCATGGATTGAGAAGGAAGGCACTATGACGAATGCGGAACGCCGCATTGGTTACCTCAATAAAATTGTGGATGCACCCGGTGAAGCAATACCGGATGCAGAGATCATTTGCCGCTTTGCAAAGAAGATGGGTTTTAAAGGTTTTGATTTTGCAAATGCCAGTGAGATATTTGCAGAGCATGCTGCCTTAACAGCAGGCACCAATGTAGATGTTAGTGGATTAAATTACGAGATACTAAAAGAGAAAAGATCAGTACAGTGGCCTTATAAAAAGGAAGCTGTTGCCGGGCTAGATAGTGCAACTAACGGTTACGGAACGCCCAGGTTATTTACGGACCATCGATTTTATACGCCCTCACAAAAAGCGATCATACATTCTTTCCCAGATCACAATGGCAGCAAAATGCCTGATGACGAATTCCCATTGATATTGACTACTGGCCGCATACGTGACCAATGGCATACGATGAGCAAAACGGGAAAAGTAAATAAATTAAAGCAGCATGTCAGCGAATCCTTCCTGGAAATCCATCCGGAGAATGCAAAGGAAAGAAACATCCAAGATAATACGCTGGTAGAAATTTCCAGTAGCCAGGGATTGGTAAGGGTAAAAGCAAAATATTCAACTGATATAAAGAAAGGCGTTGTATTTCTTCCAATGCATTGGGGAAAAATATTGAACAATGATTTGAACAGGGCCAATAACCTGACTGCAAATGCGGTCGATCCGAAAAGTAAGGAACCTGATTTTAAATTTACAGCAGTACAAGTTAAACTCTATACAAAGACCTCACAAAAGATCATCGTGGTAGGCGCGGGTGCAGGCGCATGTGGCTTCGTAAAAAGTTACCGTGCTTTAAATGACGATGACCAGATAGAAATTTTCAGCAAGGAAAATTTCCCGTTTTATAACAGGGTTTTATTACCCGATTATATCAGCGGCGCTTTGCCATGGAGCAACCTGGTAAAGATGACAGATGCAGAAGAGATAGCGTACAATATCAAGCTACACCGCGGGGTGAGCATTGAACATATTGATAAGGAAAACAAAACTGTGACAGATAGCAACGGCAAGCTTCACCAGTACGATGTTTTATTGCTTGCCACAGGAAGCCGTGCAGCCATGCTAAGGGATGTGCCGTTAATGAAGGGAATATTCACCATGCGCAACAGGGTTGATGCAGATAGTTTTAAAGATCATATCGAGCCGGCAAAGGGCAAAGTGGTGGTACTGGGCGGCGGATTGTTAGGCATTGAACTGGCGGCATCGCTACGGGAAGTGAATGTGGAAGTAACCATTGTACAACGTATCTCCAGGTTGATGGATAGGCAGCTTGATCCGTTGGGTAGTCAGTTACTGCATGAAGAACTGGTGGATAAAGGCGTGGACATTTATTACAATGATGAGATAGACAGGTTCCTGGGCGAAGATCGTATTACCGGTATCCGTTTGAAGAGCGGATTGCTGATAGATTGCCAGGCAATTGTAATTGCCATTGGCACCGTACCAAATATTGAAATAGCCAAAGCTGCCAATATTGAATGCAAACGCGGCGTAGTGGTGGATGAGTACCTGAAGACAAGCGATGACAGCATTTTCGCAATAGGAGAGATCGCTGAATTCAAAGGGTTTTTATATGGTATCACGGCGGCTGCCGAGCAACAAGCGGCTATTGTAGCACGTTACCTGAGTGGCGATATTTCCTCCTGGTATGATGGCTCATTGCTGATGAATATTTTGAAGATGCATGGCACCGAGTTGTGTTCGCTTGGTCTTGCTGAATGCCCGGATGACCCGGCCTATGAAGAAGTAGTGTTTATTGATAAAGCCAGGCGTTATTATAAAAAATGTATCATTCACAACGACCGCCTGGTGGGTGCAATTTTAATTGGTGACAAGAGCGAGTTTCTTGAGTTTCGTGACCTGATACAGGATAAGATAGAATTGAGTGATAAACGGATCCAACTGTTAAGAAGTGGTAAAAAGGCAGAGCCCGTTATAGGGAAATTGATCTGCAGTTGCAGTGGAGTAGGAGAGGGCAATTTGCAAAACAAGATAAAGGAAGGCTGTACTGATCTGTTGCAATTGTGCCAGTTGACAGGGGCAGGTATGGGTTGTGGTAGTTGTCGGCCGGAAGTAAAAAATATATTGGAAGACGCGGTGAATACTACAAGTGCAAAAAGCGAAAGTGTAACCAAACACGTAGAGGAGTTGAGTATGGTGATTGTATAATGTTGGAGAAACGCTGAGAGGCTTTTGAATTATTTCTAATTAAAAATGTTACAATGAAATATTCGCTGACGATAAAAATTAATTTCCGCGGAGGAATTATTTCACCGGGTGACTTGTTTAATATATTAATTGCCGCCGGTAAAGCCGGTGTTGCCAAAGTGAGTTTTGGATTGCGCCAGCAGTTATTACTTGAAGTGTTGAATGACCACTATAGTATTTTGAAAGAGCAGTTAGATATGCAGGGTATTTTCTATGAAGTGGACAGTGATACCTGCCCCAATATCATCAGTTCTTACCCGGCAGAGGAAGTTTTTATTACCAATACATGGTTAAGCGAAGGGGTGTATAAAGATATTTTTGACCTGATGGATTACCAGCCACGGCTTAAAATAAATATCTCGGACAGCAACCAAAGTTTTACGCCGATACTTACCGGCAATATCAATTGGGTGGCCTCGTTGCATGCCCAGCATTTCTGGCATTTGTTTATCCGTTTTCCAAAAACGAATATTATTTATGAGTGGAAAGAAATGGTGTACACCAATGATGTAGCCCGTATGAGCAAACACATTGAAGAATTGATATTCCGCCACCAGGAACAGTTTTACGATAATGCACTTGCGAAGGGCGCCGACCTTTTTGAATTGGTAAGCAGGCAAAATTATATCACGAAAACATCGGTTTTGCCGGCTACGCTGCCTACTTTCAACCTGCCTTATTATGAAGGGTTGAACCGCTACCACGACAAATACTGGCTGGGCATTTACAGAAGGGATGAAATGTATACGGTGAAATTTTTAAAGGAATTATGCCAGTTGTGCTTGCAAACTAAGGTAGGTCAATTGTGTTCTACCCCATGGAAGACAATCATCATTAAAAACATAGAGGACAAAGACCGGGTATACTGGAACAACCTGCTTGCGAAACACCAGATAAATGTACGCCATGCCGCCAACGAGCTCAATTTCCAGGTAGAAGATAATTGCAAGGAAGGCCTTGAATTAAAGAATTATTTATTAAAGGACCTGCACACTGATGATACCCGTACATTCGGGATTTGCATAGGAATAAAAACAAGAAAAAAGAGTGAAGTGTTTAGCAGCATTCTGGTTAGGAAACGCCCGCTGATCAGTATTGCGGGCATTGGCTTTTTTCACGTGTATGATATTTTATGTGCGAAGGATTTTAATCCGAATGAAAGAACGGGATTTAACTACAGCACGGGCAACCCGAAATTTTTATTAGCAGAGCAATTGAGGCGGGCCATCATTTCTTATTACGCCTACCACCAATCATTGCTAACCGTTAGTCCTAAAAAAGAAGTAACTAAAAAAGATGCGTCTGCGGCACCGTTAAAAATCACCTATTTGCACCAATGCAGCCAGTGCCTTACTGTGTATGATGAAAAATTGGGTGAAGCAGAGAATGGTATTTTGCCAGGCACATCTTTTGAGAAACTGCCAGTGGATTATGGTTGCCCATTGTGTGAGGCGCCAAAAGATGAGTTTGTTAGAATTGATAAAAATAAACTGGCACTACAAACCGTTTAGTTCTGCATGTGCATTAAAGTTTCGGAAGTATTTTTTTTGCTCATCAGTTAGCGGAATGGTCACTATACGAATGTGTTCAAGCATAAATTTCATGCTGTGCTTCTTTAGCTCCTTTGACTTTAATAAATGTAAAATATACGATAAGCCTTTGGCGGTATAAATCGCACAAAGCGGTTCTGGTTCACCATCATTTGTAAAAATGTATGCATCTGCTTCAGGATGTTCACGGTACAGTGAAAGCAACTCGTTTAATATAGCCTGGTCCATTAGCGGCATATCACAAGCCAGGATCACCAGGTCTTCATCAGGATATTGCAAATGTGCGCTTAATACCCCCGCTAACGGGCCCTTTACCTGCAGGCCCTCATTGTCTTTGATTAATTGTTGTTCTGAAAATACAGATAAGTACTCGTTGTATTGAACGGCGTTTACAGATATGTATACCGGTAACTGCAGGGATGCTATTTTATCAACTGCGGTTTGCGCCCAGGTGTTGGCATGCAGTTTAATCAGGCCCTTATCACTACCCATTCTGGAGCTTTGCCCGCCACATAAAATTACACCCAACATAGTATGATTATTTAACGTCAAGGTGATCGGCATGGTGTGGTTTGGTGTCTGCATGCCCCAGGTCTTTTCCGGGATTTACTATATCCCTTACTAATTGTTTCAATTCTTTTATTTCAGGAAAGCCACCGTATTCTTTGCGGTCAAATATTCTTTTGTCGTTGAGGGTAATATGAAAATCGCCATTCACTTCACTGGGTTGTAATGTTACTGCTTTAAGGTCATCCGCAAAAGTAGTGAGCAGCTCCTGAGCCATGTAAGCGGATCTTAATAACCAATTGCATTTGGGGCAATATTCGATAACGATAGTAGATTTCATTGTGTAGATGTTTATGGCATCAAATGTACAATGAATATTGTTATTATTGTTTCGCAAAAAAAGGCTCCGGCCTGGTACTACAACGGTCTGTTTCTACAAAAGAAATTTTTTATATCCCGTTCATCCATTTTTTAAAATCAGCAGAATTTTCCTGGCTCACAATGATCTCGTCGTTCACAGGGATGGTTAATTCAATGACCACTTTGCTTTTTTCTGAAGGAATAAAACGTTTTATATAATTCACATTTACAATATATTTCCTGTTTACCCTGAAGAAATTACTTTCATCTAACTCTTCAACCAGGTCACTAAGGTTGCGGGCTTCTGTGAGGTATTTTTTTGAATCTTTATCTATGGAAAAGATCAGTTTATGTTCAGTATAAAAGCACGCAATATCATTTGCTTTTAAGCTTTGAAATTCCATACCTTTTCTTACAATGATCCTGTTTCTTTTTTGATTCTTTTCTTTTACGGAACTTAACAGGGATGAGTAATTTGCAATAAAATGTTTTTGTAGAAAATAGTATTTCCTGATGGCTTCCATCAGCCTGTTATCATCCACCGGCTTTAAAATATAATCGATGGCATTGTATTCGAAAGCTTTGATAATAAACTCATCGTAAGCCGTCAAAAAAATTACAGGAACAGTAATTGTTGTAGCCTCAAAAATACCAAATGACAGCCCGTCTGTCAGGTGGATATCCATGATGATAAGATCGGGCTGGCGGTTATGGTTAAACCAATGGATGGTTTCCTGTATCGAACTTGTTGTCGCAATAACATTAATATCCAGGTTGAGCGATTCAAGCTTTAGCAGAAGTCCTTCCAAGGCAGGTTTCTCATCTTCTATAATAAGTATTTTCAGCATGATCAATAACTTAAAAGAGGCAGTTTAACAATAAAATATCCGGCATCTTCTTCAATGATTATCTCCTTTTTTGTGAGGATCCGGTATCTGTTGGATAAGTTATGTAATCCTATTTTAGAGGAGGGGATAAAATATTTTTTCGGTATAATTTTATTTTTAACGGTAACATAATTATTATTTACCTGTATTAAAATGCTCATTGGCAACCCGTCACTGAATTCATTGTGCTTTATTGCATTTTCCACCAGCAACTGTAGTGAAATCGGCGGAATAAGAAAATTCTCTGTTTTTACATCTGCTATTTCTATCCGTAAATTAACTGCCTTTTCATACCGTATCCGGAAGAGGTAAAAATTGTGGCTTACAAATTCAAGTTCTTCTTTTAATAAAACAAATTCTCTGTCTTTATTGAAAAGAATATACCGGTAAATCGTTGCCAGGTTATTATTAAATAAATAGGCAACATCGGGAGCCGTCTTAATAAGGTGGGAAAGGGTATTGATCGAATTGAAAATGAAATGCGGGTCTATCTGGTTCTTTAGTGCGGTAAGTTCTGCCTCAGACTTTGCATAATTAAGCTCTTCTGCTTTTAAGGTACTGGTTTCTCTTTCTTCAGTCAGGTAAATTATTTCATAAATACAGGTCACTATAATTACAAAAACAATAATGGCCCCACATGTTTTAAAAAGGATTTCTCCATTTGTTTTACCTGCGATGTACATGATGAGTTGCAGGGTTGCGAGGGATATTAAAAACGTAAACAAAATATGAATGATCATACGTCTTGTAAAGTCGCTGTACATATTCTTTTCTTTGCGGTACCATTTATTTCTCAGGTGACGCATGATCTTTATGTTGGCCTCCCAAATAAAAAATGAAATGAAAATACAAGGCAGCCACACATATAAAAAAGCATCGGTGGCGGAGTAGCCGAGGTAGTGATACAGGCCGGTAAGTAAGGGCAGGCAAATACCGGCAAGCGGGATCATTAAAGATTTTGCGATAATTTCTATGTAATTTTTGATGACCATGGCTTATTGATGACAATTTTTTAACTGTCATTAAATGCTATTTTTTCTTTTAGGTGGCAGAGCTGCAAGCAGGTATGTTAATTTTATTTTTCACAATTTCCCATTAGTCTACCATATTGCTAAACTAAAGTTTAAAAAGATGATAGGTGGTTTTTATTTTTCTTAAATAGGGGCGTTTTAAAATAATAGCGGTATAAAAAGGAATGGTTTCCACAAAGCTGGCAGAAGCTCCGGAAGGGTTAATATTTGGCTACAGGCTATTTGACGTAGTTACCAGTTAAAGTACGGCTGCATTTTCAGCATTCATTTTGCGGGCTTAAGTTTAAATAATTCCTGTTTCGGTTATTTAGTTCAGTTTTTTCGAATGAACCAATGTTTTTTTTTGTCATATTGAGGTAGCTTATTTACGCAATGATAACTCCCTCATTTTTTACCATGGTACAATCTTATAAAACCGAAGAAAATATTACCATAAAAAGTAAAATTATTGCCAAAAGAGGAAACACTTATATCCCGCTGAATATAAAAAACATTGCCGTGTTTCATTCCGTGGATCGCCTGATCTTTGCGATCGATTTTTCTGGCAGGAAATATATTATTGATAAATGCCTGGCCGAAATTGAAGAGACATTGAACACCCGGAATTTTTTTCGGGTAAACAGGAGTGTGATCGTTAACAGTGATGCCATCAAAGAATTCAAAGTAATTGAATACGGCAAAATTGTAATTCATCTTTCGTCGCCCGAATGGATGAAAGGGGATATACAGGTGAGCCAGTACACGGCACCCAATTTCAGGGAATGGATTGCCAGTATCTGATGGAATGTTACAGTTTAGCCCTATTGTAATAGTTAGGTTATGATCGTTGTTTAATAGTTGGCGCAAGATTGTTTTATCCGAACCTCATACTACAAAGCCTTAACCAACAATTTCAGATAAGCACGGCCGGAGGAATATTAATTTTATTTTACTTCGGAAAAAGTTTATTTTGATCTTTGAAGCAAGCGTTGGAGTGTTGCAGTTGACAGTTTGTTTCACCTTTTTGAAAGGCATAAGACAGCCACAAGGATTTTGCCTGCCGGGCATTTACACAAATTATTTGTATGTTTATTGACAGCGTTGTTTTTTCAAATAATCCAAATTATAAAATCTCCCGTCATGTGTTTTTCTGGTTAGGCTGGATATCTTATTTTACTGTAGAGGCCACCCTGAGACGAGCAGAAACGTATGGTTTTCATGTCGCCTTTTTTTCCTCTCTTACAGAAGTAATGTCATCTACTCCCATTGATATGGCTTTCTGTTATTCAATCATTTATTTTCTATTTCCCCAATTTCTTTTTAAGGGAATGTATGTGAAAATGGTAATGCTCTGGTTGCTATTTGCATTGATTGGTTTTTTCATTTACAGAAGTTATAATATTTACATTGTTCCTCATATTCATGAATACTATGGGATGAAGAGACAGAGAACCGGGAGTTCAATGATCTGGTCTTTTTTTTATTTCTTTCTTACGTTCAATATGGAAGGCTGCATGGCAGCGGCTATCAAACTGGGAAAGATGTGGTACATCAAAAAGAGTGAGAATGACGTGCTAACTTATCAAAAGGAACAGATGGAGGCTTTTATTCACACGGATCATTCGCAGTCGCATTTTCTTTCGCATACTTTTTCACGGATACATGATATCTCATTACAGAGTTCGCCTCAGGTAGCATCTATGATTGCCCGTTTACAACGCATCACCCTTTTTACTTTAAGCCAATACCAATACACACAAGTGGATATTGAAAAGGAAATACAAATACTAAAAGAGTTTATTGAACTGGAAAAAGAGGGCGTGGAAGATCATTGTAATTACACAATGGAAGTTACCGGTGAAATCGCCGGAAAAAAGATCGCCTCGTTCATTCTTTTACCCTTGACAGAAAATATATTTTCTCAACAGGTAAATAAAAATGACCAAACAGATTTTATAGTGATCAGGTTATCGGTGGTAAAAGATGTTTTAAAATTTGAAATACAAAATAGTAAACCACATCAAACCTCTACACTTACCAACTCAAAAAGGGATACTATTTACCAGATAAAAAAGCGATTAAATATTTTGTATCCCGGCAGTCACCAGCTTAGTGTAAATATTGAAACAGAAATGGTGAAAACCTATCTCGAGGTGAATCTTGGATCGATCGTTTTGTCATAGCCACGCTTAACGCTTAATGTCAAGCCAGTTACTGCACCTAACCAGCCTGGTTATAAAGCCTTCTATTTTTATTTTTAACAATCTCGCCAGGGATATTGATACCCCAAAACATTTCAGTAACTATTTTTCGGCGTTCGGTGTATAAAATTCATGCTTCAATCATTTTATGATCATGGATAAAATAGAATGTATTTACTTTTATTAAAAATACATAGCCAACAAAAATTTAATTGTACCAATATACACACCTCATTCTCATGTGCCTTAAATTTTGTTTTAGTAAAGCACAACGTCCTCTGTTTTCACAGGGGACCCTTTTTTTATAGCCTTGTGCTACTTAAATAACCAAAAAGTAAATCAAGCACTGTTCCCGAGCTTTTAATCAGTCCCCATTTTTTCTAAGTGAGCACCTGTTTTTTATACTTCACTCTTTTACCGAAACTGCCCAGCGTCGATATTTCTAATTTGGTAGTCTATTATTTCTGTACCACCTGTGATTAAACTGATACCATTATTAAAACAATGGCAGTTTATGAGCATGTAGTCAAAAAGCAAAACTTAACGTATGAGAAAACATTTATTATTTTTTGTCCCCCTTTTTTTCCTGGCAATATTTGCCGAGGCGCAAACCAAAATTATTACAGGAAAAATTCAAACCACAGAAGGCACACCACTTACAGGTTCCACTATTAAGGTAAAAGGATCGGCGCAGGGTACACAATCCACCGCTGATGGGTCTTTTAGAATTACCGTTCCGGCAAATGCCAAAAGCCTTGTTGTTTCTATGGTAGGCTTTGTGCAAAAGGAAGTGGATTTGGGAACCGAAACCAGTTTAAATGTGGTATTGGCAAAAGAAGAAAGAAGGCTGGAAGAAGTAGTGGTAACTTCATTTGGCATAAGGCGAAATGATAAGGCATTGGGCTACTCAGTAGGTAAAGTTGATCCTGCCTCATTGCTTCAAAAGTCGGAGCCCGACTTGTTGAAATCATTGCAGGGAAAAGTAGCAGGTGTTGATATCCGCTCATCACAGGGCACGCCTGGTGCTGCAACCCGCATACAGATAAGGGGCAATTCATCTTTTTTTGGTGACAACCAACCATTGATTGTGGTGGATGGTGTGCCTTTCAGTAACGACCAGGTTACTACTACAAGCCAATCAGTTGGTGGCTCGGCATATTCAAGCGGCATCAGCAGTCTTGATCCCAATGACATCGCCTCGATGAGTGTTTTAAAAGGTTCATCGGCTGCGGCTTTGTATGGTTCAAGAGCGTCCAACGGAGTACTGATCATTACCACTAAATCCGGTAGTGCCGGCCGCAGTAAAAAAGGGTTGGAGATTACCTATAGCAGTTCTGCTTCAGTTGAAGAGATTGCTAATCTGCCTAAGTATCAAAATGATTATGGAACAGGGGCCAATTTTCTTTTTTCCCCTGCATCCAATGGCTCCTGGGGTCCCGCTTTCAGCGCCCGGGATTCAGTACCCAATTTTGCTACATATCAAGCTGCATACCCTGAATTATTTCCAGCCTCAGGCAATATAAAATACCGGGCTTTTCCAAATAATGTTAAAAATCTTTTTAATAAGGGAAGCGTATTTGAAAATTCAATCGGTATAAATGGCGGTGATGATAAAAATTCTGTTTCACTAACCGCCTCCCAATTAACGCAAAAAGGATATGTTCCTAATTCGAGTTATAACAGGGCCAATGTGGGACTCGGAGGTGCAACGAAATTAAATATCGGTTTAAATGTTCGTGGAAATTTAAGCTATTCACGAAGTACACAAAAGGGTGGGGCGTTTGGCAATAATCAAACGGATGGCGCTGCGGCATTGTTTGCCCGATCCTTATTTTTAGGCCGCAACTGGGATACGGATTTGCCTTACCAGGATAAGGCAGGAAATAACCTCACCTGGAACGGCGGAGGTCAGTTTGATAATCCAAACTGGTCGGCAAGAAACAATGTAACCACCAGCTATGAAGAAAGGATCATTGCAGGTATCCATGCAGATTTTAATATTAACAAATGGATACGGGTAGACTATAACCTCGGTAACAATGTGAGTGCATTGAACAGGAGAGAAATAACCGAGATCAGCTCAAGGGCTGCGGAAGGATTGGGGAGAATTGTATTGGAAAATTACCGAAAGCAGGAGATAGAATCAAACCTTCTTATAACTTTTTCTCCCACAATACACAAGGACTTTGGTGTAAAACTGGTTGCCGGCAACAACATAAACCAGCGCACCACCACCCGGCAAATTGCTACCGGTAATAAATTTATTACCCGTGGTATTTACACATTGGGCAACACGTCGCAGCAAATTTTCGGTCCAATTGTAAATGGCGTACCTAACCCCGAATTTGGGGATCAGTATATTCGCCAGCGGTTAACGGGTGTATTTGGTGACCTTACTTTAAGCTATAAAAATTTTGCTTTCGTAGAAGTAACAGGCCGCAATGATTGGTCATCAACTTTACCAAAAGCGAACAGGAGTTATTTTTATCCGTCTGTTTCGGGATCGCTGATTGTAACCGATGCATTGCAGGTGAAAAGCAACGTGCTCGACTTTGCTAAACTGAGAGCCGGATGGGCTAAGGTAGGCCGTGATGCACTGCCCTACTCGTTGGACAATGTTTTTAACCTGGGTGCTAACTTTCTCGGACAGCCGACAGCTACGGCATCCAACGGAGCCAACGACCGTGATTTAAAACCAGAGTTTAGTACAGAAATAGAAGTAGGTACCCAATTAAGTTTTTTTAAAAGAAGGATCGACATAGACTTTTCCTGGTACAACAAAAACTCCACCAACCTGATAGCACCGATATCAATTCCCTCTTCCTCAGGTTATGCAAAATTTAATACCAACTACGGAAAAATCAATAATACCGGAATAGAAATTGACCTTACCGTAAGGCCAATACAAACAAAGAATTTTAGCTGGAGTGTACATGCAGCGTATACCCGTAACAGGAATGTGGTGAAAGAACTGATTGAAGGAGTTGACCGGTTGCAGCTACGGCCATTGTTTAATAATTTTGGCCCTTACCTCGAAGCCGGAAAGCCATTTGGATTTTTACGGGGTGAAAAAGTGATTCGTGATAGTGCCACTGGTGCCTTGCTGATAAACCCAGCTACCGGCGGTATGATAAAAGCGAATGAATTGGATATGATCGGCGATCCTAATCCCAATTATAAGTTAGGTATTACCAATTCCGTTAGTTACAAAGGTTTTTTCCTGAGCGCATTATTTGATATGACCGTTGGAGGCGATCTTTATTCAGTAACCGTTCCGCAAATATTGAGCAGGGGCGTTACGCTGGATACAAAGGACAGGCTTAGCAACTGGATCATCCCAGGCATATACGGTGACCCTTCTACCGGCAAGGCCATTTTGAATGGAGGTAAGACAATCTCCAATACAGTGGCTATTACTTCCAACGATCTATACTTTTCACCCAACACAAATAATGGTGCCACATTCGCAGGCAATACCGCGTATGAATGGAATATTTACGATGCTACCGTTTACCGTTTGCGGGAAGTCACCATTGGTTATGAGTTTCCAAAATCATGGTTTAAGAAATTGCCAATCGGTTCCGCTACCATCAGTTTGTCTGGCAGGAACCTCTGGTATATAGCACCTGATTTTCCAAAATATATCAATTTCGATCCGGAGGTCAACTCCTTTGGGTCCACATCAGTGCAAGGGATTGAATTATCTGCTGCACCTACCACTCGCAGGTACGGCATCAATTTGAAAGTTAATTTATAACTGAAAAAATTTTTAAACATGCTTAAGAGAATAAAACTTATAGTATACGTGTTGCCGGTAGTACTGCTTTTGGCATCCTGCAAAAAGAACTTTTTGGATATCAATAAAGACCCTAATAATCCATTGAGGGTAGAGGTTTCAAAATTGCTTCCTACGGCACAAAATTCAATCGGCAATGCCTTGGCGATTGGTAATGGAAACCTGGGCGGACTATCACAAATACTTTCTGTATATGTTCACCAGTTGTCTACCCGTGAAAGCCAGGATCAATACGGCTACACTGGTAGTGGTTTTTATATCAACACGGCATGGGTTACCATGTACCAGGGCGCTCTCGAAAACCTAGAACAAATCATTAAGATAGCCAGTGCAGATGGCGACCGCCAATATGTGGGGATCGCTAAAATTTTAAAGGCTTACGGCTATAGCCAAATGGTAGATGCATTTGGCGACATTCCATATACTGAAGCAAACCGCCTGGATTCCAACATCCGCTATCCGAAGTTTGATGATGATGCAATCATTTATCCCAAGCTGCTGATTTTATTGGATGAAGCAATTGCAGACCTTAATAATACTACTGCACTTAACCTGCATAAACCGAAAACGGATGATATTATTTATGGTGGAAATGTTGCAAGGTGGGTAAAGGCCGCCAATACCATCAAATTAAAACTATATGCACAACAAAGAAAGGTAAGGAATGTAACAGCAGAGGTAACCCAGCTTTTAAGTGATCCCACCAAGCTGATCAATGCTGCCAACGAAAGTTTTTTATTGCCCTACGGCCCCAACGGCGCTACGGATGATAGGAATCCCGGCTTTGGCGACTATACTGCCACGCAACGTAGCAATCATGTGAGTCCATGGTTCTATGAAATTTTAAAAGGCTACAAGCCGGGTCATTTTACATTTGACATTTCAGACCCCAGGGTGCCTTATTATTTTTATAACCAGGTAAAGAAAACAGCGGTAACACCAGACCCTACTGAGTACCGTGACAGCGCCTTCATTTCTATTTACTTTGGTTCAAGAGGCCCCAACAGGGACCGGAATGCCCAAAATATTATCAGCCTGATGGGTATTTACCCGGTGGGCGGTAAATATGATGATGGCCAGGGTGGAGTAGCTAATGCCGCCAGTGGCACCGGTGCTGCTCCTTACCGGTTTATTACTTATGCCGATAAACTGTACCTGGAAGCAGAACTGATCCAAACAGGCGTAATTACCGGGGATTCAAAAGCAAAATTGACCGCTGCCATTACAGAGTCTTTTAAGCAGGTAGATTATGTAATATCTACTTATATAAAACCAGCCCAATCCGTGCCTGTATTGAGTGGCACCACACCAGTTAATAATTACATCTCTTCTATAATGGCCCAGTACAGCGGTGCAAGTGCGGCAAAGCAATTAGAGATGATCATTACAGAAAAATGGATATCGGCTTTTGGCAGTGCGGTTGATTCTTATACTGATATACGCAGAACAGGCTATCCCATACTTTTTGATCCCACCAATCCGGCAATGGCGCCGGGAGGTTTTGCACAGCCGCCATTGAATGGCAATCCACAGATTGTTGGCCCGCAACCTGCCGTGCAAGTTCAGTTGCAAAGGCCATATCCAAATTCGTTGCCATGGAACCAGCCCGAGCTTGAAACTAATTCAAATGCACCAAAGCAAAAAGACCTGGTAAATAGTTTTAAGGTTTTTTGGATGCCATAATGTTGTACTATTTATAAGTTTTAAAAACCGATCTTAAAAACATAATTATGAAAAAAGCAATTTTATATAGCCTGCTGGCCATTACAGTTTTGTTTGGTTGCCGCAAATCGGATAATCCTAAAATACCTGACCTGACCCGTGTACCCGTGCCAAAAATTGCCATCGCGGTCAACAGCGATGCGGCTATTGATGTAGCAAAAGGCCCTGCCTTATTCAAGGGTAAGTTTGATGTAGGCTTACTTTTTCCAGGAGATATTCCACCACAAAAATTAGATATAGTAATTATAAAAAATGGCAACAGAGCGGTTGTTAAAACATTGAAGGCAGATGTAACCACTTTACCCGCTACAATTGAAGTGTCAGGCGCAGAGTTGATCAGTTTATTTGGGAGCCCGATCGTCGCAGGCAATTTTTTCGATGTTGGTGCAGATATTACTTTGCCCAGTGGACAAAAACTGGTGGCCTTCCCTACCGTAGGTACACAGTTTGCCGGTGGCACTGCTAATATCCCCGGGTCAGGCACTTCGATACGATACCTTGCCAGGTAACCGCATAAATGATTTGCTGCCTGGCATTTTACAATAAAAATGTCATAGGTATATTTCCAAAAAAGGGGCTGTCTCCAAAGGGGTGGCCTCTTTTTTATATGCGGTACATTTCGAATAATTCTGATTGGATGACATGTCACGAAGTATTGATGCTATTAAGATCCATTTCGGCTGTTAGCGCACGCTTCCGCAGAAACATCAAACCTAAATAAACTTAATTTTGAAAAAACCAATACTTTTATACCTCATTAACCTATCATAAAATAATACACGATGAAAAAATTTGTTGTTCTGTTTTTTGTTTCTGTGGCGCTGGGCTTGGGTAGTTCTGCACAGGTGGTTACTGGTATGTCTATTGACGCCAGCAATCCCAAAACCACCATTAGCCGTCATATTTACGGCCATTTTTCTGAACACCTTGGCCGCTGTATCTATGATGGCTTTTGGGTAGCCGATTCAATGAATGTTCCAAAGAAGGACCGTATCCGGTTGGACATTGTGGAAGCACTAAAAAAAATAAAGGTGCCTAATCTGCGCTGGCCGGGTGGTTGCTTTGCTGATGAATATCATTGGCGGGATGGCATTGGTCCACGCCAGCAACGCCCACACATGGTAAATACCAATTGGGGTGGGGTATCAGAAGACAATAGTTTTGGCACACACGAATTCCTTGAATTGTGCGGCCTGCTGAATTGCGAGCCATACATTGCCGGCAATGTAGGCAGCGGCACTGTGGAAGAAATGGCAAAATGGGTAGAATATCTCAATTCGGATGCCTCCAGTACTATGACGGAATTAAGAAAACAAAATGGCAGGGATAAACCGTGGAGTGTGAAATTCTGGGGTGTGGGAAATGAAAGCTGGGGCTGCGGTGGAGAAATGACTCCGGAATATTATTCAGATCAATTCAGGCGCTATGCAACCTACGCCCGTAACTACCGGAATGCTCCGTTGATGAAGATAGCCACCGGGCCAAGTTCTTCCGATTATAACTGGACGGATGTTCTTATGAAAAATGTTGGGCGGCGTATGTGGGGCCTCACGTTGCATCATTACACTATCCCTACCGGTAGTTGGGGTAAAAAAGGCTCAGCCACTGCTTTTGATGAGAAAGAATATTTCAATACCATGAAGAATTGCATTTACATGGACGAACTGGTTACCCGCCATTCTACCATCATGGATAAATATGATCCTGAAAAGAAAGTGGCACTGGTAGTAGATGAATGGGGAATTTGGACAGACGTGGAACCTGGCACCAACCCCGGATTCCTATACCAGCAAAATAGTCTCCGCGATGCATTGGTTGCAGGCTCTACCTTGAATATATTTAACAATCACAGCGACCGGGTACGCATGGCCAACCTTGCACAAACCATCAATGTGCTGCAGGCATTGATCCTTACCAAAGGCAACCAGATGTTGCTAACGCCTACCTACCATATTTTTGATATGTATAAAGTGCATATGGATGCAAAATTATTACCCGTCAGTTTTAATTCACCCGGATATACCGTGGATGGCAAAACTATACCGGCAGTTAATATTTCTGCTTCCATGGATTCTGCTGGCGCAGTGCATATCTCGCTCGTAAACCTTGATCCGGTTAAAAAAATATCTATCCGTACATCATTGCCCGGCATTGATTGGAAGACAATAAAAGGCGAGGTACTCAGTTCCAAGAAATTGACGGATGTTAATAGCTTTGAAAATCCGAATAATATAAAAATCAGCCCGTTTACCGGTGCAAAAAAACAAGGTGACCAACTTGTGATAGAATTGCCTGCACAAAGTGTAGTGGTACTTGAACTAAAATAGTTGCCGCGTAAATAATTCTATGTTATTTAGTTAAGCAGTTTTATTTTGGCCGGGAGCTCTCCAGGTATTCCGGCCGCGGTTACCAACAATTGTTTCCCATGTTATTTCCAACTATCCCGAATGCGCAGGCATTTTGTTAATAGTGGCCGACAAAGAAATGCAACGTCTAAAAGTCTAAACGGAATTCCTACTTCGCAGCAGCGGTTGGCGGGCGCCAACCGCTTAAGTAAACAACGTTGAACAGGTAGCCGGCATTTAATATTTAGTGGTTGTGTGCTAATAATTTTATGAAATTTGTTCTATGCAAAAAAGCCTTTCATCATATGAATTATTTCAGCAGGTATTTTTTGAACATTATAAGCCACTTTGCCAATATGCATTAACACTGACTAAAGATCCACACGACTGCGAGGATATTGTACAGGAAGTTTTGCTGAGGATTTGGGAAAAAAGACAGGACCTGTTGGATAAAAAAGAAATTAAATTTTATTTGTTTACTGCCGTACACAATAACTGCATCACCAGCCAGGGGAAAAAAAGGAAGTTGTTTACGGTAGAATACACCGGGCAGGAAAAAATAAGCGACTCACCGGTTTTTTCGATAGAAAAAAAGGCAGAACTGGATGTAAACGAGCTGGTAAAGGAAGCATTGGACCGCTTACCTCCCAAATGCAGGGAGGTATTTGTTTTGAGCCGCTTGAGTAATCTTACCTACCATCAAATTGCCGCTTTATTGGGGATTTCTGTAAAAACTGTGGAGAATCAAATGGGAAAAGCCATCAGGATGATGCGTTCGTTTTTAAAAGAGCAGCAGGCGTTGTCTATTAGTTCCACATTGTTTATTTCATTAATAGCTATGGTAAGATAGGGGTAATGCAAGTTATCAAGTTATATACATAGGAAAAACTTAAATGGATACAGACGAACATATAACTATCATTGTTGCAAAAAAACTGCGTGGTGAGGCGACCCTGCAAGAATTGCAGGAGCTTCAATGCTGGCTGGATGCAGCTATTGCTAACCGGCAGGAGTATAACAAAATGGAACTGCTTTGGGCAGAAGCCCGTAATATTTTTTCCGAAACTGATTTTGATACCAACGCTGCCTGGAATAAAGTGAATGCTGCAATAGAAAATGCTGGTCCGGAAAAGGCGGCTAAGAACGCTCCGCTGATTGCCATTTATTCTGTCTTAGCTAAAAGAATAACTGTGGCGGCTGCCTCAGTTTTATTGCTCATTGGCGGGCTGTATTTTTATACCGGCAATACTGCACCACGAAAAATGATTGCTGCGGCTAAGGAAAACCTAGTGGTCATTTTGCCCGACAATTCAAATGTGTTTTTAAGAAAAGGGAGTTCAATTAGTTTCCCGGTTAATTTTGATAAGGATATGCGTTCTGTAGAATTATCTGGGGAAGCTTATTTTGAAGTGCGTCGGAATGAACTGCAACCTTTTATTATATCAACTGCCAATTCCAATGTAAAAGTATTGGGTACCAGTTTTTTGGTTCGTTCAAAAGAAGACAGGGATGAAATAGTGGTAGTAACAGGCAAAGTAAACGTTGCCGATAAAGAAAAAGAAGCTAACCAGGTGATGCTGGCAGCAGGTCAAAAGGCGGTATTTTTAAATAAGGTTTTTCACCAAAGCCTGGTAAAAGATTCCAATTTTATTTCATGGAAAAACGGCCTGCTGATATTCAAAAATAACTCTTTGGCAAAAGTGCTGGATGACTTATCCAACTACTATGATATACCGGTAAACATTTCACCGGTAAATAAGGCTGAAATTGAAAAAATTCAAATCAACATGCGTGTAGAAAAGCAGTCCTTTGAACAAGTTGTGGAAGAGATTAAACTGATAACTGGGCTTGCTGTTAAAAAAGAAAGAGGTAATACCATCTTTTATAAAAAATAAAATGGTTCTTTGCATTACAGGTAAGGGATTCAGCGAAAAAATCTGCTGAAATATCCCAGTAACCATGTAATGAAAAAGCCTACAAACATATTATTACTGCTGATAACCTGTTTTTTTATGGGTACCATCTACGCCCAAAAAAACCCTATTTTTTCACGCACATTCAAGCCCTCTTTTCAAAAAGGATCTGTCAAGGATTTTCTGGAAGATATCAATCATCATAACGGCAGTTTTATTGAGTACGCAAACAATTCCATTGAAGCAGGTAAAATAGTTGAATTGAAGGGCGGCCCATTTACACTTGGGCAGATATTGCAGCAGGTGTTGAAAGATCAAAAGGTAAGTGCCATCGAAAAAAATAATAAAGTCGTCCTGGTACCTTCAACCACAACTTTACCAAAAGATGCCTTCGTTTCCTTCTACTCTTTTTACGGAATTACTAAAGATGCCGATAGCAAAGAGTCGCTTGCAGACGCTACAATCATGGAAGTCTCTTCCCAAAAAGGCACACTCACCAATAACTTTGGATATTTCACCTTATTGTTACCGGAAGGCAAACAAACCGTTTCAATCTCGTATGCCGGTTACATAACACAGAGTATTGAAATTGAAATGGAAAATAACAGCAGGGTTGACATCCAGTTATTGCCTAACACCGATGTTGAAGAAGTAAGTGTTACAACGAATGCGAGTGGGCTGGAAAAAAATGGGGAAAATAAAATAAACTTATCCGGCAACCCGCAAAATATGATCATGGGCGAATCAGATGCAGTGCGTTCTTTATATTTATTGCCAGGTGTTCAAAATACCGCCCAGGTTATAAGCGGTATGCTTGTCCGCGGTGGCAGTCCTGATCAAAATGTTTTCTTATTGGATGGCAATCCTATTTTCAATCCTACTCATCTTTTAGGGACGTTGTCTATTGTAAACAACACATCATTGAAATCCATTCAGTTTTATAAAAGCAATTTTCCCGCAAGGTTTGGAGGAGGGGTATCTTCCGTTATGGATGTTTTAACCAAAGACGGTAATATGCGAAAATGGAAAGGGGAAGCGAATATTGGATTATTGGCGGGATCATTCACTTTAGACGGCCCGATAGTAAAGGATAAAACAAGCATGATGCTTTCATTCAGACAAAGCCTGGTAAACCCATTTCTTCGTTTAATGAAATCGGGGATAGATATAAATTTTTATGATTTTCAGTTTAAGTGTACTCAATTGGTGGGTAAAAAAGACAAACTGATGTTGAATGTCTATGCGGGACATGACCAACTATACTTGAAGCAGGATAATTCAAATAACCAGCAGCAATGGGGAAATAAAGCTATTTCGCTGGCATGGAACCGGTTGTTGGGCTCACATGCCTTCGTAAACTCTTCTGTTGGTTTAAGTAAGTATAACAATATTGCCGGCTTTCGTTACTCATTGTACGATAGTATTAATTTCGCTTTGCAGGACCATCGTGTTTATAATACTTTTTCTTCAATTCAACAATTGTACGCACAAAGTCATTTGGAACTTTATTCCACCAATGCCATAAAATTTGAAATTGGAGGAAAAGTTTCCTTCACAAATATGAATCCTTTTAACACCAATGTGGCTGATGATTTTATTGATAAGCCGGATGATTTTACAGCGTTTCCACCAATTTCATTTAGGGAGTTTGTGGTTTATTATGAAAATGAAATAAAGACTGGCAGCAAATTGTTTTTGCGGCCAGGTATTCATATAGCTCATTTTCAATACGGCAGCTTTTATTATACCTCTTGGCAGCCGCGTTTTTTTGCAGTGTATAAATTAGGTGCGAAAAACCAGTTAAATTTTTCCTATAACCACATGACACAATATTTGCACCTGGTTACCAATCCTTACCTGGGCATAAATAGTGATGCATGGATACCGAGTACCGTTGTATTAAGACCAGAAGAAAGTGATATGATCAACATCGGCTTTTTATATAAGCAAATAAAAAAGATTTCTTTTGGTGCCGAATTGTATTACAAATACCTCAGAAATGTTACCAATTATGTAGAGGGGAAAAACCTGTTTTTAAATAATGCCGACTGGGAACAGAATGTACAATCCGGAAAGGGCTGGGGGTACGGAATTGAATTAAAGGGGGATAGGAATGTGGCCAAATGGCAAACGCATGTTGGTTACACATTATCTTGGAACTGGCGGAAATTTAAGGATATTAATAACGGGCAGAAGTTTCCTTTTAAATATGACCGTCGCCACCAATTAAATCTTGCGGCTACTTATAAATATAACAGGCGCTGGGATTTTTCAGGGTTATGGACCTTTGCAACCGGCAACGTGTTTACACTTCCGGATAGAATTTATCCAGATTTTGATGCGGCCCGGCAAATCACGGATCCGATGGTTCCAAAGGAATACCGGCTGGTGTATCATTCTTCCGCAAGTAATCAGTTCCGAACCCTTCCTTATCATCGGCTTGATATTTCTGCCAGCTATCACCAATTGCCTGGAAAAAAAATAAACTCCATGCTCACAATGGGAGTATACAATATTTATGGTTCCCCAAGTCAGTATTTATATGATTTGGAAGGAACCCTGGGAAAAAGATCCCTGGTTGTATCAACTCAATATAAACTTTTTAGTGTAACGCCTTATCTTTCTTATACACTCAGCTTTTGATAAAATGTACATAGCAAACAGCAAATATCGTTTTGTTTTCTTTATTGCTTTTTGCAAAAGGTTGCTATTCCTTGTGGTGGTGTTTATTTCAATATACTCGTGTAAAAAAACTTTTACCTCTAGCCAGTTCGTAGATGATAAATTAGTAGTGCTTGCGGAAATAACAGCCGGTGATTCGATGGAAATACCCATTGGGAAAACGATCAAAGTAGGTAACAGTGGCCTAATAAGGTTTGAGAAAGTGAAGGAAGCTACCGTGATAATTAAGGATGCCAGTTCTCGTTCCTATACTTTACTACCCAACTGGAGGCCCCAATATTTGGCTAACCCTGCTACCGTATTTACCAACCGCAGGTATTTCAGGTCCAATACAACTTATTTCATTGAGATCAATCATCCTACCCTTGGAGTAGTAAAAGCAACCACCCATATACCAGTTACACCTAAAATTATTGCAATTGATACCAGTGCTGAAATTTACCAGGGTAAAGAGGTTTTGGCCGCTACCATTACCTGGCAGGATGATCCTACCCTTGAGAATTTCTATATTATAGAAGGGCTTAAAGAATCGGTAAAATTGTCGAGGTATTTTTATTACACTGGCAAACGCTATAATTATGACAGCCAGGAAGGAAAGGTTTTATATGATCGGATAAAGAATATACCCGGGATAGAACTTTTAAAAGATACCGTGCCACAAAACATTTTCACCCGCCTGAATTTATTTACCGAAGATATTAATTCAGCTAACAGCAGCATTGGTAACCTTAGCAACCCTTTTCGCCGTATCTTCTTTACTGACCTTAGTTTTAGCGGCCAAAACTACAAAACCAAACTGTACCTGGACCGCCAGCTTTTTATCGACCCCCAAAAAAAGGGTAGGGTCAGGTTACAGTTAAAATCTGCCTCAAAAGAATTGTATGATTACCTGCTGGTATACGAGAAATATAAAACAGATTTTGGTACTCTTCCCAGTAGCCAATTAGTCTCCCCCGTTGGAAACGTTCAAAATGGATTGGGCATATTTGGTGGCTCATCCAGGAGAGAGCGTATTTTTTACTTCGACCAGCTCTGAGTCTCTGCAATAATTTTTTTACCCCGGATAGGGGTATTGTTGTTTTTCCTGTTTTAGAATACAATATCCTCTAAATATCCTGCTGGAATTTTCCATTACACATAATACTGCGGTTTTTGCTGATTATTATTCCGCCACTATAATCCCGACTGGGATGCGGTGCTCGTATGAAAAAAAATCAACAGGTTAAACGATGTTTTGAAAAGGTTAAACCAACTATATAAATTGTATGATTATAAATAAGACGTTTCCGGCAAGTAATGAAATAGCGGCTACAAGGGTAACAGAAAAAGGACTAAGTTTTTCGCCACCTGTTAGTGCGGTTATCATTACCTATAATGAAGAACATAATATAAGAAGAAGCTTATCACAATTGGCTTGGTGTGCCGAAATAGTGGTCGTGGATAGTTTCAGCACTGATAATACAATAGCTATTTGTAAAGAGTTCGGCTGTAGGATATTTTCAAAAAAGTTTGATGGTTATGGCGCTCAAAAAAGGTTTGCTGTATCTAAATCCAGTCATGACTGGGTTTTATGTATTGATGCTGATGAAGTGTTATCTGATGCCTTGGTGACGGAAATAAAAAAATCTCTTACCGATAATGAAGGATTTGCAGGTTTTTCATTTAAAATGAACCTGGTTTTTTTAAATAAAGAATTCCTTCATGGCAAGGAAAGTGGTAGGTATTTCCTACGATTATTCAATAAACAAAAGGGTGGGTTTTCTGAAGATAAAGTACATGAATCCATTTTCGTTTCAGGGGCGGTAAAAAAGCTGGATCAAACGATCCGGCATTATAGCTATCAAACCCTGCACCAGTGTATGGAAAAAATCAACCGGTATTCTACCTACTCTGCTGAAATAGCTTTTAGTAAAGGAAAAAATAAATCACTATTGGCGGTTCTGTTTGGCCTGCCTTTTAATTTCTTCAAATACTACCTGCTTGAATTAAATTGCTTTAATGGATACAAAGGCTTTTGTTGGTCCGTTTTTTCATCCTATTACCATTTCGCTAAATATGTAAAATTAAAAGAACTGCACGAGACTATGAAAATAGGGGTAATGTTAAGTTAAGTGTGAATTGTGCGTAGACAATAGCCAAAATACCAGCAATCCGCATTCATCATTGAGCATTCAACGAATCAATACGTCACATCAAACTTAACACACCACTATTCTCTTTTTTAAATATCTACAGGATCATGATTTTTTGGCTTCTTTCCAGTGGTTCTATCTTAACCGCAATAATACTGGTTCAAAAATACCGTTCTTTAAGCGGCAACATTCTTACAGTATTAATGTACCATAAAATTTCCGTAAATAGTGGAAATGATCGCCTTACTGTTCCGGCGTTGATGCTCGAAAGACAATTTCATTATTTAAATAAAGCAGGATATACCCCCATTCTGCTAAGCCAATTGTCTGATTTTCTAATACACAAAAAACAATTACCACTCAAACCTGTTCTGATAACCTTCGATGATGGCTATCACGACAATTTTGCCATCCTATACCCATTGGTGCTGCAGTATGGTATGAAGGCAAACATATTTTTGGTGGCAACCTTCATAGAATGCCCCGAAAATAAGGTAAGACAGTCAACCGGTCAATATTTAAGCTCCCGTGATATAAAATCCATGGATCCATCGATCGTTGAATTTGGCTTGCATTCATATAATCATAGAAATTATAATGAGCTTAGTATTTTGGAGTTAAACGAGGATATTATCCAAACTAAATCCTTGTTGGAAAAACTGGGTATTCCTTTCCAGTCCAGTCTCGCTTTTCCTTATGGCGCCTATCCAAAAAAAAGTTGTGAGAAAACGACGTCTTTTTTTAAGACACTTTCCTCAAATAATATTCTCACAGCGTTCCGTATAGGCAACCGTCTCAACCGTCTGCCCCTAAAGAACCGTTTTTTGATCCAACGGCTCGATATCAGGGGCGATATGTCGTTTAAAAAATTTACCCGCCTGTTAAAAAAGGAAAATCACCCCTCTAATCTTTACAAGTAATCAGTGCAATCGGTCAAAGCGCTATCCTTTTAAGCACCTCGGATTAACATTTTGAAATGTTGCCGGATTTATTCATTCCCATCTTCATAGGTTAATGGAGTGCCCCCTTACTCATGCTCTTGTTTATTTTCCTTCGGCACATAAAACCTTAGATGATAAAAACCCGGGCAGGAAGCCACAGGATGGATAGATGCTTATTTGAACTAAATTGTAGTCTCCATTATACTAAAAACGATTTGCTTAATCAACTGCCCACATGATAAAGACTGGTATCATTTTAATATTCAGCAGTATTATTTACTTTAATACAGTGGCACAGCAATTATTGGAAACAGGCGGAAAGAAAATGCCTGCGGAGTGGACCGATAAAGATACCCACCACAAAGTAGTAAAATTATCTGCTGCCATGCAGGGCAATAGCACCAGCTTTTATTTTCACAACAACCCTTTCATAGGCGACGAGATGGTTTTTTATAACAGTAGCAAACAAAATCCGGGTGACGCCACGGATATGAAAAGGATAGAAGCATCCAATGCCAATACAAACAATAGGCAGTTGTATAGCATAGGGCTTAAGGATAAAAAGATCCGACAGCTTACGTTTCATTCATCCCCCATGAACGGCGAGATCGTTTCTGAAAAACTAAAGACAATTTTTTACCAGATCAAAGACAGCGTTTTCTCTGTTCATCATACTACAAAAAAAGTACAACTGGTTTACGTATTTCCGCCCGATTTCCAGGCAACCATTACTTCGATCAATGCGGATGGTACATTACTCAGCGGAGCAAGAGCTACTGATGCCGAAAAAGAAATCTTGAAAAACAATCCTAATAAAAGTTCCTACTTCAATTTGATTTATGAAGCCAAGCTGCCTAAAACCTTATTTACCATTAATGTAAAAACGGGTCAGCTAAATAAAATATTTACCGACAGCGCATGGCTGAACCATGTGCAGTTCTCCTCTGTGGATCCTGCTTTATTGATGTTTTGCCATGAAGGCCCCTGGCATAAAGTGAGCCGGTTATGGACCATTGATGTAAACACAAAAAAGATCACACAGATCCATCACCGTACAATCGAAAATGAAATCTGGGGGCATGAGTGGTTTGGTAAAAGCGGCAAAACCATCTGGTTCGATCTTCAGCAACCAAAGGGGCAAACGTTTTTTGTAGGCGGTTATGATGTGGCCACCGGCAAGGAAATAAAATACAGTCTTCAAAGAAATGAATGGAGTGTACATTATAACTCCAATGCAACCGAAACATTATTTGCCGGTGACGGCGGCGACCCTGGTGCAGTAGCAAAAGCGCCGGACGGCCAATGGATCTATTTATTTAAACCGTCGGGTGAGAAATTCATTTCGGAAAAATTAGTCAATATGAAACACCATCAATACAAGCTGGAACCAAATGTTCATTTTAGCCCGGATGGGAAGTGGATTATATTCAGGGCCAATTTTGAGGGTGAAGCACATACGTATGCGGTGGAAATAAAACGAAAGGAGAAGATGTGAAAATGTGACAATGAGAAAATTAAGAATTAAGAATTAAAAATTAAGGATTTAAAATTAAAAATGAAAGTCAATGGCTTTGCTAAAACCCTTTACAGTAAAAGGTTCTAAGCCCCTCTCCGCAGGAGAGGGGTTGGGGTGAGGTTACAAAATTCAGTTTCCAACATGATAAAAAAGATTATTTCAACAGGTCTCTTAATTTGTTTTTTACAATACACACATGCCCAGATAAAATGGCCGGCCATTACTCAAACAGTGAAGCCCTGGACCAGGTGGTGGTGGGAGGGAAGTGCAGTAGATAAACCCAATTTAACCGCTGCCATGCAATTATATCAACAGGCTGGCCTCGGCGGATTGGAGATTACACCCATCTATGGTGTTAAAGGAGCAGAAGATAAATTCATTGACTTTTTATCGCCGAAGTGGATGGCAATGCTGCAACATACATTGGCCGAAGCCAAACGTTTAAACCTGGGTATTGACCTTGCCAATGCAACAGGCTGGCCATTTGGCGGCCCGTGGGTAACACCTGCGGATGCCTGCAAAAATGTAAACATTAAATATTACACGCTAAAAGAAGGGGAGCAATTAAATGAACTGATACTGTTCACACAGCAACCGATGGTAAGAACTGTAGGTGGGAAACAGGTGGATATTAAAACATTATCCTATCCTGTGGCCGCCAATAAAAATTTACAATCTTATGCATTTGACCAGCTACGTTATGAAATGCCTTTGCCTATAAATACGTTGATGGCCTATAGCGATAAAGGAGAAGTAACAGAGCTAACAGGCAAGGTAGATGCAAACGGAAAGCTTAACTGGACAGCTCCTCCAACCGGTGGAAATTGGAAACTGGCCGCATTGTTTATTGGTTGGCATGGTAAAATGGTAGAGCGAGCTGCACCCGGTGGCGAAGGAGACGTGATCGATCACTTTAATGCTGCTGCACTAAAACACTACCTTGCCAAATTTGATACCGTATTAAAGGGAAAAGATATCAGTGGCATCCGGGCATATTTTAATGATAGTTACGAAGTGGATGATGCAAGGGGGCAGAGCAACTGGACACTGGATTTCCTGGATCAGTTTATGCAACGCAGGGGGTATGATCTTAAAAATTACCTGCCACAATTATTTGCAAGAGACACTTCGGAAGTAAGCCGCCGTGTATTGGTTGACTACCGCCAAACAATCTCAGAACTGGTACTCGATAATTTTACAAAGCCATGGCAAACTTGGGCCTCTGGCCAAAAGAAAATGATCAGGAATCAGTCACACGGTTCACCTGCAAATATCCTCGATTGTTATGCGGTAGTTGATATTCCTGAAACTGAAGGGGAAGATATCCTGCGGTTTAAATTTGCCACCTCCACCGCTAACGTGATGGGTAAGCCGCTGGCTGCATCTGAAACCGCTACCTGGCTCAACGAACATTTTCAATCGTCGCTCGGTGATGTAAAACTGGCTGTTGACAAATATTTTGTAGGCGGTGTAAACCATGTGTTCTGGCATGGTACCAATTATTCGCCGCAAAATGACCCTTGGCCGGGCTGGCTTTTTTATGCGGCCGTTCACTTTACACCCGCCAATCCTTTCTGGAAAGATTTTAGCACACTAAATAATTATGTGGCCCGCTGCCAAAGTTTTTTACAACAAGGCAAGCCTGATAATGACGTGTTGCTATACTTCCCTTTCAATGATAAGAATGCAACCCCTGGCAGGGATATGCTGCATCATTTTGATGGCATGGAAGGATTTGAAAAAACAGTGTTTAAAGAAACTGCAGAATGGTTATTAAAACAAGGGTATGCATTTGACCTTATATCCGACAAACAAGTTATTGAACAGGTTAAAGCAAAAGGCAATTTGCTGCAAACTGTAAAGAATAACTACAAAACAATTTTATTAACCGATGTGAAAATGATTCCGCTTGAAACAATGAAGCAATTGGTGTCGCTGGCAACCAATGGAGCAACAATCGTTTTTCATCAGCATTTACCCAATGATGTTCCCGGTATGTTTCAATTGCAGCAAAGAAAAAATGAACTGGAAACAATCACCAGGGCTTTGTCTTTTTCATCTGTTGGCAATACAGTTAAAAAAGCAAGTGTGGGTAAAGGATACTTTTTGATGGGAGATAATTTGGAGAGCCTTATGAATGAAGCAAAAGTGGTAAGGGAAACACTGGTTGATAAAGGGCTTCAATATAACAGGCGGACTTATAACGGAGGTCATTATTATTTTATCAGCAATCCCGGTAAGCAAGCCGTAAACGAATGGGTGCCTTTGCAAACGTTGGAAAAAGAGATTGTGATTTTTAACCCCATGACTGTTGCCAATGGTATTGCAAAAACAAGAATTACCAATGGCATGGTTGAAGTATACATTCAACTAAACGCCGGCGAAAGTTGCATTTTACAAACGGGGAAAAAAGCGGTGGCGGCAAAGGCTTATCCTTTTTATAAACCAGCAGCTAGGCCACAAGAATTAAGAAACAAGTGGAGTATAAAATTTGTGAAAGGCGGCCCTTCGCTTCCTGCGGCTATTGAGAAAACCTCGCTTGGTTCCTGGACTGATTTGCCCGGCGATGCCGTGAAAAAATTTAGCGGAACTGCGGTTTACAGTATTCAATTTGCTAGGCCATCCACCAAGGCAGCAGCCTGGTTACTTGACCTCGGAAATGTACAGGAAACTGCTGAAGTATGGCTGAATGGCAAAAAACTACAAACATTGATTGGGCCCGTATTTCAGCTAACCATTGATGGAACCTTACTAAAACCAACTAACGAATTGCAGGTAATGGTAACCAACGGGATGCCTAACAGGATACTCGACCTTGAGAAGCGTGGTGTACCATGGAAGAAATTTTATAATATTAATTTCCCTTCGCGGTTAGCGGAGAACCGTGGCAGCGACGGAATATTTACAGCAATAAAATGGCAGCCGAAGCCTTCAGGATTATTGGGGCCGGTTACGCTAACTCCTGTTATATTTACAAGATAATTTTAACTCACTTAAAAATTTTTACTATGCATCGCTTTATGTGTTTCTTATTGATCTCAATTATTTTCAGCACAACAACAATTGCACAAACAAAGCAAGAACAGGCTGTAGCCGCTGCGGTGGAAGCAATGCGCAAAGCCATGGTGGATGGAGATAAAGTCATGTTGGAAAAACTTTCACATGACTCGTTAACCTACGGGCATTCCGGTGGAAAAGTAGAAAGCAAAGCATCTTTTGTAGAAAATATTGCAAATGGCAATTCGGATTTTGTAACGATTGATTTAACCGGCCAAACGATTTATGTAACAGGTAAAACCGCCATCGTTCGTCACGGTTTAACAGCAACAACCAATGATAAGGGTAAAGGGCCGGCAAACGTACACCTTGCTGTATTGAGTATATGGCAAAAAGATAAAAAGCAATGGAAGATGCTGGCCAGGCAGGCGGTTAAAATTTTGTAAATGCATGCAGGGGTTGTCATTAATCTGGCAGACGATCATATTAATTTGTCTCCCGTAAAATTCTTTCGGGCTTCGAACAGGTATGCGAATGGCTATATAAAATCAACAAGAATGAAGCTGACCCAATACGTGTTTATATCGCTGTTGTACATTTTTCTATTCTCTCAACAATTGCATGCACAGCAACCTGCACCCAAACCGCTCTACAGTGATCCGGTTCATGATGGCGCCGCCGACCCGGTTATTATCTGGAATAAAAAAGCAAAGCAATGGTGGATGTTCTATACCAACAGGCGTGCCGCCAATACAACAGATACCGCAGGTGTAAGATGGGTGCATGGAACCGCCATCGGAATTGCAGTTTCAAAAGATGGGATAATATGGACATACAAAGACACCGCTAATATTAATCACCGGCCGGATAGCGGCTATACCTTCTGGGCGCCTGATGTCGTTGAACACAAAGGAACCTATCACATGTACCTCACGTATGTACCGGGCACATTTAATGACTGGAACCACCCGAGAGAGATCGTGCATTTAACCAGTAAGGATTTAGTGAACTGGAAATATGAGTCTACATTAAAACTAGCCAACCAAAAAGTAATTGATGCATGTGTATATAAGCTACCCGACGGTAGCTGGCGCTTATGGTACAATAATGAAAAGGACGGGAAGTCCATTTATTATGCGGATAGTAAAGACTTATACAACTGGGTTGATAAAGGAAAAGCAATAGCTGCAAGGGGAGAAGGGCCAAAGGTTTTCAGGTTCCAAAATAAATACTGGATGGTGGTTGACATCTGGAAAGGAATGGAAATGTATTTTTCAGATGATCTGTTGAAGTGGACGAAGCAATCTACCAGGATCTTAGAACATCCAGGTAATGGCCTGGATGACCAGGCCATTGGCGGCCATGCGGATCTTGTAGTAAATAATAACAGGCTGTACCTATATTATTTTACACATCCGGGACGGTCAAAAAATAATCCCGCTAAAACAGGTTCAGTACAGGATCGCCGCAGTGTGATTCAGTTGACAGAATTGTTTTATGAAAAAGGAGAGCTGGTTTGCGACAGGGATAAACCGGTGACATCAAAATTAAAATCCCCTAACAAATAATGTATTTAATTGCCTTGAATAAATATAGCACCTGCCGGGGGAAAGGCAAATTCCTGGTAGTTGCTTTATTCATTCAGTGTTCGTTGATGGCTCAGGTAAATACTCTCTCCGTGAGCAATGTGCAAACCCCCTACGCATTCCCGGTAGCTGGCAAAATGGCGTCTGCTACATTTTTCTATGATAGTAAAGATGCTGCTGTTGTAAGGATCGCTGCAACTGCATTTGTAGCCGATGTAAAATCGGTTATAGGAAAGCAGTTGAATCTGTCACCTGACGCAGCGGTGCCAGGTGAATATGCGATTGTGGCCGGTACCATTGGTCATTCATCTTATATTGACGATCTGGTAAAAAATAATAAACTAAATATTTCCGGTATAGAAAATCAATGGGAAAGGTTCAGCATCACCATCCTTAACCCTGCCACTACAGTTACAAAAAAAATACTCATAATAGCCGGTAGTGATCCCCGTGGCACGGCTTTCGGCATTTTTCATTTGTCAAAACTAATTGGGGTATCTCCCTGGGTGTGGTGGGCAGATGCATTACCAAAAAAAATGCGGCAATTATTTATTTCCGGTAGTTATATGTCTGCTGAGCCCTCCGTAAAATACCGCGGCATTTTTATTAACGATGAAGACTGGGGCCTGCAACCCTGGGCTGCAAAAACTTTTGAACCGGCAGTTGGTGACATTGGTCCGAAAACCTATGCCAAGGTGTTTGAACTGTTGTTGCGCTTAAGGGCCAACCTCATCTGGCCGGCCATGCATGAATGCACCAAATCTTTTTTTACAATAGCAGGTAATGGAAAATGTGCAGAGGATTATGCCATCATCATTGGCTCATCTCATGCAGAACCAATGCTACGAAGTAATACCGGCGAATGGGATGTAAAAACAAAAGGCGACTTTAATTACGTTACTAACAGGGATTCAGTGTATAAATATTGGGAAGATCGTGTGAAGGAAAGTAAAGGCATCAATGCCATGTACAGTATGGGCATGCGGGGGGTACACGACAGTAAAATGGAAGGAGTGAAAGATGCGAAGGACGCAGTGCCATTGTTGCACACTATTTTTAAGGACCAGCGAAATTTATTGAGTCAATACATTAATAAAGATGTAACAAAAGTGCCCCAGGTATTTACAGCCTATAAAGAAGTGCTGGAAATTTATGACAATGGATTAAAACTTCCGGATGATGTCACACTGGTGTGGCCTGATGATAACTATGGTTACATACAGCGATTGAATAACGAAGATGAAACAAAACGTTCAGGTGGGTCCGGCGTGTATTATCATGCCTCCTATTGGGGACGTCCGCATGATTACTTGTGGATCAGCACTACAAATCCTGCATTGATTCAGGAAGAAATGATGAAGGCTTTTGAGAATGGCTCCAACCGCTTGTGGGTATTAAACGTAGGTGACATAAAGCCATTGGAATACAATATTGAAATGTTTATGGATATGGCGCATGATGCCAAACCTTTTAAAGAAAAGGGCTATGCTAAAAAACATTTACTGCAATGGATTACTTACCTGTTTGGAAAAGGAAAAGCAACTAATATACAATCTTTATTGAGGGAGTACTACCAGTTAGCCTTTGAACGCAGGCCGGAATTCATGGGCTGGAGCCAGACTGAACCCACGACAAAAACAAACTACACAACATTCAATCATTTCTTTTATGGCGATGAAGCACAAAAAAGAATTTCCCGTTATCAGGAAATTGAAAATAAAGTAAAAGCACTCCGTAAACAAATGCTCCCGAAAGATGCAGCAGCTTTTTACCAGTTGGTGTATTACCCGGTAGTAGGGGCATCCCTGATGAACAAAAAGTTTTTGTACCGCGACAAGAGTTATTTATATGCTAAGCAAAACCGTTTGAGTGCGCCCGACTATGCGCAACTATCAAAAGCTGCTTACGACAGCATCATCATGGAAACCGATTATTTTAATGATCAGTTGTCGGGTGGTAAATGGAAACACATGATGTCATTTAAGCCGAGGAATCTTCCTGTATTCCATGCGCCGGATTTGCCTCAAATAAATATAACCAGAGCAGCAACATGGGCTTTAGCTCCGGAGGGAATGGTGACCAGCGACTCTTCGCTTTTAAGAGGAAATGATATTTTAAAACTACCCTCATTTGACAACCTGAACCGTCAGCAATATTTTATCGATGTGTTTTTAACTGAAAACAAAGTGGTGGACTGGACTGCTACTTCATCTGCGCCATGGATTCGGCTATCAATCAATAGTGGAAAACTAAGTACTGATTTTGGAAAAAAACAAATGCGGGTTTATGTCACGGTTGATTGGAACAAAATCCCTAAACAGGCAACCTTCGCAGGCCACCTAAAATTTGAAGGAGAGGGAAAGCAATTAACCGTTGCACTCACCGGCTCCAATTATAATTTAAATGAGGTTAAAGGCTTTGTCGAAAACAATGGTTATGTATCCATGCATGCAAGCCATTACAGCAGGCAGGTTAAGAAGCCGCATGGTGATTGGCAACTTTTGCCAGGGTTAGGTTATACAGGTGAAGCCTTGCAATCAAACATAGGGCCGGTAAATAATACAGCACTGATGAAAGATACAAACTGGATAAGGAGAAATAGCTCATATGCGGAGTATGATTTTTATACTTTCTTTACGGACAATGCAGCTGTTACTGTTTTTACCTTACCTACACATCCCCTCAATAATAGTTACAGTATGCGCTATGCCCTGTCGGTAGACGAAGGCCCGTTGCAACTGTTGGACTTCCGTACTTTTGGAAGAAGTGAAGAGTGGAAGCAGAATGTGTTAAGCAACCGGGCGAGCAAACAAGTACCGATATCTTTCTTAAATAAAGGAAAACACCGGTTGCGGATTTATGCCGTTGACCCTGGGGTGATACTGGATGCAATATTAATTGACCTTGGAGGGTTGAAAAATGCATATGGTGTTATTAAGGAAACAAAAGCGGCTGCAACGAGGAAGTCCGCGGACTAAAAATTTAAATAAAATAAACTTAAATAATAATGTTGAAAAATTACAAATTGCTTTTAACGGTCACCTGTTGCGTGCTGCTTGTTACCTACGCTTCGGCGCAACAAAAGCAAATACAATATCTGTCCGGCACCGATACAAAGCATACCGTGCAGTGGGACTTCTTTTGCACTGCCGGCCGCAACAGCGGTGAGTGGAAAAAAATACAAGTGCCCAGTTGCTGGGAGCAGCAGGGCTTTGGCAATTATAACTATGGACGTGATTACAAAACCTATGGTAAGAACGCAAGGTTCTACGACGAGAAAGGTATGTACAAGTACCAATTTAAAATAGCTCCCAACTGGAAAGGCAGGAACATACACATTGTTTTTGATGCCAGCATGACGGATACTGAAGTGAAAATAAATGGCAAGCCTGCCGGGCCAATTCACCAGGGAGCTTTCTATCGTTTTAAATATGATATCACTGCGCTGCTCAATTTTGATAAGCTGAATACGCTGGAAGTAACGGTGAGTAAAATGAGTGCAGACGCCAGTGTAAATAATGCGGAGCGCCTGGCAGATTACTGGGTATTCGGCGGCATTTTCAGGCCGGTGTTTTTAGAAGCCACTCCCCAGCAGTTTATTGATTACGTGGGTATTGATGCCAAAGCAGATGGGAAATTTGCAATGCAGGTATGGGCAAAAGGGCTTACACAAAACGCGGCCATCGTTACTACCATCACGGATGCAAATAAAAAAGTAATATCCACAATAAAATCTACTGTTGTTAAATCCGACAGTTTTACTGTAATAAATAGCCAGGCTCAAAATATAAAAACATGGACCTCCGAAACACCCAACCTGTACAATGCCAACGTGGTTTTGCAGGATGCAGCCGGGAAAAAATTATATGAACTCAACGAAAAATTTGGTTTCAGAACCATTGAAGTAAGGTATGGCCAGGGCGTATTCATCAACGGTACACAGGTAAAATTTAAGGGTACCAACCGGCATTGCTGGTGGCCCGAAACAGCAAGGGCCTTAAGCGATGACCAGCAATTACAGGATGCACTTTTGCTGAAAGAAATGAATATGAATGCTGTGCGTTGCAGCCATTACCCACCCGATAAATTGTTTCTGCAGCTCTGCGATTCATTAGGCATTTATGTGTTGAATGAATTGGCCGGTTGGCAAAAATTTTATTCTGCCAAAGCAGGGGAGCCGCTGGTTAAAGAACTGGTGTTAAGAGACCTTAACCACCCGTCTATAATATTTTGGGACAACGGAAATGAAGGCGGCACCAACAAAGAGCTGGATGATGATTTTGTTAAATGGGATTTTCAAAAGCGCCCTGTTATCCATCCGCATCATCGCCCCGGCAACCAGATGAATGGCATTGACTGCAACCATTATGAAGATTATTACAGCACACAAAAAATACTGAATGATTCGCTGATCTACATGCCCACAGAAATGCTGCATGCCCAGGATGATGGCGGTGCAGGGGCAGCGATGCATGATTTCTGGAACCTCCATTGGTCCTCACAAAAGTCTGCTGGTGTTTTTATTTGGGCAATGGTGGATGAAGGCGTGGTTCGTACAGATTTGAACAATGCACTTGATGCAAATGGCCTGAATGCAAATGATGGCATCATGGGGCCACACCGTGAAAAGGAAGGCAGTTTTTATGCGCTGCGTGAAATATTTTCTCCCATACAACTAGACATTCCGACACATTTACCTGCAGATTTTAACGGCCAAATTTCACTAGACAACCGCTTTCATTTTACCAATACCAATGAGTGTACTTTCTTTTGGGCATTGGTTAATTTCAGTAACCCTTTCGATCGCTTTGATGGCTATGTGGTAAAGCAAAAAGGCAGCATCGCATCACCCGACATAGCTGCTACCAAACAAGGCGCACTAAAAATTAACTTGCCCGCCAATTACAAAATTTATGATGCCCTGGTAATAGTGGCAAAAGATAATTATGGTAAGGAGTTGTACAAGTGGACATCAAAAATAAAAGACAACCTTTCCCTGATTAATAATTTTGTAACAGTAAAGGCTGATAGCACTTCTGTTAAGGAAACTGACACTATTTATACCATCACAGGCGGCGAAGTAAGCGTGGTGCTCGATAAAAAAACTGGCAACCTCGTTACCACAAGAAATACCGCCAACGATTACGTGCTTTCTTTCAACAACGGCCCGGTGTTAGTAAAAGGCAATGCAAGCGTAGTTTCCGGCAAAACGTATAAAGAAGGCTTTGACCAGGGGGTAGAGTTTACTTACAGCGGCAACATGAAATACACCAAATGGAAGATCAACGCAAGCGGATGGGTAACATTGGAATACGAATATAACATTGAAGGTGACCAGCCATTTGCGGGCATCAGTTTTAGTTATCCCGAAAATTATATTTTAAGCAGCCGCTGGTTGGGCAAGGGCCCGTACAGGCAATGGAAGAACCGAATGCAAGGCACGCCGGTAAACGTTTGGCAGAATATTTATAACAATACCCAAACAGGGTATGCGGGCCATATTTATCCCGAGTTTAAAGGGTACTATGGCGACATAAGCTGGATGGAACTAAGTACAGTGGAAGGCAAACTATACATCGCAACGCAGGACAGTGGCTTATTTGTACGCATGTTCGATTTTTATGCATTGAGCAGTGCCACCAAGCCGCATCCTGAATTGCCCGTCGGCAATATTTCCTTCCTTGATTGTATACCACCAATAGGAACTAAATTGGCCACGGGCCTTACCACTAATACAAAAGTTTACGGCCCGCAAAGCGAACTCAACCATTTAAGTGGCAATAAAAAGCGCACACTCTATTTTTATTTTGGTATGCCAAAAACGAGCAACACCAAAGAACAATACAGCAGGCCGGCAGTGGATAATGTGTTTTGATAAGAAAGGTTTTTTGGCCGGGCTTCGATACTACGATTAAGCATTGTTGCGTCGCACACGTGTACTGCATACCATTGAGCATCATTTCTTACGTTATGCTGTTGTAGTTTTTATACCCGTGGATTTTCTTAAAACATCAAGAATAGGGTTTATGAAAAAATCGATTCCATATTTTTTACTGTTTCTTTTCACCAGCACATTCATACATGCACAGCAACTCACTCAACAGCAATGGTGGCATGGCAAAGAAAGAAATATTCATTACCAACCCGCAGGTGATGACTTTGTTTGTGTGAATGGGAAAATGCGCTTCAACCGTGCTTTATACGGCACTAATACAGGCTTTCGGGTAGAAGCCGGCGACCTGCCCGAGTTTGCTTTGTACATGCCAGGCATGGGGGGCAATTTAAAATTCGGCATCATAGCAGGCAAAAAAAACAAATGGCTGATCGAAGCACAATATATCAAAGCTACCTACCGGGCAGGCTCCATGCTGTATGAAATCAAGGACCCATTATTAGGTGCCGGTGTTTTAAATATTGCCGTGCTGGCATTGGCAAATGCAGAAGGCATTATCGTAAAGGCGCATTTTTCAGGGGTTGCCAGTGATGCGGAATTAATGTGGGTTTACGGCGGTGCCACGGGAAAGAAATTTTCAAGGGATGGCGATATAGGTGCAGACCCTGAATCTTCTTTTTACCTGAACCCTGATTACTGCAAAGACAATTCTTACAAAATCGGGCAAAATAAATTTCAACTTTTTTATGGTACAGGAAAAGTGATGTCGGAAGAAGAGCAGTACGAGATCAAACATTTAGAGAACAGGCATCAGCAAACCACTGTGGTGAAAAACTTACGACAATTAACAGGTATCGTACCTGCAGGTTCCGTTATAAAAATGGTAGATGCTGCAAAGCAAATTACACCGGGCGAGTTATTGGGATCGACTGGCTCTGCAACACCTGCTGTTGCCGGTACGATCAAACTCAGCACCGGCAACAATTATTTTGTGGTACACAACACTGCCACTGTACCAGGGGCAGTTGATCAATCAATGGCTCAGTATTTTGCGAAGGCTGAAGCTGCAAGAAAAAAATTATCAGAGCGGATCAAATTAGTAACGCCGGATAAATACCTGAACAATCTTGGCGGAGCCTTGGCCATTGCCGCTGATGCTATTTGGGAAGACCCCACTTTTATGCATGGCGCTATTGCATGGCGCATGCGGCTGAATGCGTGGCGTGGCGCTTATGTTGCCGACCCCTTAGGATGGCACGACCGGTCACGGAAACATTTTAGCAGCTATGCTTTGTCGCAGGTTACCATCCCACCTGTTACCGGCGTGGTGATGGATACCGCTTTAAACCTTGCACGCCACCTTGAAAAAATTGGCACCGCTTTATTCAGCGATGGATATATATGCCGCAATCCGAATGGTGATATCAGGGCGCATCATTATGATATGAACCTGGTGTTCATTGATCAGTTGCTCAATCATTTTAATTACACAGGTGATATTGCGTACGTAAAACAGATGTGGCCTTTGCTGAAAAGGCACCTTGCCTGGGAAAAGAGAAATTTTGATGTGGACGGCGATGGCCTGTATGATGCGTATGCTGCCATTTGGGCAAGCGATGCATTGCAATACAGCGGGGGAGGCGTTACGCATTCATCCGCTTATAATTACCGGGCCAATAAGGTTTGCGCAGCATTAGCAACTTTATTGGGCGAGGATGGCACTGCTTATGCAAAGGAAGCTGAAAAGATTTTTAAGGCCATAGAAAAAAACCTATGGGTGCCGAAAATGGGCTGGTATGCAGAGTATAAAGACTTGCTGGGAAACCAACTCGTGCATCCTTACCCGGGGGTATGGACCATTTATCATACAATGGACAGTAAAGTACCGGATGCCTTTAAAGCTTACCAAACTTTGCAGTATGTCAATACCGTTATTCCTCACATACCTGTAAAAGCGGTTGGACTTCCCTTCAATGATCTTTATCTTTTATCTACTACTAACTGGCAGCCTTACACGTGGTCGCTGAACAATGTAGCACTTGCAGAAAATCTTCACACCGCATTGGCTTTTTGGCAAGGCGGCCAATCTGAAGAAGCGTATCATTTGTGGAAAAGTTCCCTGGTGGAAAGCATGTACCTGAGTTCCAGTCCGGGTGGCTTTCAGCAGCTTTCTTTTTATGATGCGGTAAGGGGCGAACTATACCGTGATTTTGCCGATCCCGTTGCCATGGTGGCACGCACACTGGTAGAAGGGTTGTTTGGTGTGCAACCGGATGCGTTGAAAGATACACTCAGGATAGAACCAGGTTTTCCGGCAGGCTGGAAATTTGCTTCCTTAAACGTGCCTGATATAAATATTGATTATAAAAAGAATGGCCTTACTGATCGCTATGTCATCATTCCTTCTTTTTCCAAAAAAATGAGTTTACAATTAAGGTTAAAAGCAGGTACTGATGGCGTTGTTTCGATAACATTAAATGGAAAAAAAGTTAGCTGTAAACAAATTGCAGACGCAATTGGTTTTCCAAAGATTGAAGTCACTGCCGCTCATGCCTCGAAGTATATAATAGATATTGTATGGAAAGGAAATGCATTAGAGAAGGCAACCGTTAATAAATTATATAAACAGGGAGAAACAATTGACTTAAAATACAAGCGGGCAAAGCTGATGGAAATATTTGACCCGCAACATGCATTAAATAAAGTTCAACAGAATGGAAATTCAGACACTGCAATGGTACAGGCATCAATCGGCAACAAGACTTTCTTTGTTAAATTACAACAAGGCCAGTTTACTTGGTGGCAACCAATTTGCTTTGAAGTGAGTTCATCCACTATTGTTCAAAGTAAAAAGCCCGCCATCAGTGGCAATACTGTTTTTGAGAAGATTGATCTTAAGAATTATTACAATGATAAAATCACCAATATTTTTAAGCAACAATATTTGTCACCAAGGCCTGTTGGCCCAACATTGCAATTGCCAACACAAGGAATAGGCAACTGGTGTTATCCATTGGTACGCCCCATAATCAATGATAGTGGCGTAAGAAAACTGGCAGGTGATAAAAATGAAATAATTACGCCGGAGCATGTCCCCTTCAATACACCTTCTGATACGTTGTTTAATAATATCCTGTTTACATCGCAATGGGATAATTATCCACGGGAGGCATCCATTCAATTAAAAGGTTCTGCATCGCATATCCATTTGCTGATGGCTGGTTCTACCAACGCTATGCAAAGCAGGTTGGTTAATGGCCAGGTGATCGTTCAGTACAGTGATGGAACAGCGGATAGTTTGCAGTTAGAGAATCCGCAGAACTGGTGGCCCATAGAACAGGATTATTACACCGATGGTTATGCTTTTACAACAGGTGCGCCTATCCCATTAAGGCTATACTTGCAACAAGGAAAATTTGCCTATGGCCTTGAAAAATATTCCGGCATTAAAGGCTTTAGCAGCATGGCTATCGAGGGCGGTGCAGCAACGGTGCTTGATATGCCGCTCAATGCATCGAAGGGATTGAAAACTTTAACGGTTAGGACAATTGCAAACGATGTAGTCATTGGATTAATGAGCGTTACTTTGCAAAGAAAACCTCGTTAATTTCTTCATGAAAATATTGTGGATAGTAATCAAAAAAGTGATCACAAATGGCTGACAACAAATTTATAATGATCTCATCACAGCAAATGCAGGAGCGCTTTGCAGCCATATTAAGTAAAGAAGGTTTTACAAAAGAAAGAGCAAATGAATGCGCTGCAATCTTTACAGCAAACAGTGTTGATGGAATTTATACGCACGGTGTAAACCGTTTTCCCAGGTTTGTCCAATATGTTAAGGACGGGTTTGTTAAACCTCATGCAATACCTACACTAAAAAATAAATTTGGGGGCATTGAACAATGGGATGGTAACCTGGGGCCGGGTACGCTTAATGCTGTACATGCAACCGAAACAGTGATGGATTTAGCCAGGCAATATGGCATTGGTTGCGTAGCGTTGGCAAACACAAACCACTGGATGCGGGGCGGCACCTACGGATGGCAGGCAGCAAAAGCCGGATATGTTTTTATTGGCTGGACAAACACCACAGCCATCATGCCGGCATGGGGCGCTGTGGATCCAAAGCTGGGCAACAATCCGTTGGTGATTGCTTTGCCTTATAAAGATGAAGCGATTGTGTTGGATATGGCCATGTCACAATTTTCTTTTGGCGCAATGGAACTGGCAGTGTTAAAAAATGAAGCTTTACCGGTACAGGGAGGTTATAACACAGCAGGCGAAATAACAGATGACCCCGTTTCCATCCTTGCATCCAGGCGTCCGTTGCCCGTTGGTTACTGGAAAGGAGCAGGACTGTCGCTGTTGCTGGATATTTTGGCAACAGTTTTATCCGGCGGTTTATCGGTACATGAAATTGCTAAGAAACCCGTAGAGGGTAATTTATCACAGGTTTTTATTGCCATAGATATTTCAAAGCTGGGGAGTCATTCGCTTATTACAAAAACCGTGGAAAGTATCGTAGAAGATTATCATCAATCAATGGTAGCAGATGGCTCGAAAAAAATAACCTACCCTGGTGAACGTGTTTTAGAAAATAGAAACCAAAACCTTACCAATGGCATACCGGTGGTGAAGAAAGTATGGCACGAAATTATGGAACTATAAAAACGGTTTCGTGGCTGGCACCTGCATTTTATCCACAAAGTGGCAACACATTAAATAAGTTAACTTTAAAATCAAAAAATACCAATGAAAAATGTTTTATTAATAGTGTTGGCAGTTGTATTCTTTCAGCCGGCGTTTTCCCAAACCAACGATAAGGTGTACATGTTTTCCTATTTTAAAGATAATGGGCAAGATGGCTTGCACCTTGCCTACAGTTATGATGGTTATAAATGGCAGGCTTTAAAAAATGACCAGTCTTTTTTAAAACCCATGGTGGCAAAAGATAAATTAATGCGTGATCCTTGCATCATAAAGGGAGCAGATGGAATGTTTCATATGGTTTGGACAGTAAGTTGGAATGACGGCGGTATCGGCTATGCAAACTCTACTGATTTAATTAACTGGAGCGAACAACAATTTGTACCGGTGATGAATGATGAACCTACAGCACGCAACTGCTGGGCGCCGGAAATTTTTTATGATGCAGTGAAAAAAGAATACATGATTTACTGGGCCACTACCATACCCGGCAGATTTGCCGCAGGTGATACAGCAGGGGATGATAAGTACAACCACCGCATGTATTATACCACCACCAAAGATTTTAAAACCTATGCTAAAACAAAATTACTGTACGATCAAAGCTTCAATGTTATTGATGCCACCATTCAAAAAAGCGGCAATCAATATGTAATGTTTTTGAAAGATGAAACCAAAATGCCGGCACAAAAAAATATCCGGATCGCAACCAGCAAAAAGTTAACAGGGGATTATAGCAAACCATCCGAACCTATCACCGGTAAGTATTGGGCAGAGGGTCCAACTGTAATAAAGATGGGTGATAAATGGATAATGTATTTTGATAAATATACGCAGCATAAATATGGTGCTATCGAATCAAACAATTTAAAAACATGGACGGATGTTTCTGATAAACTCTCTTTGCCAAAAGGTATTCGGCATGGCACTGTTTTTACTGTTACCAAGGATCAATTAAAAAAGCTTGTCACCCTCTAAATAATATTTTTATGCATACTTTGACTTACTTAAGCGCTGCCTCCAATTTGTTTTCAAATGATGACCTGGTTGATATTTTAACAAAAAGCCGCTTGAATAATACCCGTCTTGGCATCACAGGATTGCTTCTCTATCACGAAGGATCAATCCTGCAAATACTGGAAGGGGAAAAAGAGGATATGTATACGCTCTTTAATAAAATTAAGAACGATGCCAGGCACAAGGGCGTAATAAAAATGTTCGATAGAAGTATTGAGCAACGAAGTTTTCCTGATTGGTCCATGGGGTTTAAACAAGTATCAAATGAAGATTGGTCTTCGCTTCATGGATATTTAAACCTGGATGACATAAATGAATTGAATCCGATTACCGATTCGCAGAGTACACTCATTGTTAGCATGATAAAGTCCTTCGCAAATGTAAACAGGCTGGATATATAAAGAGGTATTAACGCGGATAGGTACGATACACCTGGTCAGTTCATATACGGCAATGGTTTCCCGGTGATCATAGAAATTGAAAGATTGCTTGCTCAATAGGTTTTTAGAGCGACCCTTAACCTCCTTTAAAACTCATTAACTCCCCGCAGTGTATCTTTTCATTTTTCATTGTTCTGTGTAATCACCCATCAATATTTCCTTGAAAATGGGCATTCTTTTGTTTGTTTTTTAAAAATCGTAAGGAGATTTGCCAGCGATTTTGACAGGATAGTACGGGATGGGTCTTGCAGATTTTAATTTTATTTTTAAATTACATTTACCTTAAACGATTGCTTAATGAATTACTTACATTCTTTCACACCATTATATTTTTTTATCCTGCTGGGCCGATACCATTAAAAAGGCGAATGGCCTATTAGCCCCGTCTTATGGGGATCTTATTGCAATTATTCTAGGGAACATAAATAAGTATTTGCCATGGTTGCTACCCCGCTTACAAATGAAAAGGATTTAGTTCTGAAAATCAATGCCGGCGATCAATCCGCCTTTAGCACCTTATATAAATTCTATTATCCTTTCGTTTCAAAATTTGTGTTGGGCTATGTGATGTCACCCGAAATTGCCGATGACATTACGCAGGAAATTTTTATAAAAATTTGGGAGAACCGAAATACACTTAATGAGATACGCTGTTTCAGGGCGTACCTGTTCGTAATGGTACGCAATTATACACTAAACATGCTTAAAGCTACCGCCAGGAAGGAGGCCGGCATGGCAGAAATTATCCGCCATTACCAGGAGCTTCGGATTGATAATAGCGAAGAAATACTCAGCCTTGAATACCAGCAGTTCCTTGATAAAACCCTCGCAAGCCTTCCATCTCGTTCGAGGGAGGTATTTAATTTGTGCCGCAGCCAGGCAAAAAATTACAATGAAGCCGGGCTGGAGTTAGGTATCTCCCGCAATGCAGTCAAAAATCATATGGTATATTCCATGAAAGTCTTGAAAAAATCTGCTGAAAGAGCATTCGGAATTTCATTGGGAGTATGGCTGAGCCTATTTTTTCTTTCTTATTAAACCTTCATCGTCATTGCTTCTTCTTTTTTGCTCGGCCTTTTGTTTATGCCCGATACGTTTTCAATGTGTATTAAATTTTATTTTTTTCATGGCTACCCTTGAAGGAGTTTTTGTTGTCTTTAAAATTGAAATAGTCATATGGTAGAAAATGAATTTCATCAAATGCTCGTAGAGCGGTTTTGCATGAACAAGGCAACAGATACTGAACTGGCAATTTTTTTTCAATTGTTGAAAGAAGGAAAACTGGATGAGTTGATGTCGGACTCAATGAAAAAAAAAGCTGGTATTGAAGCCCTTCCTGAAAATGAAAATAAGAAGCCCGGGAGGGTGGTAACAATTGCAACCTGGCAATGGACAAGGGGTTTAACAGCAGTCATTCTATTATCCGTTATTGTTGTTGCCTGGCTTTTGTATGCCAGTCCTGCGGCACAGGTTCGTTCTGAACAATACGTAGCTGTTAAACATACTCCCACCAATGATGCGGCCCCTGGTACCAGCAAAGCAACGCTTACTTTAGGCAACGGAAACACGATTGTGCTGGACAGTGCGAATAATGGAACACTCGCCCGGCAGGGTGATGTGAAAATTGTGAATAAAAATGGGCGCCTGGTATACAATGATCCAACGAATGAGACAGGCAATGAACTTGTTTACAACGAAATGGAGACCCAGCGTGGCGGGCAGTATCAATTGGTATTGGCAGATGGCAGCAGGGTATGGTTAAACGCCTCCTCTTCCATACGCTTCCCCACTGTTTTTAAGGGTACTGAGCGAGTGGTAGAAATAACAGGCGAGGTTTATTTTGAAGTAACTAAAAATACAGCGATGCCTTTTAAGGTGATCATCAATGCTGCTGCAGGGAAATGTGGCGAAATAGAAGTATTAGGGACTCATTTTAATATCAAAGCATACAGTAACGAAGCTGCGGTAACGAGTACTTTGCTGGAAGGCAGTATAAAACTGACAAATAGTATAAACACGCTTTCAAAACAAGTGATATTAACGTCGGGCCAGCAGGCCCGGTTAAATGCACAAGGGGTAATAAAGGTTGAAGACAATGCGGATGTAGAGGAAGCCATTGCATGGAAAAACGGAATGTTCCAGTTTAACAAGGCTAGCATCGAGGTGATAATGCGGCAGATGGAAAGATGGTATGATGTAGATGTGGAGTACCAGGGATCAAAGCCAGCGGGCAATTACCGCGGCGAAATTTCCAGGAACGTAAATGCTTCGGAAATGTTGAAAGTGTTGCAGGCTGGTGGCATCCGGTTCAAAATAGAAGGCAGGAAAATTATTGTGATGCCCTAAAAGATAAGCCTGTATTCGCAGTGAATAAAAATAATGGTTAACAAAGAATAAACCGGATTCCGATAGAAGCGGAACCCGGCGACAGCTGGTTAACCTGGAAGTATAATCTTGTCAGACTATTTATTGTTAACTCAAACGAAGCAAAGTTATGTATTTAATTATTTCTCGTAACATCACCAAAACCCTGCGTGTTATGAAACTAACCGCTGTTATTTTATTAGCGACCTGTTTGCAAATAAGTGCTAAAAGCTTTACGCAAAACATCACTATTTCTGAAAAAAATGCTGCGCTGGAAAAAGTGTTCTTAAGCATTAAAAACCAAACCGGCTACACTTTCTGGTACAAGGCCGAATTGCTCGAGGATGCAAAGAAAGTAAGCATCTCCGTCAAAAATGCACCGTTGGAATCCGTTCTTGATCTTTGCATGGCCGGGCAAAATTTCACCTACCAGGTAGTAGGAACAACGATTGTTCTTAAACAAAAAGAAGCGGAAAAGGCCATCACTGCGCCAGCCCCTGTAAACCCTCCTCCCATTGTTATACGCGGCAAAGTAACTGACGTGGACGGTAAGCCGCTCGAAGGGGTGTCTGTCGTGGTAGCTGGTGAAACAAAAGGGGTATCTACGGATGCCAATGGAAATTATGTAATCAGTGGCCTTGCTGAAAACGCAATATTGCGGTTTAGCTATATTGGTTTTGAGGCGGTAGAAACGTCAGTAAAAAACAGAACAACCATTAACATAAAACTTTCGCCTGGGTCTTCAACACTTAATGACATCGTGGTAATTGGTTATGGTACGCAAAATAAAAGAAATGTAACAGGTGCTGTAAGCAAATTAAGAAATGAAAACTTTGATGAACGGCCCATTACACGTGTTGACCAGGCCCTGGTAGGGCAACTGGCAGGCGTTACCGTAAAGCAAAATACAGGTATACCTGGCAAAGCTTTTAGTGTTCAGGTACGTGGCTCTGGATCTATCAGCGGAGGCAACGAGCCTTTATATGTAATTGATGGTTTTCCGCTGACTCCCAATTCCAGCAATACAGGGAATGGTACTTTTAGTGCTGGCAACCCACTGGACAATATTAATCCAAATGATATAGAATCGATTGAAGTGTTGAAAGATGCTGCCGCCGCTGCTATTTATGGGTCAAGAGCATCCAATGGCGTTGTGTTGATCACTACCAAAAGGGGACAAACCGGCAAACCAAAAATTAGTTTTAATGCCTATGCTGGTTACAATGCGGCTGCCAAAAAATTAGAAATGATGAATGGCCAGCAATGGATTGATCAGGCCACTGAATGGATCAATGCAAATTATGTAGCAAAAGTTCCGGGTGCTTTAGTAACTGATGACCAAGCCACCCGACGGACAAAAAATGGCGGAAATTTTAACGCTGATTATATGCCCGACCCAAGATGGGCAATGCCCGGACATCCTGGTTTGAGTTTTATTGGCTGGCAGGATGTAATTGAAAGAAAAGGCCCGATGCAGAACTACGAAATTTCGGCTGGCGGTGGAACAGATGTTGTGAAATACTTTATTTCAGGTAACTATGCAAACCAGGAAAGCTTTGTTAAGTATCTGAGTTACCGGGCTTATTCCGCAAGGGCGAATGTAGAAATCAATGCTTCTAAAAGATTAAAATTTGGCCTCAATTTGGCCCCGACATATTCCATCACCCAGGATCCTGCTGTCGATGGAAAAGATGCACTTTTTCACCAGGCCTTGAGCTTTGCGCCAGTGCAGGAAGATACCATGGGGTTCTTACCTAATATTGGTAAAAACGGGCAATATATCTGGAGCAATTCTACCAATTCACCGTTGGGAAAATTGATGTACAACAAGGGTACCATCAAACGCTATCGTACACTGGGGAGTTTATTTGGAGAACTTCAGATTATTAAAGGGTTGAGTTTTAGAACCTCCATCAATTTGGACAACACTGATAATATCGGAACTACCTATGTCAATTACCTGACCACGGGCAGCCAGTTAACAAGAACCTTTACCGGGGCAAACAATCTGCTTACTGCTACTTCCGGTACATATAACAGTTACAAACGACAAACCTTTGTAAATGAGAATACGCTTAATTATGCAGGGACGTTTAACAAGATTCATAGCAGCCTGAATATATTGGCCGGTTACTCCTACAACTGGGATCGTTTTGACAGGGCATCGTTGAACTCAAATGGTGGATTTAACAGTGCTGTGATACAAACACTTAATGCGGCGGCAGCCGTTACAGGTAATACCAATTCAACACAAAGCGTATTGATTTCCTGGTTTGGCCGCTTGCAATATGGCTACAAAGACAAATATTTCTTATCAGCAAGTTTACGCAGGGACGGATCTTCCAGGTTTGGCGTTAATAATCAATTTGGTGTATTTCCATCCGCTTCTTTGAAATGGATTGTAAGCGATGAAAACTTTATGAAAGCGATACCGTTTATCAGTGATCTGAAGTTAAGGGGATCCTATGGGGTAAACGGAAATAATAATTTACCGAATGATTATCCCTGGGCTGCTACAATCGGCACTGCAAACTACCCGCTGGGAACAACACCCGCAACGGTAATTGGCCAGGCGCCCAACGTTTTGGCAAACCCTGATTTGAAATGGGAAAAATCACAAACCTATGACATAGGTATTGATTTCGGCATATTAGGAAACCGTATTACCGCATCATTCGATTATTATAATAAATTAAATACAGACCTGTTATTAAATGTCCAGGTTCCGGCCGTAACCGGGTTTTCAAACTATCTTAATAATATAGGTTCTGTTAGGAATATCGGACAGGAATTTGAGCTAACCTCACGAAACATTGTGGGTAAATTCCAGTGGAATACGTCCCTTAATTTAACCCACAATACCAATAAAATAGAGGCTTTGGCGCCTGGTCAAACCCAGATCATCATTCCGAATGGATTTACAGTGTCAGATCAGATATTACGTGTCGGTTCTCCGTTAAATAGTATCTATGTTTTAAAAGTAACAGGTTTTTTAACCGCAGCGGATATTGCCCGCAATGTTGCACGTTATGGTGTTGAAACGCCAGGTGATTTCAAATTTGAGGATATAAACGGCGATGGTTTAATAACCGAAGCTGATAAGCAGATCGTAGGGCATCCCAACCCCGATTGGACTTACGGCATTACAAATACATTCAGGTATAGCGGTTTCGACCTGACTATTTTGGTTCAGGGGCAATCCGGTGGGTCCATATACTCACAATTGGGCAGAGCCCTTACGCGTCCGGGACAAGGACGGGCCGACAATCATCCTGCATCATTTGTGAACAGGTGGTATTCTGAATCTAACCAGGGGCAAGGCAGGTTTGGCAAGGCTTATGCAACTTACAATAGTCCAATTACGGCCGCCACCGACTGGTTATACCCATCCGATTACATACGGGTACGGAATATCACATTAGGTTATAATCTGAAAACCATTATGAAAAAGAATTATGTACAGGGAGCCCGGATTTATTTCACGTTGGAAAACTTTTTTGGTCATGATAAGTATACCAATGGTTTAAATCCTGAAGCTGCTAATACTGCGGTAAGTTCCAATGGTTCATTTCCTGAAGCGGGCGACTACGGTGGCATGCCACTGGCAAAATCCTTGATATTCGGATTAAATATTACATTTTAATCATCCTAATTTAAAAAAAATGAAACGGACATATTTTATTTTAATCATAGCTTTTTCAATCTTTGTTTTGTCTTGCGAAAAGCAATTAGACCAGGTACCCATTTCAACGGCAACAACGTTAACGTTCTATCAACAGCCGAGCGATTTCATACAGGCAGTGAACGCAACCTACAATTCACTGAGAGGCTATCCGGACAGGCAGCTTTTTCTCTCAGAAATTAGGTCAGATAATATATACCCTACAAATGATGTGGCCCGTGACCCTGATCCTATTAATAATTTTGCAACAGGACTTGCTCCGAATGTTTATGTGGAAGAAGCATGGAGTGCGAATTATAGTGGCATATTCAAGGCCAACACGGTTCTTGAGCAAATTGCAAAAAATGGCGCCAATGCCGGCTCTCCGGCATTGGCAAATAGATTAATGGCGGAAGCGAAATTTCTGCGTGCTTTCTTTTACTTCGACCTGGTTAAATTATATGGTAAAGTACCTGTTGTTGATCATACAGTATTGGCAAGCGAAGCTATTACTATTGGCCGTAGTTCCGTGGCTGATGTTTATGCATTAATCATTGCCGACCTGCAGTTTGCAATAGCAAATTTACCGGCTAATTTCAGCAGCCCATTTCCTGGCTATACGGCAACCGACGTAGGCAGGGCTACCAAGTATGCCGCCGAAGCAATGCTTGCAAAGGTTTATATGACCCGTTCGGGGCCAACGTACGGTGTTGAAGGGCCGGGTATGGGATTAAATGAATGGAACCTTGCCTTGCCTTTATTACAGGATATTATCAGCAGCGGTATTTTTGTGTTCAACCCTACCGCATATTCTTTCCCCGTGCCTGCCTCCGGTATTTTTTCATATAGTAATCAAAACCCAGCCGTTAATAAAGAGGCGGTATTTGACGTTATGTATCTATCAGGCCAAAATCCGGTAATAGGAGCTACATTTAACTGGCAACTCGTACCTCAAAACTATTTCAACGCTTACGGTAATCCTTCAACCAGTGGGGCGCTTGGAACACCCTCTGTATCCAACAGCCTGCTCAACAGCTTTTCCGCTACAGATACACGAAAAGCAGCGACCATCCACATCACCCCGTTCACCTATACCGGTATTACTGAAACAAAACCTTTCATCCGAAAATATTTGGATACTACAAAAGTGCCAACTACCCGTTTTGATTGGGCAATCAATTTTATAGCTATCCGGTACACCGACATATTGATGCTTAAAGCAGAATGTATCTTACATGCGGCTCCCGGCACGCAAGCTGATGTGGATGCAATAGTAAACCAGGTGAGGGCCAGGGGAGCACAGCCTCCAATATCAGGTGTTACATTGGCTCAATTGTTTGACGAGCGGAGAAGAGAGTTTGCCGGAGAAGGCTTACGCTGGTTCGACCTTCAGCGAAGCGGTAACCTGATTACGATTATGAATGCGTGGATCGCTTTTGAAGATGCTGCGTTGCACAAAATCAACCCCCTTGTGGCAAATTATATTATTTACCCGGTACCACAAACGCAGATCGATGCTGCACCTGGACTGTATACGCAAAACCCGGGTTATTAAATGAAGAAAAAATAAACGATGAAAATCCATAAGCAGGCGCCTGGTTCCTTTTCTCAGGCGCCTGCTTTATTTAGGCGATGCATCCCCTTCAATCAACTAAAGAAAACCTTTCTTAATAAGCCTCTCCTTAAGGCACAATCATTATTTTATTCTTACATTGGTTATTAGTCAACAAATTTATTCAGGATGCATCAGGATGGATTAAAACCTGGAAAGGCTTAAAATGCGAAATATTTTGTTTTAAATTGAAACCATAAAGTTTGGTTGCTGTTTTTACACAAACAACTATGCGTACAATAAATACCTTAAACGATTGCACAATGATTAATAAAAAAAGGATATTTCTTTCCTGCCTCTTGCTTGCTTGCGCTGCATATTTTATCTCTGGTTGTGCCACCACGCAAAAGCTACCCAAAAAAAATGAGGTGCTGCCCGTATTGCAAAAAGCCAATGCTTATTTCATGAACAAATGGCCCGACCCCGCTAAGCCCATTTTCGTTCCATCGCGTAACCGTACCTGGCCCAGCCATATTTGGACAAGGGCCGTGTATTATGAGGGATTGATGGCGCTGTACAGTATAGATAAAAAACAAACCTATTATGATTATGCGGTAGAGTGGAGTGCCAAACACAACTGGTCATTGAGGGATGGTATTAAAACCCGGAACGGTGATAACCAGGCCTGCGGCCAAACCTATATCGATCTGTATTTGATAGATAAAAAGCCGGGAAGATTGGATAGTATAAAAGCTTCCATTGACCTGATGGTGAAATCCCAGAAAATAGATGACTGGAACTGGGTGGATGCTATCCAAATGGCAATGCCTGTATTTGCGCAACTCGGTGTTATTTACAATGACACCACCTATTTTCACCGCATGTATGAAATGTATGCATTTACCAAATATAAACATGGTGACAAAGGTTTATATAATGCTCCTGAAGGATTGTGGTGGCGGGATAAAGATTTTGATCCGCCGTATAAGGAGCCTAATGGGGAGGACTGTTACTGGAGCCGGGGAAATGGCTGGGTGGTGGCTGCATTGGTAAGGGTGTTGTCAGCAATTCCAAAAAATGAAACACATAGGGAAGGATACCTTGCGGATTTTAAAAGCATGATGCATGCGCTGGCACAGGTGCAAAGAACGGATGGTTTTTGGAATGTAAGCTTGCATGACCCTACCAACTTTGGTGGTAAAGAATTAAGCGGGACAGCCCTGTTTGTATATGGTATGGCCTGGGGTATCAACAATGGCCATCTTGATAGGAAAAAATATTTACCCATTGTAAACAAGGCATGGAACGCAATGGCAAAGGAAAGTGTGCATGCAAACGGGTTCCTAGGCTATGTGCAAGGCACAGGAAAGGAGCCAAAAGAATCCCAGCCGGTATTGTACGACAGGGAACCCGACTTCGAAGATTTTGGCTTAGGCTGTTTTTTATTAGCAGGCAGCGAAGTGTATAAGCTGGAATAGTATAACGCTGTCAACTGTCTCATCTGGGCCAACAGACTGGACCCACAGTTAATCAGATACAATCAACACTTGCTTTTCGTCCACGAATTAATCCACATTTTGCAAAAAGGATATTACTTGCTGAACATACAACATTGCACATTCTTTTATGAGATAGGTAAATAACTACCTGGTTCAAGTAATACATAGTTTAATAATGAAAAGAAGTCCGGTTTATAAACTGAAGCCTGGAATACAGGTTGGCATCAGGAATATTTATTTGATGACAGCCTTTTTACTGCTGGGTGTTTCGATGGATGCACAAAGGGTGGAATATAGCAGGCAGCGGTTTAAATTGCCTTATTATGATGGCATGCAGTTAGTATCAAATATTGCCGGTTACCACCATCTTGTTTTCTTTACTATCAATCAGCCGCCTGCCATTCATGTTTTTGATGGTCAGCTTCAGTTGCAGGAAAAGAAGAACCTGCCATTTATTTTGAGGCAGGCGAGTGATGTCAGCATCATTCGTTTCAGAAACTTTTTTTTTCTGTATTTGCACCAGCAAGGCAGCCTGAATCATCAACTGTGGAAGGTTTCTCCCACGGGCAATGCTGTTGATTTGTCCGGTACATTTCAACGTTTCATTGATACTAACTTACTTAAAAGTACTTCAACATTGCAGCTGGTAAACCAGGGAGAAAAGTTGTTTATTATAGCCAACACGTATTACGAGGTATTGGGAAAAATCGGCAGTACCGTATTGCAGGCTGATCAAAATTTCAGGGCCATTTCATCACGGAAAATATACTATGAATTTAACAGCGTTGAGCAGCGGTTAAAACAAGTAATGCTGGTGGGTGATGAGATGTTCATATTAAAAACGGCTGCGGATAATGCAGGCAATTCACTGCACATTTTAAAAGCAAATTTGAATACGGGCAGACTTTTGATCAACTCCTTTAACAGTGGAAGTAGTCTATTTTCGGCGCCGGGGTTCAAATACAATGCCATTGACTCAGGTATAATTGTATATGCCGTGATTGATGAAACCGTGTTTATCAATACACTTGATACCTTACTCAACTCGCGGCAACCAATCTCTTTTCAGAAAAATCAATTTGGCAAGAATGTGTCCACAAATTTTTTATTGGTAGGCGATAAGCGTCCACAATGGCTGAACATGAGTATTTACTCAGGTCGGTTGACATATACCCCGGGGCAGCTAAGGTCCTGGCAGTATGAGGATAATTCAAGTGATGGAACTGTATCCCAACAACCAGACCCATATACAAAATACAATCGTTTGCCGGCAGAAACACCGGCCATTCGTTTTACCAGGATGAATGAGCAATTGAAAATAACAAAGGATAGCGTAATAGAAAATACTAAATCACGGTACACACTTTTTCCCGGGCCTGTTGCGGAGGCGGTATTACATAATAAAAATGTTTTGTTTTTAAATCAAACATTTTTCGAAAATAAACATGGGTTGGTAATGGTTGCCGTCAATGAAGCAAATCAAATGGCTGCCACTGACATAAGGGTTTTTGAAAAATATAATTATATGTTGCCCCAATTGAGCGGGATAAATGACGGGTCTGTTATTTTGCCATTTACTTACAAAAAAGAAATGGGGCTTGCAAAAATCACTATAGAAAATTAACACGTAACAAATAGTAAATATGAAATCTTTTTATAGGCTAATTATTTTAATGCTGGCGGTTTATACAAGCTTTCCTGCAACGGCTCAGCGGGAGAAGTATAATTTTAACAGTAACTGGAAAGTGCTGGTGGGTGACGCTAAAGGCGCTGAGGTAAATACTTTCGATGATGCTTCGTGGAAAAAAGTTACGCTGCCTTATGCATGGAACGAAGATGATGCTTTTAAAAAAGATATCCGGGATCTTTCGACAGGCATTGCCTGGTACCGTAAACATTTTAAACTACCGCCCACGGCTAAAGGGCAAAAAGTTTTCCTGGAGTTTGAAGGCATCAGGCAAGCGGGTGATTTTTATTTTAACGGCAAACATATTGGCATGCACGAAAATGGTGTGAATGGTTTTGGCTTTGATGTAACTGAATTCGTAAAGTTTGGCGAAGAAAATGTAGTGGCTGCAAGAATTGATAACGACTGGGATTATCGGGAAAAAGCAACCAATCAAAAATACCAGTGGGAGGACAAAAACTTTAATGCCAATTATGGTGGCATTAATAAGAATGTATTTCTTCATGTAACCAATAAAGTTTACCAAACAAACCCCTTATTTACTCATTTAGGTACCACCGGTGTGTATGTGTATGCCAGCGACTTTGATATAAAAGGCAAAACCGCCACCATCCATGCGGAATCCGAAGTAAGGAATGAAAGCGGCCAGGCCAAACAGTTAGCGTATGAAGTAATTATTACTGATCTTAATAATAAACCAGTAAAAATTTTTTCGGGCGAAAAGGAATTGATAGCTGCCGGTGAAACTAAGATTGTGAAAGCAGCATCCGTTTTAAAAGGTTTAAATTTTTGGAGCTGGGGATATGGTTACCTGTACAATGTTCAAACAATTTTAAAAGTAAACGGTAAGCCGGTTGATGTGGTTAACACCAAAACAGGTTTCCGTAAAACTGCTTTTAAAGACGGAATGATCTACCTCAACGACCGGGTAATAATGGTGCATGGCTATGCACAGCGCACATCGAACGAATGGCCTGCAGTTGGGCTTTCGGTACCGGCATGGCTAAGCGATTACAGCAATAAACTGATGGTGGAAAGCAATGGCAACTTTGTGCGATGGATGCATATCACCCCATGGAAGCAGGACATCGAGAGTTGCGACCGTGTAGGATTGATGCAGGCAATGCCCGCAGGCGATGCCGAGGCAGATGTTTCCGGCACCCGGTGGGAGCAACGCAAAGTGGTAATGCGGGATGCAATTATTTATGGCAGAAATAACCCCAGCATAATAATGTATGAGTGCGGCAATGAAAATATCAGTGAGGCACACATGCTGGAGATGAAAGCTATCCGTGACAAATATGATCCAAATGGTGGAAGAGCGATAGGCTCCAGGGAAATGCTCGACAGCAAAACAGCCGAGTATGGGGGCGAAATGTTGTACACCAATAAGAGTGCAGACATCCCGGTATGGGCAACCGAATATTCAAGAGACGAAGGCTTAAGAAAATATTGGGATGATTTTACACCACCATATCATAAAGATGGTGATGGCCCACTTCACAATGGTCAAAGCGCAGCATCATACAACCACAATATGGAAAGCCATGCAGTAGAAAATGTAAAACGCTGGTTTGAATTTTGGAACGAAAGGCCGGGAACGGGCAAACGTGTAAGCGCTGGTGGCGTAAATATCATTTTTTCAGAAACAAACACCCATCACCGCGGTTCGGAGAACTACAGAAGAAGCGGCGAAGTGGACGCATTAAGAATTATAAAAGAAAATTTTTATGCTCATAAGGTAATGTGGGATGGTTGGGTTAGTCCCGAAAGGCCAGGTATCCATATCGTAGGCCATTGGAATTATGCCCCTACCGTGGTGAAAAATATCTATGTAATTTCGTCGGCAGAAAAAGTGGAGTTAAAAGTAAATGGGAAATCACAAGGCTTTGGTGAAAAAAGTGATGGTTTTCTTTTCACCTTCAAAAACATTGCATGGTTACCCGGCACCATTGGTGCAATAGGCTATGATGATAAAGGCAAACCAATTTGCGCAGCGCAAAAAATTACTGTTGGCCCACCGGTAGCGCTTCGCTTAACTAATATTGCGAGCCCCAAAGGTTTCATAGCGGATGGCCACGACCTTGCGCTGGTACAAGTAGAAGTAGTAGATGCAAAAGGCAATCGATGCCCTACGTCTTTAAATATGGTCAACTTTACAATGAATGGCCCCGCTCTATGGCGGGGTGGCATGGCCCAGGGACCGGATAATTATATTCTTACAAAAACTTATCCTGTTGAAGGTGGCGTAAACCGTGCCTTGATAAGGTCAACCACGCAACCCGGAACCATAATAATTAAAGCTTCTGCCGAGGGATTAAAAGATGCGACGATCACTTTGATCACAAAGCCTTTTGTGGTGGAAAATGGATTGAGTAAAATGCTGCCTTCGCAGGGCCTGCCTTCCAACCTGGACAGGGGTCCAACACCTGCAACACCTTCATTTAAAATATTGCGTATCCCGGTAAATATTGTTAGCGCAACTGCTGGTACAAATAGTGATACAGCTTATGCAAGCTATGATGGCAATGAGCGTACAGATTGGGTAAATGATGGCAACCTAAGCACTGCGTGGATTGAATATGAATTGGAAAGGGAAGCCACGGTAAGTGAAATAACATTGAAGCTTAACAACTTTCGTTCACGCACTTATCCATTGCGCATAACGGTTGATGGAAAAGAAACTTTTGCGGGCATTACACCCCTAAGCCTGGGTTATGTAACGCTAAAATGCAAACCTCAAAAGGGTAAAAAACTAAGAATACAATTATCAAGCACAGCAAAAAATACCGGGGCAAATACAGGCGTGGAAGTATCGGGCAAAAAACTGGATGATGGCGTAGCAAGAGATGACTCAAAAGCGAAAGGCACCTTAAGTATTATCGAAGCAGAGATTTATGAAGCGTTAAGTTCCCAAAAGAAATAACCCTTCTTAGCGTATTTGCACCTTTGCAGCTTTGCCTGAAAATTAAAACAAAGCATAAAAAAATTATGATAAAATTCAAACAGCTCGCTTTATTAATAGTACTCACATTCCTGATCTTACATTCGGCAACGGTGGTTGCTCAAAGGCAAATGGAACAATTAGGCAGAGGCGTAATTGCGCTGAGGCAAAGCCAGGATTCAGTCTTCATAAGCTGGCGGATGCTGGGCACAGATTCAAAAAATATTGCCTTCAACCTGTACCGCACCACAGGAAAAAAAACAACAAAGCTCAATGCTGAACCACTTACACAAAGCACCCAGTTTGCAGATACCAAAATGGATGTAACATCGGCTAATGCATATTTTGTAAAAACAGTACTTAAGGGAAAGGAAGTAGCACAAAGCAAAGCTTTTACTTTACCTGCTAACGCACCGGTACGCAATTATCTTTCTATCCCGTTGCAAGCCATTGCCGGTTATACGCCCAATGACGCAAGCGCTGGTGATTTGGATGGTGATGGCGAATATGAAATTGTGTTGCACCAGGCAGGGCGGGGCCGGGACAACCCCTCCAATGGCTTTACTGACCCACCCATCTTTCAGGCGTATAAGCTCGATGGCACCTTGCTATGGACGATCAACCTTGGGAAAAATATTCGGGAAGGCGCTCATTATACGCAGTTCATTGTGATAGATCTTGATGGGGATGGCAAAGCGGAAGTAGCAATGAAGACCGGCGACGGCACCATTGATGGAAAAGGAAAAGTAATTGGGGATTCATCAAAAGACTGGCGGGACAGCAATGGAAAAATAGTAAAAGGGCCGGAGTATTTTACGGTATTCAGCGGGTTAACTGGCGAGGCACTGGCAACAACAGCGTATATTCCAGACCGTAATCCAACTGACGGCTGGGGTGGCAACGGCGGCAATGGCGGTAATGATAATAATGGAAATAGGGTAGATCGTTTTTTAGCCGGCGTCGCTTACCTGGATGGTAAGTTGCCAAGTGTAATTATGTGCCGCGGCTACTATGGAAGAACTGTGCTGGCGGCATGGGATTACAGGAATGGAAAGCTTACATCCCGCTGGGTGTTTGACTCAAAGAACAGGGAGAACCCATATTCGGGCCAGGGCTACCATTCATTGAGTATTGCAGATGTGGATGACGATGGAAAAGATGAGATCGTGTACGGTTCGATGGTAGTGGATGACGATGGGAAAGGCTTATTCACTACCGGGCTTCGGCATGGAGATGCATTGCATGTGAGTGACCTTGATCCTTCCAGGCCGGGTCTTGAAGTGTTTGGTGTGCATGAAATAGAAGAACCTACCAAAGGCCCCGGCGCAGCAGTGTACGATGCTAAAACAGGCAATATTTTATGGCAGGGCCATATGGACAAAGATGCAGGCCGTGGGGTAGCGGAAAACATTGATACTGATAATCCGGGTGCCGAAATGTGGTGGAGCGGTTCCGATGGACTGTACGATATGAAAGGAAATAAGATTGGCCCCAATCCTCCTTCAACAAATTTTTTAGTGTGGTGGGATGGGGATCTTACCCGTGAACTATTAGATGGCAATCATATTGATAAATACAAAGCCGGAAGAATTTTTACTGCCGATAGCTGCGCTGCTAATAACGGTACCAAATCAACGCCTGCGTTAAGCGCTGACCTCTTCGGTGACTGGCGGGAGGAAGTAATGTTAAGGACACTCAATGGAAAGGAACTCCGCATTTTTTCGACTACCATTCCTACCAAACACAGGATGCCAACCTTAATGCATGATGCCCAATACAGGATGGCCATTGCGTGGCAAAATGTTGGCTATAATCAACCGCCACATCCAAGCTTTTATATTGGTGAGGATATGAAAAAGGGGCCACCGCCTCGCATCCCGGAAGTTAAAAAACATGAAAATAAAAAAGCAACACTATCCGCAAATCAGTAGATGGCTAATGACGAAAAGGCTGCTGACAATGAAATGCGAAGAGGAAAAATTTATGGTTAAGGATAAACAAGGTAGACGTAATTTTGACGAAACGAATGAACCAAATACGAGGCCTTATCGGACACCATTTGAAAAAGTAATAATTTAAAAGTGTATGATACCGATCGACCAACTTCTATATTTTGCACTTACTGCATTTGTCCTGGTAATTACACCGGGCCCCAATATGGTGTATCTCATCACCCGCTCAGTAACACAAGGCCGTAAAGCTGGCCTCATTTCCCTGGCAGGTGTTATTTTCGGTTTCCTGTTTCATATTCTGATGGTTGCATTTGGCCTGTCAGCAATATTATTTGCCGTGCCGTTTGTTTTCACAACATTAAAAATGGCAGGAGCTTTTTATTTGCTCTACCTGGCATACCAGGCAATAAAACCGAATAGTAAAAATATATTTGAAGCAAGAAACGATTTACAGCAAGACAAAGCAGGCATGTTATTCTCGATGGGATTTCTTACAAATGTCCTCAATCCAAAAATGGCTGTATTTTATTTATCCTTTTTTCCACAGTTCATCAAACCAGGCTATGGTTCCGTTATTACCCAATGTTTACAATTAGGCCTGACACAAATGGCTATCAGTTTTACGGTTAATTTTCTGATCATTATGGGAGCAGCAAGAGCAGCCCGATGGTTCACCAATAATCCCACCTGGGTAAAAGTTCAAAAATGCTTTACGGCGGGTGTGTTAACAGGCCTTGCCGTGAAAATGACCTTTACTAAAATGAAATAGAAAACGGGGCATTATTCAGGTGCAGAAAAGTTTGGTGAGCAGGGCAGAGATGGATATGCGGACTCCTAACATATTTGTAAATCACACCCACTATTTTGGAGATAAAATATTTACATGAAAACATTGCTTTTTTATAGTGCTCTATTAGTTTGTGCACTAACCATCAAAGCGCAGCAAAAGCCTAATATTATTTTGATTGTTGCGGACGATCTCGGCTATGCCGACCTGGGTTGTTATGGCCAGCAAAAAACAGCCACGCCCAATATTGACAGGATGGCCAAAGAAGGGAAAAGGTTCACGCAGTTTTATTCCGGCTCTACTGTATGTGCGCCCGCAAGGGTTAGTTTGCTAACGGGGTTGCATACAGGCCATACAGCCATTCGTGGTAACAAAGGCACAAAGCCCGAGGGCCAGACACCATTAACAGATTCGATCATAACCTTTGCTAATATCCTGCAACAAAATGGATATACAACAGCTGCGTTTGGCAAATGGGGACTTGGTTTTATCACTACATCCGGCGACCCCAATAAAAAAGGATTCGATAATTTCTTTGGATACAATTGCCAGAGCCTGGCGCACAATTATTACCCCGATCATTTATGGGACAATCATAAGCGGATCGATCTCCCGGCGAATGCCCAAAGCAATGCTGTCTATTCTGCGGATTATATACACGAGCATGCTATGGATTTTCTAAATGCTTCTCATGACAAGCCATTCTTTTTGTTTTTACCCTACACTTTGCCCCACGGAGATGTGATCGTTCCGCATGACAGTGTTTATCAGTACTACATTAAAAAGTTCAATGAACAACCGCTGCAAGACAAACCTGCGAAGGATGATGGCGAACAGCATCGTTTTGAACCTTATCCCCATGCGGCCTTCGCTGCAATGGTTGCGAGATTGGATCAATACACCGGAGAAATTATGCAAGCCATCAACGCGAAAAGCATGGCTGAAAACACATTGGTGTTGTTTGTAAGTGACAACGGCCCACATCGTGAACACGGTGGCGACCCGGAATTTTTTGACAACAACGGCATCTATCGTGGCATTAAAAGAGATTTATATGAGGGTGGTATCCGTGTGCCTTTTATTGCATGGTGGAAAGGGAAAATAAAACCCGCAGAAACTAAACAGGTCGCCGCATTGTGGGACTTGTATCCAACATTTCTTCAATTGGCTGGTGTACCCAATGCCAAAAATATCGATGGCATTTCTATTCTGCCAACTCTTTTGCAAAAAGGAAAACAGCAAAAGCACGATTATCTCTACTGGGAATTTCATGAGAACAACGGCAGGCAGGCTATACGCTGGCAAAATTGGAAAGGTGTAAAACTTGAAGTAAATAAAAAGAATGCGCCATCCATGGAATTATATGATCTTGAAAAAGACCCTTCGGAAAAAAATAATGTAGCCAATAAATTTCCAGCGATCGCAAAGAAACTTGAAACATATATTCTACAAGCCCATCAACCTAATCCGGATTGGCCATTGCTGGCAAATGAAATAAAGTAAACCTTAGCAGGGTATAGATTATTTCCCGATGGGTGTTGTTTAACAAAACCCTTGCAACTGCTATGCTATTTTCGGCAGATGCTAAAATTGATTTTGATTCTTTCTCTTCTCTCAGCCCAGGTATTTTCTTATTGCCAATCACCGGATTTTATAAGTGTTCGCAGAAAAAATGGGCAAATAATTAAAACAATTGGATCTGGTTCCTCCATTCTATTTGAAACCAAAGAGGGATATTATATAAATGGACGGGTTAAGGAAATAAAAAATGATAGCATTTTTGTAACCACTTATGATATCAGGACTGTACCTACTTACCTGGGTGTTACAAAGGTTGATACATTTGGCACCTATTTAAATAAGGTCAATTATAGAGACATTAAACGGATCAAAGTATTCAAGAGGCCAAGATTTATCAGGGGCAAAATCGATAAGCTTTTAATGTATGGCGGGGCAGGTTATGTTGGTTTAAATATTTTAAATGCCTTGTATTTAAAACAACCTGTTACGGAGAAAGGGAATTTAAAAAGTTTGGGTATTGCTGTCGGTGCCGTTGGAGTTGGTTTTATAATAAAAAAGTATTTTTATGTCAACAGGTTCAGCCGTCGATGGCATAATATAGTGTATGTAAAAATGTCGTAGAAGTAAAGCTCAAACTGTGATGCCTAATACACATGAAATGTTCAGAAGCGATTCTCAATCAAAGCTGCAGTTCATCTGGCAGGATTTTATTAAACTAAAAACATTTCATAGGGGCGCAGGTTTGCCAAATAAATGTCGTCTTACCACTTGATTATGATTCTCATTACCAGAACAGCAATGCTTAATAGTTAAATTGCAGCTCTAACAGCCCCACCCACATCAGTAGATGAAACAACTTATACTAATTATTTTTTTGTTTAATGTAGCCAGTGCACTGCAGGCGCAGTCAAAGGTCTCGGGCATAATAAAGGGTAAAGTGATTGACTCATTGAACCTGCTACCCTTAACAGACGCTACTGTCAGCTTATTAACCAAGGAAGATTCAACGGGTGCAGGTTTTGCGGTAGTAAATAAGGAAGGCTTGTTCGAAATTAAAAACATACCCGCAGGCCTATACCAGGTGGGCATTAGTTATGCCGGATACAAAGAAGTGATAAAAATTGTCAGTGTCACTCCCTCGCAGTTTAATTTTGATCTTGGAACCATTCATTTAAGCCCCGACACGGGTATGTTAGCAGGCGTGGTTGTATTGTCTGCGCCGATAATTATTAAAAAAGATACTGTTGAGTTCAGGGCCGGAGCCTTTAAAACTAAACCCAATGCAACTGTGGAAGATTTGCTGAAGAAACTGCCTGGAGTTGAAGTCGATAAAGACGGCAATATATCCGCACAGGGCGAACAGATCACGAAAGTATATGTGGACGGCAAAGAGTTTTTCAGCAACGATCCCAAACTGGCTACTAAAAATCTTACTGCCGAATTGGTTGAGAGCATACAGGTATTTGATGATATGAGCGACCAGGCTAAGTTTACAAAAATTGATGATGGTAGCAAGCAACGCACTATCAACATCAAATTAAAAAAGGACAGGCGCAAAGGATATTTCGGACGTGCCGTTGTGGGTGCAGGCAGCAGCGAGCGGTATTCCAGCAACGTTTCCGTAAACAGTTTTAATAAAAAAAGGCAGTTGTCCTTTTTAGGTGGAATCAACAATGTAAACAGGCTGGGCTTTTCGTCGAATGATATTATCAGCAATATGGGTGGTATGGGGGGTATTACCGGTGGTGGGGCTGTTGTCAGAGCCGGTGGAGGAGGTGGTGGCCGTGGCGGTGTCCGCGGTGGGAATGGGCTTAGCGGTACACCCAATGGCAATACAGAATCATGGAATGTGGGCATTAACTACCGTGATGTGTTGAGCCCGAAAATTGATTTCAGTGGCAATTATTTTGCGGCCAGCACAAATACAATTGTAAGGAGCAATAGCTACCGCCAGAATTTTTTCCCAAAAGATTCCGTCTCTTACAGCAATGAAGATTCATATAGTAAGAACAGCAGCCTTAATCATCAGTTCAATACCCGTTTTGAATATGCTATTGACAGCATGAATTCCCTTTTGATTACACCCACATTTAGTTTGCAACATTCCGAGTCGGTCAGTTATGATTCGGTAACAACAAGGGCTGTTGGTTCGGTAACAGATTATAAAGCCATCGGTGGCAATAGTCAGCGGGCCAATACAAGAGATGGATGGAACCTTGGTAATAATTTATTGTACCGGCACCGGTTTTTCAAACCGGGCCGCACGTTTACCATCGGTTGGAATACCAATTTAAGTGAAAGCGATGGTGAAGGATTGAATGAATCTCCCTACACATTTTATAATAAGGATGGCAGCGTCAGGCGGGTGCAAAATCGCCAGCAACAAAACGATCAGCTTACCAATTCTTTCAACAATACCATCAGCACCTCTTTTACTGAAATGTTTGGAAAGAATAAAATACTCGAGTTGAATTATGCATACAGTAATAATCAAAGTGAATCTGACAGAAAAACCTATGATTATAACGCCGTAACGGGAAAGTTTGACAGCATCAATAAGCCACTTACCAATTATTTTGAAAATTCATTTGCATCGAGCCGTATCGGTACCAATTTTCGGGTAAAAAAAGAGAAATATGATTTTCAATTAGGCGGTGCCGTGCAAATGGCTTCTATTGAAAATATGAGTCGCCGTGCATTAACCGGCAAGGATAGCATGATGAAACAACAATACACCAACTTCTTTCCTTCTGCCGGATTCAATTATAATCTTGGAACCAGAAAAAGCCTTCGTTTTAATTATCGCGGAAGTACACGTGCCCCCTCTATTACACAATTGCAGGATGTGCTGGATGTAAGCAATCAGTTAAACTACCGCACAGGCAATCCGGATCTGCGACAGGAATTTAATAACAATTTTACTTTTAGCTATAATACGTTTAACGTTAAAAACCTACTGTACGTCAACACAAATGTATCCGCCGGTACTACCAGTAACAGGATAGTAAACAGTATTGATTCGGTCAGCAACGGTATATTACTGATTAAACCTGTGAATGTAGACGGCGCTTATAATCTTTCCTTTTCAGGGACGGCGGGGATACCATTAAAAAAAGTTGCTACCGGTAAACGAAGCCCTATGAACCTTAATTTAACTACGTCATTGCGTTACAATCGTGATGTAAGCGTTTTGTACAAAAAAAACAATTACAATTTTACCACAATGGTCAATCAACGGCTTAATTTTAATTATAACCTGCCAGACAAACTTGACGTTGGAGCCAGCGCCAATTTCACCTACAATGAAGCCACTTATACAGTAAACCAACATTTAAGCAATAAATATTTTTCCCATAATTACTCATTGGACATTACCTATACGATACTTAAAAAAATAAATCTTTCCAGCGACTTTGATTATTTTATCAACACCGGCCGCAGTGATGGATTTAACCAAAGTATTCCTTTGTGGAATGCCAGCGCTGCCATGTTCCTGTTTAAAAAGAAGAATGCCGAAGTAAGGTTTAGTGTGTATGATATTATGAATCAAAATAAAAGTATTAGCCGCAACATCGGCGATAACCATATTGAAGACACTTATACGCAAGTATTAAGAAGGTTTTTTATGGTAAGCTTTATGTACAACCTCAACAGGTTTGGCGGTAAAAGGCCACAAGGCATGGGCAACCAGCGAAGCATGCAGCAGCCCGCACAGGGCGAAACAGGCGGAGGAAGAGGCCAGGGTGGAGGAGGAAACAGGGGAAACAGGAATTTTTAATCATCAATTGAAATGGGCTGCCAATTAATGAACATGGTCTGACGCTCACGTCTGACCATGTTCATTAATAAGTTTTAGTGAACGGGTTTACAGGATGCTTCAGGATGGATGCAAGGTAGTTAGGCCCTAATTTTATCTTTTCTAAACGATCATAAATGCTTGCTTCAGTTATCTGCACAAAAATTATTCGTTTACCAGTTTCTACTTGCGTCAACAATAAGGCCCCGGCGTTGCTGCAATCTTCCTCTACCAAAATATTCACAAACAATTAAACCATTTGATAAATGAGGCAATTTCTTTTATATACTGTTGTGCTGTTAACGTTTAGCGTGTGGACAAGCGCCCAGGTGCAAAACCTTGATTGGGCCACTAAAGTAGGTGCAAAGGCATTTCCATCAGGCACAAAAACATATAAAGTGAAAGCAGTGAATGATACCAGCAAAGTGATCACTAAAGCAATACAAAAAGCCATTGATGAATGTGCGGCAAAGGGTGGCGGAATTGTACAGTTCAATGCCGGTGTATATGTTACAGGTTCCATCTTCATAAAGTCTGGCGTGCATCTTAAAATTGATAAAGGCGTTACCATTTTAGGTTCCCAAAATTTTAATGATTATCCCGATATTGATACCCGCATTGCAGGTATTGAAATGAAATGGCCAGCCGCCCTCTTCAATATGGTGGATGTGAAAAATGCGGCACTTACAGGAGAAGGTATCGTAAATGCAAGAGGTAAGTTTTGCTGGGACAAATATTGGGAAACCCGTAAAGAGTACGATGCAAAGGGATTGCGCTGGATAGTGGATTATGATGTAAAAAGGGTGAGAACCGTATTGGTACAAAATTCGTCAGATGTAACATTGAAAGGACTAACGTTTAAGAACGCGGGATTTTGGACCGTTCAATTATTATATTCCCATCACCTTACTGTAGATGGACTGATCATCAAAAATAACGAAGATGGCAGCGGACCAAGCACCGATGGCATTGATGTTGATTCTTCAGCATGGGTGTTGATCGAAAATTGCGATATCGATTGTAACGATGATAATTTCTGTTTGAAGGCTGGCAGGGATTGGGATGGATTGCGGGTAAACAGGCCAACTGAATACGTGGTGATACGAAAATCCCTTGCAAGGCGTGGAGCAGGGTTAGTAACATTGGGCAGCGAAACCTCCGGTGGCATTCGTCATGTGTTGGCTACCGACCTGGTTGCCAAAAACACCGACAATGGACTGCGCATAAAATCAGCAGTTACAAGAGGCGGTACGGTTGAAGATATTTATTTTCAAAACTCTGTATTGGATTCAGTGGACAATATTTTTCAATTCAATTTAAACTGGTACCCGGCTTATAGTTATTCAACATTGCCTGCGGGCTATACAAATGAAACCATTCCGGCGCATTGGAAATCCATGCTGCAAAAAGTAGAGCCTGCGGAAAGAGGAATTCCTCATGCGAAGAATTTTTATATCAGTAATATAAAAGCAACCAATGGTGTAAATGCGTTTGTGGCAAATGGACTGGAGCAATCGGCTATCACCAATTTTGTGTTCAATAATTGTACGATCTCCGCTGTAAATATGGGTACGCTTGAATTTACAAAAGACTGGAAGTTTAATAATATGGCATACAGTGCGGTTAAGAAGCAACCGGAGGCTAAAAATGCTGACAAAGAGCCGAACGAACGCACAAAAAACTAATTATTAAATCGCATTCATTAATTGGTTACCCACAACAACCATCAACTTTAAACTATGAAATTATTTAAAACAGTATTGTTGGTTTCGGCAGTCTTATTATTGTCGTTTTCTGTAACAAAGCATAAGCCGGTATTATATATCATCGGCGATTCTACCGTAAAAAACGGGGACGGTAAAAACAACAATACATTACAGGGGTGGGGGAGTTTTATCGACAGTTTTTTTGATACTTCCAGGATCAGTATACAAAATCTTGCAATTGGCGGCCGTAGCAGCCGTACATTTATTACCGATGGCAGGTGGGACAAGATCCTTGCTACACTGCAAAAAGGTGACTATGTAATTATGCAATTTGGCCACAATGATAGTGGGGCTTTGGATGATACAGCCAGGGCAAGAGGTACATTAAAAGGCGTGGGCGACGACAGCGTCCAGATTTATAATCCTATCCGAAAAGTGAAGGAAGTGGTACACAGTTACGGATGGTATATGCGCAAGTATGTTAGTGAGGCCAAAGCCAAAGGCGCTACTGCAATTATCTGTTCGCCCATTCCACGCAATGATTGGAAAGATGGCAAAGTTATTCGCAGCAACAGCAGTTATGGATTATGGGCCAGGCAGGTATCGGAAAGTTCCAACGCATATTTTATTGATCTCAACAATATGTTAGGCGAAGAATATGAAAAGCTTGGAATAGAAAAAACGAGTACCTTCTTTCCACAGGAGCATACGCATACCAATAAGGAAGGCGCCATTTTTAATGCCGGGGTAGTAGTGCAGGGAGTGAAAGATTTAAAGAAGTGTAAACTGAAAAAGTATTTGTTGTAATTATTTTGGTAACAAACAGCTGTATTTCAATTAAGCATTGTTGTGTCACTCACTTTTACTGCATACCTGCAGGCAACTTTAATTATGTTTTAATTATTGATGATCGACGTATCTAAAAACAATTTGACTATCTCCAAATCTCTCCAATGATCCATATTAAAAAATACAGCTTTATAGTTTTCCTATTGGTATCATTCAATGGTATCCTTGCACAGCCGATCAACCGAAAGCAGGTAGTAGAGCGGCATTCCGTCGTTAATACAAAATTCGATTCCCTGGCCTCATTGTCTGTTGGTAATGGCAGTTTCGCTTTTACAGTAGATGTTACGGGGCTTCAGTCTTTCCCTGATTCATATGCTAAAGGTGTGCCGCTGGGTACACAAAGTGAATGGGGCTGGCATAGTTTTCCCAATACCGGCCAGCACAAATTTGAAGATGCACTAAGAACCTATCACCTCAACGGCAGGGATGTTAAATATGCGGTGCAATTGAACAGCCCCGAGCTTAATAAAAACGCTTCAAATTACTATCGTCAAAACCTGCATCGTTTGCAGTTAGGCAATATTGGAATAGAGATCATTAAAAAAGATGGCAGCCTTTATACGATAGACGATGTAAAGAATATTCACCAAACCCTGAATATGTGGACGGGTGAGATAGAATCAAAGTTTATGGTTGAAGGTGTTCCCGTGCAAGTGATCACCTATTGCCACCAGCAGCAGGATGCGATTGCCATAAAAATCAATTCGCACCTGGTAAAGGAAAAGCGATTGTCGTTGCGATTGCGCCTGCCTTATCCCACCGGCAACTGGGCCGATATGGGCAATAATTGGGACAGTGAAAATAAACACCAGTCAACGATCATATCAAAAAATAACAACCACGCTACCATACAGCATGTACTGGATACTACCCGTTATTTTATCAGCACGCAATGGAAAGGCAATGCCGTAATTGCAGAAAAGAAAGCACATTATTTTACGGTTACGCCGTCAACAACGGATTTTGAAATAACCTTTCGGTTTGATGAAAAGACAAGTAAAGCAATTGTTCCTGCTTATGTAGCAACTTCAACCAACAACCGCTTGCAATGGGAGGGTTTTTGGAAATCCGGCGGTGCCGTAGATTTTGCAGGGAGTACAGATGAGAGGGCGAATGAATTAGAAAGAAGGATCGTGCTTTCTCAATACCTTACTAAAATTCAATGCGCAGGCGAAAACCCGCCGCAGGAAACAGGTCTCACTTATAACAGTTGGTATGGAAAGCCGCACATAGAAATGCATTGGTGGCATGCAATACATTTTGCATTATGGGGC
>JBDSAA010000173.1:0-37156 GCA_039922375.1 Ferruginibacter sp.
GAAAAAGGTATCGAGCTGATTACGGCCTCAGGCGAAGACCCTCACTTCTTCGTGATGCCGGACGTTGGTGGCGAAATTTCGGAAATTGAAAAATCGACATTGCCATCTGAAGAAAAAGTTAGCCGCAAAGACGAGTTGATGCGTGATTTCTCTATTAAATCGGAGCGTATACACTCGGTTAACCAGTTATTAAAAGCATATACCCTTTTTGAAAAGGATACCGAATATATCCTGGATGAAGGCAAAGTAAAGATTGTGGATGAGCAAACAGGCCGTGTGCTTGATGGCCGCCGCTACTCTGACGGTTTGCACCAGGCAATTGAAGCTAAGGAAAATGTAAAGGTTGAGGATGCTACCCAAACTTTTGCTACCATTACCCTGCAAAACTATTTCCGTATGTACCACAAGCTTTGCGGTATGACGGGTACGGCTGAAACAGAAGCCGCTGAGTTGTGGGATATTTATAAATTGGATGTGGTTACTATTCCCACCAATTTACCAGCTATCAGGAAAGATGAGCAGGACCTGGTATATAAAACCAAGCGTGAAAAGTATAAGGCCGTAATTGATGAGATTGAGCGTTTACGCCTTGCCGGAAGGCCTTCGCTGGTAGGTACCACTTCCGTAGAAATCAGTGAATTGCTGAGCAGGATGTTGAAACAAAAAAACATTCCACACAATGTATTGAATGCTAAACAACACGCCAGGGAAGCGCAGGTGGTAGCAGAGGCTGGCTTCGCCGGTGCCGTAACCATTGCTACCAACATGGCTGGTCGTGGTACGGATATTAAACTTGGGCCAGGCGTAAAAGATGCCGGTGGATTGGCTATTGTGGGTACCGAGCGGCATGAAAGCCGTCGTGTGGACAGGCAGTTACGTGGCCGGGCAGGCCGCCAGGGAGATCCGGGAAGTACCCAATTTTTTGTAAGCCTCGAGGATGACCTGATGCGTATGTTCGGTAGCGAAAGAATTGCATCGCTGATGGACAGGATGGGTTACAAGGAAGGGGAAGTGATACAGCACAGCATGATCTCCAAATCTATTGAAAGGGCACAGAAAAAAGTAGAAGAAAATAACTTTGGCATACGTAAGCGTCTGTTAGAATATGATGATGTGATGAACAAGCAACGTAATGTTGTGTACAGTAAACGTAACCATGCTTTGTTTGGAGAAAGGCTTGCGCTGGATCTCGACAATGCATTTTATTCTGTAGCTGAAGGCCTTATCAATTCATTTAAGGAAAGCAATGACCATGAAGGATTTAAACTGGCGGTAATTATGAATTTTGGTATTGATACAGCCATCGAACCTGTTGAACTTGAAAAGGGTGTTTTAAATGTAGTGGCTGAAAAATTATACGAAGAAGCCAAATCAAATTACAACCGTAAAGTAACTTCGATAGCTACGCAAACCTTACCGATCATTAAAAGCATCCGGAAGGAACAGGGCAATCATATTGAAAATGTAGCGGTGCCATTCACAGATGGACGCAAAGCAATTCAGGCACTGGCCAACCTGGACAAAACGCTTGCCACTGAAGGTGCCGAATTGCCTAATGCTTTAGAACGCAGTATAACACTCGCCCTGATCGATGATGCATGGAAAGAACATTTAAGGGCAATGGATGACCTGCGCCATAGTGTACAAACAGCAGGTTACGAACAAAAAGATCCATTGGTGATTTATAAGATAGAAGCCTTCGGCGCATTCAAGCAAATGGATGACCAGGTGAATAAGGATATTGTAAGTTTCCTTTGCCATTGCGCCATTCCTATGGAGGAAACCAATGCGGCTAAGATTAAAGAAGGCCGTGAACAAAAGACAGACATGAGTAAAATGCGCCAGCGCAAGGAAGAATTTGCAGGCGCAACGACTAGTACCGGCGGGCCCGAGTACATCAGCAATGAAAATGATTACAACGATCCCTCACCGGCGATAAAGCAGGAACCAATAAGGGTAGAACCTAAGATCGGCAGAAATGATGCTTGTCCATGTGGAAGCGGTAAGAAGTTTAAGAACTGCCATGGAAAGGATGCGTAACATGTGTTGAATATTTTTTGAAGAGGCTAACCTTTTTTAGGTTAGTCTTTTTTGTTTTTTGTCCCGGCTAAGAAGCAAACTGGAACATTGTTGCATCGCCCTCTTGTACTTTTTCAGCTTTGTGGGACTTTGATTATGGTTTAGATTTATTAGAATGTGAGCTTGAAAAAAAATGGCTGTATGGTCACTTTTTAATTTGCTATCTCTATTTCGGATTGCCAACCTTGGGCAGGATCGATTAATCACTTTAATTTTTCAGGCGTAGTCGGATTATAAATTAAATAACTTTAATAATTGTTGCTTGCCGGGCTATTATGCTCCAACTATTATTTGAATACTGCCATACGTTCGTAAACCTTCTCGTTACCACTTTGCCTGCATTCATTTGCTTGCCTTGCGGTTTAATTATTTCTTCTCCCATTACAATAGCTACGTTGCCATTAAAAGTAATTTTTTCAATGTTCCTTTCAAATTCTAAGTAATTAAGATTGCCTGACCTCAATTGGGCTTTCGTTCCTTCAACAGTTCCTACAATATTTGCTGGGGTATTTACTACCATATTGGGCGACCATATTTTGTCAAACAATACCAGCGAATCTCCTTTTAAAACTGATTCTTTTTCAAAAGCCTCTAACCGTCTAATTTCAGCGTCCCTGCTATCTTGTGCTGAAATAAATTTAGACGCACACATCATGCAGAATGATAGCATAAACAACCTCACTATCTGTTTCATGTTTTAATATTTAAGGTAAAAATAATTGACTGGTGCTAAGTGGGCTAATTGCACCCTCCCCCTTTCTGCTTCCGCATCCGTTACCCGGGTCTTTTTTCTTTCAATTTTCTTTTCCTGATATTTGTTTCGTATGATCTGGTCTATTGAAGTAATCAAAAAAATTAACATATTAATTTTACCACTCCTCTATTGCGGTCATATAAAAAATTAAGGTGCAGTTAAAATGCATACCCAAATATAATTCAAAAAATAAGGCTTTTCAAATAGCATTGACTGATGTCAGACAGCACTAAAAATGATTCAGATTTTTGCCAAGGGGGCAACCATGGTAAAACTTTTAAATTCCTGAATATTTCAAGCAAGGCTGGCAATCTATTGAAAAGAGCCAACCACCTAAAACGAATATGATACATTGCTTCTGGTTATATACCGATGGAATAATAAAAAACTTTATGTACTGACTAAAGCGCTAACCCGTAAATTTGCGCATTAAAAATCACCCATGAATATTGCCCGCTATATCGATCATACCGTTTTAAAACCTACCACCATTTTGGCAGACGTTGAAAATGTTTGCGCAGAAGCTATCCATTATCAATTTGCAGCTGTGTGTGTGCCTCCTTTTTTTGTAAAAAAAGCGGTGGAAATGGTATTCGGTTCAAATGTAAAAGTTGCTACGGTGATTGGTTTCCCTTTTGGCTATTCCGCTATCGAGGCAAAAGTGGCTGAAGTAGTATTGGCCATTATCGATGGAGCAGATGAACTGGATGTGGTAATAAATATAAGTGCCATCAAAAACAACGACTGGCAATTTCTCGCCAATGAGATCAACGCCATTTTACCCATTATAAAAAACAAAAATAAAGTAATCAAAATAATTATTGAATCGGGTATCCTTACTGATGATGAGATCATTAAATGTTGTGACCTGTATGGAGCAGCCGGGGTTGATTTTATGAAAACGTCTACCGGCTATGCAGAAAAAGGTGCCACCATAGAAGCTGTACAACTGCTTCGCAAACACCTGGCGGATAATATCCGCATCAAAGCAAGCGGCGGTATAAAAAACTATACTTTTGCCAGGCAATTAATTGAAGCAGGCGCCGATAGACTGGGTTGCAGCAGCAGTATAGCCATTGTAAATGAAGCTGCACAGCAAAATTAAATGGAACAATTTTTGCCAAGAAAATGCTTATGAAAACACTGATTTTTATTTGGGTACTTTTTTTATCTGCAGATACCATCCATGCGCAAATATCTTCGGCAGCCACCACTAAAGACACAACGATTTACTTAGGAAAAGTCAGAGTATTTAAGGATAGCCGCCTAGACTTGTTGGCTAAAAAGGAAGCAGAATTTAATGAAGTGCTTGCGCTTGGACCAAAATCCGCTAAGGGTTACCGGCTAATGGTGTTAAGCACCAATGACCGCACCCAGGCAATGAATTTAAGAGCCAGGCTGCTCCAGCGTTTCCCCGAACAGAAAGTATATATGAGTTTTCAACCGCCGTATATCAAGTTAAAATTTGGGAATTTTTTGGAGAAAACTGAAGCCGATCAATATAAAAAAGATATAATCAATAATAAGCTGGTTACCACTAACATTTACCTCGTACCGGAAACCATTGAAATAAAACCCGACAAGACTAAGGAAAAAGAAAATCCTGACGGCACTAAATAATGATCATAATTATTCCCCTTAGTTCACACGATGCCTGTAAACGGTAATATTTTACCCACATATGAATTCCCATGGATTTTATAACTATAATCATGAGGCTATTATAAATAAAAAACTAACTTGCCGCAATTAGTATCTACCATAATAAAATAACCAGTGGGTGACAATTTACAACAGCAAATAAAAACGCTTTCCAAAAAATATGCGGACGAATTTATTTCCATTCGCCGCCATTTACACGCCCACCCCGAGCTAAGCTACCAGGAGTTTGAAACTTCAAAATTTGTTCAGCAAAAATTAACCGACCTCGACATCCCTTTTGAAATAAAAGCCACTACCGGTGTAATCGGGTTATTGAAGGGGAAAAACCCTGGCAAAAGAGTGGTAGCGTTGAGAGCAGACATGGATGCATTGCCCATTACAGAAGAAAATGATATCTCTTATAAGTCAACGGTTCCGGGGATTATGCATGCGTGCGGACATGATGTACACACGAGTTGTTTGCTGGGCGCATCAAAAATCCTTAGTGAACTGAAGGATGAATGGGAAGGCACCATTAAACTGATCTTTCAACCGGGTGAAGAAAAAAATCCGGGTGGTGCCAGCATCCTAATTAAAGAAGGTGTATTGGAAAACCCTGCCGTCGAAAGTATTTTCGGAATGCATGTGCATACCATCCTGGAGGCAGGCAAACTTAGTTTTAGAGGAGGGATGGTAATGGCCAGTGCTGATGAAATTTACATTACAATTAAGGGAAAAGGTGGCCATGCAGCAGCGCCGCAATTTACTTCCGATATTATTTTAATCGCTTCCCAGTTGATTGTAACACTTCAACAGATCATCAGCAGGAATAACAATCCATTTAACCCATCCGTTTTAAGCATCACTTCTTTCCAGGGCGGCAATACTACCAATGTAATTCCTTCAGAAGTAAAACTGATGGGCACTTTCAGGGCAATGGATGAAGCCTGGCGTTTTAAGGCACATGACCTGATAAAAAAACTTTCAACTGAATTAGTACAGAGCATGGGTGCTGAAATTGATATTAAAATTGATACGGGATATCCTTTTGTTTTAAACAATGAGCAACTGAGTACGGCTGCAAGATCAAAGGCTGAATCCTTTATCGGAAAAGAAAATGTAGAAGAAACAGAATTGAGAATGGGTGCTGAAGATTTTGCATTCTATTCCCATAAAATACCGGCATGTTTTTTCAGGCTCGGTACCGGCAATGTAGAAAAAGGAATTACCATCGGAGGGCACACCCCCACTTTTAATGTAGATGAAAGTGCTATTGAAATTGGAATGGGTATGATGGCTTTGCTGGGTGCCACCAATGCTGAATAGTTGAGGAGCACAATCTGAAAATTAAGATTGAACGAGCTTATTGATAATTTTGCACTGTAGTTATTTGTAGTGAAATATACTGTTGACATGGAAACCCGGCTTCTATTCTATAAAGGCCATTCTAAATGATTATGTACCTTGCGCCTTATCTAAAACATCCTGCTTTTTAACGTCGTTCATCTTTAAATATTGATAAACTTGTACGCTGTTTTTTATATCGTAATAAAAGCTAAATAGCAGCAACATAGCTGCAGTGAGTGACACAACAATGCTTAATATTTATTCTTAAGCTGGTTACAAAAAGGATCTTAAAAAAAAAATTATGTCGAAAGAACTAAGCAAACAACAAGCCCTGGAATACCACGCCAAAGGCAGGCCCGGAAAAATTGAAGTAATTCCAACCAAAGAATCCAAAACACAAAGAGACCTTTCCCTAGCATATTCCCCAGGCGTGGCCGTACCCTGCCTCGAAATTGCCGCTAATCCGGAAGACGTTTATAAATACACCGCCAAAGGCAACCTGGTAGGCGTGATCAGCAATGGCACCGCTGTACTAGGCCTTGGTAATATCGGGCCCGAAGCAGGCAAGCCGGTGATGGAGGGCAAAGCTGTGCTGTTTAAAATTTTTGCAGACATAGATGTATTTGACATTGAAATAAACGAAACTGATCCTGAAAAATTTGTACAGATCGTAAAATCACTTGAGCCTACTTTTGGCGGTATCAACCTGGAAGATATAAAAGCACCAGAGTGTTTTTATATAGAACAGCGGCTGAAAGAATTATTGAAAATTCCAGTGATGCATGACGATCAACATGGCACTGCGATTATATCTGCCGCTGCTTTGCTGAACGCACTGGAATTGCAGAAAAAGAAAATTGGTGAAGTAAGGATCGTAGTAAATGGCGCCGGTGCTGCGGCAATGGCATGTATGAAATTATATGAATCGCTGGGTGCAAAGCATAGCAATTTTATGGTCTTCGACAGAAAGGGGATTTTGTACCATGGAAGGGAAGATGTAGAAGATTTAAAAAAGGATTTTTGTGTGGATGCAAAATATAAAGACTTCGACCTTGTAAAAGCAATGATCGATGCGGATGTTTTCATTGGCCTTAGTTCGGGTAATGTAGTTAGTCCGGAAATGGTAAAAAGCATGGCAAAGAACCCCATCGTTTTTGCTATGGCAAATCCTGATCCGGAGATAACATACGAAGCTGCTGTCGGTGCCCGCAAGGACGTAATAATGGCAACCGGGAGAAGCGACTACCCCAACCAGGTAAACAATGTTTTGGGCTTCCCTTATATTTTTCGTGGTGCGCTCGACGTGAGGGCTACCACCATCAATGAATCTATGAAACTGGCTGCAGTAAAAGCATTGGCTGCACTTACAAGGGAGCCAGTGCCCGACATCGTTAACCTCGCCTATAACGAACGTACCATCTCTTTTGGCAAAGACTATATTATTCCTAAGCCCTTGGATCCACGTTTACTATCTACTGTAGCGCCGGCTGTTGCAAAAGCCGCCATGGAAAGTGGTGTGGCAAAATATCCAATCACCGATTGGGAAACATATGAACTGCAGCTAAATAAGCGCCTGGGCTTGGATAACCAACTGAGCCGTGTAATTGGCAGCAAGGCAAGAAAAGAGCCTAAGAGAGTGGTGTTTGCGGACGCCGAAAATATCAAAATATTAAAAGTGGCGCAGTTGGTGGTGGAAGAAGGTGTGGGTTATCCTATATTGCTCGGCGATACCAAGAGAATTTTAAAATTGGCTGCTGACAATAGCATAGACCTGGAAGACATGCCCATCATGGATCCAAAATCGGATGAAACAGAAGAGTTAAGGCACCAATTTGCTGACATGTTTTATGAAAGGCGCCAGCGAAAAGGCGTTAACAGGCATGAGGCAAACAAAATGATGAAGGACCGGAATTATTTTGGTTGCATGCTGGTAGAAAGCGGCGAAGCAGATTGTATGATTAGTGGCCTTACGAGGAACTATGCAGACACCATCCGGCCGGCTATTCAAAGCATTGGTACCGAAGTGGGATTGAAGAAAATTGCCGGCATGTATATTTTGCTTACCAAGCGAGGACCGTTGTTTTTAGCTGATACTACCATCAATTTCAACCCCACTGCAGAAGAACTGGCAGAAATAACTTTACTAACGGCAAGGGAAGTGAAACAATTCAATATTGTACCTCGCATTGCCATGTTATCCTATTCAAATTTTGGCAGCAGCGATTCACCGGAATCCAACCTTGTGCGCAGGGCAACAGAACTGGTGAAAGCACAAGACCCTACGTTGATCTGTGATGGCGAAGTACAGGGCATCCTGGCATTTAATAAAGAAATATTAAAAGACAATTATCCATTTACTGAATTACTGGATGGTGAGGTAAACACCCTTATTTTCCCTAACCTGGCGGCGGGTAACATTGCTTATAATTTATTGCAGGAAATAGGTGGTGCAGACGCCATTGGCCCGATCCTGTTAGGATTAAAAAAGCCCGTGCATGTGTTGCAGTTAGGAAGCTCTATCCGCTCTATTTTCAATATGGTATTGATAGCAGTAGTGGATGCACAAATGAAATGCGAAACCGATACACAGGCAGCCATCAATGGAAGTAAGTGGTGGAAAAAGTTTAAGAGGACGACACATGAACTCTAGAACACGAATTTTTAAGGCCCGAATTACACGAATTTAAAATCAAGATTAAGAACCTTAATTATGATTGTTGTCCGGGCAAAAGTTTTTCAATTAAACATTGTTGCGTCGCACTCGTGTACGGCATATCATTTGGCAACTTTAATTGCGTTTTAAGAAACCTTAGGCATTCACGGTCTTGTATATATTTAGTATGTAATGATTGTATTTCAATTCGTGTAATTCGCCTAATTCGTGTAATAAAGTATAATTCATAATTCGCGTAATTCGTGCAAAAAATTAGTGCAATAATTAAATATGGACACCAGCCATCATATCGCCAAAAAGATATCATTTGCCGTAAGCAAACCTTTCAGGAAATACCTGAAACGATATGGCCGGGAGCTTTCTTTACCCGTGTCTTACGATACACTTAAACATTTTAGTTTTAGCATACCCGTGCTCGATACACAGGGTAAGGATACACTTTGGGAATCTGTTTTTTTTAATCCTTCCCTAACGGATGAAATTCATGCGTCTCTTAAAAGAATGTACTCTATTTTAAAATCCAGCGGGCATACCCAGGCCGAGGAGCATTTATACATCGAGCGGATTGATTATTGCCTCTTTGGCAACTCCAAACCATTCCGGATTAAAATAGTCAATAATTACAATGAAGTGTACGACTATTTTTATATCAAGGTGGCGGATGCGTCCCGCATTTTTGGTATGGAACTGGAGCATTTATTGTCGCCCAACTTTATGAATTTTTTGATAGATGGAAACACGCTGGTAGAAGAACATATTTCAGGAGTGCCCGGCGATGTGTTTATAACGCATTACCTGCAGCGGCCCGAATTCAACCCAAAGAGAATAGCTAAAGAATTTGTGAAGTTCAACGAACGATGTTTTCTTCGCCTGCTGGGCGATATGCGCAGCTACAATTTTATTTTTGATATTACTCAGGACTTTGATGACGTACAGTTTAAGATACGCTCCATAGATTTCGATCAACAGTCTTATGAAGGAAGTAAAAATAATTACCTGCCACAGTTTTTTAAAGAAAACAATGTCTTTGTGGAACTGGTAAAGAAGCACCTCAATAAAGAAGTAATCAAACAATACCAGCAAGAGGAAAGGTCACAGATAATCCGAAGGATCAAATCGGAGCGCCAACGCCTCAGAGACCTCAGAGTAGCCGCAGCAGATGACCAGCTTTCTACAGAACCTAAAATAAAACAACTGTCGGAAGAACTCGCATTGCACTACAACAATAATCCTGCTTTTTTAAAATGTACCACGATGCCGCAGTTGATGTACCAGCATTTGAAGGAACTGTTGATATCGGATAGGAAGTAACACTCGCAAAGTTTACACCTTTTTAGAAAGGTGTAAACTTTATCATAACGAAAGTAAAGTTCCCCAATGGTATGTGGCACAAGAGAGTGACACAACAATGCTGCCACGTAGTTCCGCTGCCGGTGAAACAAAACATTCCTCGCCGCAAACCTTCACTGATGTTTTCACAAAACCAAAACATTATGGTTTAAAATCAAGCTAAACATTACACTCATTTAATATCTTTTTCAATAAATTTGCCTTTATGGGATTTTTTACACACTTTGGCCGTTACCTTATTATGCTGAAAGGCATGTTTACCAGACCAGAAAACACTAAGATGTATTGGAAAGAATTTATGCACCAATGCAATGATATTGGCATCAATTCCCTGGGTATCGTTTCCATAATTTCTGTTTTTATCGGCGCTGTGAGTGCAGTGCAAACCGCTTACCAACTGGTGAGCCCGGTGATACCCAAAACTACTATTGCGCAAATTGTAAGGGATACGGTGATCCTCGAATTTGCGCCTACCCTTGTTTGTATCGTGCTGGCCGGCGTTATAGGCAGTAAGATTGCGAGCGAACTAGGCAATATGCGTGTAAGTGAGCAAATAGATGCTTTGGAGATAATGGGTATCAATACAAAATCATATTTGATAATGCCGAAAATTGCCGCCGCATTGGTCACTATCCCTTTGCTGGTAATTATTGCTATGGTGTTGGGTATCTGGGGCGGCAGGCTTGCCGGCACCGCATCCAATATCTTATCGTCAGATACTTTTGACAGGGGGTTGTTGCAAAACTTTGTGCCATACAATGTAACATTCGCACTGATCAAGTCTTACACTTTTGCTTTTATTATCAGCAGTATACCTGCTTACTATGGATATTATGTAAAGGGCGGCGCTTTAGAAATAGGCCGAAGCAGCACTAAAAGCGTGGTGGTTAGTTGTATCATGCTTTTGTTTGCTGATTATTTACTAACACAATTATTATTAAATCCTGCCGCCTGATAATATGATCGAATTCAAGAATATACATAAGAGCTTTGACGAAAAGGTAGTACTGAATGACGTTAGCCACGTAATGGAAACGGGTATGTGTAACCTGATCATCGGTACAAGCGGCAGTGGCAAAACAGTTTTACAAAAATGCCTCGTCGGCTTGTTTGAACCCAATAGTGGTGAAATCATTTATGATGGTACCAGCTTTACAGAGATGACAGATGACAACAGGAAAGAGTTGCGCCAGCAAATTGGTATGCTATTCCAGGGCTCTGCGTTATTCGACAGTATGACGGTGGAGCAAAATGTAATGTTTCCGCTCGACATGTTTTCTAAAATGCATCATGCGGAAAAACTAAAACGCGTAAACGAAGTGCTTGCCAGGGTAAACCTGGAGGATGCCAATAAAAAATTTCCTGCAGAAATCAGTGGAGGCATGAAAAAGAGGGTGGGTATTGCAAGGGCTATTGTGCTTAACCCAAAGTATTTGTTTTGCGATGAACCCAACTCCGGGCTGGATCCGCAAACAAGCATGGTGATAGATAAACTCATCTACGACATTACCAAAGAGTTCAACATGACCACCGTGATCAACACCCATGACATGAACAGTGTAATGGAAATTGGCGAAAATATCCTGTACATGTATGAAGGACAAAAAGAATGGACGGGCAATAATGAAGAGATCATTTTTTCAAAGAATGAACGGTTAAATGCCTTCATATTTGCCAGCAAATTTTTACAGGACGCTAAAGACATGCGCATGCTGGAAGCCAAAGGAATTATTTCTGATGACAGGGATATGGAGGAAATGATGAATGGTGGCGAGGAGATAAGGTGATGCTGGATACTGGAGGCTTTTGATACCTGATATGTTTGATCCGTGAAACCTTTGATACGTGATACTTTTGATACTGATTATTTTTGATACCTGATACTTTTAATACCCAATACACCCTTCACCTGACAAAATAACCCGTTCACCTCATCCTTCCTATCCCTTCACCTGTTTCCCGTTTAAGGTTTTATAAACGAAAATAGACCGAACCAGGATAGTTCAAATCCCCTTTAATCTTTTACCTGATAGCTGCTTTTTGGGTCTGGTTTCTCATTTAAATAAGTGAGTCGAAAAGAAAGAACTGGGAAAAATGATCGAACTAGTAAGAAACTCCGTTACAGTAAAAAAATTGCATTTCAAAATCAAGAACCTCTTCTAAATATTAAGAAAATTCTATACTTTTAAACCAGTGATATTATTTTACTAATGCTTAAAAATTTGATTTATGAATTTTCGATTTTATAAATTCACATGGTTAAGGTTTAAAAACGGTAATCTTCTTAATTCAGGGCAACATTTTTATTATGAAAATTCTAGTTATCCTTATAACTTAGAAAAAATGGAGAAGGAAATTAAGGTTTTACTTAAGAGTAATTCAGCCGTTATAGCGATTCCAAATGTATCGGAGATTTCCAGAGAAGAGTTTGAGCTTATATCTGGCAAGCCCTTTCATGTCATTGATTAATTTGTCAACGAACTTCCAAAACAACGTCGCTTTCTCTCAGACCACTTCATTTACCTCCCCCTACTCTGCTACGTATTATTTCTCTTCACCAAGCCAGTCAATCCAACATCTGGCACCAGGAAGGACTGGATTCAGATCCGCTGCCAGTCGTGTTACTATTCTTTTAAAACTATCGAAAATGAAACCATCCAACAATCTTCTTTTGGTCCACACAGCTTAATTCCGTTGCACCGTTCATTTTAGCCATGGGCCTGATGACATGAGATTCTTATCTGAAACTGTTTTTCTGTGGATTAATATCAACAAACAAATTAAATTATGTTAGTCAACACCTTATATAATACTGTAAATAATGTAATGGGCGGCCATTATTCAGTGGCATTATTTTATTAGTGAAGTGGTATGAGTCAGCAGAAAATTGTTCCTGCCATGCCGGAGATGTGGGGAGGACTTGAGTGCACTATTAACAGGCGGCAGGATATTTTTAAAGATCAGTTGCACCTGTTACAGCATTATAATAGGATTGGTGACGTTGAAGCTTTCGCACGGTTGGGGATTAAGGCTTTGCGGTATCCTGTATTATGGGAAAAGCATTGCAACTTGAAAGACGAAAAAATAAACTGGAGCTGGACATCTAAACAGCTCGCTCTTATACGCCAATTAAATATAAAACCTGTTGCAGGCCTCCTTCACCATGGCAGCGGGCCAGCATTTACATCCCTTGTGGATGAAAATTTCCCCCGCCTGCTCGCAGACTATGCGAGGGAAGTTGCAACACAGTTCCCCTGGATAGAATATTATACACCTGTTAACGAGCCGCTAACCACAGCCCGCTTTTCCGGCCTCTATGGATATTGGTACCCTCATCTAAAAACCGCCCATGATTTTCTAATTATTTTACTCAACCAGCTCGAGGGAACGGTGCTATCCATGAAAGCCATCAGGGAGGTCAACCCTTTCGCTAAATTGGTCCAAACGGAAGATTTAGGCCATACGCACAGTACCCGTGTGCTCAAATACCAGGCAGATTTTGAAAATCACCGCCGCTGGCTTACCTACGATCTGTTGTGTGGCAAGGTCGATCAACAACATCCCCTATATAATTACTTTATTGAGAATGGCATCGCCGATGAAAGGCTGGAATTTTTTACCAAAAACACCTGTGTGCCTGACCTGGCCGGCTTCAATTATTATGTTACTTCAGAACGTTACCTCGATCACCGCATTGAACGATTTGATCCTTGTGTATGGGGCAGCAATGGCAGGCACCGGTATGCAGATACAGAAGCTGCAAGAGCAGTGAAGCAAACCGGTCTCCGCAAATTGCTTACCAAGGCATGGAACCGATACCATATACCGATCGCCATTACAGAAGCACATTTACATTGCACACGTGATGAGCAACTCCGCTGGTTTAAAGAAGTATGGGACGACTGTTGTTATTTAACAAAAAAAGGAATTCCAATCAAGGCTGTAACGGCGTGGTCTTTATTGGGAGCCTATGACTGGGATAGCCTGTTGGTAAGAGATGAAGACAATTACCAGATAGGCGTATATGATGTATCCCACAACAAAGTTCGGCCTACGGCGATGGTGAAACTTATACAATCCTTAAGTAAAAATGGGGATTATGAACATCCGATTTTAAATAATAATGGATGGTGGTACAGGCATAACCCCCGCATTGATAGTAGTGTAAAAAATAAAAGGGTTACCAACAACAGACCCCTGCTTATCATAGGAAAAAGTGGCACGTTGGGAAATGCATTCAAAATAATTTGTGAGCACCGCGGTATCGACTTTATTATCTTATCCCGGCAGGATATTGATATTACTAACCCTGAAAATATTGTCAGGGCACTTGAGTTATATAAACCATGGTGTGTGATAAATAGTGCCGGCTATGTGCAGGTAGATAATGCAGAGAGAGACGTCAACAGGTGCTTTGCCGTAAATGCGCTTGCTCCCGGTCTTCTTGCTTCGGAATGTCAAAAGCACGACATTCCGTTCATGACCTTTTCTACCGATATGGTGTTTAATGGCGATAAACGAAGCCCCTATATTGAAACTGATAAAACCGCTCCCCTCAATATGTACGGAAAAAGTAAACTGGAGGGAGAAGCATCTGTACTAAACGCAAATCCAACTGCGTTGATAATCAGAACCAGTGCCTTCTTCGGCCCATGGGACCGTTATAATTTTGCCTATAATGTCATGGAATCACTTGATAAGCACAATTATTGTGATGCTGTAAAAGATGTGCTGATCTCCCCTACTTATGTGCCCGATCTTGTAAATGCATCACTTGATCTCTTAATTGATGATGCAGCCGGCATCTGGCATTTGTCAAATATGGGAAGTATATCCTGGGCAGATTTTGCAGAGGAAATAGCACAAAGAAGTGGCCATTCAAAAAATAAAATAATTCTTAAAACCGCTGAGGAGATGGATTGGAAGGCGAAGCGTCCTCCCTATAGTGTGCTGGAAAGTGAAAAAGGAATAACCCTGCCATTTTTATCCAATGCAATTGACAGGTATTTTTCTGAAAAGGCCGTTTAACTCACCAAAAAAATTAAGTTTATTGTAAATACACCTTTGTCAAAGGTTACTAATTTTTTTGCCTTTTATGACGATCAATAAATTCATGTTTTGCACCGGTATAGAGAATAGCTATCCCACTATATTGTTACCGAATGGCGAGACCAAGCGGGTAGACGAAATGGAAAAAACCGGGCATTATAAAATGTGGAAGACGGATTTTAATCTTGTGAAGGAAATGGGTATTGAATTTCTGCGATACGGCCCGCCTTATTACAGTACACACTTGGGCCCGGGTAAATATGACTGGTCTTTTGCAGATGAAACGTTCAATACTTTAAAGGAAATGGGTATTACTCCTATCGTTGACCTTTGTCATTTTGGAGTGCCCGACTGGTTAGGGAATTTCCAGAATCCTGCATTTGCCAGTCATTTTGCAGAATATGCCGCCGCATTTGCCAAAAGATTTCCGTGGATCTACTTATATACACCAGTAAATGAAATTTTCATTACGGCAATGTTTTCTGCTCAGTACGGCTGGTGGAATGAGCGGCTTCATTCCGATCAGGCATTTGTAACAGCACTTAAAAATATTTGCAAGGCAAATGTATCAGCCATGCGTGCTATACTTTCCGTACAGTCGGAAGCAACGTTTGTTCAAAGCGAATCATCCGAATTTTTTCATGCAGTGGAACCGCTGGCTGTACCACTGGCCAGGTTTTTAAACCAAAAACGATTCTTGTCGCTCGATCTCACTTACGGCTATCCGATTAATGTTGCTATGTATGAATACCTGCTATCCAATGGGATGACGAAAGAAGAGTACAATTGGTTTACAGCCAACCAGGTAAAGGCCCGCTGTATTATGGGGAATGACTATTATGTAACCAATGAGCACCTTGTTCACCCGGATGGATCTACCCAGGCTTCCGGTGAGATATTTGGATATTATGTGATTACCAACCAGTATTATAAGCGGTACAGGTTGAACATCATGCACACAGAAACGAATATAAAAATGCCGGCCTGTAAAGAATGGCTGGTGAAACAATGGGCAAATATTCATAGGCTAAGGCACGATGGAGTGCCTGTGGTAGGTTTTACCTGGTATAGCCTCTGCCACCAGGTTGACTGGGACTCGGCATTGCGCAACGATGCAGGCAATGTAAATGAACTGGGGCTTTACGACCTTGACCGAAATATTATGCCGGTGGGCGAAGCATATAAAAAACTCATTACTGATTGGAAAGATATTTTAGCGGAGGAAGATTACGGATTTTTATACCAGGTGTAGTTATCTTACAAAAGTAGTTTCCTGTTTGATGATATCGGCAGTAAAATAATTAAAAAGATCGTGTGCATTAATATTTGAACTTGTCTCTTTTTGTACCGGTTTAGTGTGTCCCGCAGAAGTTTCCTTGTAGGGCAGAATTGCATCATCACTAAATGGGAGGATTTTCATTAGCATTTGCTTAGATTGAACCATTCTTTTCAATAAACTGTAGCGTGAATAAATTTTTATCATCATGGACAAGTTTAAGAAGATAATGCAAAATTGCCGCCATTTTACCACTGTTATTTTTAACCGGGAAGTAAATTTAATCATTTATAACATAGAACCGGCGTGCCATATATAAATTTTACTGAAGGCAAGGAGAATGAATTAGTTATGAAAAAAAATATTTCACCAGCTCATTGTTTATGCCGAAAAACTCCTAAAAATAAAAAAAGGCCTGCTTTTACCGACTGCTGCGATAAAATAAACCTGCTGAATATATTACCCATTCGTGCGCATAATTTGTAGACTATGATCTCCGGACCCGGCATGCTCTTAGCGCAAATTTTTAATTAATATAAACTTGTTGTCCTCGCCCTGGTGCATTTGCTTTTTCACAATTAATTTATTGACTATAATATTTGAAAATTCATTTTGTCCCTCCCGCAATAATTCCAAAAAATCCATCCCTTACAATAAAAATTTAGACTGACCCAGGGAGAATGTTTCAGTGCACAATTAGGGTGGTAGAATTAAGTAGCATGAACGTTTTGCGACCCAAAAAACCTTCTATGAAATTTCGCCTGGTATATAAATTGTATAAATTATGTATATGGCTAATAAACGAATTATTATTGTTTTGGGCACCTTGATTAGCTGCGCTGTTGGAATAGTGAAGTGTCCGTTGTTTGCGCAACAACAACCGTCGAAAGCTGATACGGCCATTAGTGCAACCGGGAATAAAAACATCACGCCGGGACCGTCAAACGCTGACCCTGCTGCGTGTGCTGCTTCAGGGGGTGGAAGTAATATGGTGACTGGCGATACCGGGCATTTAATAATAGATGAAGGAAAACCAAAAAGAGCTGCAATAAATAATGATAGTGGCTGGAACAACCTTGGATGGCTTGGAATATTGGGTGCATGGGGTTTGTTGGGATTGAGAAATCGCACTGTCCACAAAACAAGGAGCCCGTATCACTAAGGGTATCTGGTAAAAAGATACTGCGATATTTTTTATGATGATAATTTTTTCAAATAAAGAGATTGCGAACATTTTGATAGGAGCGATCATTGTGAGTGTGGCTATAATCGTTGGCGTGCAATGGCTGCGCAGGCAAAACAATGGCCATGCAAGTACGATGAAGCTGATCCGGAAGCAACGAACTGAATTTAAAAAAGCTATCAGGAAAAGAAGGGATTTGAAATCCACTATAAAAAGATAAATGACGGCTGGCAAATTCGACATTCTAATTGGCTAAATGTAAAACATGAACATCATTGTAATTGGAGGATCGGCTGGTGCTATCAAAAGCCTTAAGGCGATGATCGCTATGCTGCCATCTGATATTGACGCGGCGGTTTTTGTAGTGATCCATATACCACCTGATAAACCAAGCAATCTTCCAAACATTCTCTCTACCCCGGAAGGATGGAAAGCAAAGCACGCTGTAGACAGCGAATCAATCAGTGTACAAAACATATACGTGGCTCGCCCCGGATGTCACCTGTTAATCGAAGAAGGTAAAACATTATTGGGTAAGGGCCCCACAGAAAACCGTTTCAGACCTTCTATCGATGTCCTGTTCCGCTCTGCTGCCCTGGCCTATGGTTCGCAGGTCACCGGAATCCTTCTGTCAGGAGTACTGGATGATGGAACCGCAGGTTTAAGTGCTGTTAAAAAAATGAACGGAACTGTAATAATTCAGCATCCTGATGATGCGGAGTTTACAGGGATGCCTTTGAACGCCCTGCAAAAAGTGGGTGCCGACCATTGTGTACCTGCAATGGCAATGGGTCCCCTATTGAGTAAGTTGCCAACCATTAACCTGAAACAAAAAGTTATGAAAAACGATGCATTTGAATGGGAAAATAATATTGCGCTCGGCCCTAACAGCAGTTTCAGCGATCTTAACAAGTTTGCATCACCTACCCGTTATATTTGTCCTGACTGCGAAGGGCCTTTGTTTCGCATGAAGGATGAAAAACTTGTGCGATACCGATGCTTTGTCGGGCATGCTGTGTCAGAAGAAACACTCCTTAATGAGATATCCGAAAAACTGGATCATCTCTTATGGACTACTTATCGAACATTGGATGAAAAGCGGGAAATGATTGACAACCTGGCTATTCCTTCGGAAGGCCTTAAAGCGGAAAAATTAAGAATAACCCAACAAATGGAAAGCTTTAAAGATTTGCTAGGCTTAGCTTCTCCTGAAACAATAAGTAAATAAAGCACGTAACGCTCAGGAAATATTTCCACAATCCATCATAAAATCCGCTGGAATAGCTATTGTACGGTATTCATTAAACTTAAATTATGAAGCATTCATCCTATTTTTTATGCGCCATCGTTTGTTTGTTATTTTCGACATTTACAGTGTTGGCTCAAAATGGTTCCTCAGCCGGATCAACACCTGCCAATTCGAGCGTTACCACTGGCGGCAATGTTGGACAGGCTACACCGGGCAACTCCACTGACTCCGCCGTATCACAGGGCGGCACTGCTAATGCCGGCCACAGTGCTACCACACCAGAGGTTGCGGCGGGTAGTGCTTCAGGTGATGAGCATGCACCTGGAGGCAGTACCGATTATACCAACCGGCCTAACAAACAGAACAACGCAGGCAACTGGGGCCTGCTGGGATTATTAGGCTTGTTTGGTTTGCTTGGAAATAGGTTAAGGGTTGATACGAGGAAACACGACCATTGATGATTTTTACAATTATTGCTGCTAATCACCGACGCAATTTGCCGGACGGGTTTAATAGTTTGCCCGGCAAATTGCGTTTTATTAAATCAAGATAGCGGCTGTAGATATTTTTTTAAAAACAATGTTGTTACTATTCCGAATACAACATGGGCAATAAACAACTGGCCGAAAAATTTCTTATATGCAATCTGGGGCGGCGATGGATGAATCCTCCGTGTTATCTGCCAGCCAATCATTGCAATCACCCCGTTTACTGAGCCCATCATTATTCCTTGTTTTATAATCGAATTCTCCCCGGCACTCTTCACCATCCTTTCATAGAATAAGGTAAAAATAAGTCCAACCAAGTAATGGATTGCCCACCCTGTTATGCTGGCTGATGTCCTATTCAAGGGACGATCGATGGTTGAAAGTAACTGAGCAAGTAACTGTGGTTCTTTAAAGTTTTCGCTTTTAATTTCGGCGAGCGTATAGCTATAAACTGTCATAGCCGTTGTACCGGCTGTTGCAGCCAATAATATTTTTGAAGGCTTCATACTGTTAATTATTTAATGAAAAAATCTCTACCAGTAAGTTGTGGCCCATACAGGAGGCTCACAAGATGGTTGAATCATTGCCAGTATAAATACATTGCCAGCAAAGCAGTTGCTGATTTTATTCTACATTCCTGCAGTAAGCCGAATTTAATCACTGCGATTATTGGTGTAATTTGCAATACATCTTCATTCAATCTCTTACACATTTTACAACAAATTAAACAGGACCAACGATGTATAGACAAGGAGCAGCAGGCGCTTTGCTGGATATATATGAGCAGGCAATTATTGATTTGAAAAAAGTTATTGAGTTTATTCCAGACCATAATTTGTTAGTCATTGTAGATGGGGAAACGAATGATGAAAATTGCAGATCGCTCCACGCAATTTTATCTCATGTGGTACATGCGGGTTTTGGTTATGCCACCGGCATTCATAACCTCAAAAGATATAATACTATCCGGCCAGGCAAAACTTTTCACTTAACCGTTAAAGAATACCTGCAGGATCTGACCAGCGTTTTTTTGTATACAGAAAATATTTTTAAGGAAATTAAAGATGAGGAGTTAGAGCAATTTGATAATGCATTTAAAATAAAAACAGGCTGGGGCCAATGGTATGATATAGAGCAAATGATGGAACATGCGATTGTTCATATCCTTAGGCATAAAAGGCAAATTGATAAAATTAAACAGATAAAATTATAACAGTTGAAACCCGCTGCTTGTTGCAACGGTGCAGCGGGAAGCCTGATAAAATAAAACATATGGCAGAAACAATTCTACTGCTATTATCCATTTTCGGATTAACTGCATTTCTATTATACATTTCTATCAAGGGTACAAAGCTTTCAAAAAAGGCCGTACTGATTTCTGTAATGGCGGTGCTTATTTTTATTGTGTTGCTTTTTTATTATACAGGACCTGCCAAAATAAAATCTGATATTGCCAGGGTAATTCGCAATTCGAGCCCAAAAAAAGGCACGGATGTTTACACTTTGCTATTCGGGAAACCAGCGGGTAATTGCATGACAGTTATTAATTTCAAAGACCAGGTAATTCCTACAATTGACTGTTGCATATGGATGGAACTAAGACTTTGCCCAACGGAATTAAACAGGATAATAACTTTAAAGAACTACCACAAAACCAGGCTGAACAAATTGGATTCCACCAACTTTCTACACTCATTCACTGATAGGCCATTGTGGTGGACACCACAGCTACTCGGTGACAGCCTGACAAAATTCACTTTTATAATAAATGAGGACAAGGAACAAACTTTATTTTGGGGAGATGACAGCGCTCATCTATATTTATGCGACAAGGCACTATAAATGCAACTTCAATTAGAAGGATTAAACAAGAAAAAAATGCGCATACCTACTACGCAAAAGCCCCGGTCAGGGCTTCATAGTAATTCAACCGCTGAATGGATGCCGGATAGGATCGGAAAGCCCGGTGAAGGTTTGTGAGCGGGTCTGTGCCGTACTTGCAGCGGATAGTCGGTACTGCTGTTCCATTACGATTTGAAGCCCATAGCCCATCGTTTTAATTATCCTTCGTTTTTTCTACCAACACAACAAATTCCTGGTCCAACCCCTTTGAATGGCCGTAGATCATCCTGATGAATTCTTTGCCCCATTTGGCATAATATAGCATCATGTTGTCTACTCTTTCCTGGAGGTTATTATTTGGAAACAGGGCGGCTTTTATTTTTTTTAATTTCACCTGCTCCTCTTCGAATTTTCTTTTTTCTGCCCGCAAAATTTTCTTTTCAAGCGCCGCCAGTTTTTTTAATGCCTGCGTTTGCAGGGCTACAGTATGTGCTTCCAAGGTGATGTCTACCTTACCTGCAATGGCCTTCAGCTGATCATACAAAACGGTTAACTGCAACTGCTCATTCGTAAGGCTTAGCTGTAGTTGGCTGTCCCTTTTTACCAACTGATTGATAATTTGTAATTCAGGTTGAAAAAGGCTTACATGATCCAGTTTTAATTTTTCGGTCAATACTTGAATTTCTTTGCTTACAAACATAAAGGAGTTGCGTACTAACAGTAACGGATATGGAGTTGCTGCTACTTCAAAAACTTTTTTCAATTGCAGCCAATAGGCGATTTCGCCACCACCGCCCACAAAAATAATATTGGGTAAAATCCATTCCTGGAACACAGGGCGAAGAATTACATTTGGGCTAAACCGCTCCGGGTGTTGCTTAAGTTCTTCAAGTACCTGTTCTTTGGTAAATTTCAATGTGGTATTTACAACAGCATAGTCGCCATCAGCCATTTCAATTCTTTCCCGCTTGTCATCCACCAGGTAAAACATATTAAGCTCCCTACCACTTGCCTGTGCTTTATAATCCGCAGGGAACTTTGAAATAGTTTCACTGACTGCTGTATGTGAAAAAGCTTCCGTTAGTTCCTTTTGAATAACGGCGCTAAAAGATGCTTTTAATTCCGCATTGTCTGGCAAAACTATTACAACACCATAGTCTGAAAATAACTTATTTACTAAATGAAATGTGGCCTGCTCAATGGTTGTTCCTTCCTTGTAACATTCTATCATCAACGCAATTATTTCAACACCGAAGGGGTGAACCGATAGCTGGCCGCTGATGGTGTCTAACAATTTGACAAGGGATTTATCCACCTTCATTCTTCCTACAGCACCGGCCTGGTTGGTAGTCCATTCGTATTTTTCTCCGTTGATGTAAATATGATTTAATTCTTCAAGGTCAGCATCCTCGCTGCCCATATAATACACCGGTACAAAATCATTTTCGGGCAGTTCTAGTTTTAATTGCTCAGCCAGTTTTACAACATGTAAAATTTTATAAATAAAATACAAATGGCCGGTGAAAATATTAGGTTGATGAGCCGTGCAGATGCTAAAAGTATTTTCATTTTTCAATAAAGCGATATTTTCTGCAACCTTGCCGCTGATTTCTACAGAGGCGTATTGCTTCCTTAATATGTCAACCAATAAATTTCTATTGCCGGGGAATTGTTTACGGCTTGCTATTGCGGCCCGTATTCCATCAATTGTTGCAGCGTGCTGGTAAAAGGGTTGAATGGCTGGCTCCTGCTTAATATAATCTAAAACAATTTTTGAGAAATAACCTGTTTGTCCGTATGGTAATGAAGATGATATACAATCCATTGATTAAAAAATTTACCCGCCAATGAGTGGCAAACTTACATTAATCTGAAAATTAAAAATTGATTAATTTGTTAATTTGATTTATCCAGGAGTGCTGGAGGAAAAATTAAAAGGAACTGTGAAAACGAAGGAAGCTGCGGAAAAATGCAAGGCATTGTGCGGGTTATATCCATCATTTCATCTAAGAAATATTTACCCGGTTGGTATTTGTGCTATTGAAAACAACCCAATTTTATGGGGGAGATTTAAAAATATATTATATTACAAGAAAATACATTTTATGACAGCTCCAATCAAAAATCGCTTATTTAAGGTACTAACAGTGATGGCCATGTTATCTACGTCGTTTATTTATAGTTGTAATGATACAACTACTAAAGAAACTACAACGGATAGTATCAGTAACAGCACCATTACAACCCCAACAGATTCTGTGATGAAAATGAGCCCAGACACAACTGTAACGGACACTAGCGGCAAAGGAAGCCAACCTACACCACCCCGTGATTAGTCTTAACTCAAAAGTATTAATATCAATGAGGAGGACCTTCATCAACAGTTTCTTCTTCATTGATATTTTCCTCGTTTGCAGGTTCTACAGGTTTGGGCTTATGGTGCTTGAGATAGTTTAGTTCGGTCAACTTGTTGATGAGCCAATGTTCTATTTTGTGGTGCGATGGTGTAATAATAGCCGCGATGGCCACAAATATTACTATTTCAATTAAAGGCGAGTGATGCGACTTTTCTGCTATAAACGGATGCAACAGTAAAGTTATATATTCAAAAAGTAAAAGGATCGAGAGGATACCGGAGAACTCAATCATTTTTTTATTAACTTTTTTCCGGCTGATAAAAACACTAATTAAAAAGAAAACCGGTATTGCAATCCCTATCATCAGTAACTGAAGTTTTTGACTTCTTTCTTTTTTCTCTTCTTGTTTCATCCGTACAATTTCATTTTGCCTCAACTGCTCCTGTGTCGTAATATTCTGCACTTCTTTAATTTTTTCCCTGCTATCTATTGAATCTTTTATGCCGGACATTATTTCGTGGTAAAAAAATGCACTGTCGATGTTCTGTTGCTTTTTATATACCTGGGATAAAAATGAACTGGCATCCAGGGCTTTTACCAGGAACTGGTTACCGGAAGAAATATCAAAAGACATTCTTCCATAAACAATCGCTGAATCAAACTGCTGGCGCAGTTCAAATATCCTTGCTAACCCTAACATACCCTCAGCATAAGTTGTAAGATCATTTGAAGATTGCAGGTAGGGCTGCGCAGTTCTATAATTATTGAGTGCTTCCTTTAAATTACTTGTTTTGAAAAAGATATTACCCAAATTATTGAGGGCTGTTCCTGTAATTAAATTGTTGTTGGCTTGTACAGATTTTGCATAACATCTTCTTGTATACGCCAGCGCCGAATCAAGCTGGTTTTTCTTCTGATAAATGTCACCAATGTTTAATAAGCTGTATAAAGAAAGGTCATCAATTTTATTTGCATTAATAATGGAGTCGCCTTTTTTTGCATACACAATGGCTTTGTCATAATCTTTACTATCGGTGTATACAAGCGCAAGGTTTAAGAATATACTGGCTATATTATCGGGACGATTCCGGGCTTCTTCGATCTTTAATTGCTCAATGTAATACCCCAAAGCCCGTGGAAAATTGCCTAGATTGTTAAAAGCTATTGCCATCTGACTGAGTGACCATGATTCACCTTTTAAAAAATTAATTTTTTTGGCTTTCAGGTATGCATCCTGCGCCAGCAGCAAAGCCGAGTCTGGCTTAGAGTCCTGGTAAGCATGACTGAGATTGTATAATAGTATGATCTTCGCCGTGTCTTTTTTTTCTTTACTTAAAGCCGCATACAAACTATCAACTACCATATTCTGTGCAAACAATAGTGAACTCATCAATATCAGCAGTATAAGTAAAGAACTTCTTTTCATCAGATTTTCTTTTATGATTATATTAGTATGGAAATTAAGATTTATAATAATAACATGGACATACTTAAACAATTAGTTTTTATTGTTAGCCTTGGCTTGTTTTCATTTACTTTAAATGCTCAAAAAAAATATGCGCTTTTAATTGGCATTAACGATTATTATGAGGCAAAGGGAGTTAAAAGCATTGAGAGTTTAAATGGTGCCGTAAACGATGCCAATGCCATTAAGGATTTACTTATCAGTAAGTTTGGTTTCACCGGTTCCAACATTGCTACAATTTACGATGCGGAGGCAAGCCGGGATAATATTGTTGAAGGTTTGAAAAAGAAATTGGAGCAATGTAAAGAAGGCGACCTGATGGTTTTTTATTATTCGGGCCATGGAGTATGGATGCAGAACTCGCAACTAGCTGCCGACCCAATAAAGAGAGGCATGAACCAGGCAATGTTAACCAGCGACCTTTATAATTACAAAGATCATTTTAAATGCCTGTTAAGAGACTTTACTTTGAAAACATATTTTAATCATTTTGTCGACAAAAAGGTAATTCTCACCACTATTTTTGATTGCTGTTATAGTGAGAACCTGGCCATGGCGGACCCGACAGTAGTAAAAACCAAATCAATAAATATTGATGCACTGATGTCAGAGTTAACATACAATTCAGAAAGTCCGCAACAGTTGATTGATAGTATTGCCGGTATTTCAAGAACTAAGCCAACGGGTTGCCAAAGCGATTCTACAGGTCAGATAACAGATCCCTTGGACTCGGACAGGGACGGGGTGCCGGATTGTAAAGACGAAGAAAAGTTTACAGACCGTGAATGTATGCCGGTAAATGAAAAAGGTGTTGGTAAATGCACAAATGAATACCTGATGCAGAAAGCCCTCAACAAATACGATTCAATGGAATTAGAAAGATATACTGGTATCAACCGAACCGCAACGAGGTCATTTAATGCCGCCGAAGTTTTAAAGATTTCAGAAAGGGATACGATAGCCAGGCCATCAGAGCGGCAACATTCAAAATTTCTTTTTATTTCCGCCACCCAGGATTGGCAAAAAGCGCTTGAGTTTAAAGACGAAAACCAAACAGTTCATGGACTGTTCACAGCTTCGATACTAAGAGCCTTTAAGAAATACCCTGCCAACACGCCAGTGGCCGAATTATTTCAAATAATCCAGCAGGATATGAAAACATACAAGAAAGAACAAAACCCTACTTTAATTTCAGATCCCGCCAGGCAGCAATTCAATTTGATCGGAACCAATATAATAAAGAAATGACAACCAGGGCTGTGTTAGCAATAGAATGGCGTATGATTTATTTATTACACGAATTAAAAGGCTATTACACCAGTTTACAGTTGTACTGTTTCTAATTCGTATAATCAGTATCCAATTCGTGTAATAAAACTGGGGCACTTAACTTAACACTAACAGCCCTATTTTCTTTTAAACACAAACTGCCCGCCCAGGTCTTCTACATTTTTAATGGGAAAATATTGTATCTGCAAGCGGGTGGTATTTCTGTACTGGTTTTTAAAACTATCAATTAACTGCTCGGCTGTAATGTATCGCTCCCTGTTTTCCTGCAGCGCCAATCTGAAGTATTCAATAAATTCACTTTTGTCCGGCACAGCGGTACGGTTACCACTCGCCAGCAACTTCCTGCTTTTATCCTTGTATGCATCAGCAACCGCCATGGGTGCTTCAGATGAAATATCCCTGAAAAGAGTACCGGCAAAACAGGCATCTGCTACAAACAAAATATGCCTTGCTTTTGAATATTTGATGGTTCTAAGCAGGTCGTCGCTGCTGATATAAGAACTGAGGTTACCTTTTACAGCATCCTGCGGCACCAGAAATCCTTCTTCCGTTTTGTCAGGCTGGGTGATCATTTGGCCATGGCCTGCATAAAAAATAAGCAGGTTATCATTTTCATTCATTGCATTTGCCTTTTTTATAATTGCTTCCAGGATATTTGCCCTGGTGGCATTCACCAGCGTATCTGTGTTTTCTGGGGTAAAAACATAATTTTTTACCAATAAATTGTAGATCTTATACATATCCGCCACAGGAGCCTCCAGCGATGGGATATTCTTATCTGTGTATTCACTTTCAGCAATGAGCACTGCATGATAAACCGGGGTGTAATCAACAATGACCGTGTTGGGTTTATCAGGAGCGGGTGCAATGCCTTTTTCTTTCCCGGTTACGATCAAAACATTTTCGGAAATAGAGTTAGCATTGTTATCCGTAACTACTATGGTAAAAGTGTTGATGCCTTCATTTATATTCACGACCGTATCAAAATACCCGCTTTCTTCTACCTTTAACGGCTTGTTGTTTATCATTAAACTCCTTATACCGCTCGGGTCAAGTGCTTTGCCCCTGATACGTTGCTTGGTTCCGGCAACTTTATCATCCTCCACCGAAATAGATCGTTGATTTATCAAAGGTTCCAGAATATTAATTGTGGGGGGCGTATTGTCATTCTTAACCAGTACTTCACTTTTTTTGGAAAGCCTTGCCAATGCAGCAATCACATCCGGCTCATTTGCATTGATCACCAGGGCTTGCTCATAAGCCTGCTTTGCTTCCTCATTGTTATTCAACCGCTCCAATACGTATCCTTTAAGTGCAAGGATAGAAGAAAAGCTTCTCGCCTGGGAATCATCTGATGACTGCACCTTGCTTTTCGTGCTATATAATTTTTCAGCCTCCTGTAAGTTTGCCAGTGCTGAGCGAAAATCATTTTTCACGATGAATTCCGTAACGGCTTCCATATATTTTTTGAAAAAGCCCCAGCCTGGCTTATCAATATAACCGGTTACATACCTCGTCCTGAAATCGGCATAATACGTAGCAGCTTCAGAAAACCGGTTCAACCTCGCAAAGGGTTCGATGATATTTAGAATTACATAAGGGTGTTCAGTTTTTGTATCCAGTGAGATACCTTTTTTAAAGTCGCTGATTGCTAAATCATATTCGCCTTTAAACAAGTATGTAAGGCCCCTGTTATTGTAAGCCCTTATTGCCTCCGGCTCCAGGCTGATAGCTTTGGCAAGATCCTGGAGTGCCCGGTCATATTCCCTTTTATTATTGTATGCTGCAGCCCTGCCCTGGTAAGCATTTGCATAATTAGCGTTGAAGGTCAAAGCCCTGTTATAATCCTCTATGGCAGAATCGGCTTGGTTTTTTACCGTTAAAACATTGGCACGGTTGTAATAATTAACCGCATTCCTTGGTTGCAGCATAACTGCTTTATTGTAATCCAGCATTGCGGAATCATACCTTTTTCTGCCATAATAAACATTGCCCCTTCCCTGGTAGGCAAAGGCATATTCAGGGTCCAGGCTGATTGCTTTGTTATAATCACGGATAGCTAAGTCAGGCATATTTTTCAACTGGTAAGTATTGCCCCTGTTGTAATAACTATTTTTGTAGGCAGGGTTCAGTTCAATAGCCTTTGTAAAATCCTGTATCGCTAAATCCAGTTTGCCTTTTGTATGGTACGCAAGGCCGCGGTTGAAGTATCCCAGATTATAACCGGGATCAAGGCCGATTACCGTTGAATAGTCTTGAATGGCCAGGTCAGGCATATTTTTAGCAGCATATACATTGCCACGACTCAGGTATGCATAAGTGTAACTGGGGTCTTTTTGAATTGCTTTGCTATAATTTTCTAATGCTTCATCATATTGTCTTTTATTGAAAAGATTATTGCCGATGGCATAAAACTCATTGGCGGACTGAGCACTAACGCAGCTATAAACAAGCAGCAGCCATATGCAAAAACATGTTTGTTTGAAACGGATATGTCTTATCATAAACAAATTTTAATAGTGTTATGTATGGTTAAGATCTATAAAGAAACAGAGAAGCTCCTGTTCGGCCGCCAAAGAACTGAAGTTTATTTTATCATCTTTAAAGCTGATATTTTTAACTGGTATCAGCCGTTCTTTATACAAGGTTTTTATTACTTCGTAAATATCAGAAGCGGGTATTGAAATCTTAGATTTCAGGTTGTCAAAATCAAGCGCCGTTTTGCTGTATAAAACACATATTTTATCCCTGCTTGCATCACCGTTCAATTTGTAATGCTTTGCTTCCGAAGGTAAATAAACCGTAGCATCGGTTGAATTAATTGCCGGACTAATGTTGGCAGCATACGGAAACAGAGTTGAAACCATCTGCTTATCATCGAGGGCAAAAATGTAAACAAAAGCCGGGGCATTGGTTGTAAATTTTATTTTAAATTTTTGCCCGGCAGGATATTTTTCTACCAAACTATATTCGGCAAAAGGTTTATTGTCATTTGATAAAACGGAAGGGCCTGCATTGGACCTTAAGACAGGCATAATTGCTACATCATTTCCGAAGTCGTTCGTTAATACAAAATCAATATTGCCTTTTATTTCGGGCTTAATCCCTCTTGTTTTATTTACATCATACACTTCCCTGTCCATTAGTTCAAGTGCATAAGCTCCATATTTCATGATCTGATCATAGGTGAGCCAGAAAAAACCTTTATTGCCCCAGTCTGTGCCCCAGCTATTCATTACTTCAAAAGCGCCACCAAATTTGTTATCATCATAACCCACAATACAAACGGCGTGATTGCTGATATTTTCATCATTTTGATCCATAGCCCATACACCATCTGCCCCTACTTTGAAAAGGCTTTTAAAACATTTCAAACTAAATATAACCGGCTTTTTTTCGGATATGCTTTTTTTAATAGTAATCACTTCATTCTTTGTGATCCTTCCGAAAGTAGTGGTCAATGAAGTGTAGGCTTTAATAACATTGTTTTTAGCTTTTTTATCTATGATGGTATCCATGTTTACAACACAGTCCGGCAGGCTTTCAGAAAATAACAAGTCGCCTTTGTCCATCAATATCTTTAAGGCGGGTTCAATTTTTGCCCCCAATACACAATTGCTATCGCCTTGCATTTTCACATAGTAGTATAAGTAATTGGGTGAAAATGCGGTGGCCTTTATTTTCTCCGGATCTGTATATTGGCGTTGAATGCAATAACTAATTGTACGGGCCGCATAGGCCGTACTCCACGCTACGCAGGTACCCTGACTACCCTGGTTCAATGGAACCGGGGCATATTGCTTAATTGAAAAAATGGGGGGCAGGTTTTCCAAATCTCTCGTAGCCCGCCGGGCAGATTTGGATATTTTATTAAATTCACTTTCATCGGTATTATCGCCGGTAAAATACTGGCGGTTGTTCTGAGCTTTTGCAACTGTGAAAGCTATGCAAAACATACCCGTTAGAATGATAAACAAACTGCGGCTGAACATGAAATTCATACATCTTTACTTTTAATACTAAAACCAGGGTGACTTATCAGTTTTGGTAGGATTGCAGATTAATTTGCCGGCAATCATGGGTATTATGCTATAACATCTCGCTTGATTGCCGGGGGGCTTGCGATTTGCCCACCATAAGATAGCAAAATTATTTTTAACATGAAAAAGCGTCTGTTGAAAGTAAGGTCAGCGTTCGCAGTCAGGGGGGCGGAACCAGCATAATAATGAGCTTTAAACCGCAGATATTGATTAAATCAATGTAGTAAATGCCAAACGATTTTTTTACACAAAAGAAAACCCGCTGCAAGAGTGGGTTTCTTTTTTAGTTCTATTTAAATTTTGTTTACCTAGCATTATAAACTGAAACAATTCCGCGTTGCTAATTTATTTTGTTCACTGAACATTTAAAATTGATCATTGAACATTTCTTCCTATTGGATCAAATTCATCCTATTCCACCACCTCCCCTTCAAGATCATAATCAAATGCCTTGGTGATGTGAACACTTACAAACTCACCAACAGCCAGTTTCTTTTTTCCTGCAATGATCACTTCATTATCAACTTCTACGCTATCAAATTCTGTCCGGCCCAGGTAACGGCCCGATTCTCTTTTATCGATCATAACCTTAAAAGTTTTACCAACTTTTTCCAGGTTTTTTTCCAGGCTGATCTCCTGCTGCACTTCCATTATTTCCTGGGCTCTTTCTTCTTTCTCCTCCGCTGGAATATTGTCTTCCAATTCGTGAGCGCTGGTCCCCTCTTCATGACTGTAGGTAAATATGCCTACCCTATCGAAGCGCATTTTTTGAATAAATGTTTTTAATTCCTCTACATCATCCCTTGTTTCGCCAGGAAAGCCTGCAATCAATGTAGTGCGCAAACAAATGTCCGGAATGCGATTGCGTATTTCTCCAACCAGGTCCTCCATTTCCTCACGGGTGATCTGTCGCTTCATCAGCTTCAACATATTGTTAGCAGCATGTTGCAACGGCATATCCAGGTAGTTACAAATATTCTCCCGTTCTTTAATAGCATCAATGATGTCGATCGGGAACTTTGACGGATAAGCGTAGTGCAATCTTATCCATTCCAATCCTTTTACATCCGCCAGCGCATGCAATAATTTTGGCAATTCTCTTTTTTTGTAAATGTCCAGGCCATAATAGGTCAGTTCCTGGGCTATCAGCATTACTTCTTTTACACCTCTGTCCACCAATCGCTTGGCTTCATCAACTAAGGATTCAATGGGACGGCTTACATGCTGGCCCCGCATTAAAGGGATGGCGCAGAAGGAGCAGGTTCTGTTGCAACCTTCACTTATTTTCATATAGGCATAATGCTGAGGCGTACTCAGCAAACGTTCGCCCATCAGGTCAGCTTTATAGTCGGCTTCAAATTGCTTTAGTATCAGCGGGAGTTCCATCGTGCCGAAATAAGCATCCACTTCCGGTATCTCGGCTTCCAGGTTACCCTTGTATCGCTCACTAAGGCAACCGGTTACATATACTTTATCAATTTTGCCTCTCCGTTTTAATTCGACCTGCTTTAAAATAGTATTGATGCTTTCTTCCTTGGCCTTTTCAATAAAGCCGCAGGTATTCACTATTACAATGTTATGATCCCGCTTGCCACTTTCATGCACAACATCTATATCATTGGCTATTAACTGACCGCTTAATACTTCACTATCCACCATATTCTTACTACAGCCAAGTGTGATGATGTTCACTTTATCCTTATGTATTGTCTTTGTCTTCATAATTTTTAATGGGTGCAAAGGTAATAAGTTTGAGGTAGACGGGTGACGGCTGCTCACACAGCAATAGTCTAAAGCAAACGGTTTACCATACTGCCTCAAAACAACATTGAACTTATTGCTGGCGAAAACTTTGCTGAAAAGCAATGATGCTGAAGTTTACTATCTGATTATCAAGATATAACTATCAAAAAAGGTATATGACTGAATCAACAGGTATTTTCATGGGCGTTGCGGAACGGGGACCTCAATAAAAGATATACCATTTTCCGGGCTGGTGTTATGCGTTAATTAAATTTTATCATTTCGCGGCAAGCCGGTTTTTTACTTTAATACCCCTACTTTTATTTATTCTAAATATTTTTTATGCTTTGGTTTGAGGAAGAAGTCAAAAGGCTTGAAACAGAAATAGCCAGGTTAGATCAAACACCACAGCTCGTTTTTTATGGCAGCTCGTCCATCAGGTTGTGGGAAACACTGGAAGCTGATTTTAAAGCATTCAGCCCGCTTAATATTGGCTTTGGTGGTTCTACACTTGCAGCTTGCGGTTGGTTTTTTGAACGAATATTTGCAGGCCTGCAGCCCGCTTCAATAATAATTTATGCCGGCGACAATGATTTGGGTGATGGAAGAAGCCCGGAAGAAGTGTTCCTGTTTTTTAATGAATTGGTACACCTTATCCGGCAGCAGTTTGGTGATATTCCGGTGGGATTTATTTCTATTAAACCCAGCATTAGCCGCTGGGACATTGTAGACAAAATAAAACATACCAACAGGCTGATTGAAGCTGCGATAAAAAAAACAGCCGGCAATATATGCTTCATTAATATTTACGATAGCATGACCGATAAGACGGGCTACCCGAAAAGAGAATTCCTGGAGCCGGATGGTTTGCATATCACAGAACAGGGATACAACCTCTGGAAAGAAATTATCCTGAAATATATTGCCGACGGAGCATTAAAGCTGGTAAAGAAATAACCTGCCCATGAACAATAGTTTGAAAAAGCTGGTAAATATCAGCGATACCAAAAAAGTAAAAAGAGAATATATAAATTGGTTTAGCACCCACTTACAGAGGGATATGGAGCTGTTGGTATTTGGTGATAAAGGCTCACCGGTTCTTTTATTTCCAACACGGATGGCAAGGTTTTACGACTATGAAGATTGGGGAGTTATTGAATCAATGGAGGAACAAATATGGGCGGGGAAAATACAGGTTTATTGTTTAGACAGTATCGATGAACTGAGTTTTTATTGCAAAACTATTCATCCGGCTGAAAGGATAAAGCGCCATATTCAATATGAAAAATATTTGCTGGATGAACTGATCCCTTTTATCAAAAAACAAAATAAAAACCTTGATTTTATTTCCGCAGGATGCAGCCTGGGCGCCTACCACGCAATCAATATTGCATTCCGGCATCCCTGGTTATTTAAAAAAGCAATCGGCATGAGCGGCCGGTACGACTTAACCTTAAAAATGGAATTTTTCGATGATCTTTTTGAAGGTTACTGGAACGAAGATATTTATTATAATATGCCGGGGCAATATATCCCTAATCTTACCAATGGGTGCCTGATAGCCGAATTGCAAAAATTAGATATCATCTTTGCCATAGGGATTGAAGATGCTTTTCTTGAAAACAATTTCCAGTTGAATAAAATTCTACACGAAAAAAATATTCCCAATGTTTTACATTTGATGGAAGGCGAGGCCCATAAAGCAAAGTATTGGGCACACGTGATGAAAATGTATTTGTGATGGGCTGGCTTAGGTGCTACTCAATACTGCAAATCCCTTGACTCAAATTCCCTCGATGGCTTTTTGCCTAATATCCTGTACAACACACTGTTTAATGTAAAGCTGTCATTGTCAAAACCACCATGTGATTCTGATCTGCAAATGTCCGGTCCAAATTCTTCTTTAGATGCAGCTTTACCCGCTACTACCAAGGCCGGCCAGCCGTTGATATCTTTCTGCAATATTTTACTAATGTCGGGGTCCACGTTTTTTTTATCAAGCTCTGGGTTCTTTCCATTGATAAACTTTTCCATGCCTAAAATCGGCTTTTCCCTCATCCTTTCAAAAGCATTGCTCACCAGGTACAGCAATGATTTTCCGTAAGGTCCCACATCATCATCCCGTTCCCCTTTATCGCTCAGTACATACATGGTAGGCCTGAGCCTGTCGTCTGCCTGCATCAGCGGCATATATTTTTCTTTAAAAAGTTCGACTGAGATTGCTGGTGCCATCAACTGTACGGATTTTATTGGAATACCGATCTCCAATAATGTTTTTAATGCGTAGGCTAAAAAGATGGAACCGGCGCTATGTGCTACAATGTGTATTTCCCATTTCGTTTTTTCTTTTTCATCCAGTGTATTGTAGGCTTCCCTCCCCTTATCCGCTACGGTAATAATGGCTCTCTTTTTCTCCCCACTATTTTTCGGTTTTTTAGACGCAAGCTGGGCGTTCTCTTTCATCTCATCCCACAGCATGGTACCCAATTTAGAAGATGTCAATTCAAATGTCCTGTCTTTTATTTCCAGCGTTGAATCCCTCAATTTGGCAAGCCAGTTTACACTTGCCCTGTCATCATTTGTAAACAGGTCGAAGAGATTATTTTTCATTGAAGCCCAAAAGTCGGTTTCCCACATAATGTGCACTGGGTAAATTTTATTATCGAGGCACACCTGTTTAAAACTGATGATGCGGCGGGCAACTTCTTTTTCTGAGTTCAATCCACCGTGCAGGTAAAGCATGATCCGCTTTTTTTCCCAGCTTTTTGAAGTATCAGCGATATTTCCAAAGAGCCTTTCAATATCCGTATCGGTGGTCCAGTAATTACCGGTGTCAGAAAGAAAACCATTGTTACCAATATTGATCACAAAGGGCCGGATACTTTCAAGCGGAATAATAGCAGACGCCCGTTGCCGTCCGGCATCCGTATCCCTATTAGAAGAATGGTCCCACAGGTTGGTATCCATGGGTACACCGAGCTGCACTACCCAGCAATCTGAGGAATGTAGCATCCAGTCTTCATAAGGCAGCAATGCAAAACCTTTCTGGCCCCATTTTTCACCCCAGGAATTCTGAATAATAAAACCCTCCCGTGTATAGCCTACGATCGCTATTGCATGGCCGCCATCGGCCCTGTCCCTGCGCTCGATAACGGGCAGGGATATTTTTTTTGGTTTGCCTTTATACAAGTAATCATAACTTTTGTCTTTTTGCTGAGGATTTATCCATCCTTCATGCACCATTAATGTCGCAAATAAAATTCCCGATTCATTAATAGCAGAATGCATGTCGCGGATATTTCTATGGGTTACCCTGTAGTATGCCCCGGCGGGTATTTCCATTCCTGCTTTTGCCCGCTCCTCATCAAGGTGTGTCGGGCCCGTCATATCATCTTCCCATTGCCATTTCTTTACCACGCCATGCGCTGTCCAACCTTTTACAGAACCCCTTGCAGATGAGCCAATATAATCTTCCCCCGGCCATTCATCATACCGGCGAGCCATTTCATACAACATTCGGGGGCTTACACATTCCTTATCAATCGATCGTGGAATGACACGTTTGTTTTTTATTAAATGATAATTTATAACGGCTGCCAAAGCAAAACCTGTGCAGGCACCTTCTGTTCCCTGGTCGAGTATAAGAGGGATATGGTCGAAATTGATATACTGCGCCGGCAATGGGCTTAAGGTAGGTTGATAGAACCAATCCCTGATATCGATCTTGTCCGGAAAGGCATCCAGGGTTTTATCAATTTTTTCGGCAGTGGTTTTTTTTGCAGGTTTTTCTCTTTGGCGTTTAGCAGAAGGTTGAGTTGTTTTGGGATGGGTTGCTTCTGTTGGCATGCTTGAAGATTATGATGTGAATGGGGGAATGGTGAAATCGTGAATGGTGAATGGTCAATGGTCAATGGTGAATCGATGTCGTTTACTTAAAAAACATTTCACGCAAAGAAAACAAAGGGGCAAAGACGCAAGGGTTATGGTTCATCCTTGCGACTTGTTGTATTGTTCTTAGCGGCTTTGCATGAAGGCTCCTTAGGTTGTTCCTCGCGTTAATTAATGCCGCCAATTGATATGCTGTACAAGGGAGTGACACAACGATGCTTAATTGAAAAACAAAAGTTTGTATCAAAATACTAATAGCCAGGATAATTTTGAGTGTTACGATACTAGTAAGTACGTCTTGGTTTTTGAAGCTTTGTAATACACTTTCAATTTGATCACATAGGTTTTGCCCCTGAACAATTTTATTTTGATCATTGCATTATCATCTGTGCCGCTATTATCATCTCCGCTTAAATACTGTAATTTATTGCCGGCCAATTTTTCTGATAAAACCATGACTGTATCAAGCTTCCCCAGTGTTTGAATCTGGTAGTATTTGGTAACAGTGGGTTTGAAAATATAATTTTGCTGCTCCGCATTTTTTACGGGTATCTCATATTTAATGCCTTCTGTTACAACAATATCTTTGTTGGGATTTGTAGCAGGATAAAATTCAAGCGCATATTTACTATCCTGTTTTGACAGTCCACCTGCGGGTTCCAGCCCTTGGGAATATTGCGCAGGTTTTTCAATCAGTCCGGCTTCAAAGGGATAATGCATAATGGAATCAGGATCCCAGTTGGAACCATTCACTTCCTTTTTATCAAGCTTCTTAATGATGTTATGAAAAGTTGTTTCCCTGTCCCAGTTATTGGGCGGCGCTCCCAGTGATGCGTACACAGCTTCTTCGTCCCATACTATTCCGGCAAAAGGATTTTGGTGTTCATGCTGCAACCCCAGCGTATGGCCTATCTCATGCACCGCAGTGTCTATGCCGTTATGAGGATCAGGCACTGCAATATTCCAACCGAAATTCATTGTGCGGTCATTTACTTTCTGATTCAATACTCCTCTTCCTACATACGACCATGATCCGTCTCCCTGCATAAACCCAATCCTGATTTCAGCATCTTCCCTGTTTTTCACTTCCTCAAAAATCAGCCCTACGCCGATCTTTTTCCAGATACCAAATGCTTTTCTTACCACATCCATCTGGGCCGGTGTTCCTTTCCAGCTAATAAATTTTTTTGTGCCGTTGGTAAATTTTACTTCTTCCCCATCGGTACTTTTATCAAAGAAATAATAATGCAGGGTAGTGCCATTTACCCATTTGGCAACATTGTTTAATATTGCCCTTGCTCTTTCGTTGCTGATACCTGCAGGTAATTCCCTGGCCGGCATCTTAGGATTTGAACAATACCTTATACCACTGGGGGCGGTAACAGTGGCGGGAGTAGTTTTTGTACCTTTTTTAATGGTTGCCATAATGTTTTTTTTATTA
>JBDSAA010000174.1:0-28255 GCA_039922375.1 Ferruginibacter sp.
TTATTAATCGGGGTTTTTAACAACAGCCGTTAAAGGCACTTCTCCCTTTTGAATGGTACCAGTAAGTATGGAGCCGGTTTGCAACCCGTTTGATTTTGCTTCAAGCTTCAGGAGGCTTTTTGTTTTACCGGCCCGTAGTATTATCTGGCACTTTCCATTGAAGGCCTTTCTTTGCCAGGATGTAGAGCGAACTGGCACAGGAAAAAAAAATACAGTTCACTGTTCATCTGCCGGAAAATATTGGCGAAGTTTGGTTTGACCGGCAGGTGCTTGAAAAAATAATTATCAACCTTGTCAGCAATTCTTTCAAGTACACTGCTGATGGAGGCTCTGTCACCTTGGAGGCTTTGCCTTCTTTGGAAGGATTTAAGCCCTCATTTGTCAACGAATTGCTTATCACTAACGACTACCATGCAACGTTGTATCTATTTTAAAGTGACAGACAATGGCATTGGAATTTCTGAGAACTCCATTCAATATTTGTTTGAACGGTACTACCAGATCACTGAAGCGCATATGGGTTCGGGAGTAGGATTGGCATTTGTAAAAAGCCTTGCCACTTTGCACAAAGGAAGTATCCAGGTATATAGCGAACAAAATAAAGGCACAGAAATTATTATTGCATTGCCGGTCGATAAAGATGATTATTTAAAAGTAAGTGCGCCACAAAATATAAAAGCCGTTGGCTTTCCAATGCGTAACCTATGAGCAGTTTACTGAAATTTAACCGATCTTATTTTGCGTTGGCAGTGCTGATATTTGTCTTCGAAATTCTGATAGCAAAATTTGCGCATGACAAAATCATTCGTCCTTACATAGGAGACCTCCTGGTTGTGATTCTCATCTATTGTTTCGTAAAAGCCTTCATCACCACATCAGTCATGCTGACTGCAATATCCGTATTACTATTTTCGTATGCTGTTGAAATTTCACAATACTTTCATGTTGTAAACATGCTTGGACTTCAGCATTCAAAAATTGCAGCAATAATAATGGGGACCTCCTTTGAATGGATTGACCTCGTCGCTTACACTATCGGGATCGCATTTGTTCTTTTTGCTGAAAAAATAATTAGTAGTAAAAATCGTAAAACGCAAATCGAAACTACATAACATTGAAAGCATCATCCCCTCACCTTACCGGTGGCTCCATCCATTTCGAAACCATGGTTGAATGTAGATTCATATATTGAATCATCATAAAAACTCCATTCCGAAAAATCGGTGTCGGTTATACTGAAAAGGGATGCTAAACTGATAATTGAAAGAACATTAATTTCATCTGACTTGACTGTTGAATTGCTTTCCACGACTATTTTTTTAGATTTAAATTATTTTCCTCCACCCAGCGCCCGGTACAGCTCCACTACTGCATTTAACTTATCTTTTTTTATGGATGCGAGTTCCAGTTCGCTTTGCAGTGTATTACTTTGTGCAGTGATTACCTCGAGATAAGTTGCCATACCATTTTTGAAAAGCAGGTCTGCATTAGCGATAGCTTGCTGCAAAGTATGTACCCTTGTGGTGGCAATGGCTTCCTGCTCTTTGATCTTCTCCGTTTTTATCAATGCATCAGATACTTCACCTACGGCTGTTAGTACCGATTGCCTGAATTGTATCACTGTCTTTTCTCTGTTCAATTTCGATAATTCGTATTGTGTGTTTAATTGCTTGCGTTGAAACAATGGCTGGGTTATTCCCCCAGTGACAGCACCGAAAAGTGACGCAGGAATATTGAACCAATTACTGGCTTTAAAAGAATTGATACCAGTAGCCGCAGTAATGGTAAGCGACGGATACATGTTTGCTTTTGCAAGGCCTGTGTTAGCATTGGCAATAGTTAACGCCAACTCATAACTTTTTACATCCGGCCTGTTGCTAACCAATAATGCCGGCACACCAGTAGATAAATTTTCGGCAAGCACAATGTTGCTGATAGAATTGACCCGTTTAATTTCAGAAGGCAATGCAGCAGTTAAAACGCTGAGCGCATTTTCCTGTATGGTGATATTTTGTTGTAGCAGAGGGATTAATTGAACTGCTACCAAACGCTGTGCCTCTGCCTGCTGCACACCGAGGACTGTCACCTGTCCTGCATTGTATTGCAGTTTAATGATACGTAGGGTGCTGTCGCTAAGCAACAAATTCTTATTAGCGATTCTCAACTGTGCGTCTAACATTAGAAGGTTGTAATAACCTTTGGCAACATTGGCTATCAAATTTGTTTGTATTGCTTTTCTTGCTTCTGATGTTTGCAGGTATGCGGCCAATGATTTCGCCTGCTGGTTTTTTATCTTGCCCCAAATATCTGCTTCCCAGGAAAGCGCAACGCTTAAGTTGTAATCTTCCACATACGACCTGCCTAAAAACTTGCTTAAGCTTAACCCGTTTAAGCTATTGTCTGATGGGCGGTTGAGACTTGCTCCGGCCTGCAGTGTAGCTTCCGGGAGATAGCCCAGTTTTGTTTGCTTTACTATTAACTGTGCAGCTTCGATATTTTTTAATGCCACCTGCATATCATAGTTGTTGTTGATGGCACTATCGATTAAATTTTGCAAGGCGACATCTGTAAAAAATGATTTCCACTGAATGGATGCTATGCTTGCTGTGTCTGCATTTACAGTGTTTCTATATGTTTCGGGTAGTGGCATTTGCGAGACTGCGATATCCTTTGAAACTTTACAGGAAGCCAATACTATCAATGCAAGTATCGGGATATATTTTATTAAATGCTTGTTCATAATCTGTATTTTTTGTTCTGCCCTTTCGGCAAAAATTTATTGTTGATTGTTGGATGAGCTGGTTTTACTTCTTTACTTTACACCTCCCCTTTTACCTTTCACCTTCTACCTTTACCTTACAATTATCCAATTGCAGGTGTTATTAATTCATTTGACACATTCAATTGCTTCTCTACTGCCGGCTTCGTTCTTGAGCTTACTCTTTCCTGTAAATATTGAAAAATTACAAACAATACAGGTATGATGAAGATGCCTAAGAGTACGCCCGTTAGCATGCCGCCTACTGCTCCGGTACCAATGGAACGGTTGCCCATAGCTGAGGCACCGGTAGCCCACACTAATGGTATAAGGCCAGCAATGAACGCAAAAGATGTCATCAATATCGGGCGCAAACGCAGTCTTGCTGCTTCAATGGCCGACTCAATTATGCTCTGCCCGGCCTTTCTTCTTTGTACTGCATATTCTACAATGAGGATGGCGTTTTTTGCCAGCAAGCCGATAAGCATAATGAGCCCTACCTGAACATAAATATTGTTTTCTATGCCTGCCATGTTGATGAAAGCGAAAGTGCCAAACAAGCCGGTTGGTACAGAAAGTATAACCGCCAGCGGTAGAATATAACTTTCATATTGGGCTGCCAGCAGGAAATAAACAAATACAATTGACATGATGAATATCCAGGTAGTTTGCGAGCCTGCCTGTTGTTCTTCTCTTGTGAGTCCTGCCCATTCGTATGAATAGCCCCGGGGCAAATAATTCTCTGCTACTTCCTGTACGGCTTTCAACGCCTCGCCTGAGCTGTAGCCTGGTTTTGGGATACCGTTGATCGTTACTGCATTGAAGAGGTTATTTCTTGTCACAGTTTCCGGGCCGTATACCTTTTCTAAATTGATCAATGTTTTAACGGGTATCATTTGCCCTGCATTGTTCTTCACGTTCACATTGTTCAAGGTAGCCGGATCAACACGGTAAGCAATATCTGACTGCATGATAACCTTGTACTGCTTGCCAAAACGATTAAAATCCGATGCCTGGTAACTTCCATAATAAACCTGCAGCGTTTGCAACAAATCACTTACCGATACGCCTAGCTGTTTAGCTTTGCTCTCATCAATATTTACTTTATATTGAGGGTTACCCGTGTTGAAAGTAGTAAACGCATAAGCGATCTCTTTGCGTTTCATCAGCTCGCCAATAAAACCGTAGGCAGTGTTGCTAAGTGCATCCAGTTTTCCGCCGCCGGTTCTGTCCTGCAACAATATTTCAAACCCGTTGGTATTGCCAAACCCCTGTACCGTCGGCAAGGTAAAAGTGAACAAATCGGCCGTTGAAATGATGGACAACTTTTGATTTACTTCACCCAGTATTTTATTGATGTCTTCTGTCTTGCCCCTTGTACCAGGCTTTTTCAATTTCACAAATGCCAGGGCGCTAATAGGGCTGGTGGCATTGGTTATAATATTCATACCTGCCACACTGTAAGATTTCTCTACCGCTTCTACTGTATTGATAATACTATCCACTCTTTCCACTACTTTCTTTGTTCTGTCCAGCGACGCACCGGCCGGCATGTTCAGCGAATAGAGGAAGATACTTTGGTCTTCTGTTGGTATGAAACCGGTAGGTGTTTGTTTCATCAATAGGATGGTGCTGATGGTGATCACAACGAGGCCGGTCAATGCAACCCACTTGGTTTTAATCAAAAACTTCAGGCTGTTGCTGTAGCGGTTGGTAACGTTATTAAAGCCTGCATTAAAGGCACCGAAGAATCTTCCTTTTAAAGTTGTTGGTGTGGCTCCTGCCTGGTGATTGTTTTTTAAAAACAATGCAGCTAAAGCAGGGCTCAATGTAAGTGCATTCAATGCCGATATCAGGATGGCAATACCCAATGTAAAACCAAACTGTTTATAAAATACGCCGGCAGGGCCCTGCATAAAACCAACCGGTACAAACACTGCCGCCATTACCAGGGTGATGGAGATGATGGCGCCTGATATCTCATTCATGCTTTTAATGGTAGCAGCCCTTGCGGGTAAATGCTCTGTTTCCATTTTTGTATGCACGGCTTCCACTACTACAATCGAATCATCTACCACAATACCAATTGCCAATATCAAAGCAAATAATGTGAGTAAGTTGATGGTGAATCCAAACAATTGCATAAAGAAAAAAGTACCAAGAATAGCCACTGGCACTGCAATGGCGGGGATCAGTGTAGAGCGAAAATCCTGTAAGAAAATAAACACTACGATGAATACAAGAATGAAGGCTTCTATTAATGTGGTCTTTACTTTATCAATAGATGCATCCAGAAATTCTTTGGACGAATAAGGTACAAATACATTCACGCCTTTAGGCAATCCCTTCTTTACTTCTTCCATTATCTTATTGACCTCCGTAAGAATATCGTTGGCATTCGATCCTGCTGTTTGATAAATTAATATCCCAGTTGAAGGGCCCTTATCTACCTTGGCATCTGCTGTATAACTGAAAGATCCAAACTCTACACGGGCAACGTCTCTGAGCCTGATCGTGGATCCGTCGTTGTTACTTTTTAAAATGATGTTTTCATAGTCTTCGTTCCTGTTCAGTTTGCCTTTGTACTTGATTACATATTCAAAAGACTCCTTGCTTCCTTCACCAAATTTCCCTGGCGCTGCTTCAAGGTTTTGTTCCTTAATGGCAGCCAATACTTCCTGGGCAGATAAATTGTAAGCGGTAAGCCGATCAGGTTTTAGCCAGATACGCATAGCGTAATCTTTCGAACCGAAGATGGTCGCTTGTCCAACACCATGTACCCGTTGTATGGTTGGCACAATATTGATCCTGGCATAGTTCTGCAAAAATGCTTCATCGTACGCAGTGTCTTTGCTGTACAAAGCAATGGCCATAATGATACCGTTTTGTTGCTTTTGTGTGCTGAGGCCTGCCTGTATTACTTCTGCCGGAATCAAGCTGTTGGCCTTAGCCACCCGGTTCTGTACATTAACAGATGCAATATCAGGATCAGTGCCTGACTTAAAAAATACGCTTAGTGTCATGGTGCCATCATTGTTGGAATTGGAAGTCATGTACGTCATGTTTTCCACGCCGTTGATAGCTTCCTCTAATGGCGTTGCAACTGAACGGGCCACTACTTCGGCACTTGCTCCCGGATAGTTGGCGGTTACCTGCACAGCCGGTGGAGCTATATCCGGAAACTGTGTAATAGGTAACGATAACAATGATACGATGCCGAGTAAAACCAACAGGATAGAGATCACTGTGGAAAGGACGGGGCGTTCTATAAATTTCTGGAACATAATTGAAAATGGCTTCCCAATACCTCCGGTTGAGCCGAATGGTTTTAGGTGCACTATGTTTTAAATTGTTTTAAATAATTGTTGGGTTGTTTTCCTGTTAGTGTGGTTTGCAGTTGTATTAATCTTATAAATATTTCACAGGCCAGCCTCAATTTCTTCATGTAATATTTTTGCTGTCCTGGCAAATTGTTTCATGGCAACATAGTTGTGTCACTCACTTGTGCTACATACCATTGGGCAACTTTATTACGTTATACTCAAACTTGCATTTGTCTTTACGGCTGCTTTCACTTTGCACCTTTGCGTAAAAAAAACAAGTTTTTATTATTTCGCAGGAAGCAATGAAGCCTGCAACGTACTGTCAGTTTTAATAACCTGTGGAGTAATGGTCGCTCCATCCCTTAACCGCTGTATCCCACTGAATACGATGCTTTCGCCATTTGCCAGGCCACTGCTTACCAAGTAATTGCTACCACTTTTTCCACTCACAGCTATTTGCTTGCTTACCACTTTGTTGCTATCTCCAAGCGCAAAAACAAATACCTTGTCCTGCATCTCGTACGTAGATTCCTGTGGTACCAATAATTGATCCTCGTGATGGAATGGAATAAGTATTTTGCCTGTTATACCCGACCGCAAGAGTTTCTCATTGTTAGCAAATACAGCCCTGAAACTGATGGTTCCTGAACTCCGGTCAAACTGGCCCTGTACGAGTTCTATTCTTCCTTTGATTTTATAAATGGTATTGTCCGGAAGTTGCAGGTCAACAGCAGGAATATTTTTGATTTTCTCTTCAGTTGATCTGCCTTCATACTTTGAAATAAAGGATAAAAAATCTGCTTCACTCATAGAGAAATAGGCATGTACATTGTTTACGTCAGACAGCACTGTAAGCGGCAACGCCTCACCCTTGCCGATCAAGCTTCCCCGCTTAAAAGGTATATGACCAATGTAGCCATTAACCGGCGCAGTTATTAAAGTATATCCGACTGTAATGTCAGCACTTCCTTTGGTAGAAAGAGCTTGTGCATGGGCCGCCTTTGCTGCATTAAGGTTGGCTTTGGCAGTTTTTAATTGTACTGCTGATATTACGTTGTTGTCAACCAGGGGTTTCAGGCGATCATATTCTACCTGTGCTTTTTCTATTTCTGCATGGGTTCCTTTTATAGATGCAGACGCACTATTGGAAATTTCCTTGTACTCCCTGCTATTGATTTTAAACAATGGCTGGCCTTTGGAAACATATGCGCCTTCTTCCACATAAATCTTTTCTAAATAACCGCTTACCTGCGGACGGATCTCCACGTTGGTAGTGCCTTCAATAGCCGCCGGATATTCAAGCCAGGTGGTGGCAGTACCAGAGTTTATTTTTATAACGGGAAGGGATGGTGGTGGCGGAGCTGGGTTTAAAGCCTGTCCGGCACATGCCGCAAGAAAAAGAATTCCTGCGTATAAAATGTAGGTGATTAGCTTGTTCATAACTAGATTAAATTGTTTAACGGTGTTAAGTTGATGGTTTAAAAAAAACAGTTCTTTAACTGTGGCTGTGTTTCGGAAAGCAGTGAATTTCCGGATCATTCCGCTTGCCTGCGTGGTGGAGGTTTTTGATTCTCATGCATCAATGCAGAGGATGCTTAAGTTACGGACTTAGTGAATGTTGTTGTTTGGTAAAATGTTTCATTTCGTTTGCTTATAACGTGATTAAATCGTTTAACAGTGTTAAGTATTGGGGCAAAAAAAAATATTATCGCATAGAAAGTATAATGCCCCCAATTGCATCTTTTAATACCTGTTGGTTCAACTCGTCCGAGGTCAGCTTCCGGGTCATGTTGATAGAGATTAATCCGTGAACTACAGACCAGAAAGTGTAATACTTAGTATCAACATATTTCTCGTTTCTTTTTTCTGCAGGAATTATTTCTTCGATTTTGTCCCACAACATATTCATCGGGAGCTGTATGTCTGCACACATATTCTGCATCGCACAGCAGTTTACTTCTACTCCGTACATTACCTGGTAAAGTTCTTTTTCAGCAAAAGCAAAATCCCAATATGCCAGCCACATGGCTTCCAGTTGTTTGGCCGGATCAGTATGTTCGCTGATTGCTTTTTCCATTAATTTACTTAGTTTTACATAGCCCTGTCGCGTCAACTCATTCAGAATAGCATCTTTATTTGCGAAGTATTCATAAATAATCGGTGCAGTATATTCTATCCGGTCAGCTATCTTACGCATACTTAAAGCCTGCCATCCTTCCTCTTTTACAATATCAATAGATGCAGCAAGGATGTTATTCCTCGTTTCATCTTTCAATCGTAGTATTCTTTCTTTGCTGGCCATTTTATGTTTCTCCCTTTACAGTGGTTAAATAATCTAACACTGTTAAGCAAAGATAATAGTGTTTTAATTTAACTGCCAAATCTTTTTTTCTATTTTAACAAATTGGCAAGTTTGTTTATGGGATGACTGTTTCAAAATGCTTGATACCAGCGTGGGAATAAACTTTGCGTTTTCTGCCACAGCAAGCAACAAAAAATAGACAAGAATGATAAGGAACACGAAAGGAATTTTTAATCGATGCTTTATCAATGGCCGAGTATAATAATTACGAAATTTTATAAGACAGCTTTCAATCCTGACATCTTCTGCCTCCCGGGTTGCCGGCGTATAATCGGCAAAGGAAGTATATATAGGCTTACCATCTTTTCTGTTTAATTTTAATCATTATAGCTGGCTTATATGATAAAAATGAAACCGATTAAAACTGTATTCTTTCTTTTATTAATACTCAATAATTCCTTATTTGCTCAAAATTTTACCGCTAAATACCTGGGTATCGAACAGGGCTTGTCTAACAATTCTGTTCTTTCTATTTACCAGGATTATAATGGTTTTATGTGGTTTGGAACATATGATGGCCTGAACAGGTATGATGGCTATGGATTTAAAATTATCCGAAATATTATTGGAGATAGCACATCGATTTCAAGCAATTCCATTTTCACCATGGAGGGAGATGTCAATCACAATATCTGGGTCGGTGGTTTAAAAGGCATCAATATATTCAACCCCATTACTTCAAAATTTTCCAGGGTAAAGTATCGGGTTTTTAAAGAAAGTAAGGAAGATTTTGTTCAGGATAATGTCCATATAATTAAGGCTATTAAAGGAGGCGGTATGTTAGCTGCCACCCAACATCATGGACTAATTGTATTTGAGAAAAATTCCACAACGGGAACGCAGGTACCTATAATAAACGGACAAGATCAGGAAGCGGATTACGACGTAACAGCTATTGAATTTGATAGCCAGCGACAATGCATGTGGGTCTTTATTCAGCAACATGGCCTGTATATGTATGATCTGAAAAAACAACGGTTGCAAATTGTTTCGGATTATTTTAAACAGGGTAATTGCCTGCAATTAAGCAAGCAAGGCAATGTTTGGCTTGGCAGCGATAACGGGCTTTTTGAGTATAATTCAATAACACGCAATTTTTCCGGAAATTTTATTCCTGTAAAAAGTAAGATTATTAACCTTTGCAACGACAGGCAGGGGGTATTATGGATAGCATCTGATGGCGAAGGGGCATGGACTTTACAGGGAGGTTTCAATAAAGCTGTACCACTAACTTCTGCAACAGGCAAATCAATAACCGGAAGTAACGCTGTTTTTTCTATCTACGAAGATTTTGACGGAAGAAAGTGGATCGGAACTCTAAGAGGAGGCATAAGTATGCTTGAATCAAAAAGCAGCCCCTTTCAAACCATTACCTATAACCCTGCCGGCAAAAACAATGCAGTAGATAATTTTATTCTTTCCTTTTGTGAAGATGAAAAGAATAATGTTTGGATCGGTACTGATGGTGCAGGACTAAGGTATTGGAATAGAAAAACCGGTGCTCTTTCTGAATACCGTCACAGCCCTGCCGATAAAACTTCCATCACCAGCAATTTTATAACAAGCATCGTAAAAGATGCGCAAAATGATATATGGGTTTCCACCTGGTTAGGCGGTGTAAACAGGTTGAAAAAAAATACAAAGACATTTGAATCTTTTACTTGTTTTAATCCAACAACTAAGGAGGAAGAAAACAAAGTATGGCTAATATATGAAGACCGTAAAAAAAATGTATGGGCCAGTGCCACAAACGATGGAAGCTTATATCTCTTTAACAGAACGACCAACCAGTTTCAAATTTTTGACCACACTATTTTAAACCTTCAATGTATCGCTGAAGACAAAGAAGGAAATCTTTGGGGAGGCAACTACACTTCACTCATCAAGATTGACCGTTCAGAAAAAAAACATCAAACCTTTCCTATTGGTTACCCGGTGCGCTGCATTCATGAAGACGCACTTAAAAACTTTTGGGTGGGAACACAGGATGGAGGGCTTTTACTTTTTTCCCCTGGTACCGGGGCATACAAACGTTTCACTACCGCGGATGGCCTGCCAGGCAATACCATTTTAAGAATCCTGGAAGACAATGAAAGCAACTTATGGCTGAGTACCTACAACGGGCTTTCTAAATTTAACCCAAAGAAAAATGTGCTAAGGAATTTTACCCAGTCAGATGGACTACAAAGCAATCAATTTAGTTTTAATGGCGCATTGGCATTGCAATCGGGCGAGTTCATTTTCGGTGGTATCAAAGGATTCAACATTTTCTACCCTGATAGTGTTGCCAACCACCTGGAACTGCCAAAGATCTTTTTAAATGGCATTCGTATTAACAATAATCCTGTGGAAGCAAATAACAAATATGTAACTGAACGAAACTTTGACAAAATAGATAAAATAACGCTCCCCTTTGATGAAGCAGTATTATCCATTGATTTCATAGCGTTGGATTATAGTGGAGCAGATAAAATTAAATATGCATATTATCTTGATAATTGGGACAAGGGGTGGAACTATGTGAATAATGTGCGGACCGCTAATTACTCAAGGCTACAGGAAGGCAGTTATTTTTTTAAGATCAGGGTAACAAACCCGGATGGCAAATGGAGCAATGACACTACTTTGCTACATATCATCGTACTACCTCCCTGGTATAGGACGTGGTGGGCCTTTCTGTTTTATTCGTTGTTATTTTCCGGAGCGGTTTATTTCTATATCCGCTATACAAGAAAGCAGGAGCGGTTGAAGTATGAGATCAGGCTTGCCCACCTCGAGAACGAAAAAGATAAAGAGATAACTGAAAAGAAGCTATCATTTTTCACCAACATTTCTCATGAATTCCGAACGCCGCTTACTTTAATTATAAACCCCTTAAAAGAAAGTATCACCAATGGCAGCAGCCTGAAGGAAAATTTCAGTTTGAACACCGCTTACCGCAATGCAAGGCGTTTGCTAAGCCTGGTAGATCAGTTGTTGTTGTTTAGAAAAGCTGGCAGCGGAGAAGATATTCTAAAAATATCAAACGTTAATATTATTGACATTTGTAATGACGTATACCAGTGTTTTATACAGCAGGCAAAAACAAAACAGATCGGTTACAAAATAATATTGCCGCAACACCCCATAGAAATTTTTGCCGACCATGAAAAAATAGAAATTGCTTTATTTAACCTTGTTTCAAATGCCTTTAAGTTTACGGCCGATAAAGGCAATATTTTATTTGAAGTAACGGATGGTGCGGAACAGGTAGCCATCAGTATTAGTGATAATGGTTGTGGTATCAGTGAAGCGGAAACCAACAAAATATATGAAAAATTTCAGCAGGGCACAATACCCGGAGCCGTTCAAAAAACAGGATTTGGTATTGGGCTTTACCTTGTTAAACATTTTATTGACATTCATCGTGGCACAGTGAAATGCGAAAGTGTGCTGAACAACGGAACAACCTTTACTATTACACTAAGAAAAGGTAAGGCACATTTGCCGTTCAATTATGTATTGGAGGCAACCGGTAAAAAATATGAAATGCTCGGAGAGCTTTCTGGTGAGCAGGACGACCAGGCTCCACCAGCAAAAGCCATTCTTTCTTCTGCTAAATCGTCCGGGAAAAAAGCTGAAGAAGTTGTTACCGAGAAAAAATCAATCTTATTGGTCGATGACAGCAAGGAAATCATTCAATACCTCCGCCACATCTTTGAACAAAAATATCATCTTTATGAGGCTGCCGATGGCAACGAAGGCTTGCGCCTCGCTCAGTTTCACTCACCCGACCTGATCATTAGCGATATCAATATGCAGGGCTTAGACGGCGTTGAATTATGTAACCGGATAAAAAAATCAGAGACGTTAGGGCATATCCCGGTCATTCTTCTTACCTCCGCCACTTCTGTTGATATGAGGCTGAAAGGAATTGAAGAAGGTGCGGACGATTATATTACAAAGCCATTTGAAAAAGAAATTTTACTGGCAAGAGTAGAATCAATTCTAAGAGACAGGCAGGTATTGCAAAAGTATTTTTTTGATAATATCACCCTCAAAAAAACGAATGTAAAAGTGCCTGCGGAATTCCAGGACTTCCTGCAACGGTGCATTGCTGTTGTTGAACAGAATATAGATACAGAAGATTTTACCATTAAGAAATTTTCTAAAGCGATGGGTATGAGCCATTCGGGCCTGTACCAAAAAATAAAGTCCATCTCAGGGCAGTCGCTTAATGCATTTATAAGATCTATCAGGTTGAGACGGGCAGCTGTGCTCATGCTTTCGGAAAGCATGAATATTAATCAGGCTGCTTTCCAGGTAGGCATAAATGATGTCAGGTACTTCAGGGAGCAATTTGTGAAACTCTTTGGCCTGACACCTTCTGACTACATAAAAAAATATCGCCAATCCTTCAACCGCGACTTTAATATTATAAGAGAAGACTAATAATTTTTCTATCCGCAAAAAAACCAGTGTTAATTGGTTTTTTGTGATTTTACCGCCCTTCTTTTGGCGATTTACCCCCCTTTTCGTTTATGGCTCGCCGTAGATTGCATCCAGTAATATCAAGACCTGGTTGTAAATTTTTATTCTACCGTAAAATTCATAGCCGTTTGATATGGCAGGTAGTAAGGCTTCCGATTTTACTGCTAACCAACCAATAAATTACAACACAACACAGGGCACTAATAATATAAGCAAAGACGCAAGAAAAAGATTGAACAATGGATTTAAAAAATTTTAGTTAAATATGTTTTTTTCGTCTTTGCTCCTTTGCATCTTTGCGTGAAAAGATTGAGCGGCAGTTAATGATTTTGTACCAAACAGAAGTTCTTTATTGATATCGTTCCGCGAGCTGGCGGACTCATATACTTTTCAGCATTGTGGATCCATAATCCGCTACCAATAATTATTCCGATAAACAATAAATTGTTGTCATTGAAAAAACACATAGCGATTCACTGGAAATTCATCACTTTATTACCAGCCTTCTGCATAATCCTGCAATGCAGGAAAGGACAGGCTAGTAATGATAACCCGGTGAACCCCGTGGTGGAGAAACCCATCCAGGTTATGATTGATGCAACAAGAGCTTATCAAACCATTGAAAATTTTGGCGCTTCGGATGCATGGTCGTGCCAGTTTGTTGGCAACTGGCCTGCAGCTAAAAAGGATAAGATTGCCGAGCTCTTGTTCAGTACAGATACAACAGCAAATGGTAATCCCAAAGGTATTGGACTTTCGCTTTGGCGGTTCAATATTGGTGCAGGCAGTACGGAGCAACAAGATGTCAGCGGTATTAAAGACGAATGGCGCCGGGCTCCATCTTTTCTTCAGCAGGATGGTAAATATAACTGGAACAGCCACGCAGGACAACAATGGTTTTTGCAGGCAGCGCAACAACGTGGTGTAAAGGAATTTCTTGGATTTTTTAACAGCCCGCCGGTTCAATACACCATCAATGCTAAAGCCTATGCTACAGCGGGAAGATGCAATTTGGATAACACACGTTACAGGGTATTCGCAGATTTTACAAAAGATATGATTCAGGGAATAAAAAATAAGACAGGCATCCTATTTAATTATATCAGTCCCTTCAACGAACCGCAATGGGACTGGAGCGATGGGGGCCAGGAAGGAAATCCTTACAGCAACAAAGAAATAGCTGCGATAACAAAAACATTAGACAGTTCTTTTTCATCCAATCAAATCCAGACAAAAATAGTAGTACCTGAAGCAGGGCACATTAAGTACCTGCTTGCAGATGAAGACAAATTTGGAAAAGGCAACCAGGTCGACGCTTTTTTTAATGCATCGTCTGCCGAGTATATCGGTAACTTATCTCACGTTAAGCATGCAGTGGCTTATCACAGCTACTTCAGCACATCGCCCATTGCGACCGCCATTGATACCAGGCAGAAAGTTGCAGCCCGTATCGCTTCCATCAAAGATTTGTCTTTATGGCAATCGGAGTACTGCATTCTCGGAGACAATGAAGGCGAAATAAAAGGCGAAGGACGGGACCTCGGTATGACTGCCGCTTTATACATTGCCCGCACTATTCATACAGACCTCACAATTAGCAATGCTACTGCATGGCAATGGTGGCTGGCGATATCGCCTTACGATTATAAAGACGGGCTGATATATATTGATAAAGATAAAACCGATGGCAACTTTTATGAAAGTAAAATGCTTTGGGCATTGGGCAATTTCAGCAGGTTTATCCGGCCGGGAATGCAAAGGATTGCTGTGGAAACTGTCGGGAATGAAACCGGGAATTATTTCATCTCTGCTTATAAAAACGAACAAACTAAAAAGCTCGTAATTGTTCTGATCAATCCAACAGTATCACAACAATCGTTCGAATTTAAAACGCCATCGCAGAAGTTGCTTAATAAACGCGGTGCGCTCGACATCTTTACAACCAATCAAACTAAAAGCCTGGAAAAATCGATAATGTATTCCAACGTGATATCCATTTCACCTAAAAGTATAACTACACTGGTGATAGAAAATGAATAATCTCAAGCATAGCAATCGTCGGGGGGCAATTTCTATTGCCCCCATTTATTTTATGCTCAATAATCGGGTTATAATTTGTCCGTTAAAAATAAAAAGCAATCCGTTTACATTAACCCTTTCCTGGAAAAAATAAATTATGAAAATAATATTCAATAGCAACACTCTTCGCAACGCAGCGTTTTGTATTTCACTTGCGTTTTCAATAACCGTAAACGCCCAAAAGCATACATTTAATTTTAACGATTCTACCTTCCTGCTTGATGGAAAACCCTTCCTGATGATATCGGGTGAAATTCATTACCCACGTGTGCCGCAGGAAGCATGGCGCCACCGGATGAAGATGGCAAAAGCGATGGGCATTAATACCATCGGCACTTATGTATTTTGGAATGTACACGAACCACAGAGAGGACAATACAACTTTTCCGGCAACAACGATATAGCCGCCTTTGTGCAAATAGCAAAAGAAGAAGGCCTGTGGGTAGTGCTGAGGCCAAGCCCTTATGTATGTGCCGAATGGGAATTTGGGGGCTACCCTTATTGGCTTCAAAATGAAAAAGGGCTGGTTGTACGCAGTAAGGAACCGAAGTATTTAAAAGCTTATGAAAATTATATTAACCAGGTTGGAAAACAATTAGCGCCATTGCTGGTAACCAATGGCGGTAATATCATTCTGGTTCAGGTAGAAAATGAATACGGCTCTTACGGAAACGACAAGGAGTACATAGACATCAACCGTAAGCTATTTATCAATGCAGGATTTGATGGTTTATTGTATACCTGCGACCCTGCGAAAGATGTGGCCAAAGGAGCTTTGCCAGGTTTGTTTCCGGCGGTAAACGGAGTGGATAACCCGGTACAGATGAAATCAATTGTAAGAAAGAACAACAATAACAAAGGGCCGTTTTATATAGCCGAATGGTACCCGGCCTGGTTTGACTGGTGGGGCCAAAAGCATCATACAGTTGCCGCCGAAGGATACGCCGGAAAACTGGATACCATACTTGGCGCAGGCATTTCCATTAACATGTATATGTTTCATGGTGGTACTACACGTGGCTTTATGAATGGTGCCAATTGTTATGATTCAGGTTACTTTGAACCCCAGATCAGCAGTTATGATTATGACGCTCCGCTTGATGAAGCAGGTAATGCTACTGAAAAATTCATGCGCTTTAGACAGGCTATACAAAAGCATCTTCCCGCGGGTGAAAAACTGGATGAGGTGCCGGCGGCCAAACACACCATTATCATTCCGTCTGTAACCTTTCAGCAAAGCAGCAGTATTTTTAATGTACTTCCAAAAGCGAAGCTGTCACTAAAGCCATTAACTTTTGAACAACTTAACCAGGATTATGGATATGTACTATACCGCACTACAATCACTAACGGCAAGTCGGGAATTTTAAAAATTAAAGAACTACGGGATTACGCCATCGTGTTTATAAACGGGAAAAAGCAAGGCGTGCTGAACAGGATGTTAAAAAAAGATAGCCTGCTTATTGACCTACCAAAGGGCAAGGTTACATTGGATATTTTTGTTGAAAATATGGGGCGCATCAACTTTGGCCCTAACCTTTTAAAAAACAATAAAGGCATTACCGAAAAAGTATTGCTTGGCAATGTAGAATTGAAAGGATGGCAAATGTTTTCAATGCCTTTTAACGATATTAAATCTGTGGTTTTTTTGGGCAACAAAACAACAAGCGATGCGCCGGTTATTAAGAAGGGAATTTTTAATTTGGAAGAAACCGGCGACACTTATCTCGACATGAGTAACTGGGGTAAAGGTTGCGTATGGATCAACGGGCATCATCTTGGACGCTACTGGGAAATTGGCCCGCAGCAAACAATTTATGTACCTGTTGAATGGTTAAAGAAAGGTAAAAATGAAGTAGAAGTGCTTGAGTTAATTAAGCCAACCCAAAATAAATTGAGCAGTCTTTCAAAACCAATATTAAGCAGCTTGAAGAGCGTAAAATAGCTGCCTGAAATTTGATGACATCACTACCGAATTATATATTGTTAGCAAGATGTTGGAAAAACCGGCACCTCGATGGCGGAATGTAAATGGAGATGGGCTATTGGACATTCATGTTTAATAACAAGTACCCGTCTGGCATGACAATGGATGATAGAAAATGTAAAGGGCGGTTTGATTTAGAACTTGCCTGAAGCAGTCCGGTCTTCTCCCATACAAGCCGCCATCGTAGGAAAGCTATATCTATGCAAATGATCAAAAAAAATAGTATCTGTTTATCTCTCAAGAAAACTCTTCAAACACCTGGTGCTTTTTCATCCAGATATCCTTATACCCTTTCTTCATTTTTTTAAGTTAAAAAAGACTGGTCTATCAGATACATTACTTCCTCGTTTTTACTGCTAAAAAGTTTAAAAATATTGTAATAAACTTTTTCATTCATTCCTAAATTTTTAGCCAATGCTATAAAATCATCGGGTTTTATCCGGCTGGTGCATCAATGAAAAGTTTTTCAGATGCATATCATTGTTGCCACACAGGTAGCTAAATAAAACCAATTCAAAATAACTAAGCAGGTCAAGCCCTTTGTGGCAGTAATGCGCCACCAGCTTACAGGCTTTTTCATAAGAACTTTTGTATTTGTTCTCCGTTAAAATTCTGATAATTGACATAGGTCTACCATATGTATTTTCTTTCCTTCCACCCCATCAAAAAACCCGCAAGCTGAATTACTGGCTGTAACAGAAACCTGAAGAAGATATCAACCCGGTTAAGGGACAATGCTTTAACATTTGCGTGTTACCTGTTGAAAATATGGTGACCCCATTTCATACAATGGTAAGGGGCCTGGCCGCTGTTTGCTGAAAGACTAAATGAAGTTTGTAAATTGCTGTAAAAGAGGCGGAAGATGGTGATATCGTACAACCGGGAAGAGCATTAATAGCCCCGGGAAATCGTCACTTATTACTTAAAAAAGAGGCAGTCAATATTATGTGAAAATTCAGGACGGGCCTTTAGTCAACCGCCATCGTCCGGCTGTTGATGTGCTTTTTCACTCCATGGCCTTATATGCAGGAAAAAATGGTATGGGCATTTTAATCACCGGCATGGGAGATGACGCTGCGAAAGGCTTGCTCGAAATGAAACAGGCGGGCGCAAAAACCATTGCACAGGATGAAAAATCATGCGTTGTATTTGGCATGCCCAGGGAAGCAATTTTGTTAGAGGCGGTTGATAAAATTTTGCCTTTAAATGAAATAGCGAACTATGTTATTAAAACATGTATTAAACAATTGATGCAGGGATAAATTATATAATTACGAAGTGTTCAAAACACCGCTTTTAGCCGCATCTTTTAGCTACCACCTACCCTATGAATACCATAGTTAATATCTGCCCGTAATTAACTTGCACAACCGATAATTCAGTTTGATTTTTCTTAAATAAACACTGAGAAAAAATGATAGCGAACCCGGAAAATATTATTAAAATCACTTTGATGATACAGATTAAATAGTTAAATTTATACTAATAAGATTATTAATAATCACCGTATTCAATCTCCGCATTATTTCCATCATGTTCCGTGGAAACTATTATCCTTTTAGTTCCTGGTTAAACCGCTATCGTTTATATTCTCCAAGCCTGTGGCAGACTAATAGTATTTTCCATTTTCTGATGCCTGCAACATAATCCACATTCTGTATAAAGCCTTATTAAACCAATTTTATTTACCCAAACATTATTAAAATGAAAAAATTATTGATTTTTCTCGCAGTAACACTATTCCTCGCAAGTTTCGTTATTTTGAGTTGTAAGAAAGAACTTCAAACTCCTGCCCTAACCAGCGAGGCAATAATTAAAACAGCTTTGGATGCGCCCACAGTTAAATGTGCTTTATGCGCAATTCCAAACGGCCCTTCAATCGCTATCCAGGTATGTGCAGGAGCTACCGGCACCCCCGCGGGATTTTCGGTGCAATGGATGTTAAAATCAGAATTTGATGCAAAAGGCTGGCCCTCGTCTGGTGCAACAGGATATTCTTCTTTTTGCGAAGCGTCCTACTCCGGTATACCTGCTTGTTCCGTTTATGACCTTGGGCCAAATGTATGCGCCGAAGTTAATATAGGAGACTATCCTTTTGATGCATGTGGAGTATCAAGTGAATGCGCCAGTAAACCCTTGATATGTGGTAAAGAATATATTTTCCGTGCCTTTGCTCACAATGATCCCTCTGGGCTTGGCAAGAGTGAATTTTCCGCAAACCAGGTCTGCTCAACCCAGCCCTGTATTGAGGGAGGCTGTACATACACACAAGGATATTGGAAAACCCATGGACCTATCCCCAAGGGAAATAATGTAAATGTATGGCCTGTAAAGACACTTACATTAGGAACTGTAAGCTATACTGATTTGCAACTTCAGTCTATATTTGATACACCGCCTGCAGGTAATGGCCTTATTACATTGGCTCACCAATTAATAGCTGCAAAATTAAATGTAGCAAACGGAGCGGCCCCTACTTATGTTGCAGCCAAGATCGCTGCTGCTGATGCCTTAATAGGCGGGTTGATAATTCCTCCGGTTGGTGGAGGAACACTTGCACCATCCGCCACAAGCGCACTTGTTACTGCATTAACAAATTATAATGAGGGCGTTATCGGGCCTGGTCATTGTAAGTAAATAGTTCGTTTCAAATTCAAAGGCCGTCTGACTTGACGGCCTTTTTTGATGGACGTAATAATTTAATAAATACAAATGTTTTTTTAATTTTAATTCATGTTTAAAAAAGGCTTGATTTATTTCCAGGTTATCTTCTCCTTGTTCTTCTTTATTTCCTGCCAAAAAGAAAATGATTTTGGAGACCGGGATTATAAAACTTTAGGTACCGCAGCACATGAGTTGCTGTCGGCAGATATTTATACTTCATTGATTGTTCAGATAAGTTACATGCCCGGCTATGCGCCGAATGCCACAACAATAAACAATCTTTCCGCTTTTTTAAATACCTATTTAAACAAACCCGTAGGAATACAGATCATACTACAGCAAATCCCCGCAAGCTCAAAGACAAGTTTAAACTTACAGGAAATTGTTCAGTTAGAGAGAAACAGCCGCTCTGTTTTTACCGGCGGTAATATTATTGCCGTCCATTTTTTAATCACGGATGGGTATTATTCAACTGCTTCAACTTTTGCCACTTCTTACTGGAATACTTCTTCGTGTATTTTTGGCAAGACAATTCATGATAATTCAAACGGCGCAGGACAGGTTAGCAGCACCCAACTAATGAGCGTGATCCTTGAGCATGAATTTGGACATTTGCTCGGCCTTGTTGACCAGGGCAGTCCAATGCAGGCAACCCATAAGGATGTTATTAATAAAGGGGCACATTGTGATAATAGTAATTGCCTGATGTATTATGGAGTTGAAACCAACGCTTCGGGGATGATGGGGTTTCCAAAACTTGATGCCAATTGTATAGCCGACCTTAGGGCTAACGGAGGTAAATAACCGGCCTGCTTTCATATTGAAATCATTAGAATCTAAGCTGGTTGCCCCAAGCGGGAAACCGTTTAATCTATTTACAGCAATGTCTTTTCGCCGAAATATAAGGGAGGCGAGGATGTTGCGTTGATACTAGCATAGGCGCAACATCCTTGCTAACGCACCGGGTTCCAACATGTTTTAAAATTTCCATCAGCCACAAAACCTGCTGCATGTTCCGGTCGGGAGTTGTTAATTTTTAAACACACCCTAAACACAGCATTTGTATTATCCTGACACATCAATAAGGTCCAAATTGCAGTTGATCTCTACTGCATCAATGGTGGCACCTATGCTTTTATAAAAGCCAATCGCATTTTCGTTCCAGCCTGAAACCTGCCACCTCATTTTTTTACATCCTTCTTCCTTAGCTAATTTGATAACTGCATTTAAAAGCCGGGATCCGATTTTCTGGTGGCGATAAAACTCTGTTACGTATAGATCATCGAGGAACATTCCTTTGCCACTCCAGGAGAAAAAAGTAAAATAAAAAGAGGCAAACCCAATGATCTTATTTTCTGCAGTTTCTGCAACAAAGCTTTCAAAGAGCTCTCTTTCCTTTTCCATTTGTTCCAATGTAATTGTTACCTTCTCCGGAGTTTTTTGAAATACCGCAAATTCTTTTATCAGGGATAAAATTGCAGTAAAATCGTCTTGATCTGACCTACGGATGGTGATATTCATTTTTTATTATTGATGGCAATTTTAATAGTGAGAGAAGTCTTTTCACAGCAGTTGATAAAAGATCCTTTATGTACCACTGTACAAGAGTGCGCCACTGAAGGTTAATCAAGGTACGACTGCCGGCAAAATAAAAATTTTATTGAAACAACAATGCCGCCATAATTACTGGTGGCACTGCAAATTACAAATTATCGCTTTGCATTAAATCACCTGGTTTCTTAACAGATCTTCAAACACATCTCTTTTACGGATCAGTTTTGCTTTACCATCAATCACCATTACTTCAGCCGGTTTTAACCTTGAGTTGAAGTTGGAGGACATTTCAAAACCATAGGCGCCAGCGTTATTAAAAACTAAATAATCCCCCTCTCTTACTTCATGCAATTTCCTGTCGAAAGCAAAGGTATCCGTTTCGCAAATATTGCCTACCACGTTATAAATTCTTTCTGCGCCTTTTGGATTGGTGATGTTTTCGATGTGGTGGTATGCATCATACATCATCGGGCGAATGAGGTGATTGAAGCCACTGTTGACACCCGCGAATACTGCAGCCGGTGTTTGTTTGATGACATTTGTTTTTACTACAAAATAGCCGCTTTGACTTACCAGGTATTTTCCCGGTTCAAACCATACCTGTAGTTTTTTACCCGTTTCTTTTTCGAACTCCACAAAGGCCTGCGCTACTTTTTTCCCCAGGTCGACAATATCCGTTTCCGCATCTCCCGGTTGGTAAGGCACTTTAAAGCCACTACCTAAATCAATAAATTCAAGGTTAGGAAAATGTGTGGCAGTATTGAACATTACTTCCAGTCCTTCTAAAAATACCCGCACATCTTTGATCTCACTACCAGTGTGCATGTGTATGCCGGTTACGTTCAGGTTGGTACTTTTTACAATTCTTTCAATGTGCCGCATCTGGTGAATGGAAATACCAAATTTGCTATCAATATGGCCGGTGGAAATTTTAAAATTTCCCCCCGCCATAATATGCGGATTGAGCCTGATACAAACAGGGTAACTATTCCCGAATTTATGGCCAAATTGTTCCAGTATGGAGATGTTATCGATATTAACATTTACGCCTAATTCTTTTGCTTCCACCACTTCTGAAAAATCTACACAGTTGGGTGTATACAATATATCCCTTTTATCAAAACCAGCCATCAGCCCCAGCTTCACTTCATTTACACTAACGCAATCCAGCGATGCACCAATCGATTGCACGTACTTCAATACATTCAGGTTGGTAAGTGATTTACAAGCATAGAAAAAGCGTGCATTGGAACCTGAAAAAGCTTTCTGCAATTTTTTATACTGTTCCGCAATTCGTTCTGCATGGTACACATATACCGGTGTACCGAATTCATCAGCGATCTCTATCAGCTGCTGGGGGGTTAGGTGTTTTGACATGTTAAAATGTATGTATTGGGTTATTGATGTTTAATATTTTTAATGGTTTATTACTGTACCAGTTCGGTTAAGAATTTTAGCAGAAGTTAGCTGCTATAAAAAAAGGTATGAGAAAAATCTTCTTCATACCTTCTTAAAATAGTTTTTATTCAAAGTTTATGATTCCGATTTTTCTTCTTCATCCTTATCCTGTTTATCCTCAGCGTCTCCCTTTTCAACTGTAATAGCTGGTACAATTTCGTTTTCCTTGCTGCCTATTACATTCTGCTCATCCTCAACAATTTCTTCATCGTTTTCCGCATTTAATTCCTCAGCAGCAGCTATTTCTTCATCCGCAATGGTTTCATTTGGCTCTTCATTAGCAGCAACTATTTCTTCTTCGGGTTCAACCTCCGTTATAATCGTTTCTTCGTGCCTGGTAGTTAACTCCACGCTATTCTCTATTATTTCACCTTCTTCTGTCACAGCCAAAATCGCATCAGGCTCTGATTCTTCCAGGCCAATTACTTCATCATGCTGTTGGCCATTATTACTTACAATCGTAGCCTGTACCAATTCTTCCATCAGCACTTCGCTTATTTTTGGTAAGTCACCCGTGCTATTAATCCCGAAATAATCCATGAAAGATTTTGATGTAGTATATATCAAGGGTTTGCCCACAGCATCTTCATTTCTACCGGCAATAACCACCAGGTCTTTCTCCAACAGTTTTTGTACCGCATAATCACAGTTCACGCCGCGGATAGATTCAATCTCACTTTTGGTAATGGGTTGTTTGTAAGCAATAATGGCCAATGTTTCCAACGCCGCATTGGAAAGGCGCTTTAAAAACTTGTCGCCATTTAGCTGTGCAATCGTTTTGTGGTATTCTTTCTTTGTAAGAAACTGCCACCCGCCGCCGCTTTGCTTTAATTCGAAAGCGTAAAATTCAGCGCTATATTTTTCATGAATACCTTCCACGGCAGTTTCCACCTGGTCAAGGGTAGCCCTGTCTTCAATGAACCCCAACGCATTGTTAAGCAATTCCACTAGGTCCAAATTGGTTAATGGCTTATCGCTTGCAAATATCAAGGCCTCTATATGTGGTATTATTTGTGAAAGTTCCATTCGGTAATGTGCTAATGTGCTGATGTGCTAATTGGATAAAGTGATTGTATTGAATTAGCAAATTATCGAATTAGCTAATTAGCACATTAAGATTTATCCGTTTAATGCTGCAGCGCCACTTACTATTTCCGTCAATTCGGTTGTAATGGCTGCCTGCCTTGCCCTGTTATAACTAATTTTTAGTGACTTCAATAACTCATTGGCGTTGTCACTTGCTTTATCCATGGCAGTCATCCGGGCGCCGTGTTCGCTTGCATTTGCATCCAATACCGCTTTGAACAATTGCGTATTTAAAATTTTCGGCATCAGTTCACGGATCAATACTTCTTTGCTTGGCTCAAATATAAAATCGGCTTTCTTCTCACCCGTTACCGGCTCCAATTTCCGAACTGGCAAAAATTGTTCAGCTACAAAGATTTGGGTGGCTGCATTTTTAAATTCACTGTAAACCAATTCAACCGCATCCACTTCTTTCTTCGCAAAAGCTTCCATTGCATATTTAGCAGCCGTTTGCACCCTGTCAAAACTAAGCCCGGTAAAAATGTCCCAATATTGATCTACAACTCCAAAACCGCCACTTTTAGTAAAATGTTCAAACCCTTTTTTGCCAATAGGCAAAACCTGCACGTTTCCCTTTGCATGTTGTGTGCTGTATTTTTCCTGGATCACCTGGCGGGCCAGTTTAATCAGGTTACTGTTATATCCTCCGCATAAGCCTCTGTCACTGGTAACCAGCATAATAAGTACCTTCTCAATTGGCCGTTCCGTTGCCAGCGCCAGGTCTACATCACCCTCGCCACTGCTCACAATATTGCTCAGCACTTCCTGTAATTTTTTAGCATAAGGCCGCATTTGAGTAATGGCATCCTGGGCACGCCGAAGCTTGGCAGCACTTACCATTTTCATGGCTTTGGTTATCTGCTGGGTACTTTGTACACTCTTTATTCTATTACGTACTTCTTTTAAAGCTCCTGACATATCAAAGGTTAAATATTATAAATAGTTGCTTTTCGGGGGGCAAAGGTAGGGCAAAAAAGAATAATTCGCTAATGTGTTGGTTCGGTAACCGGCCCCTAACTTATGATACAAAAAAGCTTTTATAAAATTGAATCCCCCTACAGTAAGAGGATGATATTCTTCCTACCTGTTTTTTTGGTGAATTGTGAGAGAGTGGATATTGCATCTATAATTTAAAAATGCTTTACATAATTTTGAATCCCAAAACTTATGCTGGCTATAGAAGTAGAAGAAATTACCTTTTAAACAAGAAACAACCAATGGGCCTCGCCTTAAATTTTTTACTGACAATTTTAATTGAACTGCCAATAATTGCTTTTTTCTTTAAGCGAAGAAAACGAAAGGCAGCAATATTGATGACTTTATTGATCAATATCATTTCGTGGGCCATTGCACATATCATATTTTTTTCTACTGACATAAACATTTACTATGTGGCCATTGCATTAGCAATAGGAGAAGCTATCGCATTCCACCAGTTTTTAGAATGCAATTGGAAAAAAGCAATCATTATGTCTTTGATAGTTAACAGCCTGAGCTTTGCTGCTACAAGACTGGTTCCCATTGATGTTGAGGTCTTTCCAACCAAACCGGGCGTATTGCGCACAGCCGTGCAATAGCATTGACTTATAGCTGATACCCGAGGGAAATGCCGGCAGGGCTTCCTACAACAATGATCTTATCGGCAAACCCAGTTAGCTTTTTTCCATGTTGACGGTGCAGGTTGTACATAATCACATCAAATAATAATAAAAACCCTCCCTGAAACATTACCGAATTACCGTAACCCTTTAATTTCGACGGGTCTGTATTACGCCTGCTTCGTTCAGTTAGGTATAATCCGGCGGTAATATAAGTTGCATCCAAAGCTGCATTGAATAAGAATGTCTTTTCAGTTTTATTCTGATGTAAAAGGACTTTTGAAAGCGTCAAGTCATTTATATTTTCCTTCGAAGCTCCCCAATAACCTAAACCCGCGATCAAAAAATTGGCACTGTTCCATATGACATTCATTTGGTGGAAATAGCGAACTTCCTTGTTAGCGGTACCTGTGCCTACGGACCCGCCAATAATGTTGGCTACAGACCAACCGCTCAATACAAGCATTCCCTTCTTAACGGCCTTGATACGATGCTGCTCAAACGATAACAACTCAGTGGTTTGACAGCGCCCTGCAATAACAACATTAGCCAAGGTAAAAATTAACAATAGTTTCTTCATTACAATTTTAAAAAGCACAACAGTGATTATGCTAAATTGTTTTTATGTTTATTGCGCTTCTCCCTAATTTAGGCCAAGCCCGCCTGTGCACTTTACTAACGTAATAAACCTAACAACTAATTATTACCTTTGCCGTTCTGTCATTTTGGCTATCAACAATTTCAAGCACCATATTTGACAAAACAAAGTACCTGAATTAATAAATACACATATTACTAATAACCGGAATTATATGATAGGCTTTTTATCGAAAATATTTGGTGGCAACAAGAGTGAGAAGGATGTAAAAAAAATAACACCACTGGTTGCAAAGATCAATGGTTATTTCACACAATATCAATCGCTTAGCAATGATGCCCTGAGAGAGAAAACTGGAGAATTTAAGGCCCGTATCAGGCAACATTTAAGCAGCATTGATGAGCAGATCAACACAAAAAAAGAGGATGCTGAAAATCTTCCTGTCACAAACATCAATGAAAAAGATGTAATCTACCAGGAAATTGATCTGCTTAAAAAAGAAAAAGATAAGCAGATAGAAGTGATCCTGCAGGAAATTTTACCGGAAGCTTTTGCTGCTGTAAAAGAAACTGCCCGCAGGTTTAAAGACAACGCTACGCTGGAAGGTACCGCCACTGAATTAGACAGAACCCTGGCAGTAAAAAAAGATCACATCACGATACAAGGCGATAAAGTAATTTTTTCAAATGCGTGGAAAGCAGCCGGTGGGGAAGTGATATGGAATATGTTGCACTACGATGTTCAGTTGATCGGTGGTGCCGTATTGCATTCCGGAAAGATTGCCGAGATGGCTACCGGTGAGGGTAAAACGTTGGTGAGTACTTTGCCCGCTTACCTTAATGCACTGGCAGGTGAAGGCGTGCACATTGTTACTGTAAATGATTACCTCGCCAGAAGGGATAGTGAATGGAACGGCCCCCTGTTCGAATTTCTTGGGTTAACCGTTGATTGTATCGATAAGCACGACCCCAACAGTGATGCCCGCAGGGCAGCGTATAATGCGGATATTACTTATGGAACCAACAATGAATTTGGCTTTGATTACCTGCGTGATAACATGGTACATAGTCCGGATGAAATGGTACAACGCAAGCACCATTTTGCAATGGTGGATGAGGTAGATAGCGTATTAATAGATGATGCCAGAACCCCATTGATCATCAGCGGCCCTGTTGGCCATAGCGATAATACGCAGCAGTTTTTTGACCTAAAACCACGCATTGAAAAATTAGTGGACGCACAGAAAAAAGCGACCAACCAATATTTAATTGATGCAAAGAAAAAAATAGCCGATGGCAATGATGACCCAAAAGATGGCGGCTTATCGCTGATGATAGCGCACAGGGGTTTGCCAAAAAACAGCGCCTTAATTAAGTTTTTAAGTGAGCCTGGCATTAGGGTGAAATTACAGAAAACGGAGAACTATTATTTAGCCGATCAGCAAAAAGAAATGCCCAAGGTAGATGAGCATTTATTTTTTCATATTGATGAAAAAAACAACCAGGTTGATCTTACGGATAAAGGAATTAATCTGATTACCAAAGCAGGAGAAGATACGGAATTTTTTATCCTTCCTGATATTGCGACTAAGTTGGGCGATATTGAAAAAAGCGAGCTTACCGCAGAAGAAAAATTGCACAACAAGGAGGCCTTACTAAATGAATACTCCTTAAAGGCAGACCGCATACATACGGTACAGCAATTACTGAAAGCTTATACGTTATTTGATAAAGATACCGAGTACGTGGTAATGGACGAATCTGTGAAAATCGTTGATGAACAAACCGGGCGTATACTGGATGGCAGAAGATATTCTGATGGTTTGCACCAGGCTATTGAAGCTAAGGAAAATGTGAAGATCGAAGCCAGTACGCAGACCTACGCAACCGTTACTTTGCAAAACTATTTCCGTATGTATCATAAGCTTTGTGGTATGACGGGAACTGCAGAAACAGAAGCGGCAGAGTTATGGGACATTTACAAATTGGATGTGGTAACCATACCTACCAACCTGCCTGCAGTACGTAAAGATGAACAGGATTTGGTGTACAAAACCAAGCGTGAAAAATACAAAGCTGTTATTGATGAAATTGAGCGTTTACGCCTTGCAGGCAGACCTTCACTGGTTGGTACTACTTCAGTAGAGATCAGTGAATTATTGAGTCGAATGCTGAAGCAAAAAAATATTCCGCACAATGTATTGAATGCGAAACAGCATGGTAAAGAGGCGCAGGTTGTAGCAGAAGCAGGCTTAACCGGCGCAGTAACTATTGCAACAAACATGGCTGGTCGTGGTACGGATATTAAACTGGGAGCTG
>JBDSAA010000175.1:0-4444 GCA_039922375.1 Ferruginibacter sp.
AGTTCCGTGAAGGACACAAAAGCTCCCTGAACAGAGGAAGGTGAAGCTGCAAAGGATTTGACAAACTTGCGAAGCAACCCGCAGGGCAAAAGAAGTATTGCAATGCCATCAAAGTTTATGATAAGCACATTGCAATGCTTCTTTTGGTTTGGCGAAGCCTTTGCCGAGCCTTTCGGAGTGAGTCCTATTTACCGGATTTTTCAATTAGAAATATTAAAAGGATGCTTAAAAATTGCTCATACTTTTTGACCAAAAATTTACCTGAACTGTACACTCAAAATTTGAATCCGAATTAGAATTTGCGAGTAACAAAACACAAGAGTGAAAAATAAAATACTAATTTTAGTTCACATCAACTGGAATTTGAAATCTAAAATCTTTATGCGATGACCCTTTATTTTTTCAACCAAATGGATGAACAAGAACAATTGGAAGCCATTTGGGCATATGGAGTGAAGATTGGCGAAAGGGTGGATGGTGAGTTCACCTTCGAGCTATTTCAAATTGATTCTTTCTATGTGGAACGATCTTATCATACGGAACACAAGTTTTTCCGCACACTCAGAAGCTTTACAAGTACGATACCTTTGGATCCATATATTCAACAATTTAATATCAAGGATATGTTGTAACCTATTACCTTGTGAGCCCACCTTGCAGTTTTTGAAATTGGCAAACAATAATCAACTATTACAATTAAATCTTTATTCCCCAGATCAAAATTACATTGAATTTATATAGAGAAAATGCTACAAGACCATGCCGGCGCACTTCTAGGTGCATTACTTAATTGCTGATACTTTAAATTTCAATAAGTTTTGCTGTTAAAAATTTCTGATAGCACGTACATAAAGTAAATTACTTTTATCGAAGGCACTGACCGTAGTATACCGGGGATTCAATTCATATCCCCATGCACTGAAATAATTATTTTCTGAAGAACTCCAATAATAATAGTTTGCGAGAAATGCTGATCCGTGGAATCCTCCAATGACATCCTGATGAATTTTCATTCTAAAAACCTGGTCAGCGGCTGGGAGGTACCAATCAGTAAATCCTCCTCCTCGATAATCTTTACAAAGCTTTGCGGCATATGAGCCACTCGCACCATACTTAGTGATGATTTTGGTTGTATTCCCTACGCCATCGGTATAGCTTGATGCATTGGTCACTGTGGTAAATAAATTACCCGGTGCCCATGGAACTGCTGTCCCTTGGTCAGTGGGAGCAGCTACTAAACCATGTTGCCCAGTATTATCAATATAGAAAATAATGCCTCCCTCATGACTTAATCCAATATCAACACCGGTAGTATAAGTTACCTGATTGCCATAGGTTGTACCGGCACTCGTGGTTGCAAATGGTCGTATATAGTAGGTACTGTTTATACCGAAAAAAAGAGTGAGAGTAAAACGGGTATATATGACGGATACCGGACCACTCAAAACCTTGCTATCAGCAGTTGTCGGGTTTTGAGATTTCCCCCAACAGACACCGGTTTGCGTTACCGCTAATGAACTTGGATCTGAAAATCCTTTAATCGAAATTTGCAGGTCACATTTTCGTATGTTGTTTTCCTCATACACATCGGTAACCGATAAGACGAGACCTGGCTTTGTTAACACAACTATTTCGTTTCCGTAGGCTGTGCCAACGGCATTTGTAGCATATGCTCTCACATAGTAGGCGGTAAAGGGGCTTACACCACTTATTACGCTACTAAACGTTCCCGTGCCTACGCCATCCACGGTCTTGGTATCATTTATTGTTGGCGCGGAGTTTATGGATCGCCAACACACTCCCCGTGCAAGGATTGCCGAACCACCATCAGAAGTCACATTGCCTCCGGTTGTGAGTGAATTTGATGTTACGACACTTTCGTTTGCTGTTGTGACGGTTGGAATGGTGGGTGTGCTTGAGTTCCCACCGCTATTTGTTTCATTCTTTTTGCAGCCGGTACCCAATAGGCCCAGCACAAGTGAAAGGAGGAGTACTACCTTCATGGTTTAAGGATTTAAGGTTACATCAGAGCAGAACCAAGGCAGGCATTATTGTTCAAAAGTGTGGTGATTATTTTCTGGGATGAAACCGATACCCAATCGATATACCAAAACCGATATTCTTATACGATGGTTTATCATCAGGCTCGTCTTCATATTTGGGATTAATGTTGGCAAGGCCGAATTGTCCATTCAATTGCACCGAAAATCTATTCACAAATTGATATCCAATAAGCATATTTATTCCCGCGTCAAATGCCTTAAGATAGGGAACGTCAGGATCAGAATCTCGAACTACATTTTTGAATTTTATGGTGTTATCTCCACCAGGATTAATTGTATATTTTCCACCCAGCGCATACGCAGCATACGGTCCAACTCCGAGTAAGGCTGCACCAGGGCCAAGAGCCGGTTTATATAAAAGATAGAGGGGTATTTCAGCATATGTAATATATGTTGTACCAGTTGCAGTTTGTGAACCGGATGTTTCCGTACTTTTTGTTCCTTTGTTACTAAACAGCAGCCCTGGCTGTACCACGAAATTAGGTGCAACTGGTATCTCAACATTTACGCCGATACTTGCGCCAATCTTAGAGTCTTTCTCCAACGAGTTACCGTGTGAATCGTTGCCAGTGATGCTATTTAAGTTTCCTCCAAACCGAAGACCAAATGAGATACCTTCAGTCGCCGTTTGGTTTTGTTTGACTTGTCCTTTTGTTGCAAAGCCAACAAGTGTCACCAATATAAGCATTGCTAATGTTTTCATATTACTTAGTTTTGAATGAACAATAATTTTACTCTTCAAAGGTTCGCTAGTGGCTTTGCATATCCTAACCGCTTTTTGCATAAATTATGCTGCTTTGTTTTAGGATATGCGCACATTACGGTAGTTTTATGGAAAAGATAAAAATGTACGGTACTAAGATCAGGTCCCTCCGGTTACTCAGAGGATATTCTCAGGAGCATATGGCTACCGAGCTCGATATAACACAGACAACCTATTCTCGTATTGAAACGGATAAGCAGAAATTAACCGCCCCCATGCTTGAACGTCTGGCCCAGGTATTAGGAGTATCGGTACCTGATATCACCAGCAATGAACCATTGATTATTCAGAATAACGCCTCAAATTATGGAGCTCAGGGAAGGATAGAAAATTTCTATGCAGATCAAAAAGATTTGTATCAGAAAATGATTGATGCGAAAGATAAGGAAATTGAACGTTTGTTAAAACAAATGGATTCATTGATGAAACTCTTGGAAAAGAAAAAATAACTATTACCAGTAGTGGCTCACATTCTTTCCAATTAGGGTCGGGTCTTGACCGTCTCTGAATATACATACGTCTTTATAAGGGAACAATAGCCCTGCCGGTTATTGTAAGTGAAATACTGCACACTTCAGCAGTACACGATTGTATTTGATTAGTACAATATTGTTCCAATGCTGCTGTTCAATCGTGTGCTGATGAAGTGGCTGATATTATCATATTGTCGTGGCCGAGCCAACTGAAAGTAACGTGAATGGGTAATCGATCCAACCCCTCACTTCTCCTCTTAGTTTAGGTTGTCCTTTGCAGTGAATACGTGAAAGTTTACAAAAATAATACTACTCCTTTTTCTTTTTCTTTTGCTTCCGCATGGTGTTAAGAATAATATTGGTCACCGAAGCGCGCTTTCGATCCATCTCTTCTTTGGAAATAGCGTCATAGGAAACTTTGACCCGGTATCCTTTTATATTCTTTTGTTCGAGAACCTGTTCTTTCACCGATTCATCTAAAAAAGAAAAGAATGTATCAGGGGTATAGAAAAGCACGGGGTGCTTTTCAAACTCGGCTATACCAGTAATACACTTTTTCTTTATCCTTTCTAATTGCTTTATATCTCCTGAAAGGGAAACGATCAGTTCATATCCGGCTTGGATACATTTTAAGATATTATGCATTTCCCATTCAGCATCCGTTGTGTTGCATATTTCAACCGCAATACGCTTGCCATCCTTCGCAAGGAGAACGTCAACTTGTCCCGAACCATCAGGCAACGACATTTCTATAGTCGCGGTATATCCATGTGCTTCAGCCATCCGCTTGACAAGGGTTTGGAGATAGCGATGAGTCGATATATTTTTTACTTCATCTACAGAACTACGCTGTGGAATTTCAACTATGTCATCGGAATGCAATTCATCACCTTCGGCCTTTTCTGCCGTTACTGGTCTTTGTTTGAGAATAGGTGGCTTTTCAGGGACGACATGCTTTTCAATACCCGACGCCATGTCAACATCAAATGATTGGTATAACAAAGTTTCCACATCTTCTCTCGAAGCTGCATAGAGCGCCCTTGAATTTGCGATCACTGCCTCCCGCGTGGATTCTTTTTGTATGGTATCAACATCCGGGAGTGGTGTTGTATCTAATGAGCAATCATACTTGGGTTGTTCTATTC
>JBDSAA010000176.1:0-23928 GCA_039922375.1 Ferruginibacter sp.
ATCCCAGTTCTCTTTTTCTTTTGGAATAAATCCGCCCCTTTCAAGAATTAATATTTTTTTTCCACTAGGCGCTAATTTGTATGCCATCGTACTACCGCCGCTTCCGGTGCCAATGATGATAATGTCGAAATGATTTGTCATGATGATTATTTTTCTGACACAAAATGAATACAATAGCGGTTTAAAAGCTGTCGGTTGTTTTACAAGCGGTTAATAATGATTTATAAGCCTCAAAGACGTGTTAGGTTTATAAGAGAAACCTGCATGTTCAGAGACTCAATAAAAACCTAACACGTCTACAAGAGCTCTCCACAAAAACAGATAGTACTAAAGCCTGCCAAAACTTATTAGGTTTATGAGCACCCTGGCATATTCTGAGACTCAAAGACGTGTTAGGTTTATAGTAGCCTGCATATTCAGGGACTCAATAAAAACCTAACACGTCTTGATCAACACGCTACCGCCTTTACTCTCTTGCTCTTTTTCTCAACTCCACCAATCAAATCATACTCTTTCATCACTCTTAAAATTTCCGCCACACCCCAGGCCTGGGCAATACAACCTCTTGCATGATGCGGGGCATCGGCATCAAATATTTCACTTACCGTTCCAATGCCGCCTTCATTCAAATGGTATTTGAATTTTTCAATTACCTCGTTTGCTTTTAATTGTTGATTGCCTGTTTTGATCAACGCTTCTACGTATGGCCCCAACAACCAGCTCCACACAGTGCCCTGATGATAAGCCGAATCCCTGAGCCAGGCGTCACCTCCATAATGACTGACATAATTTATATCTTCCGGCGGCAAACTTCTTAACCCAACGGGAGTGTATAATTTTTGTTCAATAATACTTAATACTGATGCCGCTTTGTCACCATCTATCAATGCATACGGCAAACTGATGGCAAACAATTGATTTGGTCTTAATGTATGATCTGGCTTGCCACTCTCGTCAATTACATCATACAAATAATTTCCTGCTTCGTACCAGAACAATTTTTCAAAACTTTCTTTGGCTTTTGTAGCACTCAATTCAACCACTACAGCATCTTTGTGCTGATTATTCATTATTAATAATGCTGCAAATATTTTTAGTGCATTGTACCAAAGCGCCTGTATCTCCACCGGCCTGCCCATTCGTGGAGTCACTACCCACGTACCAATTCTTGCATCCATCCAGGTGAGTTGCTGGCCGGTTTCTCCTGCATATAACAATCCGTCTTCATCCACATGAATGTTGTAACGGGTACCCCTGAAATGCCAGTCAATGATATCTTTTAATACCGGAAGTATCTCATTAATCACAAAATCCTCATCCCCGGTTGCTTCCAAATATTTTTTTATGGCGATGAAAAACCAAAGCGTTCCATCCACGTTGTTGTATTCCGGCGGTTCATTATTATCGTGGAAACGATTGGGTAACATGCCCATGCTTACACTGCCTGCAAAAGCGGCGATTATTTTTTTTGCATCTTCAAATCTGCCAGTGCTTAAACAAAGGCCAGGTAAGGATATCATGGTGTCTCTTCCCCAATCGGTGAACCAATGATAACCTGCGATAATCGTCTTCAGATTATCACCTCTCTTTACTATAAACTGGTCTGCCGCTAAAATCAACTGTTGTACTGTTTCATCCTTATCATGATGTGTTAACAATTTTTCTCTTCTTTGTTTTTCCTGTTCTAATAATTGCAATGCATTTTTGGCCTCAATATTCTCTGTTGACAAAATAATTCCAATCACATCTCCTTCTTTCAATTCAATAGAAAAATGACCGGGATTAAACAGATCTTCTTCAAAATCCAATCCACGGTATTGTTCTACTGCATAGTTAAAATGTAAGAACCAGTTGGGGTGATGCTGATAAACACTACCGGGAACGTGGATATTAATTTCGGCCGTTCCATCATATAACCTTGCTTTAAAAGTGTCTTTTAAAAATTCAGCTTGCTTATTCACAGAATCATTTGCATGCATCAGTGAGTGATAACCACGAACAGATAACAGCGGCAATAACTCCAAGGTAAAATGCCGGACTGCTTTTGTTACTTCATAAATAATTACTGTTGTATCCTCGTCATGAATCATGGCAATGGTTTTCTTTAGCTCAATGCCATTTACTTTATAGATCCATTCCGGAAAAAAGTTTTTAGTAAAGCTTTGCAGGTATAAATTTCCTGTTGGATGAATGGTATTGTTTGGATAATTGTTTACTCCCAGTTCATAACGGCTGCCGTTGATGATGATCGTTTCATCAAGCTTTGATACCAATGCTGTTCTTTCTGCGGGTGGTTTAGTAGCCGCTACCAGTAAGCCATGGTAGCGCCTGGTATTGCAGCCAATAATGGATGAAGATGCCCACCCGCCGAGGCCATTGGTTTCTATCCATTCATCTTGTATGGCTGCAGAAAAATTTTGCAGGAATGATTTATCTTTTTTTAGCATTGCAGTTGTCTTTATTTCACGAAGAATCGCCAGGCTTTGAAAATGTTTGTTACATCATTGCCTCTTTCGTTTTCATTTTCTCAATTGTATTTTCCTTTTTATTGAGACTTTGTATCAATTCTGCCACCACACCTGTCCAGCCGGTTTGATGAGATGCGCCAACACCTCTTGCTGTATCTCCATGAAAATATTCATAGAATAAAACAAGGTCTTTAAAATCTGGATCATTTCTGTAGATGGCATAATTGTCATTCACTGGCCGGTCGCCATTGTTATCTTTTTCAAAAATTGCCACCAGCCGTTTTGCAATTTCATCAGATACCATACTCAACGAAATTTTATTACCGGAACCAGTTGGGAATTCAACCATGCAACCTTCTTTGTAATAATCACAATATTGCTTCAAAGCCTTTACCAGCAGGTAATTCATAGGCATCCATACAGGGCCACGCCAATTGCTATTGCCCCCGAATAAAGAAGATGTTCCTTCAGCAGGCTGGTAATCCAGGCCAAAATATTCGCCATTGATGTTCACAGAATATCCCTGCTCATGCACTTTTGATATTGATCGGATCCCTCCCTTACTCAGGAATTCCTTTTCATCCAGCAATGCATTTAATAGTTTTTGAAGTCTTTTTTTTGGAACAAGACTCAGCAAAATATCGTGATGTTCTTTAAGGTCTTCAATCACCAGGTACTGTCCATTGTCTTTCCTGTATTTTTGGAACCATTTTAATCTCTTGTGAAACTCAGGCACTTTTTCCAACTGTTCTTTCTTCAACACCAGCACTGCAAATAGGGTACTCAAACCGACAAGACTTCTTACTTTTAACGGAATATATCTCCCGTCTGGCATAGCCAATACATCATAAAAAAAGCCTTCTTCCTCATCCCAGCTTCCTGTCCAGTTTTCACCAATCCGGTTCAGGCTGTCAGCAATATAAATAAAGTGTTCAAAAAATTTCGTGGTCACGTCCTCGTAATTGGAGTTGTTTTGGGCTAACTCCAGTGCCATCTCCAGCATATTTAAACTGTACATCGCCATCCAACTGGTACCATCTGCCTGCTCCAACGTGCCGCCACCGGGTATCATATTACTCCTGTCAAAAACCCCAATATTATCCAACCCCAAAAATCCTCCTTCAAAAACATTATTGCCTTTATGATCCTTACGGTTAACCCACCAGGTAAAATTGATCAGTAGTTTTTGAAACACCTTTTCTAAAAAGTCAATATCTCCTTTGCCTGTTTTCTCTTTCTCCATTTTATACACCTGCAGGCAGCTCCATGCATGTACCGGGGGGTTCACATCTCCAAAGCTCCACTCGTATGCAGGCAGTTGACCATTCGGATGCATGTACCATTCCCGCAAGAATAATATCAACTGGCCCTTTGCAAAACCGGGGTCTATCATTGAAAGCGGCACACAGTGAAAAGCCAGATCCCATGCGGCATACCAGGGATATTCCCATTTGTCAGGCATCGAAATAATATCTTCATTGTTCAGCGAATGCCAATGATGATTGCGGCCTGTTTTCCTGGCTTCCGGCGGAGCAGGCTGGCCCTTATCTCCATTGAGCCATTGGGGAATATCGATATTAAAATATTGCTTACTCCATAGCATACCGGCAAAAGCCTGTCGTTGTATGTTTTGATGCTCCTTGTTTTTTGCTGTGGTGACAGACTCAAAAAATTCATCGGCTTCATTAGCACGTTGCTCAAACAATGCGTCAAATTCTTTTGCAAAAAAGTTTTTTGCTGCAGGTTGCTTTCCCAGCTTTAAACGAATGGTAACCGATGACTGTGCAGGTATGCTGAACTCATAAAACGGGCTACACTTTGTTCCTTCTTTCTTTTCCTCCAGCCAGCTAAAATTTTGCTGCTGCACTGCTGTATGAAAAGCATCTTTCACAAAAGGTGATGCATTCGGTTGGTTATATAATTTTTCCTTATTGGTTTCATTTTCCGTAAATAGGGTACGCATCGGTTTTTCAAACGAGAAATAGTATTCACCCGATTCCGGATGCTGCAATTTCACTTCATTGTCATTTACCAGGTGCATCAATGGTTTTTCATTCATCAAACCAAAACTCCACAAATTGCGGAACCATATTGTTGGTAACACAGAAATATAAGCAGCTTCACCTGCACGGTTATAAACAATTATACGAATGGCTATATCGTCAGTATTATTTTTTGCATATTCTGTAAATACATCAAAATATTTCCCTTCATCAAACAGGCCGGTATCCGGCAGTTCATATTCTTTTTCAAACTTGTTGCGGTAGCGGTTGGTGTTAACCAGGTCTGCATAAGGATATTCTGCCTGCGGATATTTATACAAATGCTTCATGTACGAATGTGTAGGTGTACTGTCTAAATAATAATACAGCTCCTTTACATCCTCTCCATGATTGCCTTCATTGCCAGTCAGGCCAAACATACGTTCTTTTAATATTGGATCTTTTCCATTCCACATTGTTACTGCAAAGCAGATACGTTGCATATCATCGCTGATACCGGCAATACCATCTTCGCCCCAACGGTACACCTTTGATCTTGCATGGTCATGCGGAAAATAATCCCAGGCTTCGCCGTGCTCACTGTAGTCTTCCCGAACCGTGCCCCATTGCCGTTCGCTTAAATACGGTCCCCATTTTTTCCATCCCGGTTGTTGTAACCTTATTTGTTCTGCAGTCATTGGAAATAGTTTTTATTTTTTTGAACCCGACGATATTGCTTTATTCATCTTCATTGGCGTCGCACTCTTGTACAGAAAATCTTTATTGAGCTTTACTTACATTCTCTATAGCCAACACTCTAATAAAATAAAAGCACTTGAAATTTTTGAACTCTTCTTACGCCCTCCTTCTGAGGGGTTTGGGGAGGCTGCTCTATCCATTATCCTCAAACCCAGGATACAAAGTCATTCCACCATCTACAAATAAGGTGGTTCCATTTACATAATCAGCATCATCACTGGCAAGCCACACGGCTGCTCTGCCAACATCTTCTACCTGCCCAACACGTTTCTGAGGAATAAGTTTAAGCAACTCCTGCAAATGTGCCTGGGTATCCCATGCATCGTGATTGATGGGGGTGGCAATAGCACCCGGGGCAATGCTGTTCACCCGTATTTTTTTTGGGGCATATTCCTGTGCAATGGTTTTCATCATCAGCATTACGCCACCCTTACTGGCCGCATAGTTGGCATGCCCCGCCCAGGGAATCACTTCATGCACACTGCTCATGCAAATAATTTTACCGGCACTTTTTGATTTACCATTTACACCACGGCGCAAAAATTCTTTAATGGCTTCCCTTGCACACAAAAACTGTCCTGTTAAGTTTACACTTAATACATAGTTCCATTGGTCCAGCGTCATCTCAGTAAAGGGTGCGTCTTTCTGCAACCCGGCGTTGTTGATGAGGATATCCACCGTCCCAAACTGATTTATCACATCGCCAAACATTTGCCGTACCTCGTCTTCTTTGCTTACATCACATTTATAACTGATTGCACTTCCACCATCCGCTACTATTTGTTCTACTACACTTTCAGCCATGGTGATGGCCGGCGGTACGGGATAATTTACCACAACTGTAGCACCAGCTTTTGCCAGCTCTTTAGCACAGCCTGCACCAATACCGCTGCTGGCACCTGTTACAATTGCAACCTGCCCTTTTAATTTTTGATCCATTGTTATCTGTTTTTTTATGATTACTAATTGATACCTGCGTATAAGTGGCAGGCCCTTTCCTTTTGTTGTGAAGTTCTGAGTGCTTCCAGCCCCTGCTGTATCAGATGGAGTTCAAATTTGTTGAGGATATGATTAAACTGCCGATAAACTTCATTAGCAGAATTTAATCCGTGTAAATTTGAATTGAGAAGGTTACCGCTATTTTCGTGTTCGCTCATGCTATAAAAATGATCTGCATTCTGTAGGTAGCCCCAGTAACATAATGCTTCTGTACAGTTACTATTCAATACTGTATTTTCTATCTGATAAACTTTGTATATAGCTTTCCGTTGCATCACATTTTCACTCCAGATGCAATTCTCGTGACTTTTATTTTTCCATGAAATAATTTGCGGTGCATCAAATACACCTGCAGGATATTCTTCGGCTATTACTTCTGATGGCAATTTAAATATCCAGTTTTTATTGACAAGAACTGCGTCTGGAAGGTGTTGAAGAAACTCAAATATACCTGTCGCTTTTTTCTTATGTATACCAATGGTTTCGTAATCGAAATATATATTAATATTCCTGCTGTCATCCCCATGTCCATGAACCCATCCTGCAAATTTTTCAGCAGTCAACGGCTGTTCATTCCAGGTGGCATCATCAAAGCGAAAAGCGATGTCATCACTTAGCCTCGTATTTCTCAACAAAATAGCTAGCTCATCATTACCGGGAGCTGAGTAAACCTGGTTGGGCGTACGGCCATTTAACAGGGCTTCAAGGCCTTCACACAGTATCCCTTTGTACCCCATTTGTGCAATGAAATGAGCCAGTTCATTATTGTAAATCAGCGCTGTATTATTAAATACTACAGCAGCATAGTTGAATACTTCATTTATCTTTTCCTTATGCATGATTACCTGGCGTTGAAACTCTTTTTTTGAATGCAGCCAGCTAAAGGAATGATAGTAAGTTTCTGCTAAAAATTCCACAGAACCGGTAGCAGCCAACGTTTTAAAAGAATCTAACACATCTGGCCGGTATTGCTGCAACATATCAATGGAAGTACCGCTTATGGAAAATGCGATTTTAAATTTACCGCGATGGGCTTCAATTAGTTCCAGCATTATTTTATTGGCAGGCAAATAACATTCGTCGGCAAGCTGGTCAATACCCCGCTGGTAAACTGTAGAAGCTGGAGAGATCTCAGCGTCATTATATCTGTCGGTAAAATATTTTAAATCACACGGTATATGTATTTTAAAATACAGGCAAACTGATTGCATGTCCGGGTATTTCCTGGTGATAAAAGTTATTTGAATATTCCTTCGTGGTACATTACCAAGAGCAGGCGAATAAAAGCGGTGATAAAAATAAATGGTAGTCTACAGGATATTGATTGGCACGTTCAATGGATGCTGGCGGTTGTAAAAGTAGCAGGTACGGGACTGTTTTGTTGTCAGCCTGTTTACAGGTTTTCTGAAATTAATCTTAATTCCAGATCATCGTGTCATTCAATTCAATCCGCCTGCGGTTATAAAACAGGAAACCGGAATCTCTCAGTTCGTTCAACAACGCATTTACACTCTGGCGGCTGGTCGAAATTACATTCGCAATATCGGTATGCGTTAAATAGTTATTGAGAATAACTTTATCTCCTATCCGGCTGCCGTCTGTTTGTGCCCAGTTTTTAATAAATCGTATGAGCCTTGCTTTTGCATCACAAAAAACAAGATCAGAATGACGGGTTTCCATTTTGCGAAGTTTGTTGTTTACCAGGTTGGCGTAGGCAATTGCGATGGCAGGGTTTTGTCGTAATAATCTTTTAAGATCAGCAATGTTGAAAACGCAAACAATGGTATTGGCAGTAAGTGCCTCTGCATATTCATCTGCTGCAATGTTTCCCTCCATGCTCAGGTCGCCAAAAATATCAGGGGCAGTAAGAATATCTTTTATTAGTTCATTGCAGTCGCTGTTCATTTCAGCTACTTTTACTTTACCCTGTATCAGCAGGTACACTTTGCTAAATGCGCCTTCCCCATATCCAAAATTTTCGCCACGGTAAACTGTTTTCAGTTTCATCAACTCTGTGGCATCTAAAATGCATTGTTCATCTGCATTTGAAAAAAGTGGATGATTTTTGAGGTACACATATTTAATTTGTTGTGACATTTTATTTGTTTTATGGTTACTGATAATTTCTTTAGTTTGGTATTGTGTGTTTGTACCCCTTGATATTTTTTTTCTTGCAATTTCTTACAAGACTAACAGTTAAGATATCGTTAAGGTGTTTTATTTCTATATTTAATCTTTATCCTCATTGCCACTCATCGTTTCAGACAAAGCATTTTCTATTTTTTGTGCCAGGTCATTTTTGGATGTCAATCCAACAGAATGATCAATAATTTTTCCTGACTTAAAGAAAAGTATAGTTGGAATTTCCATCACACCGTATTCTTTATCCAGTCCTGCTTCCTCCTCCACATCAACGGTATAAAAATTTGCTACATTACAGTAAGTATGTACCAGGTCGCTGTAAACCGGTTCTATTATCTGGCATACACCACTCCAGTCTGTTTTAAACTGTACCAGCGATAAACCTTTACCCTCAATTACTTCTTTTTTAAAATTTTTCTTTGAAATTAATTTCAACATATCCCTTTTTTTTTCGGCATAGTATTTATGTCCAACGGCATGCCAACCGATAATTTCGGAATCATATTTCGATGAAAGACTTTATGGTATTGGTTTTTGCCTGTTGGCTGAAACTTGAAAAGTTTAGAGGGAAGTCATTTTTCTTCCCAATATTTTGGGACACTCCCAATCCATTGGGAAAATACAGGGAGTAAGTTTTAGCCGTAATAAATTGAGAAAATATTTTTATCTAACTGTGATTATTGTGAGGACATGGTTAGTATGTTCCTGTTTCGGCTTTCAAGTTTTGTCGCCGGCGAAATGAAAAGTTTTGGCGAAGGAGTTTTAATTGAACCTCATGCATAATCCGTTTTAGCAGGGATGGGCAACTATACTGTTCAGGGAAAAATCTGATTGATTGCAGATGCTATTTTGAATCTCTACGGATACCTAATTTTTTCATTTTTGCTTCCAGTGTTGTTGGGTTGAGACCTAGAATTTTCGCAGCACCTTTTTCTCCACTTACCTTCCAGCTGGTTTGTTTTAATACTTCTGTAATGTGATTACGTTCTACATCTTCCATTTTTTGGGCAGCAGATTTTTCGCCTGGCAAGTGTTTTTTTGCAGGTATCCAGTCTCCATATTCCAATACATTGTTCCTTGAAAGAATGAGTGCCCGTTCAATTAAATTTTCAAGTTCACGAATATTTCCGGGCCAGTTGTATTCACAAAGCGCTTCCATCACTTCAGGCTCTACTGAAGTGATTTTTCTTCCCATCTTGCCTTCATACTTTTTAATAAAATGATTCACCAGCAATGGCACATCTTCTTTTCTGTCGCGAAGTGGTGGCGTAAAAATTGGAAATACATTCAGCCTGTAATACAGGTCTTCCCTGAATTCTTTTTTCTCGATGGCAGTTTCTAAATTCCTGTTGGTAGCAGCAATGACCCTTACATTTACTTTCATTGTTTTGGGATTACCCAGTCTTTCAAATTCACCTTCCTGCAACACCCTTAACAATTTTGACTGCAGATCAAATGGCAACTCACCGATCTCATCTAAAAAAATAGTACCCCCATCAGCCAATTCAAAACGACCAATCTTTTTTTCCATAGCACCTGTAAAAGCGCCCCGTTCATGACCGAACAATTCACTTTCAATTAAATTAGCCGGTAACGTAGCACAGTTTACTTTTACCAACGGACGTTTGCTTCTGTTACTAATGTTATGCACTGCCCTTGCAATTAATTCTTTCCCTGTGCCGGATTCACCGAGTATTAACACCGTAGCATCTGTTGAAGCAACCTGTTCTATCTGCTGTAATATCCTGTGAAAGTTTTTACTTCTGCTTACGATCTCTTCAAAGTTATGACTGTGTTTTATTTCGTCCTGCAGGTATTTGTTCTGTGCTTTCAATCTTGCCTGCTCCTGTTCCATCAATATTTTATCAGTGATATCAATGAACATGGTCCTTGTAAATTGTCCGCCTGCATCGGGATTACTCCACCATTGAATCCATACCGGCTGCCCATTGTCCAGGCGTTTTAGTTCAAGTATCACACCGCTTGTATCTGTACCACGGCCTACGGAAGCAAATGCTTCATCAAATCTTTTTCTTGCTTCCGGTGTATCAGGTAAAAAATGGTAACCGTAGGTATCATTTACCTGGTCGGGCCTTACCCCCAATGTTCTTAATGCGGCACGGTTGGCCTTTATAAATTTTGAATCCAGCCCTTCATTTACATAAGCAATCGGCGCTTCATCAAAAAGATCCCGGTAACGTTCATCACTGTTTTTTAAAAGAACCTGTAATTCTGCATTTGCTTTTTCTAATTTCCTGAGAGCATCCAGCCTGTCTATTTCTGCACCGGCCCTTGATGCAAATATTTTTAAAATAGAAGTTTGGTTTTGACTATTCGTCATAGGCACTACATCCAATCCTGCAATATGGCCGAGTACTTCACCAGTTGCAGGGCTGTAAATAGGAACAGCCACATAAGACTGTATCCCTTTTTCCTTTGGAAATTGTTTTTCCAGTTCATTTGTACAGAAATAATCTTTTCCCTTCATTACAATTTCACAAGGCGTTCCTTCCAAATCGTATTCTACATTTTCCAATAAATCCCGCTTGTCAACATAAGACAGTGTTCTCACTTTTGTCTTTTCTTCATTGGCACATTCAGTTACCAACGCATACCGCACACCCAATGCAGAAGTAACATGCTTTGCCAACCCACGGAAATAATCTTCACCTGTTAATCCTGCGGTAGCTTCTGAAATCATTTTCAAAATTTCTTCTTCCATTCTTTTCTTCCGCATATCCCATACTACACTGCAGGCGTATTCTTTTCCGGCAAATTCAATAAAATTGTTAGTGATCTCTACCTCATACTCATACCCTTCTTTGTGCCTGTGCATGGTTAGAAGGGTTACTTTCTTTTCTTTTTTTACCTGCTTCCAGTGGTTGCCCCATGTTTTTGCATTTTCATTGGGATTTATGTCAAACAATGTTTTACCAAGCAATTCCTCTTTATTGTATCCAATAGTTTTGCAAGCCGATTCATTTACCTGTATAATGTTTGCCTTATCATCTATCCAGTAAATATCTTCATGCAGGTTTTCTAAAGTGTATTTATATAATTCGTTTTCCTTTTTTTCTTTGTTTACATATCTTACAATGCTGCATGAAAATTCCTGCCCTTCAAATGCTATATAATTACCGGTTATCTCCACATCATACAAGTGCCCGTCTTTATGGCGGTGCTGTGCTTCAAATGTTATCTTCTTTGCTTTTTTTAATTTTTTCCAGAAGGTTGAAAAGTCTTGTATTACCGCGTTGAGCTCCGGCACTTTCATCGAAGTAAGTTCTGCTTCAGAGCGGCCGGTCATAACTGTAGCCATTTTATTTACCTGCAAAATATTGCCTTCTTCATTTACCCAAAAAATACCTTCGTATAAGTTTTCCAGTGTAAACTGAGAAAGCGCCGCATTTTTTATTGCCTCTCTTTGTAATTGTGACTGCATTTGAAAGATTTATTGCTAAACAAAACTCTTCACAGTAAAGATAAAAATTAAAGCCGTTTGGTTTGTCAAATTACGGATAGAGTAATGTTATGAAGGAAATATCTTTCTATTTAATATTTAATATGTAATAGTATTTTATTTTCGCAATTTGCATTTGCAGTCAGTAAATTTGCCCGATATGTATTGTTGCCGACAGTAATGCAGTTGCAGTAGTTGTAACATTGTATCCTGAAATTAAATAGAGATTGTAAACAGCTGTAAGGAAATTTTAAGAGCCACGTATTAACCAGAGAAGAATTACAATGAAAAAGGTTTTAGCAACATTATCAATTGTCATCTTTGCTTCTGCCGCCTTATTTGCACAGGAGCCTTTGCGCAAAAAACATTTTAACCTGGAGAAAGGTATTGCCATACAGGGATACGACCCGGTGGTTTATTTTACAAAGAACAAAGCCACTGAAGGGAAAAAAGAGTTAGCAGCAGTTTACCAGGGTGTTACTTATTGCTTTTCTTCAACCGAAAACAAAGAGCTTTTTAAAAGCAACCCATCCAGGTATGAACCTGAATATGGAGGTTGGTGTGCATATGCCATGGGTGCCAAAGGAGAGAAAGTAGAAATTGATCCTGAAACTTTCAAGGTAGTTAATGGCAAACTATATCTCTTCTATAATAAGTTTTTCAACAATACTTTAAAAGCCTGGAATAAAGATGAGAACAATCTGCATACAAAAGCGGATGTAAACTGGATAAAAACATTTCGTTAATAATTCAAAATACCCAAACAATGTCAATCAATTTTTCTGCAATTGCAATATGGCTGCTGAAGTTGCTGGCCGCAATCATTATGCTGCAAACGTTATACTTTAAGTTTACAGCCGCTGAAGAATCAGTTTATATTTTCACTAAACTGGGAATGGAGCCTTACGGAAGAATCGGCATTGGGGCGCTTGAACTGGTTGCATCCATCTTAATCCTTTACCCAAAAACAACTGTGTATGGTGCAATGCTTGCAATCGGTTTAATGACAGGTGCTTTGTTTTTTCACATTACAAAATTGGGTATCGAAGTGCAGGGTGATGGCGGGCAGTTATTTATCTATGCTTTGCTGGTATTGCTGGCGGCTACAGCACTTTTTTTTATTTACAGAAATCAATTGCTTGATGTTTTACGTATAAGTTACAAATATAGAATATGAAAAAATATATTTTACTAATTCCCATTTTGTTTTCAACCGCTTTTTCCTTTGGGCAAAATAAAGCAAGCGGTAAAATAAACCAATTTACAGACCTTGCAGGAGCTGTTGGCAGCAGTCGTGGCACGGTGGCCCTATCGTATGTACACAACTGGAAGCTTGGTAAAAAACAAAAATGGGAAGCAGGTTTGGGTGCCCGGCTTACCACTGCTTTTGGCACCAAACAAGAACACACCACAGCGCCTGCAAGGCTCGCAAGAGGCACCACTGTACCATTTGTAATTGTATTTGCAGAACAAAAAACAGAAAACTGGGATACATTAACTGTGCAAAGGCCATTGGTAAATTCAATAAATATTTCTGCAAATTTTGGTTACAATTTTAGCCAGCAATGGAGTGCAGGATTTAATATTGATCTTATTGGATTTACATTCGGAAGAAAAACTTCGGCCATACTTACCAGCAATGGTGTTACCCAAACAGAATCTGTTGCAAAGCCTGCCAGTTTTAATGCGCTGCTCACCGGCGACCTTGATTATGGCAACCTCAATTCAGAATTTTTTATCAAATACAAATTGAATAACCGCTGGAGTATCCGTGGCATTTATCAATTCTATTTCAGTGAATACAAAACAACTACTATCAAACAAATTGCACCGGATGGTACCGAAGTGGACAGGTTCAGGCAAAAGGGAAACAATTTCGGTGCAGGTATATCTTATAATTTTTAAATTCAACGCATGAAAAAAGTATTTTCGTTACTATTTACTGCAGGCATTTTATTGACTGCCTGCAAAAAGGAAAAAACAAGTTCAACAGGTGTATCAATGGATCCGGTTGATACCACGGCAGCATTAAAGTACAGGGCAGCATTTGACAATGGCGGTTATGGAACTACTACTGGTATTGCAAAGATTTATTCAAAAGCCGGTGCTTACAGCCTGGTGCTTGACAGCTTTAGCGTTTCAACCGGGCCAGACCTTCATGTGTATCTTTCAAAAGAAATGCAGCCAATTAATTTTATTGACGTTGGCTTGTTAAAAACAACCAGTGGCAGACAAGTGTACAACATCAATGGCATGCCCGATTTTATGGAATACAAATATGCCCTGATACATTGCCAGCAGTATAATCATTTGTTTGGCAGTGCAAAATTCTATTAATAATGAAAAGATTATTGATTATTTCATTAGTGATTATTGCAGGTAATTACTTGTATGCACAAACCTATACAGTCACAGACGCAGGATCAGAAGCAATGTTCAATATTAAAAATATTGGGCTAACGGTTACCGGTAGTATTAAAGGTTTGCAGGGCAAAATTGTTTTTGATCCTGCCAATCCATCAGCAGCTTCTTTTAATGTAAGTGTTGATGCCGGCACTGTAAATACCGGCAACAGCTCAAGAGACAAACATTTAAAAAAAGACGATTATTTTGATATTAGTAATTATCCAAAACTACATTTCACCTCAACAAAAGTTACAGGAACTACAGGCGCTTATATTGTAACCGGGCAGCTCACTATTAAAGGTGTGACAAAACAAATATCTTTTCCTTTTTCAGCCAAACAGGAAGGCGGTAGCTACAGGTTCTCGGGGCAATTCAGTATCAACAGGCGCAACTTTAATGTTGGTGGCAGCAGTTGGGTTTTATCAGACAATCTTACCGTATCATTAAATGTATCAGCCATAAAATAATTACTTATGAACAGGGAAATTTTGCATCTTAAGGAAGCTATTAAAAATGTATTTGAACAAATTGATGCCTTACTGTATGATCTTTCCGATGAAGAATATAGTATGCCCAGCGGCATTCTTTTTAATGCTACCATCGGCCAGCATGTAAGGCATGTTATCGAGTTGTTTATTGAACTGGACAAAGGTTATAAAAGCGGCCTGGTGAATTATGAAAACAGAAAAAGAGATTACAGGATAGAAACAGATAAATATTTCGCTGCTTCATTGCTCAACGAAATTTTGAATAGCGTGGAAAGAGAAGACAGAGCATTGATACTGGAAGCAGGTTTTAATGGGAATACTGAAGACGTCATTCACATGAATACAAATTATTACCGGGAACTGGCGTATAATATTGAACACACCATCCACCACATGGCATTGATAAGAGTTGGAGTAAATGAACTTTCTGCTGTAACCGTTGACGATAATTTTGGTATTGCATCTGGCACCATTAAATACCGTAAAGCATGTGCACAGTAACTTATATACCAAACAAACATGGATGCTTTATTACTTCCAACAGGGATGAAAATGTGTTAAGACCTAATGCAGTGGCGCCAGATGTGTATGAATACAATGGTGTGAATGCAGTGTATCCGAGAGATGCAAAAGAAAATGGGAGCTGGATTGCTTTTACTCAAACAGGTAATGCAGCAGTATTATTGAATGGCGCTTTTGTAAAACATTTTCCCAACCCACCGTACCGAAAAAGCCGTGGGCTTGTTTTTCTGGATATTATCTGCACTGCACAGCCAGCACCTTGTTTTTTCGGAATGAGCCTTGATCATATCGAACCGTTTACATTAGTGCTTTTTATTGGTGGATTGTTGTTTGAAGCAAGATGGGATGGTGAACGAAAACATTTTATCCGGTTAGATGAAAAAGACAGTTTCATCTGGAGCAGTGCAACATTGTACACACCTGAAATAATCAATAGAAGAAAACAGTGGTTTGAAAAATGGCGGCTGGAAAATTTATATCCAACGGCAGCATCAATATTTAACTTTCACCGCTTTGCCGGTGATGGTGATAGTACCAACAGCGTGCTGATGAACCTTAATGAGGAAATGCTTACGGTAAGCATCACCGGAATTGATATGCGTATGGATACAGTCACTATGCAGCATTTTGATTTAAAAGAAAATAAACACACCGTAAAAACTTTGCAACTGGAAACAATATTGATGTAAAAAGCTAACTACCCACCCATGCTAAAAAAATTAAAAACTAAAACCTGGTTTATCAAACTCTTCAACTGGGAGTACTGGCCGTTTAATGTCGTGTATGGCCCCATTTATTTTTACTGGATTTGGCTGATGATAAAATCAAGATCAGTTTTCTTTTTTAATACTTCCAATCCATTAATAAATAACGGCGGTTTTTTGATGGAGAGCAAAAAAGAAATTTATGATTTGATACCACAGCAATACTATCCTGCCACTGTACTTTTTAAAACTGGCACCCCTATCACTGAAGTAATGAAAGGGATAGAAAGAAAAGAGATGAGTTTCCCATTGATTGCAAAACCCGATATTGGCATGAGGGGTATGTTGGTACAAAAAATACATTCAGAAAAAGAGCTGGCGAATTATATCAGCAATACAAAAGTTGATTTTTTAGTGCAGGCTTATATTGAATACGAAAATGAAGTGGGCTTGTTCTACTACCGTTATCCCGGCGCTGCCAACGGAAATATTTCAGGCATTGCAGGCAAAGAATTATTAACCCTTACTGGTGATGGTGTTTCAACAATGGAGGAACTGCTGATGAAAAACCCGCGGTTTATTTTACAACTGCCTGTACTAAAAGAGACCCATGCAGACACGTTAAAAACTATATTGCAAAAAAACGAACAGCATCTATTGGTTCCTTATGGCAACCATTGTCGTGGCTCTAAATTTTTAGACATAAGCAATTTAATTAATGAAGACCTTGTAAATGTGATTGATAAAATTTGTAAAGAAATTCCCGAATTCTATTTTGGCCGCATGGACATCCGCTATAAAAGCTGGGAAGATTTAAAAATGGGGCGGCATTTTTCTATCATCGAACTTAATGGTGCCGGCAGTGAACCCATACATATTTACGACCCCGCACATTCCATCTTTTTTGCCTGGCAGGAAATTATCCGGCATTTGAATATTTTATTTGAGATCAGCAGGCTTAATCACCGTCAGCAGAAAATGCCTTACATGGATTTTTCGTCCGGGATGAAAATGCTGAAGGAAAATTCAGCTTATGTAAAAATGATCACCGTTAATTTGAAGGAAATCGCTTAAAAAATAGAAAATCATCTTCACAGCTATTGCTGGAAATAAAGTATAGCAAAAACAGACAGGCGGCCATAAATAAAAATCATATTTTAAAATTAATATAAAGGTAACCTGTCGGATAAAATATCCATGCCAATGTTCCGGTTATCCAGTTTAAGCCCTTTAAAGCCGGTACATCGTTGCATTGGCATTTTTTTTTTAAAAAATTCAAACGCATGAAATTATTTTCAATTTCTCTGCTGGCATTAATAACATGTACAGCATGCTACGCCCAGGATGTTAAGTACTACAATAACAAGGGTACTGCAATAAATGGGTACGATCCCGTTGCGTATTTTTTGCAAAATAAGGCTGTGACAGGAACTGACATATATTCCATGGATTGGAGCGGAAGCAAATGGAAATTTAATTCGCAAGCCAGTTTAGACAGTTTTAAACTTGCTCCGGAAAAATATGCGCCGCAATATGGTGGTTACTGTGCTTATGGTTGCAGTGAAAATCACAAAGCACCTACTGATCCCAATGCATTTACAATTGTTGGCAATAAGCTGTACCTGAACTATAGTTTAAAAGTGAAAGAATTTTGGTTGAAAGATACCGTAGGTAAAATAAAGGCAGCAGATGGCTACTGGCCTGCACTAAATAAATAATCTGTATAGAAAAAAAGGATATAATTAGTTCGATGTATCCCGAAAAACTGACATTTGATAGATTTACACTTCGAACTACCCGATTCAATGAGGTCATTCGAATAATATATAGTGTGGGTGATGGTTTCAGTGAAAACAAAAACAGGACAAATGGGAATAAATCCAACTTGTCCTGCAAGGTTGGGTTACTAGGATTCGAACCTAGACGGACAGAATCAAAATCTGTAGTGCTACCATTACACTATAACCCAATACCATCCCCAAAATTACTTTTGAGAGTGCAAATTTAGGGGTTGCATTTAATACAGCCAAAATCATTTTAAAATGCCTGCAGCACCTAATTACAGGCCAGATGCAGAATATAACAAACAACCATTAAACTTTATCTTCCTCCTCTTTTAATCCTTTGATCATGTCTAAAGCCTCCGCTACCACATCGCACATAATGGTTATTAATGAGCCGGGTTTGGCGGTATTGTATGCATGCATGATGGCTTCTTTTTCATTATAAATAATGGTGATAGGAATATCCTTGGTTTTGCTGGCGTTAATTCCTTCAATAAGCAGTCTTACAATTTCTTCTGCAGTTCTTCCTCTTAAATGTTTATCCTGCCGGATAATGATCTCATCAAAATATTGTGCAGAAATTTTGCCCAGGTCCTTAATGTCTTCATCACGCCTGTCGCCAGTGCCGCTGATAATGCCCACTTTTGGAGAGCCTTCCATTTTGCTTACAAAATCTCCCAATAATTGTAACCCGGCCTGGTTATGTGCAAAATCTACCAGGAATTTAAAATGTTTAAAAATAAATAAATTTAATCTGCCGGGAGTAAGCGTTGGAGAAGGGACAAATGTTTGTAGCGCCACCTTAATATCGCCTACCCTTATGTTTCTGTATAAATACGTGGCAAGTATTGCAGGTAAGGTGTTCATGATATTATGAGTGGCCCTGCCGCCATAAGTAATAGGTATATCGGCTACCTTCATTACCCTCATCTTCCAGGTTCCTTTCATGATGCTGACATAACCATTTTCGTACACAGTTGCAAGCCCTCCGTTTTTGCAATGCTTTTTTATCCGGGGGTTGTTTTCATCCATACTGAAGAGTCCTATATTACAACTGAGATTATCCTTTATCCTGTAAACGAGGTCATCATCTGCATTTAATATGGCATAGCCATGCGGAAACACAGTTTCGGCTACTACTGCTTTTACTTTTGCCATTTGTTCCAGGGTATCAATTCCACCTAATCCAATATGATCCGTACTTACATTGGTAATGATGGCAATGTCGCAATTTTGAAAAGCCAAACCGCTTTTAAGAATTCCTCCCCTCGCACATTCCAACACTGCAAAGTCTACCGTAGGATCCCTTAAAACAAATGTCGAACTAACAGGGCCGGTACAATCCCCCTTCATCAACATTTGGTTTTGAATATACACGCCATCGCTGGTGGTATAGCCAACTTTATACCCTGCGCTTTTGGCGATATGTGCGGTAATTCGGGTAGTAGTAGTTTTGCCGTTGGTACCGGTAATGGCAATGATCGGAATGCGGCCGGCGCTCCCTTTTGGAAAAAGCATATCAATAACTGGTTCTGCAACATTACGGGCCAGGCCAGCGGCAGGGTCGATATGCATACGGAAACCAGGAGCTGCATTTACCTCCAATACTGCACCACCATTTTCGTTAATAGGCAAGCGCAGGTCGGGCGCCATGATGTCAATTCCACAAATATCCAAACCAATTATTTGAGCAATTCGTTCACACATGAAAATATTAGCGGGATGAACTTCATCTGTAACATCTGTGGAGGTACCGCCGGTAGAAAGATTAGCCGTCGGTTTTAAAAGTACCAGTTCGCCTTTCGGGGGAACCGTTTCTAAATTGTAGCCCTTTTCCTCCAGCATTTTATTGCTGAAATCATCTAGTTTGATGGAGGTTAATACTTTTTCATGCCCAAAACCCCTGCGGGGATCCCGGTTGGTTTCATCCACCAGCCACTGAATGGTATGCTCACCGTCACCTATAACGGAGGCAGGTGTACGCAATGCTGCGCAAATGAATTTATTATCGATTACCAGTACCCGAAAATCAAACCCTGTAATAAAACGCTCACATATTACACTTCGGCCGTAAAGATGTGCGGCAGCCAAAGCTTTTACTGCATGTTCCCAATTATTAATATCTGTGGTAGCGCCCTTACCGTGGTTGCCATTAATAGGTTTTAGAACCATGGGATAACCTACAACGCTGATTGCATCTTTCAGATCTTCCTCTGTTCTTATGATCACACCACGAGGAACCGGAATTTCAGATGCTCCCAGCAAATTTTTTGTCTCCTCTTTATCACAAGCAATATCTACCGCAATATTTGAAGTGGTAGAAGCTATTGTAGCACGAATTCTTTTTTGATGAATACCATATCCTAATTGTACCAGGCTATGTTTGTTAAGCCGGATAAAAGGAATATTTCTTTTTGCCGCCTCGTCTACTATACATCCGGTACTTGGCCCAAGGCGGGTGTCTTCCCTGATCTCTCTCAATTGCATAATGTCTTCCTCCAGGTCGTATCCTACTCCATCGGCTATGGCCTGGGTAACCCTGGTAGCAGCCTTCGCTGCATATACCCCCGCATCTTCTTCCATATAACTAAATACTACGTGGTATTCACCTTCTTTGCCTGTTCCTCTCGTGCGCCCGAACCCCGTATCCATGCCCGCAAGTGTTTGCATTTCCAATGCCACATGCTCTATCACATGCCCCATCCATGTGCCTTCTGTTACCCTTTCAAAAAAACCTCCCGGCTCACCCACACTACAGCGATGCTCATACATGCTGGGAAACATTGCTTCCAGCCGTTCTTTAAATCCGGGTATCATATTGGTCGGCATTTGCTCCATCTCTTCCAAATCAAGCTTCATCTGAATCAGCTTTGGGCGGCGTACACTCCAATAATTAGGCCCCTTTAACACTTTAATTTCCACGATCTTCATAAGAACAATTGTTTTGTTTTTAGTTATTTGTTTCAAGTTGGCTTGGGGAAGTATTACCATACTGGATTGGTATGTGTCTTTTTTCAAACAAAAAAGTCTGGAGGCTACTTAAATATTTCAACTATTTCCAAGGCTATATTTTAGTTATCTCACTAAAAGCATTGACACTTTAATCAATTACATAAACCGCAAATCGTGGTAGCTTAAGCTCAAAAATTTACAGCTATCAATTATTATTTAAAAATATTATCGGCACATCTTAAAAGCAAAATGCCAGCTTTTACCTGATTTTTGTTTGTGTTCAAAGATTAATACCCTTCCTTATTTATAAATCGGAAGTTAATTAAAAAAAAGGGAAGCGGAAAAAATCCAAATGCTGGCTGTGCTGCTACAGCCAATTGCTTTACTTTTGTATAACCCATTAAATTACAGTAATGCAGGGGAAATAATATTACAACCATTACCGTTTTACTGTTTACATAAACAAATATGCATGCAACATCCCAAGGGAAAACTTATTGCTATTGGCGGAGCAGAAGATAAAGGAACGGATCCAGACAGAGGTGAATTACAAAAACTAAGCAATCTTAATTTTATTGAACTAGGTATTTTACACCGTATTGTTTCAGAAAGTGGTGGCCCTGATGCTAAAATCGAAGTAGTGACTACTGCTTCCACCATACCGTACGAAGTTGGAGAAAATTACCTGGATGCTTTTGGGCGAATTGGATGTACGGATGTAAACGTAATGCATATACGCAACAGGGCAGATGCTATCAGCGATGAATATCTTCAAAGGCTTCGGCTGTGCAATACAGTTATGTTTAGCGGCGGCAACCAGCTTCGGCTGTCCACTACTTTCGGTGGCACGCAATTCTTACGCACCATTTTGCAACGTTATCATACAGAACCAGGCTTTGTAGTGGCTGGCACGAGTGCGGGTGCAATGGCCATGAGCAATACAATGATCTACGAGGGAAATGCCACCAGGGCACATTTAAAAGGCGAAGTAAAAATTACCACGGGGCTGGGCTTTATGGATGATGTTATTTTCGACAGTCATTTTGAGAAGCGCGGGCGGTTTGGAAGATTGACGCAGGCTATTGCCACGAATCCTTCCTGCATTGGGATTGGACTGGGAGAAGATACCGGCATGTTAATAACGGAAGGAAATAAAATGGAAGCTATCGGCAGCGGCTGTGTAATTATTGTTGATGGCCATGACATATTATACTCCAACATTGCAGATATACCCGATGGAAACCCATATAGTGTTGAGAATTTGAAAGTACACGTTTGTGAAAAAGGCAACGGTTACCTTGTGTTGGAACGAAAGTTTTTACCTGAAGCCCGGGAGGGAGCTGTTACAAAAAAACAAATAAAAATCGATTAATACAAAATAATCAGCAAGGTGTAGATGAGGTATTATTGGTTAACACCTCATGGTTTAACCTGCCAATATTTAAACACTTTTCCATTTCAACATTTCTAACGGTGGCTTCATCAAAGGGCCCCCTTATGTTCTGTTTTTACAGCACCATTGGTCATTATATTGGCAATAGAATGATAATAACCTGCCTCCCCCTGAGCATTAGATTGTTTGCGGTAACTGATAAAATACATCCAATTACGTACATGCATACATGTAAGATTATCTCCACCTGTATTTTCGCCCGAAGCAAGTTCCACAATCTTACCGGATAATTTGATTTCAGGTAAAAGATAGGTTTCATATTCATTGCTTAATTCCACAGCGGAACAAATACAAAACATTTGTTTATTTTTCTGTTCTATTTAAATATTGTTGTAAAGTAACAGCGAATTCAGTACCATTTAAAGGATCAAAAATTTCAGAATGTTCACCCTTTACTTCATGTATTGAAACAGCTGACGAATATTCCTTCCACATATTCTTTGTGGTTTCATCAATGTATAATTTTTTATAGCCAACATGCTTGTTCTTATCAAGAAAGAAATAATGGTCTTTGGCATAAAACGCTATTAATTCTCCATTATAAGCCGATAATTTATATTCCCTATTCGCAGCGATATATAAATCTGCTGATTCGTCAAAAATTTCTAACCCGACAGCTTCAGTTCCATTCAATTTTTTTGGGCTAATTTTTTCTACTAATAATCTAAAAGTATTTATTTTATACCGGATAGATTGCTGGGTATGTTTAGTAAATAAAAAAGTTTCAAAATTTACTTTTAATATGAACTTTGAAATAAGCCTTCGGGTAATTAATGGGACATGATATAAATTTTTAAAAGTCCCAGGTGCAGTTTGTATTTTTTTGCGAACAATTGTATCAAACATCGCCAGTAAATGAACTTTTTTACCCGCAGCATCCAATTGCCTGGCCATTTCAAAAGCAATAATCCCTCCTAAGCAGTGGCCGGACAATGCATAAGGGCCATGAGGATTATAGATTGACATCTCTTCAATAAATTTATTAGCTATTCCTTCAATGGTGGTTGGGAAGTCTTTGATGTCCCTATGATCGATGGGGGGTTGTAGCACATAAACTGGCTGATCAGCATCCAGTAATTCTGCAAATTTTTTGAAACGAAGCGCAGTCCCTCCTCCTCCTGCCACAATATATAAAGGAACCTTATTTCCAGCTGTTTTTATTGGCACAATATATTTTACATTAACAGCAAGCATTGATGGGTTTTTTATTTTTTCTATAAAATTTCCAACAAAGGATGCTATTGTGGGATATATAAATACCTCGTTTACTGATATGTCCATTTGCATTTTCTTTCGAATAGCAGCAACTAAACGTATTGCATATAAAGAGTGCCCACCTATGTCAAAGAAATTGTCAAATATCCCTACCTGCTTTATACTTAACAGCTCTTTCCAAATTTCCGTCATTTTCGCCTCTAGTTCATTACGTGGTGCTACGTATTTAATTGCAGATATCTGATCAGGAACTGGTAACCTTTTCTTATCTATTTTACCATTAGATGTTAAAGGAAATTCCTTTAATTCAACCCATACTGATGGAATCATATATTCCGGGAGTCTTCCACGCAAATAACTAACAATTGTGTCTTTGTTATATTTTGGGCCCGGTACAATATAACTTATCAGAAATTTGCTTCCGATATTATCTTCCTGAGCAACCACTACCCCCTGGGCAATTAAACCACTTTGCTGCAATACATTTTCTATTTCCCCCAGTTCAATGCGGTAACCTCTTATTTTGACCTGCTCATCCTTTCTGCCTAAAAATTCGATATTACCGTCAGGCAACCAGCGACCTATGTCGCCCGT
>JBDSAA010000177.1:0-21451 GCA_039922375.1 Ferruginibacter sp.
TCCCGCTACGACGCCACTTTTTTAAATGAGCTTCGTGCAACTAAAGTAGATGGAGCGATAAAAGTAGGTGATCTCCGTTTTTATTTTCCTTATCCTGATCAAACCTTTAGTGCTGCGGATGAAACTGCATTAAAGGCAGCCAATCCGCAGGTGGAGGTTATTCGCTTTAGTCAATGGGCGGAAAAAGCCCCTACTCCAGGCAACGATAAGGGCTTCCCAATGATCAAAAAATTTTATGATCCGAATGCACAAATCCCTCCTGCTGGCGCTGAGGGGGCAAGTTCAAAAGATCTTTTCCTGTTTCGCCTTGCTGAAACTTACTTTATCGCCGCAGAAGCTTATTTTAAAATGGGCCAATTGGATAAAGCAGCACAAAAGCTAAATGCTATTAGTCAGCGTGCTGCTAAAGCTGGTCAAAGTTTAACTATAACATCTGCTGATGTTACGCTTGATTTCATCCTGGATGAAAAAGCTCGTGAAATGGTTGGCGAATACAAACGTTGGTTAGATCTGAAACGTACTCGTCGTCTCGCACGTGTGTTTGAGCAAAATCTTCTTACTAAAGCGGCGAATTCAGGACCAGTTCTCGATAAATATTATTTACGTCCTATTCCGCAATCAGTTATTGATAGAGATACGGAAGGATACCCGCAAAATCCGGGATATTAATTATCTGCATAACAAAGAAGGGAAGATTATTCTATAAGCTATTTTTTAAAAGTTTCAATAGCGAGTAATTCTTATATGGCAATAAGCAAGCAAAAACCCCCTGTTTTAACAGGGGGGCTACTTAACCTTTATTAAATGTAGCCAGAGGAATTTTCGCTGGCTATGGTTGATGAAAATTTTGAAAAAACTAGAACCAATTTTTTATGATATATATACAAATAAAGTATTGGTAAACTCAGATGCGAGTAATGCAGCTATACCGTATAGCATAATGTAGAAATTGCTAAATTTTTAATTGTAATGGAACTAAATAATCGACGTGATTTTTTAAAAAAATCCATAATGTCTGCAGGAGGGTTATTAATTACTCCCCCTCTTCTAAATGCTACAAAAAGTTTCGGACGTGAAAGCGCCAATGATAGAATCAATGTAGCAGTAGTAGGAATTAACGCGAAAGGCAAAAATCATTACAGCAGATTCTCACAAATACCCAATGTACGGGTCACAACGTTATGTGATGTGGATGAAAGACTCTTTCCACAGGGCGTGGCAGCAGTAGAAAAAATAAGCGGATTTAAGCCTAAAACAGAAGTAGATATTCGTAAAGTTTTGGAGGACAAAAATATCGATGCTATATCCATTGCTACACCAGATCACTGGCATGCATTGATGACGATTTGGGCCTGCCAGGCTGGGAAAGATGTATATGTAGAAAAACCCGTTTCTTTTACCATACAGGAAGGCAGAAAAATGGTAGAGGCATCCCGAAAATACACCCGCATTGTTCAGGCGGGAATGAACATGCGGTCTGAAGCATCGGTAAGGGGCGCCATGCAGTTTTTAAATGATGGCAAACTGGGAAATATTTATATGTCCAAGGGTGTTTGCTTTAAACCAAGGAACAGCATAGGACACAAAAAAGATTCGGCTGTACCGGAGGGTGTCCATTGGGATCTGTATCTGGGTCCCGCACCTGAACGCCCTTATAATGAAAACCGGTTTCATTACAACTGGCATCACTTCTGGGATTATGCCACCGCGGAAATGGGCAATATCGTACATCAGATGGACCTTGCAAGGTGGGGCTTAGGTAAGCATGAACATCCTGTGAAAGTACATTCATCAGGCGGCATTTTCGTTTGGGATTCCGACCAGGAAACTCCCAATATACAACATGCCATTTTTGAATATGCTGACGGTAAAATTTTGCAATACGAAGTTCGTGGCCTTTATACCAATGAAGAAGGCGGAGTCAAGATAGGTAATTTATATTTTGGATCTGAAGGCTGGATGACTTCCAATGGGGGATGGAAAACATTTTACGGGGGAAGCGAGCCAAATTCCGACCCTGGATTTCCCAGGAGAACAGAAAAGGCTGGGCCGGTCATTGCAAAAGAAGATTTATCTGGATTCTCTAAAGATGATCATTACCTGAATTTTATCAACTGTGTAAGGTCAAGAAAAAGAGAAGATCAATATGCTGATATTTTGGAAGGACACCGCTCAGCAGCGTTAAGCCATCTTGCAAATATTTCTTACCGCACAGGAAAGAAACTCATTTTCAATCCTGAAACGGAAACATTCAATGATGATGCTGAAGCAAATTCTTATTTGACAAGAAACTACCGTTATCCTTTTGTAGTACCAAATGAAGTGTAAAACATTTGAAATGCTCTTAGTTGTAAAAAGATTTTTTCAATTAGAAAACATCATGGCTCTCACCAGGTATGTATGTTCAATGATAAACAGGCAGATTAATTTTTAATCAGAAATGAAAGCAAGTCAATTTTTTTCCAGGATGTTATTTGCTGTTGTAGTACTTACAGCGCTCACCTCTCCCGCAACCTCGGTTGGTCAATCTAATAATAGTGCTCCAAATACACTTACAAAAAAAGAAATAAGGGATGGATGGAAACTATTGTTTGATGGAAAGACAATGAAGGGATGGAGGGGAGCTAATAAGGACAAGTTTCCTGACTCCGGATGGGCAGTGGAAGAAGGTACTCTAACAATTTTGCCCCGGGGAAAAGGTGGTGATATAGTTACCGATAGTATGTATTCGAACTTTGAACTCACCTTTGAATTTAAAGCTCCACTCAATGCAAACAGCGGGGTTAAATATTTTGTATTGGAAGACACTTATGTAAAGGGGGCGGCACTTGGACTTGAATATCAAACGCACGATACAGGTAAACGACCGCTCGACGATAACGATAAACATTCGGTTGGATGCCTGTATGAGTTGTTACAAGCAAAAAACAGAACATTAAATCCGCCGGGTGAATGGAACACCGCCAGGATAGTTTCCTATGGCATAAATGTTCAACATTGGTTAAATGCAAAGAAAATTCTGGAATATGAACGCGGCGGAAAAGAATTTAGAGAAGCTGTTGCTAAAAGTAAATTCAAAAATTACCCCTATTTCGGAGAAGCGTTAAAAGGTCATATTCTCTTGCAGGATCATGGCAACAGAACTTACTTCAGAAATATCAAGATAAGAGCGTTGTATTAATAACAGAAGAAAGATTGTTCTAACCACAATAATATGAGAAAGGTCATTTTGTTTTCTTTTCCGCTGGTTGCTTTAATGGCGTTCAATGCAAAGAAAAAAATAAACGTTTGGCTGATTGGTGATTCTACAATGGCCTGGAAAAAACCTCAAAATGAACCAGAGTCAGGATGGGGTGAAGGGCTTAAACATTTTATCAATAGTCGTGCAATCGTGCACAACCACGCCGCAAGTGGCCGAAGCACAAAAAGCTTTATAGATGAAAAAAGATGGCAGACTATAATTGACAGCATACAGCCCGGTGATTACGTAGTAATACAGTTCGGACATAACGATGAAAAACCGGCTGCATCGTTACATACAGATCCTTTCACTACATACAAAGAATATTTGAAAAAGTTTGTGGATGAAACTCGTTTAAAAAAAGGGATTCCCATTATCTGTTCCTCCATTATTCGCCGGCACTTTGATAGTATAGGAAACTTAAAGAATACACATGGTGACTATATTGAAGCGTCACGCCAGATTGCAGCAGAAACAAAAACCATCTTCATTGACATGGAAGCAAGGTCGCGAAAATTAGTGACGGAGATGGGCTCTGAAAAATCAAAATCCTTATTTCTTTTTTGCAACCCAGGTGAATACTCCACCAGGCCAACTGGTGTTCAGGACTCCACTCATTTAAATCATTATGGCGCTGAGGTAATAGCATCCCTTTTTATTGATGGCTTAAAAGAACAAAAAATAAAGCTTGCAAGATTTGCTAAGGAGCTTTAGTGTATAGAAAACTGTAAATCAAATAATCAAGATATGTTTTTATTATTCTCTCAAAATATACATTGGCTCCAAAAAAAATTGATTGTAAAATCACTGTTCATTACGTTACTTATATTTCCTTTACTTGCCTTGTCCCAAACCAATATACGGCTGACCGATAAATTTGATTTTGATTGGAAGTTCCTTTTGGCTGATTCGGCGACTGTTGCTTCGGCTGTCAATTACGATGACTCAAAATGGGAGAATGTACAACTTCCGCACGACTGGAGTGTAAAATTGCCGGTGGATAAAAAGAACGGCACAGCAATGGGATTTCTTCCTGGAGGAATGGGATGGTACCGCAAAAAGTTTTCCATACCAAATAATTACAAAGGAAAAAAAATGGTCATTCATTTTGATGGCGTCTATCACCAGTCTGACGTTTACATCAACGGCAAACATCTCGGTTTTCATCCTTATGGTTACACCGGTTTTGAATACGACCTGACGCCGCATTTGAATTATGGTGGGCAGAACACAATAGCAGTTCGCGTGGATCATAATAAAAGCCCTTCCTCCCGCTGGTACTCAGGCTCTGGTATTTATCGTCATGTGTGGTTAAAGGTGACCAATCCTGTTCACGTAGCTACATGGGGAACATACATTACCACACCAACTATTTCTGAAACTTCAGCGGATGTAAAAATTACAACCACCATCGAAAATAGTTCCTCCGCTAGCGGCGATGTGCAGGTACAAAACAAAATAATCAATGCCGATGGCAAAGATGTAGTTGCCACTAAATCTTCTTTCTCTGTTGAACAAGGTAAGAAGGGAATGGTTGAACAATCCATGCGTGTGCAGAATCCAAAGCTTTGGTCCATCGAGACGCCATATTTGTATACGATGGAAACAACGGTGAAGCGCAACGGAAAAACAATTGATCAGTACCGAACTTCTTTTGGCGTCCGCTCAATCCGATTTGATCCGGACAAAGGTTTTTTTCTGAACGGGAAGAACCTTAAAATGAAAGGATTTTGTATTCACCAGGATGCCGGTTCATTAGGAACGGCAGTACCAGATGACTCGTACTTAAGACGATTGAAAATAATAAAGGAATACGGCGTAAATGCCATCCGGTGTTCACACAATCCTCCAAGTCCTGAATTTTTGGATATGTGCGACAGTCTCGGTTTTGTAGTAATAGATGAAGCATTTGATAAATGGAGAGGATTCGGGTACTACTCGAAATATTTTGATGAATGGTGGCAGAAGGATATGGATGCAATGCTGCATCGCGATCGCAACCATCCTTCTATTGTTCTTTGGAGTATAGGGAATGAAACAGGCGAACAGAATAGCAGAACTGATGAAGGAACGAAACGGGCCATCATGCTTAGAGATTATGTTCATAAACTAGATCCTACACGGTTGGTTACTGCAGCCATTATGCCGGGTAATATTAGTAGCAGGATTTATAATACAAATGGTTTCACGGAAGCCCTGGATGTTGTTGGATACAACTACCAGGAACCCTGGCTGGCCCGCGATAAAAAAATGTTTCCAAACCGCATCATGTACATAGCAGAGGCCTTCCCTTATTACAGCGGAAGGCAGAATAGCATCAGGGACTATAATCCCAGTAACCCTTGGTTTTATGTTGTAGAAAATGATTACGTTTTTGGCGAGTTTCTTTGGACAGGCATTGATTATTTAGGTGAAAGCAGCGGCTGGCCCAGTACCGGCTGGCCCACGGGTTTTTTCAATGACTGCATGTTTGAAAAACCAACTGGAGCTTTCCATCGTTCTGTGTGGAATAAAGAACCGATGGTACGCGTTGCAGTTGCGGATCAGTCGCTCGATATTGATCCTGGCAAGGACCATTGGAGTTCGCCGTTCATGGCTGCACACTGGAATTTTCCAAAGTATGAAGGACATATCATTGAAGTGCGGACCACTTCCAACTGTGATAGTGTGGAATTATCGGTAAATACGAACAATCTGGGCAAGCGAAAGACTGCAGACTATATCAACAATACCATCGTTTGGTATGTGCCGTACAAAGCAGGTAAAATATTGGCGAAAGGTTATAACAATGGGAAAGAGGTGGCTCAATTCGAATTGAAGACATCAGGAAAGCCATCTAAAATTTTGGTGTTGCCGGATAAGCAGGAGTTGAATGCAAACGGCGAGGACCTGTCGCATATTACTATTCAACTAACAGATGAAAATGGTGTCGTTGTTCCTGACGCTGATCAAAACATAACGGTCGAATTCACAGGCAGTGGCAGGTTGCTGGGATTAGACAACGGTGATTTGAGAAAAGACATCTACGGGGGCAATTCAGTCAAAACATATTTTGGAAAAGCATTGGCAACAGTTCAGGCCAGCCGTACAAAGGGGGATATTCAAATAAAAGTCAGTTCGGCGGGCCTACCGGCTTCTTTCATAACGCTAAAAGCAAATGGTATTCTTAAAAACGGGAAAAATCAAACGCAATATGCATTTTAAAAATTATTACCCGCTTGTTGCTCTATTATTGATTGCGTATTTCAGTTTCGCACAAAAAAATACTTTTCCAATTGTTACAAGCAGTGCAAAGGTTTCTATCATTTATGATAATAAATCAGCCAAACTTGATTCCATTGCTGCAAATTTATTGGCAGAAGATATTGAAAGAGTTACTTATTTTGAACCGGAAGTAATGAAGGATATAGCAAAAGCGAAAGGAGACGTAATTGTGAGTGGTAATATACAATCGGCACATAAACCTTCCAGGAATATTTCAAAGGCTTTCGTCATTTCCGGAAGCGACGCAAGAGGAACTGCTTATGGTGTGTTTACGCGTTCCGAAAAAATTGGTGTATCTCCCTGGTATTGGTGGGCCGATGTGCCGGCAAAACAACAAAAAGATTTAACCATCACCCAGAATGATTTTGTTTCATTGCCACCAACCGGTTCATGGAAAACGGGCCAGTTTGTAAGTTTAACTGTGATGCTTACCAGTGGAACCATTAATAAAAACCAGCCAGAGGCTCTGCACGAAGGTCCGGGTAATATTGACGAATGCAAATTGTATAACATTTGATGAGGGGGGATGCGTGAAATATAAATCATACTAATGCCCCCTATTGTACTATAAAAATCAACCAATTGATTCGAAGACTAAAATCAGTAATAGTTTTATGCCTGGTATCGTATGCGTCCGTTGCGCAAACAATAGCCGGGTATGATGCCATTTATTCAGGGGTGCCCTGGTACGACGATAGCGGAAAAACTGTCAGCGCTCATGGTGCAAATATCATTGAGGATAACAGCCGGTTTTATCTGTTCGGTGAAGCCCATACGGATAGCAGCAATGCTTTTGTGGGTTTCAATTGCTACTCTTCGGCTGATTTATACAATTGGAAGTTTGAAAGCGTGGCCTTGCCAACTCAGGAAAAGGGAAAGTTGGGCCCTAACCGGGTAGGCGAAAGGCCGAAAGTGATGAAATGCCCTACGACAGGCGGATATGTTATGTATATGCATGTAGATACGCTTGGCTATGTGGACCAGTTTATAGGCTATGCAACTGCGAACAATATTATCGGACCATATACATTTAGAGGTCCACTGCTTTTCAACGGCAAACCTATTCGTAAATGGGACATGGGTGCGTTCCAGGATAGCGATGGTTCCGGCTACGTACTGCTACACGGCGGCGATATCTATAAGCTCAGCGATGATTATAAAAGCGTAAGCGAACAGGTGCACAAGGCAATGACTACAGGGTTTGAATCACCAGCCATTTTTCGAAAGGATAGTATCTATTATTTCCTTGGTTCGGATCTTACCAGTTGGGAACGCAATGATAATTATTATTATACTGCAACTTCGTTAAGAGGACCGTGGACAAAAAGGGGGATTTTCTGTCCCAAAGGAACACTTACATGGAACTCGCAAACAACATTTGTCCTGCCAATTGCTGGCTCTAAACACACCACTTACATGTTCATGGGGGATCGATGGTCTTTTCCCAAACAAGCTTCAGCAGCGACTTACATTTGGCAGCCATTAACGGTTTCAGGCACCTCAATATCAATTCCACAATTTTTAGAAGCATGGAGGATTAGTACCTCAACTGGGGTTGCTTCCCCAACAGTAATTGGCAAGAAAAAGATTGAGAATGCCGATCAGAAACTAATTACTTATTCCGGAAAGTGGCTTGCATCATCTGACTCCCTATCAATAAGCAGTTCAGATGAAAAGGATGCTTCCTTTTCCGTGAAATTTAAAGGTAAACAAATTGGCTTGTATGGCTTATCGCGGACAAACGGAGGATATACACGTATTATTCTGCGAAACAGCAAAGGTAAAATTGTCATCTCTTCTCTTGTTGATATGTATTCTAAGTATCCAGTCGCAGCGCTTAAGTTTGTGAGTCCTGTTTTACCCAAAAACAACTATTCATTAACTGTTTCTGTCACGGGTGAACACAGTAACTGGTCAGATAAAAGAAAGAATTTTTATGGCAGTACCGGGAATTTTATTTCGGTAGATAAAATTGTTATCAACGAATAAACTAAACTGTTTGACAAGTATAATATTCAGGAATATGCTCGATCACCTATCAAAATCTTTTATGAACATACAAAAGTGTTTTTGGATGATGCGTTTTAAAAGTTTCTCTTATTTACTTTTTTTCTCACTGTTGATTTCATACTCGGCAGCGGCACAGAAAAATGCCTTCCCTATTGTTACAAAAACGGCTGCGGTTTCCATTGTTTATGATGGTAGAGCGGCCAAGCTTGATTCTATTTTGGCGAATTTACTGGCAGAAGATATAGAAAGGGTTACTTCTTTCAAACCAAAGCTTGTTACAGATATTTCGAAAGCAAAAGGAAACGTAATTATTATCGGCTCTGTCCAGTCTACTCTTATTGAAAAAATCGTACACAAGCAATCCACTTTTTACAAAAAGCTAAACGGCAAATGGGAATGTTTCGGTCTTGCTGTAGTTGACCGGCCAACGGAGGGCATTTCAAAAGCATTGGTGATTGCCGGAAGCGATGCGAGAGGAACTGCTTACGGTGTATTTACTTTGTCTGAAAAAATTGGGGTGTCTCCATGGTATTGGTGGGCCGATGCACCGGTAAAAAAACAAAGTGAATTAACCATCACACAGAATGATTTTATTTCCACACCCCCTTCCGTAAAATACCGTGGCATTTTTATTAACGATGAAGACTGGGGCATGCAACCCTGGGCAGCAAAAACATTTGAACCGGAGACAAAGGATATTGGTCCGAAGACTTATGCTAAAGTATTTGAACTGTTGCTTCGCTTAAAAGCCAATATGATCTGGCCAGCCATGCATCCAAGCACCGAAGCTTTTTTTCATTACCCCGGCAATATAACTACAGCCGAAGATTACCGGATTACCATTGGTTCTTCCCACGCCGAACCCATGCTGAGTAATAATGTGGGCGAATGGAAGGTGCCAACGATGGGCCGTTTCAACTATTTCACCAACAAGGAAAAAATTTATCAATACTGGGAAGACCGGATCAAAGAAAGCCGCGGCATTGATGCTATTTATACCCTTGGCATGCGGGGTGTGCACGACGGGCAAATGGAAGGCATTAAGGATCTTAAAGAAGCAGTGCCCGTGGTAGGGGAAATTATCCAGGATCAGAGGCAAATGCTTTCCAAACATCTCAACAAAGATGCAACTGCCATACCGCAGGTACTCACACCTTATAAAGAAGTGTTGGAGATATATGACAATGGTTTAAAAGTTCCTGACGATGTAACGCTTGTATGGCCTGATGACAACTATGGCTATATAGCTAGGTTGAATAACGAAAAAGAACTGCTTCGAAAAGGTGGTGCCGGCGTGTATTATCATGCCTCGTACTGGGGAAGGCCACATGATTATTTGTGGCTAAGCTCAACACATCCTTCACTGATACGTGAAGAAATGATAAAGGCTTATGAAACAGGTGCTGACCGGGTTTGGGTATTAAACGTGGGTGACATCAAACCTTTAGAGTACAACATCCAATTGTTTATGGATATGGCTTATGATGCCACGGCATTTAAGGAGAGCAGTAATACAAAAAAGCATTTACAACAATGGGCCAGTACTGTATTTACGAAAGAGAAGGGAGGTGTAATGGCTAAAATCTTATGGGAGTATTTTGATTTGGCATTTGAACGCAGGCCGGAATTCATGGGTTGGAGTCAAACAGAACCAAACACCAAAACAAAGTATACAGAGTTTAATCATTTTTATTTTGGAGATGAAGCACAAAAACGAATAGATAGATACAACGCTTTAGAAACAGAAGTAAAAGGCCTGCGACGGCAAATAGACTCAAAGTATGCAGATGCATTTTACCAGTTAGTATATTACCCGGTGGTTGGAGCTTCGTGGATAAATAAAAAATTTTTGTACCGTGATAAGGCTTACTTCTATTCCAAACAAGACAGGTTAAGCGCATATGACTACGTACAAAAATCAAAGTGTGCTTATGATAGCATTGTAAAAGAAACAGAATACTATAACCAGGAATTGGCTAATGGCAAATGGAAGTATATTATGTCCATGAAGCCGAGAAATCTTGCGGTCTATCAAACACCTGATTTGCCTGAGCTGGCCATTGATAGTACAAGCGATTGGAGCATTGCACCCGAAGGTTTTGTAACAAAAGATTCTTCTCTATTAGAAAATAGTAGTTCATTGGCACTACCTGATTTTGACAATCTGAATAAACAAAAATATTTTGTCGACATCTTTCTAAGTAAAAACCAAACAGTCAAGTGGAATGCATCTGTTTCCAATAACTGGATTCATCTCTCTCAAAAAAATGGAGTACTTAAACCTGAATTGGGCAACAAACAAACACGAATATGGGTAGATGTTGATTGGAACAAGTTTGGTGAAAAAGGAAAAAGAAACGGTAGGATCGTTTTTACGTCAGGAGGCAAACAAATGATGCTTAGCATACAAGCAACTAAAATACATCAACCGGTGCCGTCGGGTTATAACGGGTTTATTGAAAACAATGGTTTTGTTGCAATGAACTCCACTCATTTTTCAAGAAAAACAAACAAACCATTAAATCAATGGAAACTTATAGATGGACTAGGATATACAGGCAGCGCATTGCAGGTTTTGCCGATTTCAATAAAAAGCACATCTCCAATTGATCCTGATTCAATCAAACGCAGCAATGCTTTTGTAGAATATGATTTTTTTACTTTCTCTTCCGCTACTCCATCCCTAAAGTTATTTACATTGCCTGCTCATCCTCTCAATAACAACATGAGTGTACGTTATGGAGTATCCATTGATAATGGGCCTTTAAAAATAATTGATACACGAACGTCTGGCAGAAGTGAAGAATGGAAGCAAAATGTATTAAGAAACTATGCAGTAAGGAGCGAGAAAATGCAACACATAAATGCAGGCAAACATACACTTAGAATTTACACAATTGATCCTGGTGTTGTTCTGGATCGAATCCTTATTGATTTGGGCGGTCTGAAATCAGCGTACAGCGTTATCCCTCAAACCAGGCAAATCGTATCACCGCCATCTTCATCAAACAAAAAATGATCATTCATGAAAGCAGTAATTTAAGGTGCAGCAGCCATTTTATTGAAAGTTTACTTTTCTCAATTATGATATTTTAAGTGAACAGAACCAGGTAACTTAAGGAGGCGAATTGCCCGAATTAAAAGCCATATAGCCTTGAAGTAGAAACCATCTGAATAGAAAAAAAGAAATAATTTTTTGAGCTATTAAAAAATGTATAATGAAATTGCGGAATTATTTTATTGCTAGTCTGTTTCTGTTGATGGTTTCGTTGTGTTATGGACAAGCCATTCCACGTAAACATATCAGCCTCGATGAAAATTGGCAATTTCATTTTGGACATGCAGCCGATCCAACAAAAGATTTCAATTACAGCATCGCAACCATTTTTTCAAAATCAGGTGGTGCTGCACGAACGGCAATTGATCCGAAGTTTAATGATAGTGCCTGGCGGAAATTGAGTATCCCCCACGATTGGGTTGTTGAATTGCCCTTTGTCAATGTGAAAAGCTTTGATATGATGGCACACGGTTACAAACCCGTTGGCGGATTGTTTCCTGAAACCAGCATTGGCTGGTATCGTAAATATTTTAGCGTATCGTCTAAAGATTCGGGCCAGCGTTTTCAAATTCAGTTTGATGGTATTTTTCGCAATGCAAGCGTATGGTTAAATGGATTTTATGTTGGTACAAATGCCAGCGGATATATTGGGGCCTCATACGATGTTACAGATTTTGTTCGCTACGATAATAACAATGTTTTGGTTGTAAGAGTGGATGCCACACAATATGAAGGTTGGTTTTACGAAGGCGCAGGCATTTATCGCCACGTATGGCTGAATCAATATGATAATCTGCATATCCCCGACGACGGTTTGTTTGTGCATGCTGATGTTCAGGGAAAAAATGCAACAATAAATATTGAAACCACTGTCGAAAATCAAGGGCTTGCTTCCTCCGGTTGCACTGTATATTCTTATATAACCGATCGGGATGGAAAACAAATTGCCCAAACAAAAGAGCAATCGCTTTCACTGGCAGTGAATGGCAAAAGCGCCATCAAACAAAAAGTTTCTGTGAACAATGCAAGGCTATGGTCACTCGAAGATCCATATTTATACAGGGTGGTTTCTGTGGTGAAATCAAAAGGCAAAACTGTTGATATGGTGAAGCATCGTTTTGGAATCCGTCATTTGCGGTTTGATGCGAACAAAGGTTTTTTTCTCAATGGAAAACATGTAAAAATTTTAGGTACTAACAATCACCAGGACCATGCGGGTGTCGGCAGCGCCATACCCGATTACTTACATTACTATCGCATCCGTTTATTAAAAATGATGGGCTCTAATGCTTATCGCATGAGCCATAATCCCCCCGCCCCTGAATTGCTGGATGCGTGTGATAGCCTTGGTATGCTGGTGATGGATGAAACAAGGTTAATGAACAGTAGTGCCGAGTATATGAATCAATTTGAAAAAATGATTGTACGTGATCGAAATCATCCATCCATCTTCATGTGGTCAATTGGTAATGAAGAAGGATGGATACATTCAAACAGTTACGGCAAACGCATTGCACAAACCATGATGGCAAAACAAAAAGAGCTCGATCCCAGCCGCACCTGTACGTATGCCGCCGATCTTGCCAATGTGTATCATGGAGTGAATGAAGTCATCCCCATCCGTTCATTCAATTATCGCCAGTTTGCAGTTGCCGATTATCACCGCGATCATCCACATCAAGCCATATTGGGGACTGAGATGGGCAGCACCGTTACTACACGTGGACAGTATAAAAGAGATAGTTTAAAAGGTTATCTGCCCGACCAGGATATTACTGCTCCCTGGTGGGCAAGCACAGCGGAAACATGGTGGAAGCTTGCCGCACCCAATGATTATTGGATGGGTGGATTTATATGGACAGGTTTTGATTACCGCGGTGAGCCTACGCCTTTCCAGTGGCCTAATATCAATTCGCATTTTGGTGTGATGGACATGTGTGGTTTCCCGAAAAATATCTATTACTACTATCAAAGCTGGTGGTCCAATAAAGATGTGTTGCACATTTCCCCGCATTGGAACTGGAGAGGAAAAGAGGGCCATCCCATTGAAGTTTGGGTGAACAGCAATGCCTCTACAGTTGAATTGTTCTTAAATGGAAAAAGTTTGGGCAAGAAAGACATGCCACGGAACAGCCATCTAAAATGGAGTGTACCTTATGAGCCAGGTAAGCTCGAAGCAGTTGGGTACAGGAATGGAAAAAAACTGACGGCAAAAGTTGAAACAACAGAAAAGGCAGCTACTATCGTGGTACAACAATCCAAAACTACAATGCTTGCAGATGGAAGAGATGCAGTTGTAATAAACATTAGTGTAATTGACCGCCAGAACAGGGAGGTGCCAGATGCGAATGATTTGATTCGTTTTAGAATTAAAGGTGATGGTAAAATCATTGGTGTTGGCAATGGAGATCCGAGCAGTCACGAGCCTGATAAGTTCTCAGACAGCATGTGGCAACGAAAATTGTTTAATGGCAAATGCCAGGTGATTGTGCAGGCTGGAAAAAATATCTCAGATATCCATATTGAAGCTACATCTGACAGCTTGGAAAAGGCTGTTGCTTCAATACAAAGCATACAGCCAGGAACACCCCATAAAGTAACGCTGGTAAAAGAAGCACCGCCTGTGCCGGTTATTCATGCACCCCGCCCGGTAGATAAATTGCTGGGAGCCGATATTTCTTTTCTTCCGCAACTGGAAGAACGGGGAATGAAATTTTCAGACAATGGTGTAGAAAAAGATGCAGTAAAAATTTTAAAAGAGAATGGTTTCAATTACATCCGTCTGCGTCTTTTTGTAAACCCTGAACATGACAGCGGCTACTCACGAAAAAAAGGCTTTTGCGATCTGAAACATACTATTAATATGGCAAAGCGGGTAAAAGCTGCAGGCATGAAATTCCTGCTCGATTTTCATTACAGCGATACCTGGGCCGATCCTGGAAAACAATTCAAACCGGCAGCATGGAAAGGACAAAATTTTGAACAGTTACGACAGAACGTTTTTGCTTACAGCAAGGATGTAATTCAACAGCTAAAAAACGCAGGAACCACCCCGGATATGGTACAGATCGGTAACGAGATCAATCATGGAATGATATGGCCGGAAGGGCATATCAACAACCTGGATAGTCTTGCCCAGTTGATTTACGCAGGCATACAGGGTGTGAAAGCAGTTGAGCCTGCTGTCACAATTATGATCCACATTGCATTGGGTGGGCAAAATGAAGAATCAAAATTTTTCCTTGATAACATGATAATGCGTGGTGTGCCGTTCGATGTCATCGGCCTTTCATATTATCCTCGTTGGCATAACACCCTGGAAGAACTACGGTACAATATGGATGACCTGGCAAGGCAGTATGATAAAGATGTGATCGTTGTTGAATATTCGCAACTGAAAAAAGAAGTAAACGAAATGTCGTTTAATGTTTATGGGGGTCATGGAAAAGGTTCGGCAATCTGGGAACCTTTGAATACATGGGAAGCTTTTTTTGATAAGCAGGGAAAATCAAACGAATTGCTCAAACTGTATATTGAGTTGCACAAAGTATTTATCGCCGGTAACTAAAAAAAGATTGAGCTAAGAAGCTGGATATAATTAACCAGTGTTGTGTATGATTTAATATACCTTGATTAGTTCATGGTTCAACGTTTATGGAATACCGTTTTGAAATTATGAACCATGGACTATGATCTGTTTACATTTCATGACCATTTACAACGACTGGATCAAGTGAAGGTAATTTTAGAAAAGACCTCATTGTTTTACAGTGCAGTTCAGTATAGTCATTCTGCACAGTAACCTATTTTCAATAAAAATACATTAAAATGAAAGCTTCAAACAATTTGTGCAAAGCAAAGGTTCCGAAAATCTGCTTGCGAATGCTGGCTTTGCTCGTGCTTCTGCCAACAATGATGATCAATGCCCAGTATGTAAAAATCCCCGATGGCTGGTCTAACGGGTACGCTTATGTAAACGGTATCCGCATCCATTATTATCATGCCAGGCCTGCACAGGGAAAACCAGTGATGATAATGGTGCACGGTGTTACCGATATTGGACTTAGCTGGACTACATTAACATTGAAACTTCAGGACGCTTATGATATTTATATGCTCGATGCCCGCGGACACGGCTTATCCGATCCATTTACCACTTCTGATAATGGAGAAACGCTGGTAAAAGATGTAGTAGATTTTGTTCGGGTAATGAAGTTTGAAAAACCAATTCTTATGGGCCACTCAATGGGAGCGGCCACTGTAATGCGGTTAGGTGCTTTGTATCCCCATGTGGCAAAAGCCATCATCATGCTAGATCCCGGACTTGGAGCCCGCAGGCCTGGTTCCGGTGTACCGAGTCGTGATACTGCCCGTAACCGACCACCAGCCCCGCCTCAGGCAACGGCGCCTGACCGGCTTAGTGTGAACATGTTCGGAGATCCAGAAACATTGGTTGCCCAGAACAATTACAAATTTGAAGATCTGGTAGCAACCGGACATCGCCAAAATTCTAAATGGGACAGTGTAGATGTATATTATTGGGCTCTTTCAAAAAAGCAATATCACGGAACATATTCCAGTGAGACGAGGCAGGCAATGAGTGGCACGATGAGTACTGCCGATGCGCTAGCAAAAATTCAGGTGCCTGCGCTCATCCTAAAAGCAGATGCAACGCCTGATGTGCGCAAAGCCAATGAGGAAGCTGCACGTGTAATGCAGAAAGGCAAAATCGTACACATTGATGGAGCGGGCCACAATCTGCACCATGACCAATTGGCGCGAACAGTGGAAGTATTAAATGAATTTTTGAAGACTTTATAGCGAAGGGCAACTATACGCAGGTTAAATGGTATCAATGATCAGCAATAAAATTCCGGTGAAGCATGGAAAAATTGAAATTGGTTTTTTAGCAGAAGGAAATGCTGGTACTTATTGTTATATCAATAATATAACACTGCTGAAAAGCCGGTGACTTTTTTCTCAAGAATTTATTTATAACCAACATAAAATAAAAAAATGAAAAGAAATTATCTCGTTGTACTTTTTATCGCATGTATTTTATCGTGCGCTTGTGTGGCACAAAAGAAAGCCGCTACTCCACAGAAATTCAATTATAAAGTTGATCTAAAGAAAGTAGGCACCAGTACTGAAAAAGTTACCCGCATTGATTCGCTGCTGCAGTCTTTTGTGGATCAAAAAAGGGTAAGCAGTGTTGTTGCCTTTGTTGCCAAAGGAGGTAATGTGGTCTACAAAAAGGCATTTGGCTGGAAGGATATCGAAAATAAGGTGCCGGCTACTCCGGAAGACTATTACATTTTATTCTCACAAACAAAAGCAATAGTTACTGTTGCCTTTATGACGCTTGTTGAGAAAGGATTGGTGAAGATTGACGATCCCGTTTCAAAATATTTTCCACAAATCCCTGACAGAGTTGTTACTGTTGTTCATCCTGATGGAACTTATGAAACACGTCCCGTGGCTAAGCCAATGACATTTATGCATTTAATGTCTCATTCGTCAGGATTGAGTGCCGGGCCTGTTGCCAACATCCGCCGTATTGAAAGACAAAGAGCCGATTCCATCCGGAAAACAAACGGAGACACCACAACAAGAACACCAGGGCAGCGCAGTGGTGGCATAGGCAATTGGAAATATCTTAAAGATGCTATGTATGATTTAGTAAAATATCCGCTCGGCTTTGATCCGGGAACTGAATGGAGTTATCATATCAGCAGTAACATGCTGGCTTATATGGTTGAAGTTATTTCGGGTAAGTCTTTACGTCAGTACGTAAAGGAAGCCGTGCTCGAACCTCTTGGGATGAAGGAGACAGACTGGTACTATGAACCAGAAGCATTGAGTCGCTTTGTTAAAGCCTACAATGCTGTTGATGGAAAACTGGACCCTGCACCCAATATGTTTAGCGAAGGAGCAGTAAGCAAAGAGCAAACATATGCAGAAGGCGGTCTTGGGCTGAATGGCCCGATCGAAGATTATGCTAAATTTTGCCAAATGTTACTGAACAGGGGAGAGTTTAACGGTAAAAGAATTTTAAAAGAGGAAACCATTGACGCGATGACCAGGATAAATCGTTTGCCTGAAGTAAATGCCGGTGGTAAGGGCTTTCAGTTCGGGCTTGGATTTGAGCTTTACAATGAACAAAAGAAGAAGGTACCTGAAGCTTCCAATACAGCATTTTCCTGGGGTGGCGCCTATGGTACTTCATTTGTCATTGACCCGGAAAACAATATGTTCTCATTGTTCTACCTCAATATGCCGAAACGCGAAGAACTACATCCATTGTTTCTCAGCAAAACTTACCAAATCTTTACAAAATAAATTTGAGTGTTAATCATATTAACCGGATTGATAGTCGTACGGAAACAAACATATCACCTGACACTTCTTATCTAACATGGCACGTACATTGAGATTACCGATAAAAAAATTCTAAACAGCCGTAACGATATCAACCAGTTATCTCAGAAAGATGTTAGACTGGATATAAAATGTCTTGATTTTGAATAATTCAAATAACGTAAATGAAAAGAAGAAAATTGATCAAAGGGATGGCTGCAAGTTTACCTTCATTATGGTTATCCCACGCATTGGGCAATAATTTTTTAGAATCAAATGCTGGTGAACCCATTGCAAAAGGTCCGTTCAAACCAACATGGGAATCCTTACAGAATTATCAAACACCAGAATGGTATCGCAATGCCAAGTTTGGAATGTGGGCACACTGGGGCCCTCAGTGCCAGCCTGAGTCTGGCGATTGGTATGCAAGAAAAATGTACCAGGAAGGATCGCGGCACTATAAAATTCATCTTGAAAAATATGGACATCCGTCAAAGTTTGGGTTTAAAGATGTGATCAACGAATGGAAGGCAGAGAAATGGAATCCCGATGAATTAGTGAGCTTGTATAAAAACGCAGGCGCTCAATATTTTATGGCGATGGCTAATCATCACGACAATTTGGATTTGTATAATAGCAAATATCAAAACAATTGGAACGCAATTAAGATTGGTCCAAAGAAGGATTTGATTGCCGGCTGGGCGAGGGCTTCAAAAAACAATGGACTTCCTTTTGGTGTGAGTGTTCATGCATCGCATGCATGGCGCTGGTTTGAGGTGGCGCAACGTTCCGACAAAAATGGCCAATATGCAGGCATTCCTTATGATGGAAAGTTGACCAAAGCAGATGGAAAAGGAAAATGGTGGGAAGGTTTAGATCCGCAAGAGTTGTATGCACAAAATCATCCTTTGAGTGAAGATAGTTTAGATGATAAGTCTATTAACAAACAATGGGACTGGAGCAATGGAGCGTATCCGCCCAGCAAGGCGTACGCTGAAAAATTTTACAACCGAGCAATTGATCTCATAAACAAATACAATCCTGACGTAGTTTATTTTGATGACTCTCAATTGCCTTTATGGCCAGTAAGTGATGTGGGTTTGCGCATTGCTGCTCACCTGTACAATAAGAGCATTAAAGAACATGGAAAACTCCGTGCGGTGCTCAATGGAAAGATATTAGATGAGCATCAGCGCAAGGCAATGGTATGGGATATTGAAAGAGGACAGGCAAATGATATTCAGCCACTACCGTGGCAATCATGTACCTGTATTGGTGGCTGGCACTACGACAGAAGTGTGTACGACCAGGACCGATATAAGACTGCAAAGACAGTTATTCAAACATTGGTGGATATAGTGAGCAAGAACGGAAATCTTTTGTTAAGTATACCAGTTCGGGGTGATGGAACAATTGATGAAAAGGAGAGGAAAATTGTTGAAGGAATAAGTGCATGGATGAAAGTAAATAGCGAAAGCATTTATGGTACAAGGCCATGGAAAATATTTAAAGAAGGACCGGCACAGGGAGCAGCAGCGCAACGGAATGCACCAGGGTTTAACGAAGGGAGAGGAAAACCATTCACACATGAAGAGATTCGCTTTGCAACAAAAGGCGATGTGCTTTACGCCACAGCAATGGGTTGGCCGCAGGATGGAAAACTGGTAATAAAATCTTTGGCAAAAAACAACCAACACTTTCCAAAAGAAATTAAAAAACTGGAATGGCTGCCAACTAAACAATCATTGGCATTTGAAAGAAATGAAAGTGGATTGAGCATTTCTCTACCGGAAAAAACTTCTGATGAATTGTCTTTTGCAAATGTGATTAAAATTCTTTCGTAAGGATCTTACCTGTTATCATCTCCCATTACATCATACCCGCGCCACTTAAATTCTTTAACAAGGTTGGAAGCTGCAGGCCAGGCTATTTGGTGTTGTGCACTGCAACCCATTTCTTCCGGGTTTCTTCAGTATCAAATGAAATTTGAATGGTATAATTATATGCTGTTGGCTCTGCCTGAATTTCTTTTGAAATATTATCAGGAAAAACGCGAAGCAATTTAGAACCCAGGTACCCTTGCTGTACCGTCATGGCTGGCACATAAATAGAAGAATACAGCCAAATACACGTTGGTATTCCGGCTCGGGCATTTATCGTAATGTATGGCTGAACATAGCGAGCCCATTGCATGTAGCGCAATGGGGTACGTACATCACAACGCCGCAAGCTGATTCTGCTTCTGCCACAGTAAACATCAAAACAAAAATTAATAATCCTAATACAGTTTCGATAGATGCTGTGCTACGATCTGTTAAGCAATAATGAAACACAATGTTGCAAAGTGTAACAGGTGATTTGGAGCAGGCTGCAGAAATGAGGTTTCCGGTTAAAATTATTTGGGTAAAAAAAGTATCAGCATTAGACCGAAAAATGGTAGTATAGGTTGGAGCATTCATCTAATTTTAATATCTCATTAATCAGTGTCGTTTACTTAAGAAATTATTTGTTTACAAACATTTGTTTTTCAATTAAACATTGTTGTGTCACTCACTTGTACATTTTTAGCGGAACAAGTAGCTTCTGATCCTTTAAGTAAACGACATTATCTAATTAATAACTAAATATTGATTGCATATGCTAAAAAATCCCATCTGCCTGAAAAGGTCGATCTGCACCAGTCCGTCCTCTTCGCTTTCAATTAAATGGTGTCTGAAAGAACTACTGCATAAACAAATAATGCTCCGTTATCTCAATGCGTCACAGAATAGTTAATCTCCATAAGTATATATTTCAAACAGAAAAATTAATCAAAAAAATGAAATGTTCACTCTGCCTCACCAACATAAGAATAGCAAAAGGTTACTTACAAATGCTTGCAATACTGGTTCTATTGCCAACAATAATGATCAATGCCCAGTATGTAAAAATTCCCGAAGGCTGGTCTAACGGGTATGCGTATGTTAACGGCATTCGCATTCATTATTACCACGCCAAACCAGCAAATGGCAAACCCGTGATGGTAATGGTGCATGGCTATACCGATATCGGACTTAGCTGGACTACATTGACCTTAAAGTTGCAGGACACTTATGATATTTATATGATTGATACCCGGGGACACGGCTTGTCCGATCCATTCACTCCATCCGATAACGGAGAAACAATGATAAAAGATGTAGTGGACTTTGTACGGGTAATGAAATTTGAAAAACCGATCCTTATGGGCCACTCAATGGGAGCAGCTACTGTAATGAGAGTGGGTGCAGAATATCCCGACTTGGCAAAAGCAATCATCATGCTTGACCCTTTTGTTGGTAACCGCCCACCCAGGCCTGCTCCGCAAGGAAGTGATACTGCACGTAACCAAACTACGGCAGCGCCAAGCCGGCCGAGCATGTTCAAAAGCCCTGATACTTTGGTTGCCGGGAACAATACCCCGTTCGAGGCCCTGGTAGCAAAGGGCCATCGTGATAATCCAAAATGGGATAGTGTAGATGTATATTATTGGGCTTTCTCAA
>JBDSAA010000178.1:0-3408 GCA_039922375.1 Ferruginibacter sp.
CCATACAGGGCGAGCATTTTGATGATTACCTGGAAGGATCACGGTTTAATCAATACGTGAATTTTTTTGAAGACTATATTGTACTTAAACCCAACGTCAGCATCAGGTCAATAAATGTCGTATTAACCACATTGGCAAACCAAATGATCCAGACTGATTCTGCAAGCCGTGTAAGCGGGGCAAAATTTCTTGCATTCACTACCAAACTTTCAGACCTCCATTTTGACTCGAAGGTTGAATGGGAAAACAATACACGTGGCAACAAAAGCTATCTCAATATTTTCAGCATTATTGCGGTGCTGATAATGGTTGTTGCCTGCATTAACTATACAAATCTTGCGACTGCACGTTCTGTTAAACGATCAAAAGAAGTAGGGCTTCGCAAATCGTTTGGAAGCAGCAGGTACCAGATTGCACTGCAGTTTTTTCTTGAATCGTTTTTAATGACGCTGTGCGCTTTGATACTGTCACTTATTTTAGTGCTGATCTTTCTGCATCCGTTCAATCAATTGGCAATTAAATCATTTACAGTCGGCTCAATATTTCAACCTCATATGATGGTCATTGTTGCCGGTGTTGTGCTCTTTATGACTTTTGCTTCAGGCTTATATCCGGCATTATATTTATCAGGTTTTAAACCGGTAAAGGTGCTGAAAGGGCAGTTAGTAAAAGGCAAGGGTGCGGAATTTTTCCGCAAAAGTCTGGTCACTGTTCAATACACAGTTGCACTGGGTCTTGTGATTTATACATTCATTGTTATACAGCAAATGGAGGAATTAAAAAACACCCGGCTAAACCAGCAGGGAAGCCAGTTACTTGCTATTCGTTTTGGGGGCACAGCTAACCAGCAGGGATTTGAAACATTCAGGCATTCAGTGTTACAGGATCCACAGATTCAGCATATAACCCTTGCAGATCATTTACCACGGTTAGACTATTTTGGAATGAATGGCACAGTAGTCAAGTTTCCGCAGCTCGGTAATAAAGATCTGCGCTGGAACATGTTCAATGTTGATTATGATTTTATAAAAACTTTCGGGCTTGAATTTATTGCCGGTCGTGATTTTCAATATGGAAATATTAATGACAGCACTTCGATGATAATAAACCAGGCTGCCGTAAAAGTGTTAGGTAAGCCCCTGGATAAAATTGTAGGCGCTACTGTTATTGATAATCGCGATAACAGGATCTATAAAGTGATAGGTATAATAAAAGATTTTCCATACCAGTCAATGCACCATGCAATTGATCCATTGATAATAACGCCGCATAATAATTTCATTTATGAAATATGCTATGTGAAATTACCTGCGGGAAAATTCCAGGAAAAGATTGCGGCGATTGAAAACAAATGGAAAGCTGTATACCCGGGCACCGGCTTCAGTCATTGGTTTGTAAATGATGAATTTAACCGCATGTATGTTGCGGAGAACCGTGTATTGGCACTCGCAAAAGTGTTTGCTATACTTTCTATGATCATTACTATAATGGGTGTTTTTAGTTTGGCTTCTTATACTGCCGAGCAACGGACTAAAGAAGTAGGTATAAGGAAAGTATTGGGTGCATCGGATAAACATGTGGCTGCATTATTTGCCTGGGTATTTGTAAAAATTTTTATAATATCAAGCCTTTTAGCAATACCGTTGTCCTGGTTTTTTGGGTACAAATGGTTACAAGGTTTTGTGTACCGCATACAAATAAATCCGCTGATCTTTATTTTAAGTTTGCTGGGCTTACTACTGGTTACTTTTTTAACTGTGGGATATGAAATATGGAAATCGGTAAGAGCTAATCCAGTAGTGGCTTTACGCACCGAGTGAATAAATTAAACGGCTGAAATCTTATTGCCCGATCACAAAGAGCAAGTTACTCTAAAATGAAGACCTCTTTAACCAGGCACGTGAAATTTGAGCCGCTGGTCGAAGGCCAGGCGGCGGCTCTCACGAAAACTTTCGCCCAACTTCCATGAAGTTTCCAGTCGGTTGTTTATCTTTATGATACCTAAAAACTAATATGAAAAAACTGCTGCTTTTCACAAGTGTATTACTCATCATTATAGAAGGCTGTCAAAAAAAAGATGACAGTATTATCCTGTCATCGGACAAAGCCATCTCCGGAATAGTTTTTAAAGCTACAGATAATGACGCGTTACCGCAAGATGTGACAGCAACCATTACGGGTAACAGTATATCAGCTGAATTCCCGCAGCTCACTCCTTTAAATTATCTTGTGCCCACCATTTCTTTCAAAGGAAAGAGTATAACACCATCTGCAAAAGTGCCTCAAAACTTTGAAAACCCTGTGACCTACACAGTAATATCTGAAGATGGAAATACTGAAAAATTTACTGTTTCAGCAAACAGGGCTGTAGCTAACTTAACAACGGCCATTGTTGCAAAATGGAAGATAATTAAGGATTCCCTTACTAATGATAATTATGCCTATCCCGGCGGGGGTTACATTATACCAGGTGTTTATTTGGGAGCGGCTATTGACTTTTACGATTTCACAGCAAGTGGAGATCTGTTGATTCACGAGAATGGCAATGATGCCAAAACAACCTACCAGCTTCTACCGGATACTACAATTTATGTTCCTGAGTTAGCAGTGCATGGTCCAACACATATTAAAACTCTTAACAGTAAGTATATGACACTATTCTGGAACAACATGAGTTCGAATGGTAATGGTGGGAAATATCATAGAACATTATATCTGCGCAAATAAACCATAATCCGCTGCCAGGGTATGCATCCACGAACGTGGTACAAGCACTGCATGAGCGTTAAATCATCTCCCATCTCCCTGGCGGATTTTACCACACGACATCTCTTAAAATAACAATACCTTAAGCACAAGATGCACCCCGCTTTCAAATATTCAGAAGAACGAAAAAGTCATCAAATCATTTAACGAGGTTTATTTTTAATGTCAGTCATTAAAACTAAAAACATTGCTTAAAACTGGTGAGATGAAAATGATTATCATGAAAGTTTTCAATGGCTGGTACCACATGAATTAGTTTACATTTAGGAGATGTAATCTAGGATAATCATATTCATGTGTTATGGGAACAATTAAAAATGAATGGTAAAGAACACTTAAGGAAAATTTTGAAAAGTGTACCAGCATTATTTTAATTTCTATTATTCAATAACCAATTTATGGACAGAAGAAAATTTCTCAAATCTACCAGCTTAAGTTCTGTTGGTATTTTGGCGGGACTTCCTTTTGCCGGATCACAGAGCGAGGGTTACCACCACTGCCCGGATTTGTGTCCGCACGAGTAGGGATTTTCGTGGAACAAGTTTTTTGAAGATGACACATTTGTAACCGAACTTAGTAATTAGAAAGTATCTTTTGGCAGTTTAGCACATGTTGGTATTAGTGACCTGTTCCTGTCCAGGA
>JBDSAA010000179.1:0-57378 GCA_039922375.1 Ferruginibacter sp.
TGGACTTTAACAACAGTCGTTAAATCTTTGTCGATATAAAATTCATCTTCGGTTGTTTTAGCGAGGCCCGCCTTATCTTTTAATTTATAAGAATGGGTTAGCTTAAATAATTTCTCAGGTGTATAACTTTGCTTGTCTGCACGCAGTCTTTCATTTTTCGCCTTTATGCTATCCGTTAGTTGCTGCACTATTTCTTTGTAGTTGCCAGCGCTCCCCTTGTTTTCACTGGCCATTTTCTCTATTATAGCAAGTGAATCCGAGTACCCCTTGATATTTTTCGAAGTAGTAACATAATGAACAGTTTCTTCATAAGGTAAATATGCTGTTCCAAGCGTTCCAAAATTTAATGACTCGTAATTATCAAAATCAGGCAGGCTGGATTTTAATTTTTCCGTGATGAGATCCTTAGCTTTTTCCTCGTTGCTTTTTGCCCCGCATCCTGCAAAAGCTACGCATAACAATAACAAAACAAATTTCATACAGTATATTTTTTGACTAAAGTATAACAAGTATTTCATTCGCCTCTCAGGCAATTACTTTTCTTTTTCTTTTCCTGGCTACAATCATGATGACAACAGAAATTATGAATAGAACCGCTCCGATAATTAAGCCGAAAAAAGGAAGCATGGCATCCATTTCATCATATACTTTATTACCGGATTCAGTAAAGGCTCCCCAATATCCATAAGCCATAAAAGCGATAGCAATGATAAGCATAGCGCCTGATGTAATTTTCATTTTATACTTAATCATTGTACATATATTAAGCGAGCGTAGTACTGTGAACAAGTTGTCGTCCAAGTGACATCAATAAGGTGCAATATATTAAGTTTAGTTCGCTTTCACAACACCAGTAAGGCTACCTTCAACGCTTGCGGGCTAATGATTTTAACGTCATTGCATTTTCAAATGCAAGGCCCATTGTGTTATTGAAGTAAGCATACACGTCTTTGTTATCATCAAGCCAGCCTTCCATTCGTTTAGACCATTCTTTCAAGATTATATTGTCATAGCCACCTCTATAATCGCCCCTGGGGCCATGAAATCTGACATAAACAAATTTGGCCCCTTTATTAACTTCCAAATTTTTTCCCTTTGGTATATCGTGTAATGCAAGGGACGCTCCATATTCATCAAGCATTTCATATACTTCTCCTACATACCAACTTGCATTTCTAAATTCCACCGCTATTCTCCATTGGTAGTTCGAAGCCACAATTCTTTCAAGTATCTGTTCTACCTGGTTATAATATTCCAGGGTGATCTTGCCGGGAAATTGAACAAGCAGGCAACCTTTTTTATTGCCCAATAGATCTGCTGCTTTCAAAAACTTATCGATATTATCCAGGTCAATTTCCAGTTTTTTGGTATGGGTTATCTCCCGCCAAAGCTTAATGGTAAATTGGAAACTTTCATCAACCTCATTCGACCACTTTTCAAAGGTTTTCGTCATTGGGATTTTATAAAAACTGCTGTTTACTTCCAGTGTATTAAACAATGAACTATAAAAATACAACCTGCTTTTATCCTGAAATGCTGGCGGGAAAGATAGCTTGGTGCCCGGGACAACGATACCGCTTGTGCCAATCCTTAGGGTACCCCTCTTTTGTTTATTCATTTGCCGTACTTATTTTGTCTAACTCAAAATAACAATTTACAGCACTAACTTCTAAAAAAAACGCAACAGGTTATATTTATTAAATTGGTTGCAAAACAACAAAGTACTTGCCAGTTAATGTTGGTTGCAACATAACTGAGTCCGGTTGGAAATCAAAAACGTGAGAAGGAATGTAACAATAACATGTTTAGTTTGTAAGGCTGGTTTACAAGAACAGCCACCAGGCAATAGATATTCTATTTGGTCGCATCGTAAACACATGGTAAATACATGGCTTTAACTAATCCATTCATGTTTTTGGATCAGGTATTCATAGTGCAGTATGCTTTGTCCACTATGGCCTAAAACAACTTCATTAACTTTTGTAGCGCCAATTTTTAGCGTTGCAAGTTGTGAACGGATATTTGTGGGCCCAATGTGAAAAAAGACTTTGTCAACAAATTGAAATGCGTAATCAAGTAATAATTTTTTTGAAGATCTATTGTAAAGGCCTCCCCAGTATTGCTTTGCCAGGAAAGTGAAGCCGATGGCTATACTTGAATTTTCAGGCCGATAGTCGTAATAGCGTGTAGAGCCAATAACTTGACCCGATTTTTTATCTGCAATTAAAAAAGCTGTTTTGGAAGAAACGGCTCCATCAAAAAAAAGCTGAAATACATCCCTTTTATACCTGTCACTTGTAGGATGTTGCTCCCAAATTAACGGGTCAGCAGCCACTTTAAATAAGTTGTCAAAGTCACTTTCAGTAAGCGGCACCAGTTTTACAATATCATCTTCAAGGCTATGAGGTTGCCAATTTATATTTTCGTTTGTCATGGCCAATTCAAATAGGGGCCGCTATCTTTCGCAGTCCGGATTGGTGAAATATAAACATTGATCGTTACTATTACTTAACGATCAATAACTTTTTTGAAATACTTCCTGTAGTAGTTTCGATTTTTACCGTATATAATCCAGGCAAAATATTATTGATGAAATATTTGTATCCGGTTATAGCTGACCATTGTTTTATTATGCGACCATCATTTTGCACCAGGGATACTTTTCTAATGATACCAGTGTTATTAATGGTAAAATAATTAACTGCCGGATTGGGTAATATGCTGACTACTCCTGCATCAACTTTGGTTATACTTACTATATTACTGTAAGTAAATTTTCCATCTTTATCATTCATTTGCAGGCGGTAAAAACCAATTCCACTCAAGGGATCAATATCTGCAGCGGCATAATCGTGACTGCCATTTCCAAAAGCATTTACAGTGGCTATACTGGTATAAACTATACCGTCTGCGCTTCGCTGCACCACAAAGTTTTTGGTAAGATTCTCTTCTGCCGTACCCCACTTTAAACAAACCTGTGTGTTACATACAGAGGCAGTAAAGCTTAATAATTTTAAGGGAAGGATTCCGCTGAGTTCGTATGCACCTGCATCCGGGGTTGCATCCCTGCTGTAATTACGGCCATCAGTTGTTAATAAAATACCTGAAGACACTTTGTTTACCGCAGCACTACTGCCAATGATGGCGCAGGTAGGGATTTTACCACCATTACCAGCCATCGGCTGCACACCCGTCACGGTATTTACCGTATCTGATGCCAGCTTCGAAGGCCAGGTACCTCCCAACGTTCCAATCACATTACTGCCCTTGGATATAAGGTCGCCCAAACCATTGCTTAGGGTTCCGATATCAGGATTATTATCAGCAATATTCAGGTCAGCCAGTGAGTTGCGGATGTCAATGGAATATTTAATAGTAGATAAACCTCCAGCCCCGGAGCTAGATGCACCGCCTGCAGTATTTTCTGCTTTAGCCGTATCGCTAATAAAGGATGAATGATTAACACTAATGCTACACCCGTAAAAAGCTAATCCTCCTCCTGTAGCTGTAGCCTGGCTGGTATTTTTGCCGGTACTTGCAAGCACTTTATTTCCATAGAATGTACAGTTTTCAATTGTATCATTGAATGTAGTAGTATACAATCCTGCACCATAGGCCTCGACACCGCCACCTGCATTGGTGCCACTTATTAAATTATAGGCAACCGTGGTTTGGCGCATGTAAAAGACACTGGTGGTAGAACAGGACCCGCTAGCAGAAACAGCGATTGCTCCTCCGTGTACGCCAAGGAAGGCACCGTTATTACTCACAACGCTACGGCAGTGATGAATATAGCAGCGGTTAATTGCCATTTTTCCCATGTAAGTTGCATGAATAGCGCTGCCATAGTCGCCTGTAACAATGCCGCTTGAAAAAGCATCCTTTAATTCCAGGTCATTGAGTGTTACGTTTACCAGTTTACTGATTATCCCGTTAAAAATAAAGATACTGTATGCACTATTTCCGGATATAGTAGTGCCGGTTGATGTATTACCATTAATGGTCAGGCTTCGGGTAATGGCGGGAAGATTGCTATTTAGTGTAAGTGTGCCGGTAAAGGTTATATTAAGTGTATGGGGTTCGGCCACATCTGCATTTGCATCTAAAATTGCCTGCCGCAATGTGCCGGCGCCTGCATCCGCAGAACTTGTAACATTAAAAATGGACGCATTAGCAATACCTGCATACAGGAAGCAGACTGAAAGTATAATTTTTTTCATCAATAAGTTTAGCGGAAGATATTGTATAAAATTGATTTTAAACATTTTATAAAATACCATATCACCCGGTTGGCTAAACTGATAGATGCAATGGTGAAGAAGCCTTCAGTTTTGAATGTGAAATTTTAGAAGGACTTAGGAAGGGCTGCCGGGAATTACTGGATGAAAATTCCTTAACAATCAGATGCTAATGGCATAACCCATTCAGGGATTAAAATTTCCTCTTCAAGGCCGCGTTTTCTGTGTACTGCCATTCGGGTAAAACTGTCTCCGATGTATGGATCATCTACAAACGTTGCACTTCCGAGACATTCATTGCCGACAAAACAAAGATACTTTTCGCCGTAGTTAAGGTTTTGCATGGTAGATATTTTTGGATTTGACTATTCGTTAAACTGAATTCTTATTTTTTATATGAAGTTTTGAGACTTTCTCAATAACCCCTTGTAATAAGATAACGTTTTTTTTGTACAAATTATTTTCCACGTGGCTGTTTACCAAATACAAAATAGTGCGGGGCAATATATCTGCACGGTCATTTGTGGAACTGTGGTAAGAAAGTAGAAATGCGGTAACATAACCTGACAGGAAGCAACATTCAAAGCCGTAGTATCAATAGCTCTCTCCTGCTGACTTGTTTGTTCAGGATAACTATTAACGTGCTTAATGACTGGGGGAATTTTGGCCGCTAAATGGGAACTAAAAGTTATTGGGGGCAGCACACCTTTTCCAATATTCCATGATTACGGAAATAGTTTTTTCTAACTCGGAAATTGAAGTTTGCTTCACAAAAAAGCCTTGAACCGATAAACTGTAAGCATCAATTACAGCCTTTTGATTTAAAGCGGTTGAAAAAAACAGGTAGGGAATGCACTTGAGTTGTAAAGCGGCGTCGGTCTTTAATTTATTTCTCAACTGAAACCCGTCAAGCTTAGGCATATTGATATCCGAAAGTATTAAAAATGGCAAAACGGTTGAGCCGTTAAGAAAATCAAGCGCCCGCTGTCCATCACTAAAGTAGATTACTTTATTGGGGTAGTTTAGTTTTGTAAATACTTCCATTAAAAAATCACGATCATCCGCATCGTCTTCTATTACTATTACCGGTCCGTTTTTATTCATAATAATTCTATTAAGGATCAATGATTTTCAAATATAATTACTTTATTATTTATCCAAGCAATCATTGTTTGTGCCGAAATTGAAGGGAATATATGCTGTTGATATTAGGCGCTGCAGTTGCAATGAAGGCATCGGTTAGTGCGAAACGAGACTTGTGAAAGCCTTCAGATTTTGTTTTGTCATTTCATGATGATGCTCAACATGATAAATTGTAAAATATAACATTTCTTTTATTGTCAATTTACCCAATAAAGGATGTGGCAGGATGAAAGTGTCAAGTTCCTGCTCCGTAAATTTTTCAATTTTTGAACACAACTTATTTGTATGATCACTCAGTGCCTTACTAATCGTTTCTTTCTGACTTATGGGGATAGTTTTAGGAATAAAGCGGCTTGTTGCCCGGCCACCATTTTCCAATTTGTTCAAATACTTTTTTACTAAATCTTCATATGTTTTACTTGCCCTATTTGCCTTGCCAAAAAAAAATCGAACTAAAGGTTTGGGCAAACTTAAGGCAAGAGCAACTGGCTTTACTGAAAGATAAATATGGTCGAGCTGCTGTCCTGCCGTCCATTTTTGTTGATGAGCAAATAAAAATCCCTCATCACTCAAGCTGTTTATATAGCTGATAAAAGAGCTGTGTTTTTCCCTGAGTAGTTTAATGATGGTTTGATGTTCCATTAAGCAGTTTTAAGTTCACTATTTGACCATGCAATACTACTATTTTAAATAATTATTTGCTGCCTTCCCAATTTTAATATTTGTTCTTTAGAACTGGTTGGACTTCCCTTAATGATCAAATCTTTTTACACTTAAATCCTCCCCATAGTTCATCCAGGCTTTGCCAATTTTTATGCGTGAATGGTTTCGGAGATAGTTCGTAAAACAAGATCGTCTTATTTGTTTCGGTGCATGACTTTAAGTGCGTGATACAATTAAGAATTATGGGTTTCTGCTGCATGTAGTCTAACATTTCAATTGTGCCGGTATAAGTTTTTATGTCTCCTTTGCCCACCTGAGTTTCTTTGAATGATGTCAGTACAGGTATCAATTTTTCGACAGGAACTTTATGGCTTTCACGATTGACTTCAATTAGCCCTGTGTAATACGCTCTTAAATTTTCGGCGATTATTTTTGCATCTGTTTCTGGTGAACCATCCAGATACCACAGAAAGGCGTAGGTCCAATACTCATCACTTTTTACATTCGCCCAGCCTGGGGAGAAGCGGATATCCTCAACCCCTTTATAAGGAATTTTCGGTGCAAAACTAATTGGAATAAGAAACCGTTCAATAGTCCAATCTTTCGGTATTGCAAGATGGTATGGGGCTTCCCATTTATGCCCATCAAATTGAGTCTTCACTTCTTGTGCATGAATACTTAGAGAAAGTAAGGAAAGCAGTAGAAATAATAAACGTTTCATCTTTTCAATTTTGTTTGGTGATCAAATTACGACAGATCATGGTAATTTACGACTATTGCTATCCTCATGCAGGCTTTTTTGAATGTTAATTTTAGCTATCATAAATTTCACAAACCTGCCCATGTTTAATCTTTTAAATGTTACCAGTTTTAGCCGTTAGTCATTAACTTCAATTCTATTTTTTCTAACTCAGTATTGCACCAGCAATGCAGATTTCTTTCTATTTAAAAAAAGCATCCAATGAGCTTTTACGATTTGACAAAAGAAAAAAGATTAAAATTGTTGAGCAAGTTAACAAAGACATTTTTGTGGATATTCAAAACAAACAATTGGTGAAAACCATCGTTTATTTTTCAGATGGCGATACTTATGTTAGAAAAGCCGCTTATTTGACAATTGGGAAAATTTATAACAACAATGCTCTTTTTCAAGACGATATTCTTTCAATGCTGGTTACGCTATTGAAAGATGAGGATTGTAAGATTCGACAAACCGCTGTAAACGCAGCCGGAGAAATCGGGATCAAAAAATTTGAACCGGTCGAAAGTATTTTTGATAAAGGCTTATTTGATGAACACCATTCTGTAAGAAATGCTGTTATCGGCTCAGTTAAAAAAATGGGAAATAAAAATCCAGCGCCAATCTTAAACTGGGCCAGAAAATATTTACATCACCCCGACAAAGAAATTCGTCGGGAGATCTGTCATGGCATTGAACTGCGGGGGCGAACTCATCCCGCAGACATTCTACCTCTTTTAAAGGAGTTGCAATGGGATAAAACAGCCCGGGTACGCAACACACTCGTACATGTTCTTGGACAAATTAGTTATAAGAAAAATTGCTTACTAACTGTAATCGATCATCTAAACAATTGGGACAATAAGGAAGTAATTAATAAAGCTATCAAAGAGATCATCGACGTACATCAACGCTATGAAAACTTTGCTGCAATGACCCAACAACAAGCCATCGGATTTATAAACAGGCATCTGAAAACTCCTCTGCCATTTTCAAACAATAAACCTTAAGGTGGCCCCCTACATATCCATCTACAAAACTGATTTCAAACCAATCTTCCCTGGCTTTAATCCACTACCAGTAACAGACAATTCTATAGCTCCGGCTTCGTTGCCGGATTGCACTAACACAACCAATTTGCCGCTAAACAATTTCATTGTAGGCAAATGAAACTGTTCTAAAGAAGTAGCATCACCATTACATGCTGCACGGTAAGTCCCCTTACCTGTTACACTAAACTTTAATTGTTGTGTAGCGGTAGCACAAGGGTTGCCGTTTTTATCAACCACTGACACGGTTACAAAAGATAGGTCTTTCCCATCAGCGCTAATCTCTTTTCTATCTGGTTCAAGTACGATTTTATAAGGTTTGCCGGCGGTAACTATTTTTTCTTCAGCAGCAACTTTGCCGTTTTTATCATAAGCTACTACTTTCAATGTGCCAGGCTCGTATTTCACATCCATCCACATTAGGCGGTACCTGGTTTGTTGTGTTTCGTGGCGTTTCTTCTGTACACCCATACTTTTACCATTTACAAAAAGTTCGGCGCTTTCGTAATTTGTATAAACAAATACCGGCGTTGTTTCCCCTTCCCTTCCTTCCCAGTTCCAATGTGGCAGAATATGCAATGTTTCATCTTTAGTATTCCAGCGGCTGCGGTATAAATAAAACCTGTCCTTAGGTATGCCAGCTAAATCGCAAATGCCAAAATAAGAACTTCGGGAAGGCCATTTACTATCATACGGCGTTGGCTCGCCTAAATAATCAAAGCCTGTCCATACAAACTCGCCAATTACCCATTGCTTATCATCCTGTAATGCAAAGTCTTCATCAGGAAGGTTCGACCAGGAACAGCATTCCAGGTCGTAGGAAGAACATTGATTGTCATCATACTCTTTCTGTTTCGCCTTCACAACAGGAAATTTATATACTCCCCGCGAGCTAATAGTTGAAGCAGTTTCGGAACCCAATATAAAACCTTGTGGAAAAACTTTAAAGGCTTCATCATATAAAAAATCACGGTAATTCAGGCCAGGAATATCCAGCAATGCACCAAAGCCTGATTTCATTGAATTTTGAACCTGGTCCATTCCAACGGTTACCGGGCGGGTTGGGTCTTCACGATGAAATATATCCTGTAACCATTTGGCACGCTTTACACCTTCGGCGCCCCATTGGTCAGGCACTTCGTTTCCTGCACTCCACATTACGATACAGGGATGATTGCGTGTAGCATGCACAAGGTTTACAACATCTTTCTCTGCATCAGTATTAAAGAAACGGCTATACCCATTCTCTACCTTGGGCTTTGCCCATTCGTCAAATGTTTCGGCTAAAAACATAAACCCCATTTCATCGCATATTTCAAGTTGTTCCAGCGATGGCATATTGTGCGAACTGCGGATAGCATCACATCCCATATCTTTTAAAATACGTAACTGCCTGCGCAATGCGGCTGTATTGATGGCCGCACCAATAGGCCCCAGGTCGTGGTGCAGGCACACACCTTTAAATTTACGTACCGTGCCATTTAAACTAAAACCAATGTTTGGCTTATAGCTTATCTCACGAATTCCAAAACGTGTAATTACCTCATCCTTCAGCACATCACCTATGTATAATTTAGAAATGGCTTTATACAGATACGGCGTTTCGGGACTCCATAGTTTTGGATTTCGGACCGCAATATTCTGTTCAATTTCATTCCCGAATATAGCCTGGCTTTTATCTGAAACTATGGAAGTCCCATTGGCATCTATAATTTCGGTAACCAGCCGGACGTTGTTACCGGTTACTTTTGTTTTGATATTTACTTTGGCTAAGCCAGGTGTTATGAATGGTGTGGTAATAGACGTTCCCCATTGCTCGATACTTTCCGTATTTTTTACAATGATGCTCACATTGCGGTATAAGCCTGCGCCGGGATACCAGCGTGAAGAGGAGCCTAAGTTGGTTAAATGGACTGCCAGTAAATTTTTTTCTCCAGCCAATACCTGCTTTGTAATATCGAAATAAAAATAGTTATATCCATAATTCCATTCACCCACTTTTTGCCCGTTTAAATAAACTTTTGGCTCGCTCATCGCTCCTTCGAAAAGGATCAATACTCTTTGACCTTTCTTATAATGAGGAAGCGTAAATTGATTTCGATACCAGCCCTCACCGATATAAGGCAAGGCTCCGGTTCTGCCGGTTTTTTCGGATGCCACTTTTTCACCATTCTGCTCAATTGCCACTACCTGCTTATCAATTTCGTTATCAAACGGGCCGTAAATTGCCCAGTCGTGCGGAACAGTTACAGCTTGCCAGGCATTATCATTAAAATCTTTCTGAGATGCTAAATCATTTTTTCCGTTGTGAAATTTCCAATTATTAGTAAGCTGGGTAACTACCCTTAGCTGGCCGTATGAAAGATGGAAAAACATTAAAAGCATTGAAAGGATAATTGCGATTTTCCTGGTCTTCATTCTGTTGTTTTTTAATGATGCAATTGCAATAAGGATCAAACTTGTTTTGAAAAAGGCAAGTTACATACTTTCCTTTTAGCGTTTGTTGGTATTACCCTCTATCCAAAGCCGCCTGGTTATACGTTGAGCACAAACCATTAACTGGCTAGTAAAAAGAGATAGGCTGAGGGCGAAGAAGTTTTAATAAAAATGCCCACTTTAGGGTATTGCCTGAATAGATTATAAAATATATTTTTACTTTATAACGCACATAAATACGCTAATAAGGAAATTTAAAATATTGCAGGGATCATTTTTAGGTAGAAAAAACAACCGGATTTATTCCGGTTTTTTGTTGGGCGCTTGTTTCAGCGTAAGGTGTGGAAATGCAGATGCGATCAACATAACAATGGTTGCTGTTAACATCAAAAACACACCGGCCTTTTTTTCAGGGCAATATGCATTGTAGCAGGAAGTAAATAAAATATAACTCTTAAAGGCGTATCCAACCCCCAATGCACAAACGAAAAGATTGGTTCGTTTTGCCCATATTTTGGGCAGCAGCATCAATGCCAATGCAGTCACTCCTATCGCCACCAACATCTTTCCTGGCTTGCCGTAATTATTTTTGTAAGAATAAAAACCAGTAAATGTTCTTTCTGCTTCGTTTGCGATATGAGCATCTGCGTAATATGCCCAAGGTATAAAGCAAGAAATAATCAGTAAAATACAGGCTGCTATTCCAACCCAATGTAAAATTTTAGGAACCATAGTTTTAAAAAATCCCTCTCCATTTGGAGAGGGATCAGTTTGAGTGAGGTCCCGACCAGATTCGAACTGGTGTAGAAGCTTTTGCAGAGCTTTGCCTAGCCACTCGGCCACAGGACCGTTATTGTAAACAACAGCATATTTTTATTTTACATGTTTGCAAAAATCAAATACCCCGGTTTTTATTGCGCTGCAAAAATAGGAAATTTTTTTATTAGAAATTGTAAATAGTTAGTGCGAAATTCGGGATTCTAAATAAAACCCATGACCCAAATAGCGGAATCAGAGCTGATTATAAATAACCGGGGAGCAGTGTATCATCTTAATTGCAGGCCAGAAGAAATTGCGGAAACAATTATCACAGTGGGCGACCCTGATAGAGTAAAGGAAGTTAGTAAACATTTTGATACAATTGAACACCAGAACAATCACAGGGAATTCGTAGTGCATACAGGTTATGTCGGCAACAAAAGGCTTAGTTGTGTGAGCACGGGTATCGGGCCAGATAATATTGACATTGTTTTAAACGAACTGGACGCACTGGCAAATATTGACTTTGAAACCCGAACCATCAAAGAAAAACACACCGCACTAAATATAATACGCTTTGGCACTTCCGGATCTTTGCAAAAAGAAATACCAGTAGATAGTTTTGTTGCGTCCACCCATGGGTTAGGCTTAGATAACCTGATGAATTTTTATCGAAAGGAAAACAATGAAGAGGAAAAGCAATTATTGCAGGCTTTTAATACACATACCCAATTAGGCTCAGGCAATGTATCACCTTACCTCTTTTTAGCAAGTGGTTATTTGTTGAAACATTTTACCAATTCTTATCACCAGGGAATTACTGTTACCTGTCCTGGGTTTTATGGTCCACAGGGTCGGGTATTGCGCCTTGGGCTTGCTTATCCTCAACTGATAGATAATCTTACAACCTTTCAGTTTGGTAATCATCATATCACTAATTTTGAAATGGAAACCTCCGCTATCTATGGCTTGGGCAAAGCGTTGGGCCATCATTGCGTGAGCCTCAGTGCAATTGTTGCCAATAGAATTACGAAGGAGTTTTCAAAGGATGGCAACCTGGCAGTTCAAAATCTCATTACGCACTCTTTAAATATTATTACAGATACAAATTTATAATTGATGAAAGTTGAATTTTATAAATACCAGGGCACCGGCAATGATTTTGTGATATTGGATAATCGCCAGGATGAATACAAACTCTTAACAACAAAGCAAATCAAATTGATTTGTGACAGGCATTTTGGCGTGGGTGCAGATGGGCTGATGCTATTGGAAAAAAAAACAGGTTATGATTTTGAAATGATCTATTACAACGCTGATGGAAATGAAAGTAGCATGTGTGGAAATGGAGGAAGATGCCTCGTGAAATTTGCGTTTCATAAAGGCATAGTTAAAACCTCTTATCGGTTTGTTGCGATTGATGGCGTACATGTGGCAGAGATAGATAGCGATGGCAGTGTGAGTTTACAAATGCAGGATGTGAATTCGGTTGCATACCATAGTTCTTATGCGGTGATTAATACGGGTTCACCACATTTTGTAAAATTTGCTCCTGAGGTCGCGGATATTGATGTAGTATCTACCGGCCAGGAGATACGTTACAGTAAAGAATTTACACCCGATGGCATCAATGTAAATTTTGTGGAAACAAGCGGTGAAGATTCAATATTCGTGCGTACGTATGAACGCGGTGTGGAGGATGAAACACTTAGCTGTGGTACCGGAGTCACAGCTGCCGCTTTACTATCCGCTCACAATGAAAATGGTTTTAATACAGTAAATGTAAGAACCCCCGGAGGCCATCTAAGCGTAGAATATGATAAAATAAGTGATCAGCATTTCGAAAACATTTGGCTTTGCGGCCCAGCCGAATTTGTATTTAAAGGAACAATTGAAATTGCCGGCTAGGACATTGGAAATATTGATTTTAATATATTGAATTGCTTTCCTAAATCATTTGTTATAAGCAGCAAACATTAAACCACAAGCCCTGATAAATGATTCAATATTTTAAAAACGGAGCACAGAAAGCCATTGGGATAGATAAGCCTGAGGATAGCGCATGGATCAATGTATTGCCTCCGCTGAGACAGGAAGAATTTACCGAGCTAAGCGAATTACTGGATATACCGATCGACTTTTTAAAAGATTCGCTTGATATTGATGAGCGTAGCCGCTACGAAATTGATGACAATGTAAAACTCATAGTGATTAAAACCCCTACAGAAAATAATTCCTTCAATGACAGCGACGCGTTTTATATAACCATCCCTATCTGTATCATCTTAACGCACAACCAGATCGTGACCGTTAACTCTTTTGAAAACGAAGCCATTAAAAAGTTTCTGACTACTTTTCAAAACCGTAGCCCGGATAAGAAAAATATGATGGTGCTGAAGATATTTGAAAAAGTAACCAATAATTTTCAGGACTATCTTAAAGAGATAAACCTGCGCAGAAATACACTGGAACATAAACTATATGTTGCTAACCGAAATGAAGAGCTGCTTCAGTTAATGCGCATTCAAAAAAGTCTTGTGTATTTTTTGACAGCTTTGCGAAGCAATGAATTGCTGATGATGAAAATGGTACGCACCAATTTTCTGCAATTGAATGAAGATGAAAAAGATTTCCTGGATGATCTGATCGTAGAAACGAGCCAAGCCCTGGAAATGGCAAATACTTACACCAATATATTAAGCAGCACACTCGATGCATTTGCCAGTATTATCAGCAATAATCAGAATGAAGTTTTAAAGCGGCTTACTACCCTTACGATTGTGTTGACCGTGCCTATATTGATAGCTAGCATTTATGGAATGAATGTGCCCATCCCCTACAAGGATACGCCCTATGCTTTTTGGATACCTGTTATTATTTCATTGATCATACTTGCAGTGGTTGCATGGAACTACTGGAAACGTGTAAAAAAATAAAAATGAGCCTTGTGTTATCCGTTAGGGTTTATGGTATCTTAATAAATAATGCCCGGCAGGTATTGGTAAGTGATGAGTTTATCAGGGGGGCTTATTACACAAAATTTCCTGGAGGCGGACTCGAAATTGGAGAAGGAACAAGAGATTGCCTAAAAAGAGAATTTAAAGAAGAAATGAATCTTGACGTTGCCGTCGGTGATCATATTTATACTACAGATTTTTTTCAACACAGTGCTTTTAATTCAGCACACCAGATATTATCAATCTATTATTTTGCCACAGCTTTAAAAGAAATTACGGTACCAATAAAAACCAGGGAATTTGATTTTGATGAACAGCAACTGCAACTATACGAAACCATTCATCAGATAGAATCGTTTCGTTTTATAGAATGGGAAAAATTTGGCGCCGATGCCGTTACATTGCCAATTGACAAAATAGTGGCGGCTATGATTAAAGAAAAATTTTGATAATGGATGGAGCTATCTTTTTTACATCTGTCATATTCTTGATATTTATTACCACTGGACTATACCGGGGCTGGAAACTTAAAGATGACCTGGGGAATTTTATCGATAAACTTGATACCCTGAAAAGGCCTTCGATTGGATTGGCAAAAAATACAAGCAATTTAGATTTGAATTTATTTGAAACTGCTGATGATATTGAAGGTTGCCTACTGTCAATATTCATTTGGATCATCATCGGAGTTTTCGGGACACTAATTCTTTGGAGCCTTGGTGTGACAATGTGGGCATTGATATTAATTATCGCAGGGCTCCTGTACTGGATCATTTTTAGGGCCTATAGATTGATATTTAAAAATTCTTCGAAATGTAAAAACGACTTTTGGAAAAGCTTTGGAATAGCAGCACTATTTACTTGTCTGTATTCTTGCTGGATCTATGCAATAATATTTGGAACACATTTTTTAAAGTCTTCATAAACATTTGTTCATAAATATTTGGTTAAGGGCAGCTTCGGCCTCATCATTTTGTTACATCCCTTTCCATTCATTATTGCTGAAATTCATGTCAGGAAAAACCTTTGCCTGATCAATGATCACTGACTTTAATTTTGCTTTGGTTGGAAGCTTTATTTTTTTCGAGATTACATTGTTCCATATTTCTACAGGCAGCTTTAATGTACCCTTTAGGCCAGTCACTGTTTCATACGCAATGTTAACAGGCATTGCCATCTGCTCCAGGTTTGCGATCGTAACCAATGCCCCATTAGCAGCATCGTTATTTTCGTATTCAACCGCGATGATCGCCTGGTCAAGTTTATAATTTTCTAAAAACCACGATTTCCAAAACCAACCTAAATTTTCACCGGCTACGTTATCCATTGTTCTAAAAAAATCCCACGGAGTAGGATGCTTGAAAGCCCAACGCTGGATATAAGTTTTGAAAGCATAGTCAAAACGAACAGGCCCTAAAATTTCATTACGCAACAATTGTAATCCATAACCGGGCTTTGAATACAATGCAGTACCAATATTTGCTTCCTGCAAGGCATCGGGTGTATTCATAACTGCTTCGCTACCGTTGGCAAACATGTACCCTGCCGAAAATTCCATTGTAGTCGGTTGGGCTTTATATTCACCGTTATTAAAATCGTCATCTGCGAGTGAATTTATGAATGTATCAAAGCCTTCATCCATCCAGCCATATTTACGTTCATTGCTGCCTACAATCATCGGAAACCAGGTATGGCCAAGCTCATGGTCCGTTACCCCAAACAGGCCGTTTGTGCCCGATTTATAACTGCAAAAAATTATACCCGGGTATTCCATGCCGCCCACATGGCTTGCTACATTGGTAGCCACGGGGTAAGGATAAACATACCATCTTTTACTGTAGTTCTCAATACTTGCTTTTACATACTCTGTCGATCTGCTCCATCTTTTGTCACCTTTGCTCTCTGAAGGGTAAACACTCATTGCCAATGATTTTTTACCATCCGGTAAATTAATTTTTGCAGCATCCCATATAAATGCTTTCGAAGAAGCCCAGGATGCATCCCTTGCATTGGCTATTTTATAGTGCCAGCTAAGCGTAGCTGCTTTTGGCCTGGAGTCGGGATCCAGCATTTCTTTTTCGGTTAGGATCATTACCGTTTTATCGCTTTTCTTTGCTTCTTCCAGGCGGCTTACCTGCAAGGGGGTCAACACTTCAGCAGGATTCATTAATTCGCCACTGGCCACTACTATATGGGATGCCGGGGCAGTAATGGTTAAATCAAAATCGCCGTATTCCAGATAAAATTCACTAGGCCCCAGGTATGGTAACGTGTTCCACCCTTCTATATCATCAAATACGCACATCCGCGGATACCATTGGGCAACACAGAACATTTCACCATTTTTGGTGGGTACAATACCGCCTCTATCAGCAGCGTAGTCCGGCATTAAAAATGAGTAGTCCAGCTTTATTTTGATTATATCGCCTGTAGCCGACATTGGCTTTGGCAAGCGGATCTGCATCCTCGTATCCGTGATCACATAATCAGTAACTGTAGCATCATTTATTTTTACTGTACTGATGGTGTAACCGCCCTTGAAATTGTTGTTTGCATCACCATAACGGCTACGGCTGCCTACAGGCATACGTGCCTGACCACGACTGTCTTTATTGAATAAGTTTTGATCCAATTGCAGCCATACAAAAGGCAGCTTGTGCGGACTATTATTTTTATAAGTAATTGTTACCGTTCCGGCAATTTCATGTGTAATGTCATTTAGCGAAACGTTGATAAGATAATCAGCTTTGTTTTGCCAATAACCAACATTTGGCTCGCCCGTGACGGCTCTTGTATTGGTTTCACCAATAGGATAAAACAGCGGCGAAAACAAATCATGGGGATCATAAACTGATTCGATCGGCACTTCATTTTGAGCTGTGGAAAACAAAATAGTGCTGCAAAAAAATAAGGCCGTAAAAAAATATTTCATATAATAACTTTTGATTTTCAGGGTAGGGTTCGGTTAACCGGCGATAATTTTAACGCCATTCATTTATTAACTTTCTTCCATCTTCTTTGATGAACGGGTCGTCTTCTGTTTGATTTGGGACGGTCAGCATTTTAGAAAGCAGTGCAACCGCTTTAGCAGTTTGATTATTTTTTTTATAGGCTTTCGCCATTTCAAAATAATTTAGGATAAACCCATCCGTAATTGTCTGTGCCTTTTCAAAAGCATACAATGAGAGGGTCAATGTTGCTTCCGGCAAGCCCCCATAGAAAATTCTTACTGCAGTTCTTTCAAAACCGTTTAAGTTGCTTATTTCATAATGCCAGCGGCCTAATACATGCCATGCTTTAAAATTCCGATGGTCATTTTTAATGGCGGCATCCACATATTTTTTTATTTCTTTGGCAGAATTTATCTTTTCCTTCCCACTTTTATTAAGAGAAGTTCGTCCAAGGGCTATGGCCATTACGCAATTTGATTCTGAATTCTGGGGATTGATTTTCAATGCAATACTGGCGTAGGTTTTAGCGGCCGTGTAATAGTCTTCAACTAATTTAGGATTTGTTTGCCTTTTGCCGATCCTGCTGCAAAGCTCGCTGCATTTATTAAGTACGTAGCTGTTGGCAGGCTGGGCTTTTAGTACTTCTTTGAATTTAGTCAAAGCTGCTTTTTCATTTGGTACAGCTTCCAAACGATTGGCTTCTTTGATGAGTGCCGCAATATCCTGTGCGGGTGATGATATGAAAATTAATAAAGAAAAAAAACTCAACAATAGGGTGTTCATACTAGAAGGTCGATTTATAACTCACACCAACAATACCCTGGAAGTTTTCAATCGGAGGAGATAATTTTTTGATAGTGATGCTTACAGACTTGATCCTGTTGTCAATAGCATGGATTGCGTGGGTCAATTCCTGTGCCACAGTCTCCAGCAAAGGCGTAGCCAATTGCATCCTATGTTTGATCACATGATAAATAGTGACATAATTAACAGTTTGGCGCAACGTAGTGATCTCACCGGAGGTTTCCAATACCACATCGGCACTTACCTCGAATTCGTTTCCTAATATTTTTTCTTCTTCATAAAAGCCATGAAAAGAATGAAATAGCAATTTCTCTAAGTGTATTGTCAACATTAATTTTTATTAAGTATTAGAAAAACAGTAGTCAGTATCCGGAGTAAGGTATCCAGCATCAATGCTCCCTGGCGCTTAGCCATCTTTCCGCATCCAATGCTGCTATACATCCACTGCCTGCAGCCGTGACAGCCTGCCTGTAGATTTTGTCCTGTACATCCCCGCTTGCAAATACTCCTTCCACGTTGGTTTTGGAAGTACCAGGCTCTGTGATCAGGTAACCAGCTTCATCCATATCCAGCCATCCTTTAAAGATATCGCTGTTGGGATGATGCCCGATAGCGACGAAAAAAGCACTCACAGGAATCTCCTGCTTTTCACCTGTCTGATTGTTTTTTATGCGGACTGCCTCTACTTTTTTGTCGCCCAATATTTCATCTGTTTCACTGTGCCAGTATACTTTTATGTTTGGATTCTTTATTACTCTTTCCTGCATTATTTTACTGGCCCTCATCTCTCCTTTCCTAACGATCATATGTACTTGCGAGCAAATATTGGAAAGATATAACGCTTCTTCAGCGGCAGTATCACCGGCTCCTATTATTGCCACCTCTTTGCCTTTAAAGAAAAATCCATCACAAACTGCGCAGGCGCTTACGCCATACCCGTTCAGCCGCTGCTCGCTTTCCAAACCCAGCCATTTTGCAGAAGCCCCCGTCGAAATGATCACCGCATCGGCTTCAATCCACTTTTCTTCATCAATTTCTATTTTATATGGCTGAGATGAAAAATCGACCTTCGTTGCAAGGCCATAACGAATATCAGCTCCCATACGCTTAGCCTGGTTTTCGAAATGAACCATCATTTCAGGCCCCTGTATTCCATCTGGGTAACCTGGGTAATTTTCAACTTCTGTTGTAATCGTTAACTGGCCACCTGGCTGAATACCTTGATATAGTACCGGTTTAAGACCCGCCCGGCTTGCATAAATCGCTGCCGTATAACCTGCCGGCCCTGAACCTATTATTAAACAATGAACTCTTTCCAATGAACTGTTTTCCATATTATTTTTTTGTTGCGCAAAATTACGCAAATAAGGGTTAAGGGTGTAAGGTTTAGGATGTGAAACGGTAATATAAGGTTAAAGGTGTAAGGTTTAAGGGATAAGGACGCAAGAAGAGTGTAGGTAGCATGAAAGTAAATAACACTAAAAATATATATCACGGTAATTAACCCTAAACCATATATACCTTGCTTCTCATTTCGGTATGATCAGTGTCTTATAAAAAGCAGCATAACCATAGAACGCTCCCAGTGCACCGTTACTGATATTGCCGATCACTTTGTTCGGTTGTGCAAAAGGATTACCAATACTTTGAAACGCGAATTCCCAGGTAGTCCAAAAAGTAAAAGTAGGCTTGTCTATATTACAGAGTTTCAGCGTTACTGTGTCGCCCCTTTTAAAATAGTTGCTATCAAACGGAACGGTGTTATTCCTATCCACGCCAGGATCTACCTGCAACTGGTAGGTGGTATTATTTATAACCTGGTCGTCAAACACAGAGTTTTCACCGGGTAAAAATGGGCCACTGTTTGTCCTGGTGAAATAGCGGATATAGTTTCCAAGCCCTGGTGGATCGGTTGATCTTACCATCATTATCACGTTGGTGGTGTCTTTTGAAAAAGGTGCCGGCTTCCACCACAATGAATCTGCTTTTTTAGCTAATACGGGGATGGTGGTGGTGGCACTATAATCTTTACCTTCAGCTCTTATTTTTAATGTATAACTTGTATTGAAAGCTCCGGTAAAAGCAGTAGCAAGATTACTGGAATCGATACTATAAGAATATAAAGTAATACCACCTCCCACTGGCGTGGCATATTCTTTTAATTTATGTGTCAGCACTCCATTAGATATGGTTACTTCCGCATTTCTTACAAAAGAATTGAGTAACAAGGCCGGGTTGAGCGTGGTGAAAAAACTTAAACTTTTGGTAAGCACTACCACCGGTGGACGGCCGTTTTCAATATTGGCATCCACGACCAACAGATCTGCTGAATCTTTGAGATCAAAGTTGATATCCTTTTCGCAGGAGCAAAAAAAAGTTAGTAAGAGTACGGCACCATTTATTCTTTTCATTCTATTTCCGGAGATTATTCCTATATACAAAAATACCCTGCAATTGGTTCAATGAAATTGCTTTCGGTAGTTTAAACCTGTTACTTATTAAATAAAGGTTTTAAAGTGTAGCCTTCTTTTCTTAATAAACTGATAAGCCCCTCTTTACCTACCAGGTGCCCTGCCCCTACGCCTGCAAATACACTTTCATTTTTCATGATCGTATTTAATTGTTTAACCCAGTTTTTGTTCCGGTCATTTAGCAACAGGTCCTGATTTTCTTCCATTCCAAACTCCGCATTCTTAAACAGGTCCTCAATCTCCATCAACCGCTGGGTTTTATATACCGCTATCATTGTGTCAAAATACTTTTGATACGAAACCAGGCTGTCTATTGATTTTAATAATTCTTTAGCCTGTTTCTCGTAAGGTATACTGTCGAAGACCGCTGCCTGGAACTCCATTGTTTCCAAACCCTTGATTTCCTTTTTATGTATTTTGGCGAGTTTCATCAGTTCCTGCTCTACCCCCGACACGTTCTTGCAGGGCATCATCTTTGGATACAACATTGCGGCAAGAAAAAATGGTTTAGTTCTTTGCAAAAAACCCATAGGCATATGTAAAGTATCTTTAAAAAAGGAAGACACCTTTTCATACTCCGCAGCAGTATAAAGATCCTGCAAAGTCTTCCCATCTTTCATATTCAACAGCATCAATCCACTCAGCATAATCGAAGGGTCATCCATATCCATTTCAAGATAAATAACGTTGGAATTTGCGACTGCCGTTTTCAGTTGCTCGCTAAATTGTATATCGTTACTGCACATTAAATGAAAGGTGCCAAATATATAGGAAGAACTCTTGAGTCCCTTGCCACTTACCTCCCATAGCAACGTATTGTCATCCACATTTACTTTCAACCCAGGCGACTGTTGCTGTGCATTGCAAGAGGAAAACAAAAACATAGCGCCCAATATCTTAAGAAAACTTTTTACTGCCATTCTATTTGAATTATATTTTTTTTTTCAAATTTATATTTAATACACGATAATCGATATCTTGTTTAAAATTAATCAACCCTAACCATGAAGTATCCATCTTTTATCCTATTACTATTATCCCTATGCCCTGCCGTCTTTGCTCAAAAAGATGTTCCTGCCTTCGGCAAAATTGACAAAGCAGATCTTGAAATGACCACCTGCAGTTTTGATAATGCGGCTGAAGCCCTGGTTTTATTTGATGTAGGCGAAGTTTATTGTAATCTTAATCTAAACACCACCACTGGCAATGTACTTAGAACAGAATTCGTACGGCATGTAAGGATTAAAATTTTATCAGATAAAGGACTTGACAGGGCGAATATTAAAATCCGTTATAATTCAGAGCGCAACCTGGAAGACATCAAAAATATCTCGGCTCAATCGGCTAATCTTGATGCTTCGGGTAATATCGTTTATACCAAAGTCGATAAGAACCTTATATACCGGAAGATAATAAATAACCGTTATTCAGAAGTGATCTTTGCTTTTCCGGAAGTAAAAAAAGGAACAATTATCGAATACAAATATTTGGATGATGCCAATAATTTATACGGGGTAAAAGACTGGTATTTCCAAAGATCAATCCCCGTAAAGCTTAGCCGTTACACAATGGATTTTCCGAATGAACTTATTATTACAGCAACGCAGCAGGGTTCTTTGAATGCTGAGGCCAAAGAGAGCCAGAAAGGATATCGCAATATTAAAACATACACTATGAAAGACGTTCCGGCACTGCGGGACGAACCTTATATAACCTGCGATGAAGATTACCAGCAACGTGTACTGCCTCTTTTGCAGGCAATTGATATTGCGGGGCAACTACGAAGAAATCTTATAAAAACATGGCCCGAAATCATTAAGCTTTTAATGGAGGATGAAGATTTTGGCGCCCAATTAAAAAAGAATATCCCCCGAACCAGCGACCTTGATGCTATGCTGGCAAAAATTACAGATCCTTATCAAAAAATGGTGGTCATTCATGAATATGTGAAAAAGAATATGAAATGGAACGACTACTACGGCATATGGGCATTTGAAGGTGTAAAAGCTGCATGGAGAGATAAAAAAGGTACGTCAGGTGAGATCAACCTTATATTGGTAAACCTGTTAAAAGATGCCGACTTAAAAGTACACCCGGTATTGGTAAGTACGAGAGATAATGGCAGGGTAAACACAGGCCTGGCCAGTATTTCGCAGTTTAACAAAGTAATGGCCTACGTGGAAATTGATAGCAATGTTTATGTACTGGATGCCACGGATAAATACACACCGGCAAAACTAATACCACAGGAAGTGTTATATTCTGAGGGGCTTGTAATTGAGAAGATGAGTACTTCTGACTGGGGCTGGAAAACATTATGGAACCCGGAAAAACTTTATGGGAACACTTGCTTTGTCAGGGCCAGTATTGATGAAAAAGGCTTAATGAAAGGAGAAGCTAACATATCTTGTTATGATTACAGCCGGCTTGATAGAATTCCCGAACTAAAAAAAGGAAAAGCAAAGTTTGTTGAAACCTATTTTACTTCAAAAAACCCCGGTTTCACCATAGACAGTGTGGGTATCGAGAATGAAAACATGGATTCATTGCCACTGAAACAGACGGTGATGTTTACCAATAAAACAAGCTCTTCAGGCGATTATCATTATTTTTCGGCTAATCTTTTTACGGGCCTCGAAAAAAATCCTTTCATAGCTGATAACCGCACTTCTGATGTGTTTTTTGGATGCAATCAAAAATATTCTGTTATTGGAAATTTTACTATTCCCGATGGCTATAAATTTGATGAGTTGCCCAAAAATATAAAAATGATCATGCCGGATACCAGCATCATATTTACAAGGCGGATGGAAGTTACCGACGATCATGTTTCGATACGGATACAGCTTGATATCAAAAAGCCATTCTATTCAGCTGATGATTATCCATATTTCCAGGAGTTTTATAAAAAGCTTTTTGAACTACTGAACGAGCAAATCGTATATAAGAAAGGATAACTTTTGGAGCCACTTAAAACTTATTCTTGCTTTCGAATTTAACCTAACCACCAGCCATGAAAAAAGTATCATCTATGATCCTATCCGTTTTAGTAATGCTAAGCGGTTTTGCCCAAAATAAAATATACGATGCATCCACTATTCCCGAAGCACTAAAGAAGGATGCCCATTCTGTAAAGCGGGAAGAACGTATAGAATTTGAAGTAAAAGAAATTGGGAAGGCTATTTATAGGTCGCATACTGTGGTGACAGTGTTAGATGAAGAGGCAAAGGACGAGTTAGTGTTTCAGGCATCAGCAGACCAGTTTCAGTCACTGGAAAGCGTTTCAATCCAACTGTTTGACAGTAAGGGTATGTCTATAAAAAAGTACAAGCGTTCAGACTTATCAAAACAATCTGCTGGAGAAGGACTGGTTCCAGACGGCAAAGTGTACTTTATTGAATTACCTGCTTCTTCCTATCCAATTACGATGGAGGTAGATTATGAAATAAGGTACAATGGATTACTAGACTACCCCAATTATGAAGTGCAGTTTCCCGAACAATCCGTTGAGAATTCCGTTTTCGTTGCAACCGTTCCTGTTGATCTTGATATGAGATTCAAGGGTAAGAATACTAGTCTTATGCCGGTAATTACCAATGATGGAAAAATAAAGACTTATACCTGGCTGACCAAAAACTTAGTGGCGTTAAAATATGAAGCTGGCAGTGTTAGCCGCGAAAGTAGGTACCCTCATATCTTGTTATCGCCTAATAAGTTTGAACTGGATGGCTATGCAGGTGATATGAGTACCTGGCAGGATTTTGGAAAATGGTATGGATTATTGGCAAAGAATGCCAATAATCTTACGGAGGAAAGAAAGCAATTTTTTCAAACATTGGTTAAGGATGCCGCAAATGACAAAGCCAAGGCCAAAATTATTTACCATTACCTTCAATCAAATTGCAGGTACGTGCTTATTGCTTTGGGAATTGGAGGCTTTAAGCCGTTCGAAGCTAATTTTGTTGATAAGAAAAAATATGGCGATTGTAAGGCATTAAGCAATTATACACAGGCTTGCTTAAGTGCGGTAGGAATTAAAAGTTACCAGGCTTTGATCAATGCAACCTATAATAAATTACCTGTCGATCCGGCTTATCCTCACAATGGCTTTAATCATGTAATACTTTGTGTGCCATTACAAAAAGATACTATCTGGTTAGAATGTACCAGTAACATCACCGAATTTGGTGTGCTGGGAAAATCCAGTGAAAACAGGTATGCGTTGCTAATAACGGAAGATGGTGGCAAACTGGTGCCTACTCCTAAAAGCAAAGCTTCGGATAATATATTTTCCTCTCATTCGATTATCGACCTTGCCACTGATGGCTCTGGTATTGTAAATGTCGCTCTCAATACAAGGGGGGAATATAAATACTTGATGGATTATCTAAGTAACCAAAAAAAGGACGATCAAAAAAAATTCCTGGTCAATTATATTGGCTTTATGCAGCCAGATGACTTTGAAATAAATTACAACGATTCTGACAGAAATGTTGCTACAACATTAGTGATGAGTATCAGTAAAGTGCCAGAGTTTACAGCAGGGAAAAAAGTGTTTCTCAATCCGCGTATCTACAAAATATGGAGTAGTGTATTGCCTGAAACAGAACACCGCACACAGGATTTTTATTTTGAGCATCCCTTTATCAAAACAGATACTACCATTTATAAATTATCAGAAGGATTTACAATTGAAACATTGCCAAAAGAAAAGAAGATAATGTTTGAATATGGCAGTTTCATAAGTACATATGAGTTTGATGAAAGTAAAAAAAGTATTCGCTCTGTAGCCCGCCTGCAATTAAATGAATATAAAATTCCAGCAGCTAAATTTTTAGCTACAAAGAATTTCTTTAATGAGATATTGGCTGAATACACAGAGAAGATCGTGATAAAGAAGTTGTGATAAAAGATAGCTGGACGAATTTGAAATTAATACAGTTCTTATTCTTAATTCGTGTAATTGGTGCACCTAATTCGTGCAATTAAAATGGAGTCATATACACTTAACACTAGATTACACCATGCAAGCTTCCACCCTTTTCAAATAAATGATCGATCTTTCTTTCGGTAGCTGCATCCATTTCAACCGCCGGGGCATGATGGGGTTTTATCCTTGCATCCAACACCAATGGCCCGGCGCAACCCCAATGTTTATTTTCATAAAATGCACCGATGCCATGTATATCGTGTGAAGGATTGCAACGCGTAAAACTAACCCACAAAAAGTTTCGCAGGCTTGCGCTTAGAAAATCTGCATCGTCGCAAATAATCAATAATGGAACTGTTTGCAGTTCTGCTATTTTTTCTATTAATTGTTCATTCAAAATATCCATTTCATGAACAACATTTGTATAATCTTTGAAACCGCTCGTCTGCAAAGCGATCACGCCTGGCAGTACAAATGTTGCTTTTTCAAAATTATGTAATGACTGCAGGCACGGAGGTACTGTTGTTGTTAGCTCCCTCACTATTTGGCCGTAGGCCGCCAGCACTACCTTGCTGCCACTATTAACTGAAGTGCCTGAATAATCAAGTGTATCAATGGTTGTGTTTGTGTAAAAATGAATATCTCTTTTGAGATTTATCCTTTGCAAAATATATTGAAAGAAATGGTTAATATCCCCCGTATTTAATTGATTGGTATCATCTGCTGTAATGAATAAAAACTTTGCAAGGCTAAGCTGCCCCGTTCCCAGGATATGGTTGGCAATGGTCAGTATCTCGGCAGGTTGAGTAGCGGGTGAATACGGAGTGTATCGCTCACTTCCGATAGCTAACAACAGAGGGTGGACGCCTGCTGCATCGACCGCATGTACTTCTTTTAAACCTGGTATTTCAGCTTGTATGGCGCTGCCGGTTATTTCATGTATCAGTTGCCCGAAACTGGTATCTTCCTGCGGCGGCCTGCCTACAACAGTAAATGGCCAGATAGCATTTTCCTTTGCAAATACCTTGTGTACTTTCATCAGCGGAAAGTTGTGTGTCAAACTATAATAACCCAGGTGATCGCCGAAAGGCCCCTCTGGTTTATTCTCACCGGGCCACACTTCACCGGTGATCACGAAGTCAGCATCCGTGCTGATGCAATACCCATCCTGATAACTATACCTAAACCGCCTGTTACCCAGTACACCCGCAAAAGTCATTTCGCTTATGCCTTCCGGTAACGGCATTACCGCACTAACGCTATGTGAGGGCGGGCCACCTGCAAACACGCTTACTTTCAGTGGCAATCCCTTACTGTTGGCCTTGCTTTGGTGCACACCAATACCTCTGTGCAGTTGGTAATGTAAACCAATTTCTTTATTAAGCGTGTAGTCATTTCCTGATAACTGTATGCGGTACATGCCGAGGTTGGCATTCATTATGCCGGGCTTGTCAATATCTTCTGTATATACCTGTGGGAGCGTGACAAAGGCGCCACCATCCATCGGCCAATGTTTTATTTGTGGAATATCCTGTACCTGGATTTGCTGAAATAATACAGGCTTATCACCGGGATTTTTGAGAGGCAATGCTTTGAAAGCTGCAAGCCCTGCGCTAAAATTTTTGATTGGATGTTTAAAAGCTTTTACCGGATCATTTTTTAAAGCTATCAGTTGCTGAACAAGTGCAAGGGTATCACGGAAGATAAATTTGCTTCTTTCAAGCGTACCAAATATATTGGAGGCCGCCCTGAATTTACTTCCTTTTACATTTTCGAAAAGCAGCGCCGGCCCATGCGCTTCGTGTACCCGTAGGTGAATGGCGGCCATTTCCAGGTTTGGATCCACCTGCTCTTTTATCCTGACGAGTTGCCTGTTTTTTTCCAGATCAACTAAACATGCTTCCAGCGATTTATATGCCATTCTCTGTTATTTCAGTGCAAATGTAAAACACTAAAATGGTAGAATGGTTGTATTGACGGATGACGCTAAAAGTATAGGTAGGGATTAGAATGTGGGACAGCCTAATTTACTTTTATTTCCTCCGGCGCCATCATATTTTGGGGATAAGCGATAGCTGATTCCTAAGCCCGTAAAATAATACCAATCTTTACTTGCAGGGTTTCCCCGTTGCGTACCCGCTGCAGGATATAGTGTGGAGTTTCCTTTTATCTCATCTCCTCTAAAAGCGATGTCTACCGCCTGCTGGCCATTATTTTGTAGTAATAAAGTTTCATCGGCATATGTAGTACTTACATCATCTAAATAATCAGTAAATGTTTTACGCAATCCAATTTCAAAACGGACTTTTATGTTTTCAGAAAGTGAAAATTTTATACCTCCCCCAAAAGGCAAGGCCATTTGAGTAAGGTTATATTTTGTTCTTCCCTGGTAAAACCCCTGCCCTTCTGTTCCCAGTGGTTGTAACATTATTTTTTTACCTGTAGAATCAATTGTAGATGGTTTGAACATAAAAGCCGAAACACCTGCAAATACGAAAGGTGTGAGCGTATGCTGATATGAATTTAAGATGTCATATTCCAAACCAAGATGTATATCAGTAATGGGGGACGAAAAACTTAGGTTGCGTGGAAAGTTTATGAGTGATTTATTGTCATCGCCCTTTATTTTACCAAAAGTAACATTGCCCCTAATATATAATTTTTCAGAAACTTCATATAATGCACCTACACCCACCGCAGCATTTGCCTGCTGAAAGGTCAATCTTTTACCCTGCAGATCGCCCTGGTAATTACTTATACCCCCAAACAACGTAAGATGAACATTCTGAGCCTTTACAGCTACAAAGCAGGATAAAACTGCGGCACTTAAAAACAATCTTTTCATAATCTATTTTATTTCGATGGATAAAAGCAAAAATCATTCCCTTTGATTCATTAGTATAGGCAACGATTTAAAAAGTAAAATAGTATGCAGATATTTGAAATTTAATTTAACAAGTTGTTAAAAGATGCGCCGTTGCATAAGTTAGCAATGACATGAACCATTAATTGTGCTATAAGAACTATATAAAACTGCATGCTTACTAATATTTCTCTGCACAAAAAGTTTCAATAATTAATTATATGCATATCAGTTTTGCGAAGGAATAATACTACCCTTAGCAAAATAATTCAGCATTGCTTTGTAATGAACTAACATAACCACGCAGCATAATATACCAGCCATCGGCCAGGACGGCCCTAATCGTAGCTCCGAGATAGAGGGGAGTTTGCGTAACGAAGCGTTCTAAAGCCCTCACTTTGGGAGAGGGTTTAGATGAGCGGCAAGCCTGGGAGCGCCTAATCTTGCTATCAAATTTTATCTCCAGTATTTTTTATTTTCTATAAAGTTGATCAGATCATTTGCCATGGCTGCTTGCTCTGCGATAACGGGATGGCCCGGCGTATTTTTAAACGCAAAGAAATGCGTGGTGATCTTTAAATCCTGCAGCCTGGCGACAGCCTCGTTAATATAGCCGGGCCACTTTGAGCCTTCCCTTGTGGCATCCATACTCCCTAAACAGCAGATGATTTGCGCCGTTGGGTATTTGATGCGGAGCGACTGTATAAAATGCTTGTATGCATTGATCACAAATTCTTCCGAAGGCTTCGTGCTATCAAACCTTGCCTTGAATTGTGGATGAGCAGGCATGTTGGTAAGCCAGCTATCATTTTGCAATAAATTCACTACCACGATGTCTGGCACATAATCCGAAAAATTCCATTTACTGGTTGAATCCCCTGGATTGAGCCGGTCATAGATATCAGCCATCACTTCGCGGAACCAACTAACGGTAATACCGATGCCACTCTTTGCCGTGCAATGATATTGTGCATTAAAATGCCTGGCGGTAATTGCACCATAAGCCCTGTAATTGTTGAAGAATTGCGGCTCACCTGAATCGTGACTCTCGTTTTCGGCACCATGCCCGCAGGTAATTGAATTGCCAAAAAACTCTATCTTTTTTGCCGGCTTCTTAGGCGCTTTTATAAGTTTTGCCGTTGCATCAGTTTCAAAGCCGTAAAAGCGGGTAGTAATAAAATCTGTGTTGGTTACTTTAAATAATTCGATGCGATGCCTGCCTGCATCCAGGTGAGAAGCCAGCGTGTACAATTGCTTCTCCTTGTGAACTTTTATTTTAACAGCGCTATCGCCATTGCCGTCTACAATCACATAGTAATAATTGTTCCCTTTTTCATCAGACAGCAAGGCTTTTACAGTGCCCGTTGATCTTACGTTCAGGGTTACGCTTGTGCCGGTCCAGTATATTTCTGTACAGGAATCAGTGATGCCTACACGTCCCATATAACTGATTGATTTGTTATTGAAAGGAATAAATTTTCCGGCAGGCACCTGTCCGTAAAGCGGTGAAATGCCTGCAATAACTACCAGGCAATAAATAATACAAAGTCTCATGTTTCAGTTTAAAATTTTATAATTAACAATCCGCCTACTCACAAAGGCGGTCACTTCCACCCTCATTATTTAATTAAATAGCATCAGGATTAAAAATCAGAGGGAAAAATTGCCCTTCCATTTTTTTGCCTTCAGCTATTGCAGGCACACCGTTCAATAGCACATCGTTGGTGTTGGATTTGGTTCCATCTGTAAACACATTCAACACGAAGGCCCTTCTTGATTGAGGTGACTTGTTTTCGTAAGAACCATGGACCATCAGGGGATGATGAAAGGTAGCATAACCTTTTTTTATCTCAATCGGTACAGGATGAAATTCAGATTTTTGCTCTGGCGAAAGGTATTCCATAAGCCCATCCATATTACCGGCAAGATCAGGTTTATCAAGCAAGCCCCAGCGATGGCTTTTAGGCACATAATATAAACAACCATTCTCTTTACTGGCATTATCTAATGCTACCCAACAGGTGAGGTGTTGAATTGGGCCGGTTCTTGTCCAATAAGAATAGTCCTGGTGCCAAGCCACCACACCTCCATGCCTGGCAGGTTTGCAAAACAGTTGGTCGTGCCAGAAACGTATTGCTTTGTTGCCCAGCAACTGGCTTGCAGCCATTAAAAAAGCAGGATTCCAAATGGTATCATGAAAGCCTTTCGTAATTCGCCATGCACCCAAAGCATGAAACAATACAGCATTCGGGTCGGCTGATTCATTGCTGTGAAATTCATAAAATAATTCATGCCCGGGATGCGCAGGGTCAGTTATTTCTGCCAGTTCTTCATTTAGTTTTTCTATCTGCCATTCTTCCAGCAATTTCACATCGCTTAGATAGCCATATTCATCAAAAAAATCCAGTTGCTCTTTGGATAACCTGTACTGAGCCCAATCTGCTTTAGCAGAAGGCCATTTAAAAAGCCCGGAAATTAATTGATGTTGTTTGGACAAATCCTCTACTAACTTCTCCATAGTTTTAAATTAATAAAGATGAAATAGACCTTAGAAATGTATCCTTGTTATTTAATTTTTGGAAAGGTAGTAAACCAAGCGGTCAAATGGAATGATGTTGAGCAAAATAGATTTATTCTTTGGTAAGAGGTTGAATACTAAAATGATTACTCAGCTCCTACTCTGGAACAAGCTTCAACTGGTAAAGAAGTAATTCTTTAAAACTTTTATATTGAGCGACGGCCAAAAGCCCCGGCGTTTCATTTACCAGTTGGTTTATCGTCCCCAACTCTGTATCAAAAAAGGAAGTGCCACTGAAGTAACGGTAGTCAGCCTCTACAAAATTTTCTATTTTAGTTTGTAGTACCACGTTAGTCCGGTATATGCCTTCCGTGAGCCATTTTTTAACCATTGGTTTCAGCGTGCTGCTTTCAGCCCTTAATCCTTTGGCCATCTTTTCTGCATTTTCTATACTTACGGTTTCTCCCCCTAGCAAAGGTGATAGCAGATCCAATACTTGCCGTCCTGAATTAATAAAAGTTTCCAGGCTTTTTTTAAGTCCAAAATGAGCTGTATATTTTTCTTTTAGCGTAGTAGCAGCCTCGTTGCTATTTGCAAGTGCAGCATTGTAAAAAAAAACCGCAATTGCTTCCTCATGTTGCTGTATTTGCTTTTGCTGATGGGCCACGGTTGCTTGTAATTGTTCCAACAAAGTGGGCGCCTCTACTTTTGCCATTTTATCGCCATCGTAATCAAATGTTTTTACCTTGATGCGTTTTTCCGTGATCGCTTTAAGTATTTCCACATCCTGTTGATCACCTGCCTGTTTTTTAATTAGCTCAATCCATTCATCAGCAAACAGGGCCGCAAAATTATTTTTGTTCGGAACGGTTCCTTCAGCCCCGCCAAACACCATATCTAAATTCAGCTCATTCATTTGCGAATCATCATAATAACCATTGTATTCTTTTGGCAAACTGTATGTTTCAATATCTTCCTGATACTTTTCTTTGAAAGCAACTGCGTTCATATGCTGGTGCAATTGTTCTGCAGGCACCAATCGATATACAACATCAGAAAGTTTTTGCTGTAGTTCTTCCGCATTATTAAATATAACCCATGCCGGCCTTGCATCGCTGTCTGCCAGTATGTTTAACTGATGCAAATGCATATTCCGCTCCTCCCGTGGCGGATGCGAGGCCCATTGATTTTTTATATTGATCTTATTGTATTGGAACTTCTTAAAAAAATCTTCATCAGCCAACGGGGTTCTGTTTTGAACGGCTAAGCCATTGTGCTGTGCATAGGCTTCCATTACCACATCGTGATTGCCATAAATATTTTGCAGCCTTGTTTTTTCACCAACCAGGTCGTCCGCTTTTTGCAACACCGTTTGATAACATACATCGCTGATCTCCAATTTTTGCAAAGCAGAAATGAGGTTACTGCTGCCGCTAACGCTTGCGGCCACCGCATCTGCATGAAATTCCATTTCACGTGACAGCCCCATATAATTTTTGTTGATGAGGCTATACATACACTGCAATATTTTCTGTATGCCTTTTACAATTTGAATGGTAACCCACACAAAAATTCCAATTGCAAAATGCAGGTTACCCCATTTTTGCAAAAAATTGCCATAATCTTTGTTTTCGTAAAGCATGTTATAAATTGCCTTATTTACATTGTAGACAAAACTGCCCAGTTTCATACTTCGTTGCGAAAAATGGCCGAATTCATGTGCCATCACAGCCTTAAATTCACTAAGCGTTAAACAGTTTACAAGGCCGAGGCCAATTTGTAAATTCTTCTTCACGGGAAAGATCATGCTCCAGAAACTATCATTATAAAACACACTGGCGTTAACCTCCGGCGATAGTACTATTTTTTTAGGAAACTGGGTTTGCGTTTCAGTTGTTAACTGCCTGATAAATGCGAATAGCTGAGGCTGCTCGGCTTCACCGATGGTAATCGTTCCTGACTCATCGTATTTCTTTACTGAGAAAATAAATTTGACTAAAAAGATCACCACCATTATCCCAGTGCTGATGATACCCACTCCGGCAATAATCCCGATCAAATGGCCAGAATTTATTATCACAAAAATTCCTGCATACACACAGCCAATGGCAAGCAGCCCTGCCAGAATAATTAAAATGATATAAACAGCGAAGAATAGTGCCACCGAAACCAGCACTTTCTTTACCTCTTTTTTAAAACTGGCTGATGGATTTGTTGCCGCTAACGGCACACCGACAGGGCTTACAGGATACATAGGTTGGGATAGATTCATTAGGGTAAATTGAAATAGGAAGATAGAAATTGTTTTTTGTATACAAAACTTTAAGCACAAACTAATTTGCAGGTATTCATTATCAGGCAAAAATAGTCGTGTAAGTTGGTTGATGCCACTGATACACTTCTCTTATTAATCTCGTTGATTTCATTATTGTGTCCCAACAGGTCGTAGCTTTGAAACATTGATGGAAACATACCAGCATATTTTTTATTAATAAATTGAATGAAACTGAATTGCCAAATGTCGGTTGCTGCACCATTTTGTTGCCTACCTTCCACCACTTCAAAAAAATAATTATGAAGCCAGCAGATGAATATATGGCAGCATCGTTGTGTCACTCCCTTGTACTACATACCAATGTGGTTGCGTCTTCGGTAGCGTTCACAGGTTTCGGCTACTCTTTACATTTAGTCAAGCCTTTTTTTAAAAGCTTGGCTTTTATTTTAACTGCAACATTATTGCTTTTAAATTTTTCCTCCAAAGCCCAGCCCAATGAGTTAAGCAACTGCAATATTAGCTGGACGCAGCAAAGCAACAATTCCGGCGAATCGATGCCCTGCGGTGGCGGAGATATTGGCTTGAATGTGTGGGTAGAAAAAGGCGAAGTGCTTTTTTACATGGCCCAAAGCGGAGGTTTTGATGAAAACAATGCGCTGCTAAAACAAGGAAGGGTACGCATTCAATTATCACCCAATCCTTTCGCAGGCGACGGTTTCAAACAGGAACTGTTATTAAAAGAAGGAGCCATAAAAATAAGCGGCACCAATGCAAACCTCGCTGCAAGCCTCGTGATTTGGGTAGATGTTTTTAAGCCGGTGATTCATGTGGACATCAGCAGTAATAAAAAAATAAACACCACGGCGATCTATGAAAGCTGGCGTTACCGCGACAGGCCATCCACCGGACGAGCAAACAATGCCAACTCATATAAATGGGCGCCACCCGCCGAAGTGTTTACCTACAAAGATGAAATCGGCTTCCGCGAAAACAGTATTTTATTTTACCACCGAAACAAAACTGCACATTCTATATTTGATATTACCGTACAACAGCAGGGTCTCGAAAATATAAAGGATCAACTCTACAACCCGCAAGCTAATTTAACCTTTGGAGGGACGATGGAAGGTCCCAATATGAAAGCAGCCGGTATCAGTTCGGGCACTTATATTGATACTGATTTTAACGGCTGGAAATTGCAAAGCAGCGAAGCAACTAACTCACAGTCCATCAATATTTACCTGCACAACAAACAAAGCGAATCTGTCGAGCAATGGCAAAAAGGCTTGCAACAAACCATTCAACAAGCAAAGCAGAATGCAAAAACAGCGTCGGCGGCTACCCGTAGCTGGTGGCAGGAATTCTGGCAGCGCAGTTTCATTTTTATAAACCCGGCAAATGCAACTGAGGATAAAGCAGAATGGCAGGCGGGAAGAAATTACCAATTGTTCAGGTACATGCTTGGTTGCAACGCCTTTGGCAAATGGCCTACAAAATTCAATGGAGGATTATTTACCTACGATCCCTCCTTTATCGACAGTACTTTAAAATATACACCCGATTTCAGGAATTGGGGGGGTGGCATACATACTGCACAAAACCAACGGCTGGTATACTTCCCGATGATCAAATCCGGTGACTTTGACCTGATGCAACCGCAGTTTAATTTCTACCTGCGCAATTTAAAAAATGCCGAACTGCGAAGCCAGGTTTACTGGAACCATAAAGGTGCCTGCTTCCCCGAGCAGATCGAAAGCTTTGCCTTATCCAACTATGCGGAGTACGGAACCAAACGCCCCGCAGGTTTTGATAAAGGGGTTGAATACAATGCCTGGCTTGAATATGAATGGGATACGGTACTGGAATTTTGCCTTATGATGCTGGAGCAGGAAAACTACGCTGGCAAAGACGTTTCATCGTACCTCCCATTCATAGAAAGCTGCATCGTTTTCTTTGATGAACACTATCAACTGCTGGCAAAGCAGCGAGGCAGGAAGGCGCTGGATGGCGATGGCAAACTGATCCTGTTTCCCGGTTCTGCAGCAGAGACGTATAAAATGGCTTATAACTCCACTACCACCATTGCGGGCCTAAGTACCATTCTATCCCGTATGTTAGCTTTACCTGGTAACTATTTAGGTGCAGAAAAAAGAAAGCAATTGGATAGCACTTTGCACCGGATACCCCCCATTAATTTCACCAGCTTTAGTGGCCATCCAACCATAGCACCCGCCAAACTTTGGGAAAGAATCAATAACACGGAAACACCGCAGCTATACCCCGTTTTTCCATGGGGCATTTATGGCATCGGCAAGCCTGGACTGGATACCGCTATCAACACTTATCGCTATGATACCAATGCAATAAAATTTCGAAGTGCTATCGGCTGGAAACAAGACAATATTTTTGCTGCAAGGCTTGGGCTTACAACAGATGCTGCATCACTCACCATTCAAAAGCTAAAAAATTCCGGCAGGCGGTTCCCCGCGTTTTGGGGCCCCGGTTACGATTGGACGCCTGACCATAACTGGGGTGGTAGCGGCATGATCGGTTTGCAGGAGATGTTATTGCAAAGCGACGGAGAAAAAATTTATTTGTTCCCAGCATGGCCAAAAGATTGGGATGTTCATTTTAAACTTCATGCCCCGTATCAAACAACTGTGGAAGCCACCATCAGCAAAGGAAAACTTACAAACCTAAAAGTGTTGCCCGAATCAAGAAGGAAAGATGTTGTGAATATGTTTTGAAGTCAGGTCCGGCACCTTTAGGATTATTGCGGAGGCCAGCCTTGAAGTTACAGATTTTGCATTGTCAAACGGTATGTTTTTGAATATCGATTTAGCTTTATTTCAACGGCTCAAAATGCAACGGGTTATCTGTTCTAAAAGGTATTGCAGGCAACCCATCTTTATTAAAGAAATTAGGTTGGGCATCTTCCTTCCACGCAAAACGAACATTCACCGGATTCAAGACTTTAGCTGAAGAGACCACTACTTTATTACGCTGAATGATCGCATGGGCATCCACAAATTTCCCATCAGCTCCTGCTATCGTAAAATTATTAAGTGCACCATTTTTACCCATCAGCCCTTTGCCCACATAATCAAATTCCAGCATGATCTTTTTACCTTCAACCTTCATTGTTTTAAACTGTGGCCCTGAAGGTGCATTCTTTAATCCATAGTCCTTTGCCAACGGCCATTGTGCCAGTCGCCTGCCTACTTCCCACTTACCTTCTGGATGCAGGTCATCCGCCGATTTAGCAATGTCATTGATTACGGCCATCCCTGTACGGGGAATCTTCATAGCCAATGTTTGCGCCTCCCAAAATTTTGGCAATGTTTCTTCATCCAACGGATATTTGCCCTTGTTTTTTGAATAATAGAATGGCGATATCTGCACATAATAAAATGGTAATTCAGCATGCCACAATTGGCTCCACCCATTGATCAGCAAATTCATTTTGTAAGTATATTCAATGCTTTCATTTTGAAAACAATTGGTCTCACCCTGGTACCATACAAACCCCTTGATTGCAAAAGGAGCTAATGGACGGATCATGGTGGAATAAAATTTTCCGGGTTGGCTCGTATCCATTTTCATTGCCGTGTTAACCGGTGAAGGATCATCGTTGCCCCTGATTGTTCCGGCCAGCCATGGTTCAATTGCACTGCCGGGAATGGCAGCCGAAATTACGCCTATGGGTACATGCAGTTTTGCATACAATTCTTTAGCGAAAAAATAACCCACTGCGGAAAAAGAACGCAGGGCGGAATCACGGGCAACGCTCCATCCCTGGTGCAATGAATCAGGTGCCCGCAGGTTTTTGCTCGTCACCAGGAATATCCTGATCTCCGGATTGCGGGCCGTCTTCAATTCATCAACGGGCGAATAAATGCTGCTATCCTTCTTTATCACCTTGCTGTTTTTACGCATAGTGTATTCCATATTTGATTGACCGGAACACAACCAAACTTCACCGATCAAGATATTGCGTAGCGTAATGGAATTGCTCCCGGAAATTGTCATGTCTGCGGGCCTTGCTGACGCAGGCATCGGGTCAAGGTTGATCTTCCAGCTTCCTAAATCATCTGCAACTGTCTTTCGGGTTTGACCCTTAAATTTTACGATGATATGTTCCCCCGGCCTGGCTGTACCCCATACCGGCAGCGGCTTTCCCTGTTGCATTACCATACTATTGCCTAATATCTTCGGCAATTTAACTTGTGCTTTTGCGGCAATGCTTACCAACATAAAAGCAGCAAATACACTCTTTACAATAAACTTGTTTTTCATTTCCTTGCGTTTTTTATGTGTCCTGCCAAGCGGATAAAATAATAAATACAGTTTTTTGTCCAGGCAAAGATGCAGCTATGTGGATCTTAAGTGGCGTCGCACTCTTGTGCATCGTATCTATGGGAATCTTTAATTACGTTATAGAATCGGCCGGTTTACCCTGCTCAACCGCTGACGGGGCTCAACCGCCGTCAGGATTGGGTTACAGTTCGCTGCGAAAGCATCACTTGGTATAACCAATAAGAACTATTCCCCACAACCCGACGGCGGCTTTCGGCCCCGTCGGCGGTTGATTTGGGTACTCATTTATACACCAAAAATTTATCCTGCTACTTGCCGCTCAGTTCTATTTGCACCGGGCCTATCAAACCCGCTGCCAGCAAAGGCCTTCCGGCTATCCGGTAAGGTGCATTGGTATTGGTAAAACGTTTTTCTTCCGTTAACCTTTCATCACCAATGATGCGGTTGGCCCATGTGTTGGTCACTTCAATTCTAATCTCATTCTTTCCCTCTTTAAGGGCCTTGCTGATGTCTGCCCTAAAAGGTGCTGTCCATAGAACGCCACAGTTGATGCCGTTCACAAATACTTCTGCTATATTGGCAACCTTGTTCAAATTGAGCCAAACCTGCTGGTTACTTCCCGCTGGTTTATTCCATTCAATATCTTTTTTGTACGCAGCCGTACCAGCATAATAGCGGATCACTGTATCGCTGTTTTTGCTCCAGTCGCTGAGTGTATCAAACACTATCGGTTTTGAATAGCCGCGGTAAGCCGAATCAAAATTTACCAGCCATGGACCAGTGATTGATTGCGCAGGTAATGGCTCAATCCAGTTTCTACCAGTATTAGAAGAAGTGGATTTTGCAGGTTGCTGTAATACGACGAACACAGATCCGTTTGGCTCTAATTGAACAGGTAATACAGTTCTATCCTTTTCAATCTTCCAGGTTTTGGCCGTTTGTATATTCCCGGTCACTGCATCCCATATTTCGGGAATGCGGCCGATAACCCTCAAAGAAACTTCAATGATCCGTCCTGAATCCTGTTGATTCGAAATAAAATAAATATCAACACCGGGCGCTGTACGATGGTTCCATGCAATCAATTTTGCCCTCATTCCTTTTGTGTCTACTGCAATGAAGTCGGGTGCAAAGCCAATCGCTTCAAATGACCCATTGGTATAAGGCCCTTGAATAACCTGCCCTTTCCCAAGCTTCCAGCTTTTGATACCATCCTCTGCTTTGAAAGTTTTATTATTCCAGATTGCTGCTACTGATGAGCTCAATTTTAGTGCAGCATTATTTAACCCGGGATTTATTGTTGGCTTTTCATTTACAAGCAAAGTTGCCCCGTCGGTTACCAACTTTCTCAATTGCAGAGCCACCTTATCAGACATCAGGTTTCCATTCGGAATCATTTTCAACTTAGTTGGTAACACCAGCAACTTGTAATTAGCACCACCATCCAATGCAATGCTTCCACTCTGTGTCTTGGAGATTCGCAGCAGTGCGTCCTTATTATACGAGTCGTAGGCATAACCATGCAATGGATCGGACCAATCGTCGAGGTTGATCATGTTAGCAGAATGGTTTACACCCGGTGGTGATTGTATCATTGGCTCGCCTACATTTGCCAACCGTATCTTTTCTTTTGCCACTAGCTCTTTTCCAATAATGCCCGGCAATGTTGCAACCAAATTTTCCGGTAAGACAGAACGGCTCGGCACCTCTTCACCAATAAAAACCGCGATGTCGACCACAGGTTTGCCGACTTGTAATAAGGCCTGGCACCGCTTCGCATAGTCAACCCATGCCTTACCCTGTTTCCACCAGGTTTGATCTTTTTGAAAAAACAAACCAATACCATCCAAGGTCATTCCGGGCTTCCGGTTGATCCAGGGATTGTGCATAAAAACATGGTAACTGAGACGGTTAATACCCAATGCATAATTCCTGTCCTGCAAAGCCTTTAGCATTCCCGGATGTTCATCCCAGGACAATCTCAACTCAGTAAAAGCCTCCGCCTGGATAATATTTTTGCCATAAATATGTGCACCTGAAATAGCGTCCGCCATATCATTCGGCTTATCATGCGTTGGACTGCGCAACCAAAATTCTCCCATCGGCACATCTGCATGTTGATAATGCAATAGAGCATCGCTCACCATGGTGGGGGCTATGCTTTCCGCTGTAAAACTGCAGTTTTTTTCATGCGCCAGTTTGGCCAGGGTGGCATAGAAATTCTCATTGATCAGTTCTGTAATAGTAGTGCGCACATCATGTAAAAACTGTTCGGAGCTTTCTACACTCTCAACAGGTATGCCCGCCATCACCGGAAGATAAGGATAGAGGTCGTACCCACGGCGGAACTTAAACGCTGCCCTGAAAACTGGCGACCAGTTCTGGCTGCCACATTCCCAGCTATCAATATGAAATACTTTTAAGATAGAATCCGCGGTCTCTTTTCCGGTCTCTTTATAAATGGCCCCAAACCAATTATCAAACTGCATCCGGATCGCTTCCGGGTTAAATTTATCGCATTCCAGTCCCTTGCCTCCACCACCGGTATCATTTTTATGTGCCGTGGAGGTATGACCGATCCGTATGATCGTCCAGTTGCCTGCTGGTACCTTCCAATTTAGTTTACCATCTTTACTAAGGAAGACTGTGATATCAATTGCTTTATTCAATGGAACACAGTTGTTGTCAGCAATTTGTTCTTTTGTTGTTCGCTTACTGATGCGCCATATACTTCCATTCTTTCCTTCATAGCCGTTAATAGTTGGCTCGCCTGATAATTCGATGCCGGTAACTTTCAAGGCTGGTTTCCATTTGGCTGTATTCAAATCTTCGGCTCCGGGTTCTGTTCCTTTTTTATCATACACAAAACGAAAAAACCTTGCCGTAACCGGTGGAATGCTATGCGTATAATTTTCATCCCAATCCTGCCAGCCATGACGGGATGGTTCCAACCTCGTATGCATTTTGAAATGAATTCCATCATTGCTTACCTGCACCAACAAACGATTGGATTGATAATTGGCAACGCTTCTAATAACAATAGTACGACAGGTAAAAGGCTGTTGAAATTCATACTGAATCCAGCAAGAATCATTGCTGGCGAAATTTTTACTGTTAGCCGGATCCGTTAACAATTGTAACACCTCGTCTTCTTTGCTGGCAGTAATTGTCGGTTTTATACTCTGGGTGGATATGCCAGATCCGTTTGCGGAAGGATATGCAAACACGGCAATATCCTTATAGTAATTTTCATTGGCTAACGGCTGTTCCAAAGTTTGATTGAATACTGCATTTCCCTTTGCAAACGTTTTTGTCCAAACAATTTTTTGCATGGAGAGTTCGGGTGTGATCCATGGTCCACCGGCCAATGCGAAGCCATCGCTCAGGTGTATACCTATTTTAATGTTCAGCCTTTTAGCCTCGGCCATTGCATGCTTTACCATTTGCCACCAGGCAGGTGATAACTGAACAGCAGCAGGTTCAATCAGCGGAGGAGTGGCAGCACCTTTTATAAACATCAGGTACGCCCCACCGATACCCGCTTCCTGCATAGCCTGCAGGTCGGCTGTAATGCCTTCGGTGGAAACAGCAGCCTGGTTCCAATACCAAAATACCCACGGACTGGCAGCGGGTGGCGGTGATTTAAAAAGCTGCTGCAGGTTGGCGGACTGAGCAATGTTGGTTTGTGCATCCACTGCCTCAACTGCAAAAATCAAACTCATCAAAAATAGTGAGCGAAGAAATACTTTGCTTTTTGTGACCATCTTTGAAGCCTCTCTGATGTGCATGTTAATTTATATTTAGTTGAAACCGCTTATATCAATTCAACCGGTTTCTCATGAATTTTTACTTTGTAACCATGTACGCCAAAGAAAACAATTACAAGGAAACAAAGCAGTGGTACCGTATATCCTATCTGAATATTGTCTCCATACATATCGATGACTGTACCCATCAGGTACGGAAAAATAGCGCCTCCCACAATTGACATCACCAGCAACGAAGAACCAATTTTGGTATCCTTTCCCAGTTCATTAATGCCCAGTGAAAAAATGGTTGGAAACATAATGGACATAAAAAAGCCTAGTGCCCCCAACGAATAAATCACCGATGGCCCCTCACCTAAAATAGCAAGCAGGCACAGCAAAGCTGAAATGATGGCATAAATGGTCAATAGTTTTTGAGAAGAAATATACTTTAGTAAAAAGGTACCGATAAAGCGGCCACCCATAAACAGCAATCCATATACACCCAGGTAATACCCAGCCGTTTTTTCATCAATGCCTCCACCCTGTTTGGCCATGCGGATAAAAAAACTTGTAACGCAAACCTGAGCACCCACATATGCAAATTGTGCAATAACGGCCCAGGCTAAGTGCCGGTGTTTCAATGTTCGTACAAACTCCATTGGCTTGCTAACGGTAGTATCATCCTTTACTTCCGGAAAATGAAAAAAGTAAAACAATACTGCTACCAATACGAGGACTGCTCCTAAAATAATGTAAGGCAATTTCACCGCCGACGCTTCACTATTTAGATAGCTAAGTTTTTCTGCAGCAGGCATCAATGCCAGTTCCGCTGCTGTATGCTCCACACCGGATAAAATAAACGCTGTACCAATGATGGGCGCCACCATGGCAGCCAGCCCATTAAAAGATGCCGCCAGGTTTAGCCTGATGCTTGAAGTTTCGGGCGGGCCAAGAATCGCTGCGTAAGGGTTGGCGGCAGTTTCCAGGATTGCCAATCCGCAACCGATCACGAACAGAGCCAGCAAAAAAAGCGCATAGCTTCTTGAGTCGGCCGCTGGTACAAATAAAAAGGCACCTGCCGCAAACAACAATAGCCCGGCGATGATCCCTGTTTTATAGCCCCACTTCTTCAACAACATTCCCGCAGGAATCGCCATTATAAAATAAGCAAAGAACACCGCTGTGTCCACCAGGGTTGATTGGCGGTTGTTCAATTCACAGGCTTTTTTCAAATGCGGGATTAAAATCGAATCCAGGTTGTGTGCCATCCCCCATAAAAAGAAAAGGCTGGTTACCAAAATGAATGGAACCAATAATTTATTTTTAGCGGACCGGGTAACGGGATGCAGTTCGGTTGAAAACGATGTAGGCGGAAGGGACATAAATGTTTGATGATATTTTTAAGTGATAATTGATAATAGTTTAGGGTCTCCTGATGATGTTTTTATTTCCCGGAAGAAGCCTATCGATTAAACTTCGCAGGGGGTAAAATCGTGTTTTTACCCAAACCTTAATAGAAACGAATCACACACAAGCGATCAACCTTATTACCTTATTATCTTTAAAGTACTACACCCAGGTGAAATAAGGTAATAAGGTTAGTCCAGTAAATTAATATTTTGTACCAAGGTTAAAAGGCCAGCTGGTATGGGTTCAAGAAAATTCATTGACCATTGACCATTCACCATTCACCATCACCCTTCACTCATTTTTACTACCAGCAAATGCTCACAGACCAATACCAATTCACCATGCTGGTTTATTATCTCGACATGCTCTGTCACTGATCCGTAGCCCGGTTTTTTCGATTCACTTTTTTCAGAGATCGTAATTTCTGAATGAATGGTATCTCCAATAAAAACAGGTTTCAAAAACCGGAGGCGGTCGTACCCTTTTGACATCGCTTCAGGATTTATTTCGGATGCAGTTAAGCCGATGCCGATGCTAAAAATCATGGTGCCATGCGCAATACGTTGTTTGAAGGGCTGTGTTTTGCACCACTCGGCATCCATATGATGTGGGAAGAAATCCCCTGTATGCCCAGCATGCACAACGAAGTCAGTTTCGGTAATGGTTCGGCCAAGCGTGACTCGCTTGCTGTTTAGCATGTAGTCGTTAAAATATGTTGATTTTATATACATTGTTCGATTTTAGATCGTTGTTGTTTGTTGTCACCTTACACCCTACACCTTAAACCTTAAACCTCTCCCCACCCTTATCGCTTGAAATATAAGCGCTTTCTACCACTGCCATTGTTTTAATTACATCTTCCACACTAGTCGGCAAACTTGCAGACGAGCCCTCTTTATAACGCATCAGGCTTGCCATGGTGCCAATAAAAGCATCCGGAAACCAGGAGCCTTCTAAGTTAATTTTTTGCCATTCAGGTGTTTTTCCATCTTCTAATAAACAATATTCAAATTCATCTGGTACTCCATTTGGATAATCCATCAGCAAACCCATGGTTGCACGGATCGCTCCTTTTGTGCCTTCCCATTTGATGAAACTTTCTTCATGCTTTGCACCGAATACATGATCGTGGTTGGTATTAATGACCGCATGCATTGTATCACCATAATCAAATAAAATAGTTGACCGGGTGGATGACAATTTCTTTGCCGGATGCTTTAATGTTTTGGCCATTACCGATTTTGGGTCTCCCAAAAATGAACGAACCAAATCGATGTGGTGAATGCTGTGGTATTGGATCTCCAGTCTTGGATGAACCATCACGTGCGGAAACAATTCCCATGGCGTATTAACCGTAACCCTGACCTCCATATCATACAACTCACCAATCAATCCCTGCTCTATCATCCATCTTGCAGCACTTACAAAAGGTGCAAAGCGCAACTGACAATTAATGGCTGCTACCAGCTTTTTTTTTCGGCATATCTCCAGTATCAGGTTAGACTGCAAAAAGTGATCACCCATTGGTTTTTGTATCAGTACGGCGCAGCCATCCGGTAGGTGATTTAATGTTTCAATAAACTGCTCCGGCATAATCGTAATGTCATACAATGCATTGGCTGGTGCCTGCTTTACTGCATCTGCAACAGATTCATACACATTCGGAATACCAAATTCAGCAGCTAATCTCTCCGCTTTTGATTTTGTACGGTTGGTGATACCCAGCACATGGAAACCTGCTTTTTTATAAGCGGGTAAATGCGCATCCTTCACAATGCCACTTGCGCCGATAATGATAATGGGCAGGGCCGTTTCCGGAAGTACCGGTTGATAATTTATATCCATTTACAATTGATAAAATTTTTGAGCATTTGCATAAAATACTTTTTCCTGATCTGCTTCATCCAACAAATTTTGAATTACTTCAATATATGCTTTCCATGTTTTTGTAAAGCTTCCCGCAAGCAATGAGACCGGCCAGTTGCCGCCACAAAAACATCTTTCAGCGCCAAATTTTTCTAAAGCGTATTCCACATACGGTTGTATATCGGCCACGGTCCAGTTGTCGAAATTTTTACTGGTATTTCCCAAGCCTGAAATCTTCACATACAAATTTGGATTGCCTGCTGCTTCCTTCATCAGTTCACCCCATACACCAAATTTTTCTTTCGTGCTGATGGGTGGTTGATTGATATGATCAAAGACCATTTTTAATCCTGGAACTTTGGCTGATACTTCTATTGCGGTTTCAATGTGTTGCGGCAAAATGCCTACCAGGTCGTAGGTTAGATTATTTGCTGCCAGTGCTTTTAAACTCTCCATTACGGTTGGCTGCAGCAACCATTTCGCATCCGGTTCATCATGTATTAAATGCCTTACACCTTTAAAAAACGGGTTCTCAAAATACTTATCTTCCAAAGCATTCCATGTTTGTTCCGGATTCATCAACGGCAGCCAACCCACTACACCAGTTACCCATTCGTACTTGGCTGCGACTTCCAGCATATGATCTGTGTCTTCAAAATTATTGGCTGCCTGCACCAGCACTGCTTCGGTTATACCAACTTCTTTTCTTGCTATATCATATTCATCAATGAGAAAATTTCGGTTTAGAATAGATTGATCATTCTTTAACCACTCATAGGATGCCCGGTTAAAATCCCAAATATGAACATGTGTGTCTATGATTTTTGTTTGCATGCAATGTTGTTGTGAATGGCTGATTTAATGTCGGTTAATTAAAGAGTTCTTTTAACAAGCATTTATTTTTCAATTAAGCCTCGTTGCGTCGCACTCTTGTATATTTTCAGCAATGAGGACCGACGAGCTAACGATGATGACGCAGTCCCCTATCTGACGGTGCTACCTTGTTTTAATACCGTCCTTTCAGGGTTTAAATCATTCATTTTATTCTTCTATAATCATGTCAGCCCTTCAGGCTTAAAACCTGGAGCATGGATTATTATAGAGTAACCTGCTTTATCAATCACAATCCCGAGGGGCAATCCTCCAGTCGTTCCGTAGGAACGTTATGTCGGTAAAACAATGATGATCGTTCAGCCCGTTCAATCGGAACGGCATGTGCAAATTTCTTTATCTGCAAGAAAAAATATAATCCCTCTTGAAAATAATTTACATACCGTTCCTACGGAACGGATTGCATATAATGATTTATTCTACCGACATACCGTCCCTATGGGACAAGTAATAATTGCTAACTTAATTAAATCGAACATTCATCATTAAATATTCACTTACTCGTTCAATTTAACCTCAAGCTTTTATATTTAAAAATCCCGAAGGGATGGTATTATTATAGCTTTATAATATTGTCTGATACAACCCCCGCAGGGGTGACATTTTCACGCTGTGTACTGAACTAAATAAACACTTAAACCCGCTTATTCCCCCGCATGTATTTGTTCCATATTGCTGAAAATGTATAAGAGTGCGACGCAACGATGCCGCCATGAAATATAAATGCCGGTAACCAAAAACATTGCACAAAACGTTTATTGTATTAAAAATTGTTCCTCTATCTGCTTGTTATGTTCCCCTAACAACGGCGCTCCTTTTGGCGAAGTTAAGATTTGCCCGTCAACCCTGATGGGACAGCGTGTTGTTAAAATGTTTAATCCATTGCTTGTCTTTACCATCTGTTCCATTTGCAGGGTTTTATAACCCTCCTGCTGTACCAGCTGTTCATAATTCATTACATCTGAGCACCAGATATCGGCAGGCTGCAGCACAGACAACCAATACGCTGTCGTGCGTGTGAGCAGATGTTCGGCCAGTATGGTTTTAATTTCATCCCGCTGGCTAAACCATTCTGTACTGTCCGAGTACACTTCCAATGCACTGCATTTTAATAATTGCGAAAGCACAATGATACTACCCATGGCAAGCGCAATATGGCCATCACAGGTTTTATAAATCCCATAAGGGGCCGAGATGTATGCATGCCCGTTATTGACCGAGCTACGCACTGGTAACTGGTTGCTGTCGTTTAAAAAACAGGTGAGCACTTCAAACTGAAAATCAAGCGCACTTTCAAACATACTTACTTCCACCAATGCACCTTCGCCATTGATGGAAGTTTGATAGAGGCTGGCTAAAATCCCCTGCACCAAATGTGCGCCAGCCAAAATATCCACCACTGCAACGCCCATGGCAGTGGGCATACTATTGTTGTCATTGGTAAGCCATGTCATGCCTGAAGCCGCCTGCAACAGCAGGTCCTGCCCGGGCAGATCCTTCCACGGGCCTTCTATTCCGTAACCGCTGATGGCTGCATAAATGATGGAAGGATTGACGGCCCTCACCACTTCATAATTCAATCCCAGCCGCTCCATAACGCCGGGCCTGAAATTGTGGATCAGTATATCTGCTTTGGCAATGAGCTGTTTGATCTTTTTCAGGTCTGCGGCAACTTTCAGATCAGCGATATAGCTTTGCTTGTTTCGGTTGATGGCATGAAAAATGGTAGATTCCCCATGGATCATCGTATCCGAAACGTACAGATCACGGCAGATATCACCCACATATGGCTTCTCAATTTTGATTACCTGCGCACCCATATCAGCCAGCCGCAGCCCCGCCGAAGGCCCGGATAAAAATTGGCTAAAATCAATGACGATAATATCCTCTAGTAAATTCATGCGTCTGTTTTTAATTCAAGTGCTTCAATAATTTTTTTGTTGTGTGCGCCCAATTCAGGGGCTGGTGTACCCGAAAACAATCTTTCACCGTCGATCCTGATGGGGCAACGGGTGGTGATAATCTCTTTACCATTCGCTGTAATAATCGTTTGTTCCATTTCTAAAATTTTGTAAGCGGGATGTTCCTTTATTTTATTCCAGTCCAGCACTTCCATTGCCCATATATCTTTTTGATGCAGCTTTTTTATCCAGTGTGAAGATGATTTTTTTGCAACATGCCTTGATAACATATTTTTTATTTGATCCCTGCAACTGAAGGTATCTTCCTGCGAAAATGCAGCAAGACTATTGCTGTCGAGTGCTACTCCCAATTGCCGGATATTTACCATTGCGATAGCGATGAAACCGTCTGTGGTAGCATATATTCCATAAGGAGCGCTTAACAAGGGATGGGCATTGTTTTCAGCGCTTCGTTTAGGTAATTGTTTGCTGGCGTAATAGGTGGTGAGCAACTCAAATTGAAAATCAAGCAGCGATTCCAGCAGGCTTAATTCGATCAATGCGCCGATCCCTTTTTTATTGCGGCGAATCAATGCCGCTAATATGCCCTGAACCAAATGAGCACCGCAAATAATATCAGCGATGGCTATGCCAAAAGGAATAGGGTTATCATTTTCATTGCCGCTGGTATATACGAGGCCCGACATGGATTGCAATAGCAGATCTTGTCCAGGCCTGTTCTTCCAGGGGCCGGTTTTTCCAAAGCCCGTTACTTCAGCATAGATAATTTTTTCATTGATTGCTTTAACAGATACATAATCAAGCCCCACTTTATCCATTACGCCCGGTCTGAAATTATGCGTTACAACATCTGCCTGTTGAATGAGCTTTTTAATCAGCAGCAGGTCGTCCGGGTTTTTAAGATCTGCTGCAAAGCTTTCCTTATTGCGGTTGATGGTATGGAATAACAAACTGCTTCCATCATCGGCCCACAGGTCTTTTATTGCTAGCCGCCTGCAGGCATCGCCGCCTTTTGGCCTTTCAATTTTGATGACCCTTGCGCCAAGATCGGCCAGCCGGAGCCCTGCAGATGGCCCGGACAAGTACTGGCTGAATTCCAGTACGGTCAATCCTTTAAGTGGTAATTGTTTCATAGTTATGTTTTGGAATGGCAAGGCTTTTTTTATACAATTGATTGAGTTCATTTAGTACTTTGCTCCTGCTGCCACCGTTCATTAAATATTGCTGGATAAACTCCCCCGCATGATCCTGGAAGTGCAGGTACCCATTGTAACGTGGACGCACATATCCATTCTCCATCACCGGCAGCAATGTTTCAAAAAAGTTATTGCAAAGCCGGTTGGCATTTTTGTTCACCCAGGCGGCTTTGTGGCCGGGCTGGCCACCATGCTCTAAGTAAAGGGTAGACTGGCATTTGGAAGATGCAATGGCTGCTGCAAAATCAACAGCGGCTTCTTTATTTTTACTACAGGCTGATACGGCGAGGCCCGTACCGCCAATGGTCGAACGTAATTTCGTACCGTTGAATTCAACAAGGCCTGCATAATGCAATATATGTTTCGCATAGCCTTCCCGGCTATAATTGCTGTAGCAATAAGCAAAAGGGCAATACCAGTAATCATCGGTGGTGGTCATCAGTTCTGCTACGCCAATCGGGTTTACTGCAAACATTTTTTTGTCTGCCAGCGAATACAAATCCTGCATAAGTTGCAAAGCGATCCGGCCCGTATGCCGGTCAATTACTTCCTTCTTATTTAAAAAAGGTTCTTTGCCTGCGGCGATGCAAAACATATAAAAATTCATTAGCAGATCGATGGGAATAGCAGGCACGGCTACTCTTCCTTTTTTTGCGAGGTCGAGCAATTCCGTCCAGGTGGTTGGAATCGCTGCATTATTTTTTTCAAACAAATCAGGGCGAAAACTTGCCGCCGGTGTAGCCGCATCGATAGCAAGCGCCCATTGGTGCAGGTTATATTGATAACTTAAGTGTGAGTAACCAACCGAATTCTTTAACTGGTCATCGAGGTATTTTTGGGCCAGGTATTGTTCCAGTGGCAGTACACATTCTGTTGCCGCGGCGCATCCCACCCATGGGTGATCGATGATGAGCAGATCGTATTCTTCGGTCAGTTTTTCAATGGGAAAATCGGCAAATTGTTGCAAGCTTCGCTTGCTCCATTGTATTTCTGTATTCGGGTGCAGTTCTGTGTACCGTTGGGAAAATGCAAGCAATGGTGTGATGCCACGGCTGTGCCCCCAGGTGATGCCTTTGAGGATAACACGCACCTCTCCACCCCCGTCCTCTAAAGGGGAGTTATTTGACGAGTCTGTTTCGCCCCCGACGCCTAAAGGGGAGGTCTTCAGCATTTCTTTGTTTTGTTGTAAAATCATTTTATCATTAGTTTTTTTGGGTAGTCTTTTTGCTTAACTGGATTTATTTTTTTACCAGCCGTATCTTCCATAGCAGCATCGTTGTGTCACTCTCTTGTACTACATACCAAATGGGATCTTTTATTACGTTTTATTGATTTCCATCTCATCATAAGCTTAATTTTCATTTATATACTCTCCGAATAACTCCCCTTTAGGGGACCGGGGGTGCCCCTGGTTTTATATAAAACCCATAACTATAATTCTTCGCAGGCACCTGGTATTTTTCAAGCGGTGTCGCCACATCGCTCCAGCTGTCATTACCTCCTACACCCATTTGAATCAAGTCGATGTTCAATGTTATCAGTCCTGCATCTTTTAATTTGTTGGTATGCTTTGCAGTTTGAATATTCTCTTCTGTGTAAGGCCAGGCGCTCATGCTTAATAAACTGTCAGCAACAATTAAAAGTCCGCGACTCGTTGCAGGGTTGCTTAGGTACATCCATCTTATATCGGTACGGTTGCCATTCTCCTGTGGTACCACATAGTTTTCCATAAACTGGTTGATGGGCATTTTGTAAACGCCTTCATCCGCTCCATAGTTTTTATCAATGTAGTTTTCCATTGGCCCCTTGCCAAACCATTGTATGTTAACATAGGTTTTATCAATGCCCATCTGCATTCCAACTTTGGGAATATTGGGCAGGCCGGGCTTTACTGTTAATGCGTAGCCAACTTTAATGTGGCCTTCACCGTTAATGGTGTATTTAACTGTCACCCGGGCACTATCATTTATCAAACTATACTGACTGGTGATGAGGATGCTATTTTGCTTTTTGTCAACCGTAGTTTTTACCAGCTTTAAATCATCATTGTACCACTGTTTTAATTTGCGCTGTGGTTTCCAGCCACGTTTGTCATTGTCTGTTAGCGGGCGGGTAAAATGCGGCAACAAGGGCGTGTAAACCTGTTCCGCTCCACGGTATTTATAAGAACTCAATCCTCCGGAATTCTTATCAAATAATAAAACGAAATCTTTTCCTTTTACGGAGATTCCATTGGCGGCTTGCTGGTAAGATAAACTGGCGGCAGGGTGGTCTATTACGATTTCTTTCTGTGCCTTTTTAAGCTGGAATTGATTGCTGGCAATATCAAACCCTTTGGCGGCCCATTGTTCATCCTTCATCAAATCAAAACGGATGGCGACATGGTATTCAGCACTTGCTTTCATCGCCGGCAGCCATTCAGCAATATTGATAACTGAATCTTTACCTGGTGCTATGTCTATTGCGGGTAAGTCTTTTAAGACAATAGCAAAACCATTTTCCTTTATTGATAACAGAACATTGTAAGCATTGGTATTTTTAACCGCACTTCTGTTGGTAATTTTTACCAGCCCCTTTTGAGCATCCATCAATTCGCATTCAATGGGTTGAAAAACTCTTTTACATTCCATCATCGCGCCTTTTGGCGCACCATCCGCATTTACAATTCCTTTGATGGTAAAGTTGTCAAAATATTTTTCACCGAAGTCGCCCCCGTAAGCGTAGTACTCAACTCCGGTAGAATCTTTCTTTAATAATCCCTGGTCTTTAAATTCCCAAATGCAGCCACCAATGATGCGTTTAGTTGTGCGCCACTGGTCCCAGAAATCTTTCATGTTGCCAGCACTATTGCCCATGGCATGAGCATACTCGCAAAAGAAGATCGGCCGTTCGTCGCCGTTGGGTTGGTTGGCGAGCAATGGAGCGGTATACAAAGCCGGGTACATACGGCTAACCATATCGACATAATATTGATCAAGCGGATTTTGGAGCCTGTGACTGTGATCGTTTGCTTTTAAATATTTTGAATCAGATGGATCGATATAGCCGGGCATTCTCCGGTCGCCCATGGCGGGTTCATAATGTAAAGGCCTGGTAATATCAAAGTCGTGGATCCAGGCAGCCATCGCCGCATGATTGGGGCCGCTGCCTGCTTCGTTGCCAAGGCTCCAAAAGATTATGGAGGGATGGTTTTTATCCCGTAAAGCCATTCGACTTATCCGCTCGAGATATGCACCGGTCCACATCGCATCATGGCTCAGCTTGCCACCCAGTCCATGCGTTTCCAAATTGGCTTCATCAATTACCATGATACCAAACTCATCGCAAAGATCGAGCAGGTACGGATCGCTCGGATAATGGCTCAGCCGTACACAATTGAAATTAAATTGCTTGATGGTTTTTATATCCTGTAAAATATCTTCTCTTGATAAAGCCTTTCCTTTTGTTGGGTGATGATCCGGACGATTGACGCCATACAGGTAAGTGAGCCTGCCGTTGATGAGCAGCTTGCTATCCCCTTTCCTGAATTCAATGGAACGGAAACCAAGCTTGCAGGTTTTAACTTCCATCACATTGCCCATACTATCTTCCAGGCTTAACACCAGTTTATAAAGATTCGGTTCTTCAGTGCTCCATTTTTTTGGATTGATGATGTTGGCTTCCATCATACCAAATTTTACCTGGTCGAGTCGTGGATGAATTTCATTGATGATGGCATCGGCGGTTTTCTCCAGCGCCTTGCCTAGTACAGGTTTGTCTGCGGCATCATACAACTGCGCTTTCAAAATATAACCTGGTGCTTCTTTGCCCGTAAGATTCTCAATCCTCGGACGAATGCTGAGCACGGCATCTCTATAATCTTGGTCCAGTTTTGTTTGGTAAAAGAAATCAGCGATCCGCATTTTTGGTTCTGCCATCAAGTATACCTCCCGGTGAATACCGCTCAGGCGCCATTGATCCTGGTCTTCTAAAAAGCTACCATCGCTCCAGCGAATAACCCACACCGAGATAACATTTTCTCCTTCCTTTAAATAGGGCGTAATGTTGAATTCGCTGGGCAAAAAACTATCCTCTGCATAGCCGGTAAATTTTCCGTTTATCCAAACTTTATAGGCCGAACTTACACCACCAAAATGCAGCGTGATATTTTTTTGTTTCCAATCGGCCTGAATTGTAAATGACCGCTGATAGCATCCTACTCCATTGTAATCTTTTGGCACATAAGGTGGATTTACCGGTCTGAAAGGATACACCGCACTTTTATAAATGGGTTTATCATAGCCCTGCATTTCCCAGTTGGATGGAACTGGGATTGTTTTCCATCCCTTTACTTTTGTTTTGTAAAAATCAACGGGTTCGTCGCCTGGCTTTAATGCAAAGGAGAAATCCCACGCACCATTTAATGACAAGTACCTGCCACTCTCTTGCCGGGCTTTATGGAGTGCATCATTTACCGATGCGAATGAATAAGCTGATGCCCTGGAGGCTTGCCGGTTAATGCCACTTACCAACGGGTCTTCATAAGGCTCCGTTCGAAAGATCGTAGGTGCATTGGGGATAGCCGCAGGAGTTTTATCCACCAACTGTCCATTTGAATGGTATATGGTGAACAATAAAATGGTTAATAATATGTAAGTCCTTTTTGCCATTTAGTTTTTTAAATTATCCTGTTGCTTGCTCCGCGTTGGTAAAAGTTCAATTATAATTTGCTGTACAAGAGTGCGACGCCACTGAAGATGATAGTTGTACTTCAGCCTGGTCAATAAAATTATAATTCATTCAAAAAATCATCTTTAAAACTAAGTCCCCAACCAGGCTGATTATTGGGTAGATAGGTGTCGATGGTTGTTTTGCTGTTCATATTATTCTATTACTATTACTATTACTTTTTCAACATTTCCATTTCAATGCATGCCTGCATAAAGGGACCAATGGCTTTTAAATCATCGTCCCTTTTTGGTTCGTTTACATAATAATCGTATGTGCCCTCCCGGTAAGGAATACCACCCAAACCCGCGCCTGCCACGGCCTGTATATAATGATACTTTCCATTGCCATCTTCTTTTACAAATTCTTTTATCATACCGTTGTACCCTTTTTGCAGCGGCGCATTAAAGGTTGCAGGAATATATTTTAAACGCACTGCTTTTGCCAATGAAAAAACAAACATGGCGGTAGCGGAGGATTCTAAATAATTTTTTTCTTTAAAGGCTTTATCAGTTACCTGCCACCATACACCGGACTTGGCATCCTGGAATTTTACCAACGCAGTTGATAAGCGATTGAGGATATTTATCAGTTCATTTCTACGTGGATGTGTTTTGGGAATAAAATCCAGCACATCCACCAGCGCCATCATGTACCAACCCATGCTGCGGCTCCAGAACTCTGGTGACAATCCTGTTTTTTTATTGGCCCAGCGCTGCAGTTTACTTTCATCCCAACCATGGTATAATAAACCGGTCTTTGCATCCCGGCTGTATTTTTCCATCCACACAAACTGATTGACGATATCGTTGAAATCTTCGGGTTGTTTATTTACTACTGCAAACTCAGCATAAAACGGCTCTATCATGTATAAACCATCCAGCCACATTTGCGTAGGATATTTTAATTTATGCCAGAAGCCGCCCGTTTTGTTGCGTGGCTGCCAGCTAATTTGATTACGCAATGTTTGTGCGGCCACTTTATATTTTTCGTCTTTATAAATTTTGTACAAATGCAGTAATTGCCGTCCGGGCGGAATATTATCGCTGTTATATTCTTCCATCATATAAGTGTGAATACCACCATCTGGTTTAATAAAATGGTCAACAATATGTTTGGTGTAATCGGAGTAGGTTTTATCGCTGGTCATTGTTGCCAGGCGCTCAAAGCCAATCAACACCACACCAATTTCGTAATTCCAATTGGCGGGGCGATTGCCCTGCGGCAAATTATCCTGCTCCAGATGAATGGCATACTTTTTCACTACCATCGAATCCTTGTATTGATTCATAATGGTACTGGCCAATTGTTTGGCATAGTTCATTTGTGCGTTGCCAGTCAGGCAAATTGCAACCAGGCTTACACCAATTAAAAATATCTTTTTCATTTACAGGTTTTTATTATTTAGTTTAAGTCTCCAAAACAAGTTCCTTTTTGAGTGAGGCAGTCGGTTGTGGTTGCTTTCTCCTCCAATAATTTGCCAGGATACTGCCGCTGATATTCATCCACGGACTAAACACCGCCGCCGCCAAACCAACTGTTCCCAGCTTGCCCATGCTACCCGCTATACCACTGGCCATGCCGCCGTTTTGCAAACCCACTTCAAAGGCAATAGTGCGGCTGGAATTGACATCCATGCCAAATAAACGGCTGAGCCAGTAGCCAAAAAAATACCCCGCGGCATTGTGAATGACCGAAGCGATGAATAACAACACGCCAACTTTCATCAGGTTATCCCTGCCGGCAGCAGTGGTTACGGTAGTAAAATAAATGATACCGATCATGGAAATCAGCGGCATTACTTTATCCAGGGTTGGGAATTGTTTGTATAAAAAATTATACACCACACCTGCAATAACTGCTCCCGCAAAGAAGCCCGACAGATTTAGTGACTGCAGCAAGGATGGTGCAGCAATATTTTTTTGTAACAACACTACCACAATTATCCACACTGCAGATAAGGCAGCCAGCAAATAAATTCTTCGTCTTTGCGAAACGGTTGCCCGCTTTAAAAAATCATGAAGCAGTGCTGCACCAATTGGCACCAGCACAATTTTTATAATCTCCATCATCATATCCACAAAATTTATTTTTATCAATGTACCTGCTAAAGTTTTCATTAACAGCGGTGTTAAAATTGGTGCAGCCAGGGTTGCCATCGCGGTAACAATTACGCTCAGCACCAAATTGGCTTTGGCTAAATAAACCATAACATTGCTTGCCAGTCCGCTGCTGCAACTACCTATTAAAATAATCCCTGCAGCAATCTCTGGTTCAAAAGCAAAAACTTTTGTCAGCAACAAACCCATCAGCGGCATGATAGAAAAATGACAGAACAACCCCACCGCAACACCTTTACCCGTAGAGGCTAATCCGCTGAAATCTTTCAAACTCATATGGGTACCCATCCCAAACATTACCAATTGTATGATGACAAGAATTAAAGTTTTATCCCGCAAATTAACACCGCCCCAGTTTGTAAATGCTTCCGGAAAAATCATCCCGGCAACAACCGCACTGATGATCCATGCCGTGTATTGATAGCCCTTCAATACTTCGACTGCACCCAATCCAATTGCAAGACTGATTGCGGTCGCCAATGCAAAAGGTTTGTACAATACGGGCTGCTGCATAACAATCCCAATTGCCAAAACGATGGCAAACAAACCGGATGCATATAGAAAATATTTTTTCATTCCCGCTTTTACTTGTTTAATATGGTGGCCAGATATTCAATGGCAATTGTTGGGCTTGCGAGTATTGGCACTTTCTTATCAACCTCATCCAGTGTGCCTACTACCCTTGCCATAGAGGCCTGAGCCAGTAAAATCACATCAACTTCTTTGGATAATTTTTTCAATGCCTCGCCCACTTTTTCATCATGGGTAGCAGCATCGCCGCTCATCAATGCTTCAAAAGCGCCCTCGCACAAAACCGGAGTTAGTTCGATCGATTTACCTGCTTTTAATGCCCTTCTTCTTACCAGGTCGCTGGTTGGTTCCAGTGTTGTAGACAGCGTTGCTATCACGCCGATTTTGTTGCCAGTTTGCACCGCTAAGTCGGCCATGGGCTGATCTACCCGCAGTACCGGTACACCGCTTAATGTTGCGGCGGTTTCTACTGCCGGCCCAATGGACGAGCAGGTAAACAAAATATAATCTGCCCCGGCTTCTTCCGCAGATCCTGCATAGTTTACTACCCGCCGTGAAGTGGATGCAGTCAATTCGCCGCACGCAATGGTGTTTTTAATTAAACTATCATCTACTATGTTGAACACTTTTACATGCGGTAAATATTTGCTGCACAGTTCTGCGAATACAGGTACCAGTGTGGCTGATGTGTGAATGAGGCCCAATGTTTTTTGTTGCATGTTTTATATTCAGTTTAATTTTTTTTGTTACCGGCTTCAGTATTTCAATGAAGCATCGTTGCGTCGCACTCTTGTACAGTTGGTTCAATGGGCAACTGTTACCGGCAGTTTACCATTTAACAACACCTCGAAATAATCTTCACTGCCTACCTGGCCACCTTTAAAATTTACTTCTACTACGTTCATGTATTTATTGGGGGAAATGGCGCTGCATAACGGTGCCCCGCTTACCAGCGGCGCTATCATTTCCACTGCTTCTATTTCCATGGCCCTTGCAGCATAACTGCTGGTATCGCCGCCTGCAATTACTACCCGCTTTGCCAATGATTTTCCTACTGCTGCTTTAGCAAGCATTCCCAATGCAGTTCCAACCTTTTCAGCAGCTAAATTGTTTGCCTGTATATCCCCCGTGTGTACGACCACATTTTCCTGTTGCTGCAACAATGCATTTATATTGCGGGTTTCTTTTTCCAAATCACCTGACAAAATTTTCGCTACATCAATGATCACTTCTTTAAATCCAATCGCCTTGGCATAAATAATTTGCGCTGCAGTTACAGGCGAGCAGCTTCCTGATATGACCAATAATGGCGTTGCTTTTCCTGGAGCTGCCCATTGCTTCTCTTTGTTGAACATGCCCGTCCCTGCCCAATACGATCCCAACGCCATTTCAATTGCGGAAGGCCCCGCAGAAAACATTGTTCCACTTCCATTGGCCTGCGCATTCATCCAGCGACCGATTTTTTGCAGGTGTTCATCATTCAATGCATCTATCAATACAACTTCTTCATCTTCCTTTAAATGCGCTGTCCAATGCTCAATATTTTGATCCAGTTGAAGCACATTTATCAACCCGATCTTTTTATTAGTTTGTTGCCCGATGTGCAGCCGCAGGTCGCTCTCCGTGGCCGGTGTAACAGGATGTTTCCGCATGGATGGATGCCGGTCGAGCCGGTAAATATCACCCGTGCTACCAATGCCCATACGGGCAAACAGGTTACCAAATAAGCAATAGCGCCCAAGAGCAGGTGTGCCGCCTAAAACAGGAATCAACTTATTATTAAAAACACTTGCACCACAATCAATTGCTTTTCCAATGCTGCCAATTGTAGTGGAAGAATCAAAAGTAGAGCAGGTTTTATAATGCACGTGTA
>JBDSAA010000180.1:0-7018 GCA_039922375.1 Ferruginibacter sp.
TTGCCAAACTTTTTATTACCAACTTTCCATCTTCAGGCCAACCCAATGCAGTTGCATACAACACATTATCTTTTGTTGCAAAGCGAATATCTTCATGGGTAAAAGGCTTTCCTTTTCCTTCATTAAAACCCTGGGCATTCAATTTTGCAGTTGCTTCCTGGGCAGGTCCTTCGCCAAATATTTCCCAAGGTCTTGTGCCGTAAATGCTTTCGCTGTTTAACTTCATCCACACACCTATTTCTTCAACGATCTTCCTTTCTTTTTCGTCGATGCTGCCATCACCACGAACAGGAATGTTCAGCATCAAGTTTCCATTCTTACTCACAATATCAACCAAAGTCTGAATCACCGTTTTTGAAGTTTTATACCTGTTGTTGTTGTACACGCTCCTATTGTAATGCCAATCGCCAATACAGGTATCGGTTTGCCAGGGCAATGGTTGAATTTCGTTTGCCTGCCCCCTCTCAATATCCCATACCATTGCTTTGCGTTGTTTCTCATCCAAAATTTTTCCATTAAGAACAGCACGAAGTTCACCATGCTTTTTAATGCTCTTGTTATACAGGTGAGCAGCAATGCGTAAGCCCGCATCACTCGCAGGCCATAATGGCAATTGCGAATCATCGAAGTAAACTACATCGGGATTATACTTATTTATGATATCTATTGTGCGATTATAAAATTTTTCAATGTAGGCCTTGCTTAGCGGGGATACGCCATTTTCCCAGCCCCACTGCCCGTGAATGGAATTATCATCCAGGCTGTCTTTACTTAAAGGATGATTTTGTGCATAGAGTTCCTGCGGATCTAATCCCTCCCACCATTTTCCTTTTCCGTCTGCCCTGGTAAGTTTTCCATCATAAGGAATGCCCGCATAGGTACCGGTTTTATCTGAACGTTGTGCAGCTTCGAACCAGCGCCATGCATGCGATGCATGAATACTTACACCAAAAGGAAGACTATTATTTTTTGCAGCTTTTGCCCAACCGCCAATCAAATCTTTTTTCGGGCCTATTTTAGTTGCGTTCCAATGCTGTTGATATTTGCTATCATACAAATCAAAATTGTCATGATGATTTGCCATCGCCATGAAATACTGTGCGCCTGCATTTTTATACAAGTTCACTAATTCTTCGGGATCCCATTTCTCCGCCTTCCATTCATTGATCACATCTTTAAATCCAAACTTTGACGGATGGCCATATTTTTCAAGATGAATTTTATATTGCCGGGATCCTTCCTGGTACATTCCCCTTGCATACCAGTCGCCGGATTCAGGCTGGCATTGCGGCCCCCAATGCGCCCACATTCCAAACTTTGCATTGCGGTACCATTCGGGTGTTTTATAATTCTGTAAAGATTCCCATGTTGGTTTGAACGGGCCTTTTGCAATGGGTTCGCTTAAATACTGTTCTTCCAAAAAATTATTACCCATAGCCTGGGATAACCATAATGAAGGCAAGCTTGCTGCCATTCCTTTTAGTAATGTTCTGCGTTCCATTGATATATAATTTTATAAGTGCTTGAATTAATTTTATAAGTAGGCTTGATAAATACTGGATTTTTCACCTGCTACTTTATGCGGCCGGATTGTGAAGTTTATTGTTCTTCGCATTTCATTTTTAACGGTAACTATTTATTTATTCTACTGTATTGGTCTCAATTCCGCCACAAAACCACCACGGCGAAGCATTTTAACTTCAATTGAACTTGATCCGTCCACTACGAAATATTGCGTTGTAAAATTTTTGTCGTGTATTCCATCACCAATGAGTGTTAGTTTGTATTTGACGCCTTCCGTGAGGAACTTGAAGGTTATCGTCTTTTTCTTTTCCCGTATCTCTGCATTAATTCCACCCAAATACCATTTGTCTTTTTTACGACGGGCAACAATAACATCTTTGCCGGGATACCCATCAATCAACTTTGTATCATCCCATGCATTGGGTACTTCTTTTAAGAATGTTTTAGCTTCGTCAGGCAATTGATAATACCCTTCGGGACGGTCAGCCATATGTTGAATGCCAGATTCAAAAACAACACTTAATGCCAACTCGTGGCCGTAAGATGTAACGTGTGGATATTGAGAATTAGTGAATGTAACCGGTGTATAATCCATAGAACCAATCACATTACGTGTAAAAGGAAGAATGGTATTATGCTCCGGCGCCGGCATTGTAAAATCAGGCGTATTGTTATACCATTCAGCTCCCCGAACACCCTCGTATGTCATTACATTCGGATAAGTTCTCGCCCATCCCCGCGGCACCAGGCAACCGTGGAAATAAACCATTATTTCAAATTGAGCGGCATCTTTTAAAATGTCAAGATAATATTTAATCATGTCCTGCTTTTCACTTTCGAAGAAGTCGATTTTGACTCCCGCAACTCCCCATTTTTTCAGCTTCGTAAATTCTTCTACCCTGTTTTCATGCGTTAACATTCTATCACGGGGAGTTGAAGTAACCCCCGTATGAGGCCCGCCTGAATTGTACCACATCAATGGTTTCACTCCCTTTGAATGAATGTATTTAAGCGCATCTTCCAAATTACCGCCATTGCTCATGGTATCCCATTCCCAATCAAGCAGCGTATACGGCCAGTTCATTTTTGCAGCAAGATCCGCAAACTCACAAACAATTTTATAATCCCTCGTACCGTGATTGCTGGACCAATAATTCCATGATGCTATTCCGGGTTTTATCCAGCTTGTATTTTTTACAGCTGATGGCGTTGAAACATCATCCACCAAAGTAGATTCCACGATATCTGAAAGCGCTCCCATTATGATTACCCGCCATGGAGATTTCCATGGAAGCATTATCGCGGGTAATGATTCTCCGAGGCCATTTCCATCTCGTGGATTTGGAAAGCCAAGTTTATATTTAGAAGAACCGGCGGCATTACTCAATTTGGTACCGCAGTAGTTTCCGTTCACATCCGCTTCATGCAATAAGAACCAGCAGGCTTTATCCTTTGTATTGAAAAGTGCCGGATAACACCACTCTTGCTGTTGCACCTTTTCCCCACTCATTAATGTATAAAGGCCTTCGTTGGCTGTATTCCATTTTTCCATCCATCTCGTTGTTTCGGGTGGAATAGTATAAGAGGTCAGCTCATCTTTTACAACAAAAGATCCCTGCTTTTCAGGAAGCTCATAACGAAAAGTAACACCATCATTATATGCTCTGATAATGATATTCAATTTTGCTTTTGCGGGGTTCTCAAAAGAAACCATCACTTCATAACCGGTATTGCTACAAATAGATTTTTTACCGTGCAAAACATTATACCGTTCGTTTATGAGAAGAGGTTTGCCTGATTTCAGAAATTTCAACTCCTTTGAAAAATCCTGATTGCTGCACAGCAATCCAAGGTCTATTCGCGGAATAGCCTCTTCGATTTTCCCATTGCTGTTGTACGAAACTTTCAAATACCATTCACCAACCTCTTTGTTTTGCTCACTAAAAAGAGCAACCCTTATTTTTTGATTTGGCGATAGAAAGCTTAGTTTCTGTGCGAACGCCTGGTACTTGCTGAAAACAGCAAAAATGATGAGGCAAACCGTTATTCTCATACTGATCAATTTATTTTTTAACCTTAAATAATTTTTAATCAACTTGTCCATAAACATTAACTATGCACGCCAGGTTTCAGGGAAGCACCTACTGGCATTTGAGTTTACTACTTCAGAATGCCCGCCAATTTCAAACCTGTCTTCCAATCATGTCAAATAGTATTGTCTGAGCAAACACCCGTTTAAAATTTTTTCATAACATTAATAGATTAGGATTGATTAAAGACTCTTTTTTAGATAAAAAAAGAAAACATCGTTCTCACGAATATCCAGTCCTTTCGAAAACGGAATTCCATTTTTTATTATAACAACCTCTTTCGAAATTGGCGAACCATTGTTCTGGCTTTTTAATTTTTCTACCTGTTGCCTGTTCAACTGGCCCGGCTTGCCCATATCCAAATAACTTGTGTACGCATCATTTACGCGGTAACCGCATTTGTAAATCTCCATGGTATACTTACCGGCAGGCACATGCGAAAAATTTATTTTCACTTTGCCTTTTGGTTTTGCAGGCAAATCTTTTATATAATAGTTTTGATTGTTGGTAGAGTCCGGCAGCGTATAAGTAAAATCCCACAGTAACATTTGCACATCGCCACGGGTGTTTTTGGTAACCCATGAACGGGTATCGGAATTAACCAATTCTGTATTTCCCAATTTGTTCAAAAACTGGTAAGAATAAAAAGCTGGCTTGTTAATACCCTGGGTAGTAAGCAATCCAAAGCCACCGTGAAAAGGAGTAAAACGTGGACCTGGTTCTTCAAAAATATCTGTAAAAACCCAGTACGACATTGAGTTGACCGAATTGCCAACCTGTTTTAATTTTTCTAAAATATATGCCGCTTCATGATAACTGTCGTGAAGCGGATCTGCAGGAGTGTAAGAAGAACTCCATTCCGTATAATGCAATTCCAGGCTTGGTTTGGAGGAGCCTGCAATTTCTTTTCTTGACTGCAACACATCGCCGCTAACACTCATCGGATCTTTGCTTAGTGCGGTACCACCCTGTCCAAACTCATCCAAAAAACCTTGATTAACACCATAAGAATGTGTACTAACAAAATCAATTGGAACATTATTTTTTTGGCAATACTCAATGGTTTCCGCTTCCCAGGCTGCACCGGCGGTTCCGGGCCCGCCTATCAGGTATGCTTTGTTTACACTTTTAACTGCTTCAGCAGCGTATTTGTACAATTTGAAATATTCTTCCTGGCTACCGGTCCAGAATCCGGGGGTTAAGTTGGGTTCATTCCATACTTCAAAATACCAGGTCTTTACTTCTTCAGCGCCGTATCTTTCGGTAAAATGTTGTGTAAGATTGCGAACCAATCCCGCCCACTTTTCGTAATCCTTCGGCGGGGTTACATTACCCCTCCACCAGAAAATAGTTTGCTTGCCGCTGGCAAGTGCATTGGGCATAAAACCCAATTCAACAAACGGTTTCATTCCTATGCTTTGTAAATAATCGACCAGGGCATCTACATACATATAATTGTAGACAGGGTTGCCCTTATTGTCTTCGGTATAAACAGCCATATCATCCGTAAGCAGGCCATGCATGCGTATGAATTTAAATCCGCATTGTTTTTTTATATAGGCCAATTGCTGCTGCCAGTCTGCACGAAGCCCTTCATTGGCCCGGCCTGCGCCAACACATTCTTTAAACATCGTATTCATTTTTCCCGACGTTTTATTGTAATCTACATTGATCGTTCTTTGTGCTATCAACGTTATTGAAGCGGTAATTTGTAAAGCGCACCATAACAAGACTGATTTTTTCATTTATTTATCTTTTATAGGATTAGGCATCACATTCGCAAACCTACGCTGGAAATAGATTAGACTTCATTTTCTTTTTTTTATTGATAAAAGAAACAAAAAAAATCAAGGTTGCGAATAAAAAGGTTGAAATTCTCAACATGCTCCTAAAATCAAAGAACTCGCCGACTGTAGTTCAATGATTTGAAGCTTATGCCCGGCTCAAACAACCTTGATTTCTTAACGGATCATATTGAAAATTTCTAGCACTTTTTATTCGAGGCCGTTATCAGCAATTATTCGCAAGTTTTGCCTAATACGATTTATTTTATCATGATACAAACTCAAAGCCCATTGCTGAATCTTTTTAATATCCCTTTATAATTTCCTCTGTCCAGGGCGGCACCAGTATCCCACCAAAATGGCTTGTAACCGTTTGCTATCGCCTTTTGGTTATATAAGTTATCCAATGATCCACCGCATTGTTATGTGTTACTAAATCTGCCGGAACATAAGCAGTACCACCTCGTCTATAAGTTCCATATTCGCCCAGTATGAGATTTGCTAAATCGACATTAATTATTCGTTCCTGCACTGTTGGCTTGCTTCGTTTTAAGCCCCGGGCAATCAGTCTTCCTGAAAGGGAGAGAGCAAGATTAGCAGCAGCAAAAAAAGTTTTTTCCATCTGTGTGTGTGAAAATATATTTTAAATCAGGCTGGTGCCCCCTCCGACCTGATTTTTATTTGTTTTTGTACTTCAGCACCTTACCTGGCTCCCAAAAGAAAGGCTTAACGGTTTCACCGAATCTGCAGCAACAGCCCGTTTTGATCGAACATCTAATTATAATTAGCATCAATAAATCAGCAACCGGGATTAATAAATGAATTTCCATTCATCAAACAAAAAACCCTCTCCATTAAATACCATATATATATTCCCTACTCCTTTATTTATTTTCCGTTCTATTTTCTTTGAGAGCGTAGTCCATTCCTTCCCATCACATATAAGGGAAACCAGCGCTGGGCCTTTAAGATTATTCACATAAACATCAATTTTGCCTTTTCCCTTCACCCGGGCTTCGAATTTGGCAGGAATATGTTTGCTAAAATCGGCTCCCCGGACCATGAGACATTGTTTATCTGCTTTTCCTTTGGCAACCATATTGCCAGGATTACCAACAGCCTCGAACTGGACTTGCCCCGAAGTACCTGCGGTGGTTTCTGCTTGCTGAAGAACGAATGGATTTAATGGGTTAAGTTGTGACGGACCTTTAAAAGTTGCTGTGACCATGGGGAAATTCACATTCCCTTCATCCACCTGTATTGCTTCGATACCCGCATTACGAAAACCGCCCTTAGTGTCAAAATAATCCTGTAAATACATGGCATGGTAAGCAAGATAATATTTCTCTTTAAACTTGAACAGGTGAGTGTGATTGTTTGTCATAGGACCCACGTTAACGTCGCCGGTATTCTTAAAGTAATTATTGCGGTACTTCCAACTATCCGGATCTAACGGTGTTTTACTCGTCATATAAGATATGTTGCATGCGGTTGGTTTATCAATATTGCTATAAGGCCATTCAGTGCGTTCATCCCAACTCGTACAATAGCTATAAACCCAGGTTCCATTGATAAAGTTAAGGTCGCTGGCCTCATTAAAATAAGGAGCGGGTATCTTAG
>JBDSAA010000181.1:0-19957 GCA_039922375.1 Ferruginibacter sp.
GTCTCCAGTGCTCAATGTGAGTGAACATCTGTTGCCTTACTTCATCCCGATTTTGCATACTTTAGTTTTGACGCAAGCTACCGATGGATGAAAGACCAGACAAGATGGGTTGGCCGGTGGGATACCCCGCAACACTCACATTTTATTTACCCACAATTATCATGATTTGTGTTAGGTTATACTTCGTCCATGCCTTTGAGAGGGATGAAACCACGCTTCAATAGGACAATGCTAAAAATCGAAATTTACTTGTAATGCTAAGTTACTGATGAATTTTTGTACCTCTAGGAAAAATGGGAGTTGAAGTTGCATGGATGTTAAATTAATGCAACTTTAGTTTGCGAAAAATTAAGTTTTAAACTCCCCTTTAAAGCCCAGGTCAGGAGTTCTAAAACTAGGCTACTGAAATTGCTAATAATGACAAAAGCGTGGCTAGAGAATGATTCGATTAAATCAATGAAGTGCAGTTTATGAGTTGTATACCTTATCCAAAATCACAATAATTCTAATCTCATTTATAAGTAAAAATCATGTCCGTTGGAATTTGTCGTAATTTTATATTACAAATGATAAAGAGTATATTTAGTGAACCATTACAGCGGTATCTTGAAAAAAGGCCACCGTCCCCCATCGAGGTCATAGTGGAATTAAAAAATGATCCTAATCATTTAGCTTCACTTATTTCTCGACAAGCCAAAATAACTAATATCAAGATTTCTTTCAGCGAACAACTCGAGAGTATTAACAATGTTTTGAAAAACACTGGTGGAATTATTCTTGATACTGCATGGATCAATAAGACCATTAAAGTGCGGATCCCGGTTAATGGCTTAAATGAGCTTGCCAACATCCAATCAATAAAGATTATCGATCTGCCACACCAAATAAGGCGAGATGTCAAATAACCAATGATCGCAAAGAGATAATCCCATTTCCTTGTGCTTCCGGGTTAAAATCTTGCAGTACGGTACAAAGTTTAATTGCAAAATCCCTTAATTCGTCATTACTTAAGTCAGGATTCTCTTCAAGAATTAACGCAAGTAAACCGCTAACATGCGGAGCTGCATAACTAGTACCATAGCCTACAGGACCAAAATCACTGGAAATACGACAACTTACAATATTGTCTGTAGGCGAACCTCCGGGCGCTATCAAGTGTGGACGCAATGAATTTGAAGGAATCGGCCCTCGGCTACTGTAATTTTCAACACCAACAAAATTTTTTCCGGTAGCACCTACTACGATAATACCCTCAGCTTCTGCTGGAGTTGTGAGGGTAGAAACTCCAGCTCCATTGTTACCCGCACTTTTGACAATAGTAAGCCCCAATTCCCAAGCCGTATTGCAAGCCTTTGCTTCCCTGCTCAACACGCTGGATACCTTTTCGATTCCCCATGAACAATTAGCAATATGCATCCCATCTTCCAATGCTTTTTCAATAGCTTTCGATCCTCCAAAATCATCGGCATTTACCGATACATTGGTGCCAAGTACTTTATAATTATACAATTTTGCCTCAGGAGCTATCCCTACAAAAGTAGCGTCGTTGGATCCAATAATCCCTGCAATAGCCGTTCCATGAAAGTCCGGATTTCCCCAGGGTTCAATCGTGTAATTTTCCATTTTAAAGGCACGATTTTTCAAAGCTGGATGTTCAACAAATATTTCTGAGTCAATAACGGCTATAGAAATATTTTTGCCGCTTTTTGAGAACTTTTGAACAAATTGGGAAGCAAATATCCCAGGTACTGTTTTGTTAATCTCTTTAACAAGTTTTCGCGGTATATCAACGGATGTAACCTTATGATCTTGTATTGCTTCTGCAATTGATATTGGATCAGTCAGAGCCTTCAAAGATTGATTCAACCAGCAGTATTGTGTCACATACGGCTGATCCGATATTGATTTTGCTTTATGTATAAATGACTCTCCAATTCTTTTTTCAACAATGTCATTTATGGATTGCGCATTCATCAATGACTTTTCTTTATAGCTTTTTATCTTTGATGTTTTAAGTAATTGGTTGAATGCAGCTTTAACGTGTTTGGTAGGTTCAGGAATTGAGGCAATCACTTCATGTATACGACTATCACGTGCGGTCGACTCAAAATTTGCCTCACGCTTTACCTCGTTAGCCTGTGACCCATCAAATTCTAAAATAATACTATTTTGAACGACTGAAGGTGTTGCTTCACGGAGAACCGCAGTTTCATGTTGATTCTGTAAAAAATATTTTCTCACAAAAGCATCTGTAGCTTTTGCACCAAAAGCTTCCCCGAATTGATTTTTTAAAGATTTGCGTGCTGCTTTGAGTAGTATGTCTGGCATATAAATGTGTTTAAAGTTTCTAAAATGATTATTCAATTTGTTTACATGGTTTCCAAAATATCTTTTAAGGGAATCACCTGCATGCCTTCCGGCACAACAGCCTCACCACTTACAATAGATGCAGGTGCACTTTCCCTTCCTATGTTATTTTTTGCCACAAAATTCCAATCGTGCAGGAAAATCTCTTTGAAGTATTTAGTGAGGTCTCTGTCTTCAAATAAAAGCGAAGCATCCCTGTTAACAGAAACACCATCATTAGACCAGTTCTGGCTGCCAATACATACAAAGTCATCATCAACAATAATTCCTTTGGTATGTACTTTCTCATGGAATCTAAAAGTGCCTGGCTGAAATCCTTTATCCACCAAACCTTCAATGTTCTCCCTTGTTGTTGCGGAGAACATGGTGCGGAATATCACCTTAACGTCTACCCCAATTTCCTGTTTTTCCAGTACTGCAGAAACGAGTTCGTCCAGCTTATCCTGTCCATCCTTTGGAAAATTAAAGGTCTGGTTCTGGATATACAATTGTCTTTTAGCCTTTTTAACCAAAGCCAATACTTCTTCAAAATAATTATCAGGACTTAGTAAAGGCGTGACCGTAAATTGTCTTGCTCCCGGGTCAAATGGCGCAAAAGATGTTTTTCGCATGGCTTCCGATTCTGCTTCTACTTCAATATTAATTGGTACCATCACAAACAAATCCTGCCTCGCTATCAAAGCCTCCCTCGCGTCGGGCCGGTTGTTCTTAAAATCATGTTCTATGAATTTTTCGTAAACGTCTGCAATTTCATCATCTTCAATGATGATATGCCATTCCCTGTTATAGGTGCGAAGTAAAAAGGGAATCGTGTTTCCATCTACAATTTCATCATCCGGTTGATTCGATGATTGATAATTACCGCTGGACAGGTGCACTATTTTTTTATCCCTTACCGCAACTTTGATATGGTAGGATGAATTTACCCAGCCATTAACAGAACCTATATGAATCCACGAAATTTCGAAGCGGTCACCTAATTTTTCTTCTAATATATCCACTGCTTCCTGGTCGGTTTTATCAAAACGCTTTGTATCGTTCTCATCATTTTCCCTGTCTTTCTTTAAGCTCTGCCCGGGCTGCAATGTCATTATGAAATTTCTGAAACCTTGCTTATCGCCAAGGTTTTCCAGGCTTTCAATAATATGAGGCGCCCCCAGGTCGAACATGGCCAGGGTCATCGTTTGTTTGGTGCCTTCAATAAAAGGTTTGAGTTGCTTCCACCCATTTTCAGGGCTCACACAGGCAACTACTCTCATTTCTTTATTGGAGATTTTTTTTAAGGTTACTCCATCTGGTGGAAAATAACGGGCTTCCGGCTCAACTATCAAACCTGTTTTTTTTATTATCTCCCGATTTGTGCTGATGAGCTGGCTGATTGACGGTGTTGTTATATCCACCGGGTAGCCCATAAAACGGTTAGGAATAGGCGAAATATTGTTCTTTGTTAATGCAGCTACTGATTTACGTTCCTGTACCACTACAACAATGGCCCTGTTTTTTGTTATCACGCCATTTACAAATTTGTAACCGAGGCGCACATCAATTACATCCGGGCGTTTACCGATCGTTTGTTTTGCTTGTTGTAAAATTTCCGCTTCGCTTGCCGGAGCTTCTGAAGCAGCAGGTAACATGGCTTCCCTTCCGACGTTTTGTATACTGGCCGATTCTGAATTGATTTCAATATTTAACGATAAGGGAAGGGTAAACCGAAAATTTGAATTTGCCATACCAATGATTTTAATTGATGATAAAAGTTGATAATTTTAATTGCTTAATTCCAATGAACGCAAAGCGTTGAGGTCATCACTGAACTGGCCCCCGGAGGCCATCACTGCTTTCAATTCGTATTCATAAGTATCAAATGGAGAGGCCCTTTTTACAAGGTGAATTTTTCCACCAAGGGCATGCGGCATGGCCAGGTCCATTTCCCAGATATCCCCGCAAAAAACAGTTTCTTTGATTTGATCTATATCATTCTGAAGTACTGCACAGATAGACCTGAAATACTCCCCGCGACGCAGGAATACAGGTCGCCCACATGCGTTCACGTTATGAAGTACCGGTAAAGCTTCATATGATGCAATAGCATTAGCTGGTAACGAAAATTGCTGATCAGCCAATGGAAGTTCACTGATGCGAAACTTATTTGCATCACTTTGTACTTTAAGATTGGGAGGTAGTTCATCTTTTCCCAATAGCTCTTTGAGTAGTTTGGTTATTTTTGCTGAACCTGAATTGGAAATAAAATACACATTGATCTTCTTATTTAAAAGTGTTTCAATTACCTCCTTAGCTTCATTACGCCAGGGCGCTTCGTGTGCGGCACTGGAGATGGAATGTAATTCAAAAGGGAGATCCACTTCAGCTTTTCCTTTTCTACGGTTGCGCAGGATAAATTTCGCCGCTTCGTGTGCTAATATATAAGGGTCGGCAGCTGCGGGTGCAGCGGATGTAACAGCAAGTGTCCATCCTGCTTTGGGCGAGTTTTTGCGAACAATGTCCTTTGCGTCTTCCCATTCCTGTAAGCTGACCGGATTAGGATTTGGTTCAAGCGTATAGGTATTCAACGCAAAGATGTGCTTGTTCAATTCTTCATGGAAACGTTTAAGGAATTGCTCATGAATAACCGGTATCTGTGTGCAGGTTCCATCAAAATCAAAAACAACATTCTTTATTTTCATTTTTTTGTTTTTTAAAATTTAGTAAACCTTATGGCACATATTCGAAACTGGGCCCTGCAGCATAGTTGCCATTTCCACTGGGCATTTTCATCAACTCTACTGCCTGTGTTCTGAGACGGATCATGAGTGGCACACCTTCTTCCCGCATTAATTTTGGATCATGGTTGCATGCGTTGTGTATGCTATCCAGCAAACGGCAATAGTTCTTGTTAAATGCTTTCATCTTTTCAAGCAACCAGGGATACTCACTGTATTTATCCATGGTTGGGTTGGGTTCCATATTATACACGTTGTCCCAATCCACGGCAAGGATCTCACCTGAAGGTGGTTTCTTTGCTTCATCACCCTGTGCATATTTTCGTTCATTAAAGATCTGGTTGAACCTGAAATAGTGCGCCAGTTCATCGCCCTCGTTGATACTTACATTGATACCGCCATCAATACCTTCCCCTTGCCCCACAATTTCATTAAGCACTTTTTCTGCATCATCCAGGTTTGATACGGTAAACAAATCCCCGCCACCACCATAATACTCCGGTGCAGGCACTTGTTTTTCTTTTTTTCCGATGAAGATGGTTTTATCTTCACCCTTTTCTTTTTCTTTACCCTCCAACCATATCAGAGACTCCCTGATTGCTTCGTAAAACTGGCCGATTGAATGAAATTTATCTATCTCGGGTAACGCTCCAGCCTTTGTCGGCTTTTCGATCCGGAGAAAAGTATTGATGGATTCTTTGGAGAATTTGATCAGCCCAACTTCAAAATCCCCGGAACTTTTTGGTAACGGTTTCGGATAACCCTGTATCAGCGATTTTGCGCTTATCTGGGGTTCTCTACCCAGTGCATTCATAAGGTTTGCCACCAATACCATGTGTAACATTTCTTCTACCGCCACGGTTTTAATGATATTAGCCGCTTCAGCATTGGTGCCCTCCTTTATCGAATAAAGCGCACAGAGGTATGGAGGAATGGTGAAATGTTCAACGATCAAAGCCTCCTGCAATTTTTCATGCAACTTATCGAGCGTATCGATTAGCGGTGGTTTGTTACTTTCCCTCATCACCACGTTCTCGCGTATCAACTTTTGTCTCCTGGGATTACTATCCTGGTAATAGCTCATGGGTTTATTTTAATTGTTTAAGTATGGCTTCACTGGCTTTGAATGAAAGTGCTGCAAGTGTAAGTGTTGGATTAGATGTACCGAGTGTAGGCATGTTGCCGCTGCCGGCCAGGAACAGGTTGGTGTGATCCCAGGTGCGGAGTTCTTTATCCACAACTGAATCTTTCTTATCGCTTCCCATGCGATGTGTACCTACGATATGCCCTGCTCCCCTAAAGGTATAACGCTCACCATTAAACGCTACGTTGTCTGCTTCTTCTTTTTTGTACTTAGTCCTGTCAATAATACCTTTTGCGGAAAAAATCTGGTCGGACACTTTTTTAGATGCTTCGAATGCCCGCTTCATGTAATCCGAAGCGTTATAGTGAATAACGGGCCTGCAATTGTCCAATTGGTCTTTGTACTGTGGATCAATGGTAACCCTGTTGTCGGGATGCGGATTTTGTTCACATTCGAAATGCAACAATACCTGCCTTGTGAGATCATGATTCAATAGCTCACGCAACTCTTTTCCAAAGATCCCTTTGTTCACAGCGATACTTACGTCAGTGCCCGGCGAGAATTCGGGCCATCCCCATCCCCAGTTATCAAGAGGGACGATGCAGGCCGCATGTTCCTTCCTAAAATCGCCATCGCGGAAAGTGCAGATATTGGTAGTAGAACCCGGGCCGCGGAAAGGATAGACTTTCTCCGGGAATAGCCCCCAGGTTAACAGGCAAAGATGATCCATGAGGTTGCGACCAACCTGGTCGCTTGAATTAGCTGCATTAGAAACCAGCAGGAGTTTTGCATTTTCAATAGCGCTTGCGGCCAGTACATATATTCTTCCTTTTGCGATGTGCGTGGTATATCCTAAAGAATTGGCCGTTTCGTATTTTTTATAGATGATCCCATCTATCTCTTTAGTTCGTTCATTAATAATAAGCTCGGATGCTACAGCCTGTGTAAGCATGACCAGGTTGTCACGATTGGCAGATTTCAATGTTTTAAGCGCATTGTATTTTGCCTGTACAGGGCAAATGGGAACACAACTCGCATTCCCTTCGCAACGCTGTCCTGTGTACCGATCCCAAATGGACGGTACCGGTTCAAAACCATTCTTATCACGCTCAGCCACTTCCAGTTTTTGATCAAATTCGTTCCAGCGTATGCCCCGGATCTTATAATCCGCATTCGGCATGGAATTACGTCCCTGTGGTGTTACGCTGTATTTGAGGTTATATTCACTCCCACTTATGATAACCTTCGGGTTAGTACTTTCCATAAATTTTTTATCGAGGTAGCTTTGAGGAATATTCTCCATAGGAAACACGTAACCGTCTCTAAAAAAATTTTCAATTCCATCCGGCAGCAAATGTTTTTTTACATCACCTGATACACCCAGCTCGAACTCTGCCATTTCGTAATACGGCACCAGCTCTTCATATGTTATCGGCCAATCCACCCATTTCCATCCTTCTTTTTTTTCCATTTTTACATCACTGTACTTTTTATGCATTTCGAAATCATTGGGCAACATGCGCAGGCTAGTGCCGAGCCAATGCATGGTAGTACCCCCTCCGGCAACCAGGTTATCACTTCCAAAAGCCAATGGGCCTTTTTGTACATAATAACCATCATGTACCCTGTTCGTTTTTTCTTCGAGATTGGTTACATCAAGCACATCAGGCGAGGGCGCATTTTTTATTTCCGGGTATGGCGAGTTGGGCGTTTTAGCAAGCGCTTTATAAAAGGTCTGCAGGTATTTTTGGTTGGTCTCGAATGCTCTTTGGCCTTCCAATGCCAATCCTTCTTCTAATCCGGCTTCCAGCAACAGCACTTTTTTACAAGCCCTTGTAAGTGTTTTAGCGATGATGGCGCCAGCAACGCCGGAGCCAACTATCACCACATCGTATTCTTTTTGTATCATAAAATAAAAATGAAATAGCGTTTGAAAATTCAGTTCTATCAAGGTAAAGGAGCAATGGCCCATGAACCATATCCGGGCTGTTTGGCACCAGCCGGGTGAGTTTCTGCAGCCGACCAGATCAATCCTTCCGAATATGAATCACCGCTGATCATTGTGCCAATCAATACTGGCTTGCCCTTTTCATCCTTTCCCAATTCGTTCCACATACCCGTATACCAAACCAGGATGATACGTTTGGCCAGCATCTCAAACTTATCTTCCGGTATGAGACGATTGCCTATTTCATTATGAAGGCATTTTTCATCAATACCACAATCATCCAAAATCTTTTGTGCCTCATTGAAAAAGGCTCTTACATTATCCTGGTTCGGATCTTTCATGATGGTATAGTAATAAGTTTCATGCATGCCTGTAGACAAAAGCTCGTTCATATTAAATCCAGTGAGTTGAACGGATATGTCAAGAAAGGTCAGGTATGCTAATTCCTTTACTTGAGTTTTTAATGTTTTTGGCATAGCAAATTCAATTTAATTGTTGATCCTATTTACCGGGTTAATGATTCGATGAGGGCTTGTTGTTCACGATATTCCTGTATCAATTCCTGTCTTTCCCCAATGGAATAATCACCAGGATCAAATCCAGGTGCCATCGTAACACCCATTAGCGCATATCCGACACCGGAAGCAAGTCGTGAACCAAGCCATGTTCCCCCAGGTATCACTTTCATCGGCGTTCCGCCTGATGCTATATCGTTACTGAAGATGCAGACTTCCGTGCGTGTTGGAAATTTTGTTTTATCCGGGGGATACAATAACAGCATCTGAACCGGGTCTCCGCTATAAAAATGATATATCATATCACCGGTGACCCTATGCATCACCGATACCTCCTGTGAATCAAGGAAATAATAAATGGCTCCGCACAGCGGGCGGTCTTTTTGCGTGGCAGGGAATCCTGGCAAATCAGCATCAGGCACCACAGTGCCAGACACATAAGTGCCGGCAAAGTAACCGCCTTCTTTATCGTTGTGCTGAAGTCCCAGGCGTTTTATAATATCTTCTGATGTGAGCATTTTAAACTATGATTATTTTTTAAACATTAAAAGTGCGTGTCAACGGGCTCAGGTCAAGAGGGGTAGTCCGTGTAGGCGAAAAATCCGATCCTATTCCTTGCTGAAAATTGAATTGTCCTTTTGGATCCCAGTATTGCTTTACTTTTAACAGCTTGTCATATTGATCCTTGTAATAGTTTTTTTGCCAGTCCATCAAAAGTGGATCGATGTAGTTGACATAAGATCCCTGCGCATGTTTACCAAGGTCATCAAAGAACTTTACCGCCCATTCAATATTCGGTCTTGCCAGTTGTGGTTGTGCTTCATTCCAAACAGACTTTAATTCGAACGTGAATTCTGCATTCCTGTGCGCATAAGATGAGGCTTCACCATTTTCTTTTACTTTTCCTCCTTTGTGTGTCCACACCACATAGGAATCAGGCGAAGGAGAACGGCTCATATATTGTTTACAAAAAGTGGCCACGTCGTTGGTAAGGCTTCCGCCATCTAATACACAGGAACGGATATACGCTGCATTGCCTTTGATCTGCGTTGCAGTGCCGATAAAATTTTCCCATTCGGGTAAACTCATATTGTACAGTTCAACGCTACTTGGTTTCATTTCAATAAGCGGTTTCAGCAGCTCAATTCCTTTTGCCATTGGCCCATTATAAACCGGTGTAAACCGCAAGCTTAAAACAGGCTGACCGCCGCGGCGTGGATCAGGAAATCTCCTGAGCATTCCATATACAGCCATTTCGTTGGGCAGTGTTACAACCCAGTCGTTGTAGAACTTTAATATTTCTTCTATGCGATAAAATGGAAAAGCTACCTGTCCCATCATTAACCGTGGTTCAGGTGTTTTTTGGAGTTGCAGGTTGATATTTGTTACGATGCCGAAGTTGCCGCCGCCGGCTCCCCGGAGTCCCCAATACAAATCTTTTTCATTTTTATCTGTAGTCTTGTCGTTGAGATGAATAATATCGCCATCTGTAGTCACAAACTCCAGCTCGCTTACATTATCAGAACCAAGTCCATAAGAGCGGGAAATAAAACTGTAGCCACCCCCAAGAATAAAACCAGCCACACCAACACCGGCGCAACCTCCACCAATTACTGTATAATCACTTTGCCTGTCTCGAAGAAAATTATAGGCACGTATCCATCTTGCACCGGCTCCAATGCTGAGTGCCTTACCGTTATCAATAGATGAAATATCGGATATAGTTGCCATATCCATTACTATTCCCTCAGAATTAAGACAATAACCTGCAGCACTATGTCCACCCGATTTGGTGGTGAGTGGAATGGAATGCTTTGTACAATACTTTATTATCTCTGCCACGTCACGGGCTGTAGATGGTAAGGCTACTAAACAAGGCTCATGCCTTACACGACTATTATCAATTGTTATCGTGTCAATATAACCGAGATCTCCCGTATCCAGGATGCTGCCCTCTATTTTTTTTGACAGGTCGTGCTGCGCCGATTTAATTTCTTTACTTTTCATATTGATGTTACTTTAATTTATGACCGGCGTGCCGGTATACATTTTAAGATATCGGTCCCTGTTAATTACTTTTCCGGTACAACAGAGACGTTAAGGAATGAATCAAAGACCACCCGTGAAGGACTCATACCTGCTGAATGGGTGATAAAATCATCGTGCCTATCGCTCTTGGAATAATCCTCGTACGCCTTTATGTTGGTGAATATCATGTGGATCGAAACATCAAAATTGGTTGCACTTACATTGCGGCTAATTTCTACGGCCCGCCAGCCAACAGAAAAATGTTCCTGTCCTGGATGATGAGAAAGGTATTCTACGCACAAAGTAATAAAATCCTGTACGAGCTCTTTCGATGTATCGGATAACTGGAAGAAGAACATGTGTGCAAACGGCTTATCTTCTCCGAATTTAATTTCTTTAAAATTCATACTGTTATTTTTAAAATTTTTTAAAATTCAAAATGGCTTTTACGATTTTATTTTTCTGATAATGATTGAAGAAAACTGATACTGGGTGTAAAGAAATATTCGCCACCTTTCATTTTTACAAAACCATTAAATGTGATACCAGGCGATGATGGCGAAACATCCTGCCCCCATTGAACAGGTAATTTTTTTGGAAGCAGATCCGGCGTTGCAGGCCTGAAAGGAAGTCCTGGCGGTACAGGTGAAACCTGTCCTATAACACTATCAGGTCCTACATTGTGCCCCGCAATATGTCCATGATTTGCCCAGTTGTTTTGAATAAATTCAAATTGCTTACCTATATGAGCATGGTAGCTCATAAATAACAATCCAACACCGGAGGAAGGCCTGCATGTATTCAACTGATCTTCTGAAGGGTCAACCAGGTCTTCCTGTCCCGGGCCAAAACGGTTAATGTCATCATATGGGATACCCCTTCGCGTTAGTCTTACGGAATGGGCAAATGCAGGCGGCACAACGGTAATATCCATCCTCGGATTTGTTAGCCTTATATGCGAAAAATACGGGCACTTACTGCTATACGCAGCCACATCTGATATTACTTTTGGGTCCGTGCTGTTATCAAAATCGTTGCTGATATTTGAACTGGTAATATGTCCTGTCTTGCCGTTTGAAATAACCACCGGGTTTCCATTTCTGAAACGTCCAACTATCATTGCACCGGGCAGGTCCTGGTTTATTTTTCCTTCTGCATCTTTAATAACCGGAAGTTTTGTTTCTTCCGCTTTCATAAAAGCAGCTACATCCTGTTCCAGTTTACGAAAAACAAGGAAACTACCAAAGCTATCTTCTGTTTTTCCATTGGGATCCGGAACGATCACCAGGTTCAAAGGCTCCTTATCATTCCATGCATTGATGCTGGCCTGGGCTACAATGTCATCTTTGAAATATAACGGTTGGCTAACGCCATCGGCATATCCAAAATGCTCAATGGCAATGATGCCTTCACCTGTACCTGCCGCCGGGGCTTTGCGATGTAATAATTGTCCCTTTTGGTTTACAAGCAAATGGCTAAAAGCAGCAACCTCACTAATGATATTTTGTGATAGTTGAAGCGCTTTGCCCGGAGCACTATCAGCTACGGTGATGAGCAGGTCAATATCATGCCGGAATGGCTCCTCCCAATTTGTTATATCCCCATCTCCTAATTTAATTGCATTGGCTTTGGCTCCTTTGTTAAATGCTGCAGGATCACGTACGATACTATTGGCAGTTGTCTCCATTTCAACAGGAAGTTGCTCCTCTTCAAAACCCAGCATAGCATAGCCGGTAGCAGAGATTGACAAAGTAAAAACCGGTCCCCCATCAATCCCCGATGTTTTCCAGGCCTGCCTGTGTTGTTCCAATTTGAAGGCACTGGTTATATGTTCTTTTGAAAAACGGGCTATCCATGATTTCGCATCAGCAACTTTGTCGGGCTTCAACTTTAAAAATATATGATAGGCATACTTACGCCCGTGTCCCTTTATGATGTTTGCCTGCAAGTCATTCAACATAACCTGGAAAGTTGGGTTGCCGGGATCCACGTTCGACAATGTAAGGTCCAGTTTCATTTTGTTATTTACTATTAAGCGTTTTACTGTAGTTCAATAATAACTTTCACTGTTATTGGCTAATGCAAAAAGTATTTGGTTTGATAATACAAATCCACCATGTGCATTATCCTTTTATCATTGTTGCCACAGATATATGTGGCCATCTTATATCAAATGGTTGTCCATTGGCACCTATCACCGGGAAATCCAGTATCACCGTTTGAGTATATTGTAATTGCATGAATTGACTACCGTCCGCGTTTTGTACTGTTTCTATCCAAAAGATGGCCGACATACTGTTCGCGTTAGCGTTAGTAACTACAAAGGGTATGTTCACGATTCCTCCATCTTTACCCTGCGGTGGCGTTGTTCCATTGATCCCTCCAACGGGGGTGGCGTGTACAAATAAAACAACTGTCCTTACTACCTTTCTACCTTCAGCTTCCTGTGCTTTTATAGCATCTCTCAGGATGATATTGGGATTGAGAACGGCAGCCCTGGCTATACCGGGAGGTAACGGAGCATTTTTATATGGTAATAAATATTGTTCATTTGGATCATTAACACGGTTGCCATTCGCATCCAGGAAGAAAGGCGTAGCATCCGCATCACCGATTATTGGCGGGCCATCATCGACCAGGGAAGGCCCCTGTGCCAACAATGAATTTCCGTGTGGAATAGTAGACATTCTTACAACAGACGCATTGGGTTGTTTTGGATTAGCAGAAAGGTTCAGCCACATGCCCGATTCCAGGTGAAGAGTTTCACTCGTTATTGCGTCATTTACTTTTTGCACATAAGTAAGACCTAAAAATGTTATATCATCCTGTGTGTTGCCACGATTGGGTATTGGCGCAGTAATTGGTTTAAATTCCAATGTCTCAATAGTAGTATTCAACATCAACCTGAAAGGTTTTTTATTATGAAAATCAGGCAGTGCAATAAGATTAAAACCTTTTCCTACCCAACTACCCTGCAATTCGGTGAGCGCTCCAAGACTTGGCTCCTCACCAAGGATGGTTGCTTCACGGGTAACGGCTTCGCCTTCAATAACTATTTTGGTTAATGGGGCACCTGCCCTGAGGTTGTTTCCTAATGTGCTCATAATGTTGGCAGTTTTATTTTGAAATTTTTATGCAGTATTTGAATCTGTATATTTTAAATTGTGTTTTACCTGTTAATGGATTTCAGTATCAGTCGTTAATGCGGCACCATCATTTTTAGTTGTTCTACCTTTTGTTGAGTTGTAATTTTATATCCAGGCCTTTTTATTTTTTTCAATTCGTCTTTAAACACATTGTCAACAATAATGCTGACGCTTGTGTCCGTATAAATATTATTACCCGAGTTTATAGTTTCTGAAATACTATCAGCACTTGTTAATAATACCAGCAAAGCTTTTTTCGTAGTATCATCAAATTTTTGATTTCTTTCTGAGTTGGTATAAATTACCTTCGCATTCTGTAAATTGTTTGTCACGAGCTGCTTTCTTACATCATTCAGAGTATCGCTTTTTAATCGTAGCGAATCATTTTTATTGTCCAATGCTTTGTTTCCTCTCGACTCCTGCAACCAATTAAATACCCCTGACGTTATCAACAGACAAAAAGTAAGAACGAACACCCAAATTCCCCTTGTTGTAGCCTTTGCCTTTTGCTTTTCTACCTCTTGTCTTTGTTTATCGGCCTCTTCTTTTTGTTTTTCTGCTTCAGCTCTTAGTTGTGTTTCCTTTGTAAGCTGTAATCTTTTTTCATTTAATTCCTGTTCAGTTTTTATAGCCAGTTCAGCAAGCCTTTGCCTTTCATCTTCTTCTCTTTGCCGTTCTTCCTGGCGCAATCTTTTATTTTTTGATTTTTCCACGGGGGCGATTAATGTATCATGACTGAGTTCATAAGTGGATCCTGAATTGGTTATTTCTTCCCTGATAAGCCGGGTATTTTGTATTTCTTCGATAAGGTCTTCACTAACTTCATACGTATTCATTAACCTGTTTTTTGTAATAGAATCACGTATGCCATTCAATACAAGGTCTTCTATAAGTTTCCGTGCGGTTTCCCTGTCTTTTGGCTCCGGGATTTTCTCCAGTTGTGACTCATAGAAATTGTCTAATATCTTTGGGAAATCTTCTGCCGGGTTTATTATACTGTTGTCAACTGTTACTGTTGCTTTTTCACTTAGTTGTTTTCTTACTTTATCTTCTATGAAATTACATAATATCTGGAGCTGTGAACTTTCGATCTCATTTGTTTTTCCGCTCAATACACGTATAATTTCAGTAATCGTATTTGGATTAAAGGAAAAAGGTGGAGTATATTCTGATCCCAGGTCGGTTTTACCAGCAGGACCAGTTATAGCCTGTGCTGCCTGGTCGGGTGTTAATGGTTTTAGTTCATACCTGTTGCGTAAAACAGTAGGGATACAGGAAACAAGCGATTGCATATTAGCGAGACTGTCTGCCCGTAATGAGAAGACAACTTTTATAAGTGGTTGTTGGGACCAACTTACCTGCTCTGCTGTTCTTTTATCTGGTTCTATATCGGTGATCCAATCCAGTATCCTGTATGGTGTTTCCTCGTGCACTATTTCCGACAACTGGATTATAAATTCATGCTGGTGCTTTATAGGGTGATGAAAAAATTCTTCAAACTGATCAAATATAAAAACCGGGATGGCAGCCACCGTTTTAGTATTGATCCTTTCATTGTCTTGTTGAGCTCGTTTTTCAATAGAGGTCCCTGACGACAACTCCCGGTTCTGTGCCTCTATCATAAAATCCTCAAAACGTGCTGCTTTTACATATTCCCATAAGTGAGGGTTATCCCTGTTGAATTCAATGTTATTGCGGTATTGTGATTCCTTTAGTAATAATTTAAAGTCTCTTAGTAATAAATTCTCACTTTCATTTTCATCCACCTGTGTGGCTGAAGTAAAACGCACCCGGATGGGCAGGTAACCGTTACTTTCCAGCATGGGTGCCACACCGGCATTTAATAAGGAGCTTTTGCCAAGTCCGGATTTGCCAAAGAGGACCACCATTTTTTCCAGGCATACCTGGTAAAAAAGTTCTTTTTTTTCCATGTCCCTGCCAAAGAAAATAGTTGACTGTCCTTTATCAAAAGGAGTAAGTCCGGGATACCTGTTCTTATATAGTGGTTTATACGCCATATTTTTTGATCATGGTATTTTTTTTATAGCTTCTATCACATCATCCATAAATTCTTCTATCTGGTCATTGATAAAATAGAACTTGTAATTTTTTTCAAAATGTTCAATATTTGGCTCCTTAGCTTTATCCATAAGCAATGCAAAAATTCTTTCCTCCTTTTCTACTCTTGAAAGGCCAAGACAATCAATTAAAATATTGAGGTGCCATTCTTCAAAATTGAAACCGAGGAAAAGGCAATATTTATTTTCTAACAGGACCTTTATAATAGGGGGCACTTTCGGGTCATTTCTTACAACATTCTTTGAAAACTGTACCCGGTCTTTGTCCGTAAAAAGAATAGAATATGGGCTTTCGAAAGAACCGAATATTTTATATAAGATTGTTTTGTTTTCGTCATAAACAGCCTCGTTTTTATCTTGGTTACTTCGGTCGTAGTATCCACTACTATAGGATATCCCCAGCCTATCATATTCTTTTTCCAGAATATTATCCGGGTTTGTACTAATTATAAGTGGAAAATTTAATGTGGTGATTTTCCTGTATACTTCCTTATAAAGGTTAGCGTCGTTAAAAGATTTTACAGCCAGTTTTCCTAAGTCGCGGTTTGTTGTATTAGGTATTGCTTCATAACGGTCAGCAATATATGAAAGAGAATCTTTGGAACTTTCTTCAAAATAAACTCCTTTATTATCCAGCGTTTTAGATAATTGCATTGAAAAATATCGGCTGAATGCTTCCAAGTTTGCTCCATTCCTGCATTGCAACAATTCCGGGCCAATAAATAATACACATTCATTCTTCTTAATGGCAGCTGCAATTTTTGCAACCCTTATCCCAAAACCCTCCTTGATTTCTCCATAAAAAGAATTAAGCTTTATATCACCGTTATACTCTTTTATGACTACACTCAATAATACCAGCAATAGTTGTTGTTCCTCGGCTGCAGTGATGATATTGCTCCACATTTCCATCGGGGTGGTATCATCAGTTTTAACATCACAGTAATCGAATTTTTTTATATCAGTGGGATTAGTCTCGTCGAAAGTTTCATCCCAAATTACTTTCGCATCATTAGGACTATTAATCAAATGTGCCAGCAGCCTGGCCAGATTATACCGATCAATATTTCGTAGTTGTGTCATTGCAAATTGCTAGCTTTAATACCTTCCATAACCATTTTTATATTTATGCCTTCATTCCTCAACAACAATTGGTTTGAACCAGGCTCCACCAGCATACCACCCATGTGGTGGAGCGCTACAACTTCCCATTGGCTGTTGAATACCGGTGCTCCTGATGATCCTTCCTCTGTATCGGTAAGGTACTGAACAATGGATGAATCGCTATAGGTAACTATATTATGGTACATCCCTATTTGTTTATCTCTACCACCAGGATGCTGTATGATATTTACAAAATCATCCTTTACTATAACTGTTTCGGTAAACTTAATTGCTCCGAAGAGTTTATTGGCATCACCCTTTATGCGAACGGCAGTCCAATCATTTTCAATTGAAGTGGCAAAGTTGTCAGCAGAGTCCGGCTCTAGCATAAAATCAGTAGACACAATATCCAATCCTGAAGCAGATTTTTCATAACCAAATTGGATGGTTGTTATTTTTGCAGTCTCGATATCGTTGATTACATGGTTATTTGTAAGGAACAGGTTATTAGGGAGTAAAAAACCGGTACCTGCTTCAATTTGGTTTGGTCTTTTTATTAATACCCGCGCCACGGATTTTGCCCGTTCAAGGCCAGTTTGCAGGAAACTTATGGGCAACAATGTGCTTTTTGCCGCCATTATTTTTTCAAGAGTTTTAGGTTCTACTTTCCCTTTAACATCCGTCTCCTTTAATGCAGGGCCCAGGTTGTAACTTAACTGCTCCCGGTAGGAAAGAAGATGAGGATTTCCAGGAAAATGTTTGAGGAGTACATCTACCAGTTCGTCTGTTAAATTGTTATTATCGGTGTAGCTAAGAATGTTATGCCAGAGTGTAGTTGGATTTTGCGAAAATATAATAATTCTCCAATTAATATTAGCCTCATCTAGGAATGGGATAGCATCCTCCCTGAATGGTATCAAGATTGCCAGAGCATTGCGTAACTGGATCAATTGCTTGGTAAAAGGCATAAATATTTATATTATCACCGTATTTTATTAGGATTACCTAACAAATATGCAAAAATAATTTAACATTACCAATTTGAATTAAGAGGAATGAGTATGAATACAATGTTGATCAAAATAACAAAAACTCTGTTTTAGATTTTATACAAGTATGTTGGAAGTACTATATTCATTAAACAATATCAATACTGTTTATATTATAATCTTCGACATCTTGGGACGGAACTCGAAGCATTTTAGAGCACGCACCCAATGAGGATTTCACTCCACTTTTATATGACACCTTATTGCACAAATGACGGTCGAGGTGTGACGATTTTCTGACTCCCCATGACGCTCACGTTTTATTTATATGTGGTAGCGATGGACAAAGCTTGAACAATGGTAAGTTGACTCTACTTGATATAAGATGTACAAGGTACTTTGCTTCGAATTTGATTATTGAATTCTCAACCTTGCTGGGAGTCGAACTCTTCAATAAAACTCCTATTAAATCAGGACTTTTAGAGAATTAAAAAAATTTACTCACCGAATAACTCACCAAAATTTTATAATGCTTTTTAGCTGCAAAGCTAGACTACAAATATAGGCAGAATTGACCCTCCCCCTATAAATTTCCCTGAAGGAATAGCTCTTATTTAATACCATTATCAAGATAAATTGTACTTCTATTATAATAACTGTAGGATGGATTATAACGAATATATCCATACGCTTCCAATTGCCCTATACATTTGTGATACGTAACAATACTATGAATATGCGCTAATTCCATAATCCCCTTTCGGCTTACAGGAAAAGGGTTTTCCAATTCGTTTTTGTACCACAGAAGTATCAAAGCCATATAAATACTACAATGACAAACACTGAGTCGTTTGTCATTGAGTAAATTGGTGTAGAGCGCTTCAAAAATATCGGTAGGCAACATAACAACTACTCTCCTGTTGAATTTTGATTTCCGGAATCCAATAGTTTTTCAAGATCACTGTTTCGATAAAAAAGGATTCCGCCAATTTTGGCTGGTTTGAGTTTACCGGTAACACGAAGATTTTGTAAGGTCCCGGCAGATATTTTTAGTGCTTTTCTAATTTCACTGCTTCTTAGCCATTCCATATTTGCACTTTGTTTGATGAATAATAATGCTTTTATGTCATTTAGTAATTGAATACGAAATGACTGTAAGTCTTCCTTTGTTAATATTTCGACACTCATAAAATTTCATTTAGATTAATGATAGTTTCTTTGTTCACTGTTTCATTTTACTCAATCGCTACCAATAAAATAGCGAGTTCAACCAGCTTGTCTTTTTAAAATTGAATTTTTATTACTATTTTTTTTAGAAATATTTAAACGTTTCTTTTGTAATAACCCATTTCCAGATGAAGTATGTTCTGCTTCGGTTAGCTCTTCCTCCTTATTAGCAACTGGATCTTTTCTTTTCGCCTGCATCTGCTTCTCCAACCAACGGTTTTGTAAAAACCGATATGCCTCATCTACTGTTATACCTGTTTGGCCATCAAAAAAATAAAACCGCTGGCTTACTTCGGACTTGTTTTTTAAAGGGCTAATATTCCCAAACAACTCCTGGTATGAAATTCCACCCCAATATTTTAGTTTAAGCCCTACGGCAACTAATTTACCATCTTCCGATTTTTCTAACTCCGAAAGACCTTCTATTACCGATTCAACTTTCAGTTCTTTTTCCCAGCTTATTTTATCTTCCAAATTCAATTGCTTTTCTGTATCAAAATCGAAAGCATTTTTCCAATCAATGTCTATCATTGATTTTTCCAGGTTAGAGGTATTAATGCCATTAATGGCAGCATCAATTAAAGGCATTTCCTTTTGAAGAATAGCATCATAATACAACAAAACATAAATGTCTTGCTTGATATTCTTTTCAAAAAATAGTTGAAAGCTTAATTTGTCTTTGGCCTTCTCTATTTTTTGAGAAAGGATAAAATTCTCAGGCTTAAAACTGATTCGCTTTAACAATGAATAG
>JBDSAA010000182.1:0-74039 GCA_039922375.1 Ferruginibacter sp.
CCCCCAGTGCAGTAGTGAGAGGCGAAAGCTCTATCAGCGCTTCTACCGGACCTTTTGTGGTGGTGGATGGTGTTCCATTTAATGGTTCCATTAATGACATTAACACAAATGATATCGCGTCAATTGATATTTTGAAAGACGCATCCTCTACAGCCATTTATGGTACAAGGGGCGCTAATGGCGTAATCCTGATTACAACAAAACGGGGCCGGACAGGTAAAGCTTCCATCTCCTATAATGGTTATGGAGGCATAGAAGATTATGCTCACATCCTTAAATCTATGAGTCCTCAACAATACGTTCAGAAATATACCGACTTTAAGGCACAGGCCGGTATAACTAATACCAATGTTTTACCTAACGCTTTTGAGAGAGACAACTATACTGCCGGTATCACTACCGATTGGACCCGGGAAATTTCGCAACAAGGCTATCTGCATAATCATACTTTAAGTATTAACGGAGGTAACAAAGATGTGAAGTATTATGTTTCCGGTGACTATCTAAAGCAGCAAGGTGTTATTAAAGGTTACCAGTTCAACAGGGCAAGCATACGGTCAAACCTGGATGCAACCATAACTGATTATTTATCCGTAGGGCTTAACTTGTTTATTACCAATAATAATTATGATGGAGGCAGGGCTAATCTAACCCAGGCTTTCAATGTAAGCCCGTACGGAACATTATACAATGCGGACGGTTCCTATGCTATTTTCCCCATGTTTGGCGAATCGCTATACCTTAATCCATTGTTGGGCCTGACATCTACCCGAAACGATAAAAGCAATAACATCAATACTAACATTTTTGCAGAACTAAAATTGGGTTTTATTCCAGGTTTAAAGTATAGGATCAATACAGCATATAGTTTTGTTCCTACTGTTTTGCAAAGCTATACAGGAAGGCCCGCAAATGACCAGCTTGGTACAGCGCAGGTGGATAATACAGAGACAAAGAACTGGCTGATCGAAAATATCCTGACCTATGAAAAAAGCTGGAAGAAGAACCGTATTGATTTGACAGGCCTATATAGTGCCCAGCAATCAAATTACTTTTTATCAAGCACAACAGCTTCCGGTTTTATCAGTGATATCCTGAGCTTCAAAAATCTTTCTTCTGCTGCGACCACGTCCGGTAATACAAACTCTTACCAGACCAATTTGCTGTCACAAATGCTTCGTTTCAACTACTCCTATGACAGCCGGTATTTGTTTACAGCCACCGCCAGAAGAGACGGGTACTCTGCATTTGGTTCTGCAACTTCCAAATACGGCGTTTTTCCTTCAGTGGCACTTGGATGGAATATCAGTAATGAGACCTTTATGAAAAAGGTGCAAGCGGTTAACAACCTTAGGCTCAGATTATCTTATGGATTGGTAGGTAACCAGGCTATTCCCCCGAATGCCACAGCAACCACATTATCCAATATCCGTATTCCTTACAATGGCATCAGCACTACAGGGATTGCGGCCAATGTTTTAGGAAACAACGATTTAAATTGGGAAAGCACCTATTCCGGCAATATTGGTGTTGATTTCGGTATCCTGAATAATAAAATAAGCGGAACGATCGATGTCTACAGCACTAAAACAAACGATCTTTTGCTATACAGGGCTTTGCCTTCCATTACAGGATATAACCAGGTGTTGGCCAACCTGGGTAAAGTCTCCAACACCGGACTTGAAGTTTCGGTAAGAAGCCAAAACATTAGCAATAAAAATTTCCGGTGGGAAACCGCTGTCAATTTCTCTACCAATAAAAATAAGGTTTTAGATCTTTATGGGGATGCTAAAGACGATATTGGAAACCGATGGTTCATAGGGCATCCTATCAATGTGATCTACGATTATAAAATGATTGGTGTATGGCAGGAAGGTGAAGACCCCAGTAACCATGATCCCGGAGCCAAACCAGGCGACTTAAAGTTTGCTGATGTGAATGGTGATAAAAGAATTACTGCTGAAGACAGGGTTATTCTGGGACAAACCAGGCCTAAATGGTTTGGGGGATTAACCAATACTTTCCATTACCGGAATTTCCATTTGAATATCTTCATTCAAACTGCCCAGGGAAACCTTAAAAACAATACCACGGTGGACTTCAGGGATTTGGCAGGCCGTCAAAACCTTCCGGCAGAAGTAGGTTACTGGACTGCTCAAAACAAAAGCAATACAAGACCCTTGTTAACATATACCAATGCAAGGCTATATGGTTATCCGGAAGATGCCAGTTACACAAGGATCAAAGACATTACTTTAAGTTATACAGCACCGCAAAAACTGCTGGATGCATTAAAATTGGGAGGGCTTACATTTTATGCAAGCGGCAGAAACCTGGCAACCTTTACAAAATGGGTGGGCTGGGATCCTGAGGCTGATTTTACCAGGGGTATTATTAGCAGCGTTACTACCAATCCAAACAGTTTTCCATTGGTGCGTTCCGTCATCTTTGGTGCAAACATTACACTTCGCTAATCCTGAAAAATAAAAATAATGATTAAGTATAAAAAGATATTGGCAATAATGGTCGTTGCATCATTTGCTATAACCTCCTGCAAAAAAGATTTCCTGGAAGAAAAGGTGGAATCAAGCTTTACACCGGAAGCATTAAGTGATTCCCTTTCCTTCGAATCGGCAATTGCTGGTATTCAAGCCCAGTATGGACTTTGGCATACGCTGGCGCAGGATAACTTAACTTCCCAGGGGTGGTTGGCTGCCTGGCAGGTAGGTACTGATGTTGCTTTTAACAAATCCGTGGCGGACATAGATCCCTACATGGTTCCCTATATCAATTATGAAAAGCTAACCTCTACCGACCCGGTTGCCTTGTTTGCCTGGAAGTGGGCTTACAACGTGATTAATAATTCCAACATTGTTATTTCCAAAGTAGGCAATGCTCCAATGGGACAGGCTAATAAAAATAACGTTAAGGCAGAAGCCAGTTTTTACCGGGCTTTTGCTTACAATACCCTTGCCACTTTATTTGGCAGCGTACCAGTTATTACCGAGCCGTTGACTGGCCCAAAAACAAATTTTGCAAGAGCAGAGCTAAATGAAGTCAATAACCTGATCGTATCCGATTTGATCTTTGCTAAAACCAATTTGCCCTCAATAGCCAATGTGAAATCCAATAGTGGCGGAAGGTTGTATTCCCGGCCAAATAAAGCAATGCCAATGCAGTTGCTGGCTACAGTTTATTTGCGAACAGGCGATAATATAAAAGCAGAGCAAGAAGCAGATGCGGTTATCAGCAGCGGTGATTTTAGTTTGATTACATCACGATATGGAATTAAATCTAGCCAGCCAGGGGACCCCTTTTCTGATATGTTCATTTATGGCAACCAAAGAAGAAGCCAGGGTAACCGGGAAGCTATCTGGGTACATGAGATAGAAAACCCCAATACTGTTATAGGTGGCCTTGGTCCCACTTCATCAACCCTTTTTCCTGGTTTTGTTTTCGCTGGAACACAACATCGCCGGGTATGGGTACCGAGATATTACAATCAAAGCGGAATGCTTATAGCAGATTCGATGGGAGGAAGGGGTATTGCACGCATGGCACTTACGTACTTTGTTTTGAACAATTTGTATGAATCGAACGATATGCGGAATTCACAATATAACATACGAAGAAAGTTTTACTATAATAGCCCTTCAAGCCCTACCTATGGTAAGGAGGTCGTATCGGGGCCGGGTATTGATACCAACCAGGCAATTGTGCCGTACACTACCAAATGGAATTCATATGATCCAAATGCTGCATTGGGAGGCGGCAACACCATAAAGGATATTGTTGTGATGCGCTTAGGTGAAACTTATTTACTAAAAGCAGAAGCGCAATTTAAACAGGGAATGCTGTCAGGTGCCGCTGCCACGCTGAACACCTTGCGGGCAAGAGTCAACGCTTCTCCCATTAAAGACTTTCAGGTCACAATGGATTTTATTTTGGATGAAAGAGCAAGGGAACTGTTAGCGGAAGAAAACAGGCGGATGACGCTGATGCGAACCGGCACCCTGGTGAGCAGAGCGGCAGGGCGTGGATTAAAAATTACCGGACTCTTAGCAAAACACTTGTTACTGCCCATTCCTTTAACGGAAATTCAATTGAACAAAGACGCTGTACTGCAGCAAAATCCAGGGTACTGATAGCATAGAACAGGCAGCTTACTGTGAAAGGGGTAAAACAGTGAATTTAGTTTGTCTGATAATTTTAAAATCGAACCGGTATTTTAATTTATAAAGCCATTAAAGATCCCCACTGGTATGGGGTAAAAGTCCCGATTCAAGTGTAACATCGGGATGCCGAAAGTCGGCATAACACAACTATGTTGCCCATTGCTGCTTCTTCGCTTGGACAACAAAACCTTGACTCACTATTTTGGCCCTTGACCAGTATAGCATCAGGCTACAGCAAAAACTTGTTAAGGGCTGTACTAAAGACTCATAAAATGAAAGCAAAACTTTTTCTTAGCACTTTCTTGTTCTTTGTTGCATTGTTTACGCAAGCACAGGAAAGGGCATCTTTAACCCTCAACAGCAACTGGCTGTTCTTCAAAGGTGATACAACAAAAAAAACGATGGGTAATAACTGGGTGCCGGTATCGGTTCCTCATACCTGGAATGCACAGGACGTAACGGATGACGAACCGGGATATTACAGAGGTGAAGGATGGTACAAAAAAACAATTTATGTACCTGCCAACTGGAAAGAGAAAGATGTCTATTTATTCTTCGAAGGGGCTAACCAGGTAACTGAAGTGTTTGTGAATGGAAAACCTGTTGGCAAACACAGCGGTGGATATACTGCGTTCTCCTTCCCGGTCAGCAGCTTTTTAAACTATTTCCAGGAAGGTAATACGCCCAATGATCTATTGGTTAAAGTGAATAACACTCATGATGAAAACATTCCCCCGCTGTTCGCTGACTTTACTTTTTTTGGCGGCCTTTACCGGGATGTGCATATTATGGCTATGAATAAAGTACACTTTGATGCTGATAACAATTCTTCAAATGGTATATTCATTACTACACCGGTAGTGACAGTTAATAACGCAACATTAAGTATAAAGGGTGCTTTTATTAACGGGAGTAACAGCAAAAGAAAACTGGTAGTAAGTCAAAAGATATATGATGCGGATGGCAAATTGTTCCTGGAGCAAAAAGGCACTTTTAAAACCAGCCCGGGCCAAAAAACAGATTTTACACAAGAGATAAAAAAAATTAAAGACCAGCGCTTATGGTCTGTAGAAACCCCTTATTTATATCGGGTTGTTTCAACTATTACTGATGCGGAAACCAACCAAAAGCTGGATGAAGTAAGCAATCCACTTGGGTTCCGATGGTATGTGTTTGATGCGGACAAAGGCTTTTTACTTAATGGCAAACCAGTGAAACTGATAGGTGCCAGCAGGCACCAGGATTACAAGGATATGGGTAATGCGTTGCCGGATGCCATGCATGTACACGATGTAGAACTGCTGAAACAAATGGGAGGCAATTTCCTGCGGATTGCCCACTATCCTCAGGACCCTGCTGTTTTGGAGGCTTGCGATCGTCTGGGCATTTTAACCTCTGTAGAAACTCCAATCGTAAGTCGCATTACTGAAACCGAAGCGTTTTCCCGGAATGCTTTGCAGATGCACCTCGAAATGATCCGCCAAAACTACAACCATCCAAGCCTGGTTATGTGGACTTACATGAATGAGGTATTGTTGATACCGCGTTATGAAAGGGGGTCGGAAAAACAGGAAGCTTATTTCAAAAGTATAGCAAAATTAGCGCAGGAATTAGAGGACCTCACACGTAAGGAGGACCCTTACAGATATACCATGATCCCGAACCACGGTGCCTGGGATCTTTATAACAGAACAGGCCTTACACGCATTCCAAAACTAGTGGGATGGAATTTGTATTTGGGTTGGTATGATGGTACATTAGAGGACTTTGGTAAGTTCCTGGATAAACATCATAAAGAACTTCCTGATAAGCCATTACTCATTACTGAATATGGGTCAGATGCGGATAGCCGCCTGCATAGCTTCAATCCTGTTAAGTTTGATAAAACAATAGAATTTACGACTAATTTTCACCAGGTTTATTTGAAGGAAATGATGGCCCGCCCGTTTGTTGCTGCGGCAATGATTTGGAATCTGGCTGAATTTAATTCAGAGCAACGCGGAGAGTCAACGCCCCATATTAATGCAAAAGGTATTTTAACCTGGGACCGCAAGCCAAAAGATGGATACCGTTTTTACCAGGCCAATTTGTTGAAGACACCTTACCTCCAGATTGGTTCAAAGGAGTGGACTGTTCGAACCGGATTTTCGGCTTCTGAAAGTAACCTTGTTTGTGTGCAGCCCCTCACAGTTTTTAGCAATCAAAAAGTTGTTACACTACAAGTAAACGGCAAAGACGTTGGCACAACTGAAACGGTGCAAGGGCTTGCAACATTCAATGTACCATTTGTCAATGGACTAAACCACCTTGTGGCAAAAGCTCCTGGCAATGCCGTAACCGACCAGGCTGATATTGACTTTAAAATGCTCTCTCAAAATTTGCGCAACCCTAAATTGCCCTTCACTGAAATGAACATCAGCCTTGGCGATAACCGTTTTTTTTACGACGAAAAGACTGCACAAACCTGGATACCTGAGCAGGAATACAAACAAGGAAGCTGGGGTTATACAGGCGGGGTTGTATATGCTATGAAGGGCAATACAAGAATGAGCTTTGGTACAACAAAAGCTATTCTGGGAACCGATTTAGACCCCGTATATCAAACGCAGCGAAAAGGCATTGAGCAGTTTAAGTTTGATGTTCCCAATGGAGAGTATGAAATCACCTTGCACTTCGCAGAATTGTTGATACCTGCAAAAGGAGATGACCTCGCTTACAACCTTGGCTTTGGCCCTCGGCCCGAAGAGTTTAAAGAACGCAGCTTCAATGTGTCTGTCAACAATAAAGACGTTTTATCAGGTCTGAACAATGCTGAATACCTTCAACCCGAACGTGCGCTGGCCACAAAGCATCTTGTTACTGTTAACAACAATGAAGGCATAACAGTTTCCTTCAAAGCAATAAAAGGCGAAACGATATTAAACGGTATTCAACTAAAGAAAAATCGTTGATACAGCCTACATTACATTAACAACGCACTACAACCAAATGAAAAAAGTATTTTACAACCTGTTTATTGCCGGTAGTTTTCTTTTAAACAACAGCAATAAAGTTTTGTCGCAAAATAATCCGGCGACTCCTCAATTAGGAAAAAACCCCGTCAGTGAAGTGATCAAAGCCATGACCCTGGAAGAAAAAGCCACCCTTGTTGTAGGCAAAGGTTTTTTCATTCCAGGTGTAACGCAGGAAGGGCCCGCGATTGGACAAACGAAGGATAGAGTAACAGGTGCTGCCGGCACAACGCATGAAATTCTTCGCCTGGGTATTCCGTCTATTGTTCTATCGGATGGTCCGGCCGGTGTACGGATTGATTCAGTTCGTCCCGAAAATCCCGGTAAAACGTATTATGCTACTGCCTGGCCAGTTGGCTCGTTGCTGGCTTCTACATGGGATACTGCTATTGTAAAAAAAGTAGGTAGTGCTTTTGGTCACGAGGTGAAAGAATACGGCATCGATATTTTGCTTGCGCCGGCTTTAAACATTCACCGCAACCCATTGGGAGGAAGAAACTTTGAATACTATTCTGAAGATCCACTGGTATCAGGAAATATAGCCGCAGCAATCGTGAACGGCGTGGAGTCTAATGGCGTAGGTACTTCCATTAAACATTTTGCGGCCAATAACCAGGAAACGAATCGCAATACAGTCAACACCATTGTTAGCGAAAGAGCACTTCGTGAAATTTATCTAAAGGGCTTTGAGATTGCAGTGAAAAAATCACAGCCATGGACAGTTATGAGTTCTTACAACTTAATCAACGATACTTACACTTCGGAAAGCGAAGATTTGCTCACCACTATTCTTCGAAAGGAATGGGGCTTTCAAGGCTTTGTAATGACGGATTGGTTTGGCGGCAAAGATCCGGTAGCGCAAATGAAAGCAGGCAACAACCTAATCATGCCAGGTTCTCCCGACCAAACCAAAAAAATAATCGAGGCGGTACAAACTGGTCAACTGAAAGAATCTATCCTTGATGAAAATGTAGCTGGTATTTTAAAGATTATACTGCACTCGCCTTCCTTTCACAAATACAAATATTTCGACAAACCCGACTTGAAAAAAAATGCACAGATTTCAAGAGAAGCGGCTACTGAAGGAATGGTGCTATTGAAAAATAACGACGATGCTTTGCCTTTGAATAAAAAGGGGCGAAATGTTGTTGTATTTGGTATTAACGGGTATGAGTTGATCGCAGGTGGTACCGGTAGTGGTGATGTAAACAAAGCCTATAAAGTTTCCCTGGTCCAGGGCTTGTCCAATGCTGGGTACACTATAAACAAAGAGGTACAAAATTTATATACCGAATATCTTCAGGATAAATACAACAAACGTCCTAAAAAAAGCTTTTTTGAGGAGTTACTGGACCCTACGCCACCCATTCAGGAGTTAGTTGCGGCAAACAATTTAATAACACGGGCGGCAGTGAATGCCGATATGGCTATTATTTCTATCGGCCGGAATGCGGGGGAATTCTGGGACAGAAAAGTGCCGAATGATTATAAACTAACAGAAGCTGAAATAACATTGATTAAAGATGTAGCCAACACCTTTCATGTTAACCGAAAGAAAGTGGTGGTAATATTAAACATCGGTGGCGTGATAGATGTAATGCAATGGCGGGATAACGCAGATGCAATTTTGCTGGTGTGGCAACCGGGCCTGGAAGGCGGCAATGCCATGGCGGATGTGTTGAGTGGAAAAGTAACACCATCGGGGAAACTGGCAACAACATTCCCGGCAAGGTATGAAGATGTACCGTCGGCGAAGAACTTTCCCGGCAAAGAATTTCCTGAGAAAGCTACAACAGGTATGCTAGGCATGAAAGCTATTCCCGCGGAAGTTACGTATGAGGAAGATATTTATGTAGGCTATCGCTATTACAATACGTTCCATGTAAAACCGGCATACGAATTTGGCTATGGTTTGTCTTATACCACTTTTAATTACAGTAATTTGAAATTAAGTTCGCCTTCATTTGAGGGTAAACTTACAGCAACAGTAACTATCACAAACAAGGGTAAAGTTCCCGGTAAAGAAGTGGTGCAACTTTACTTAAGCGCACCCGTTAATAAAATTGATAAGCCGGCAGGTGAATTGAAAGCATTTGCAAAAACAAAGCTGTTGAAACCAGGAGAATCACAAACATTGTCCTTTACAGTGACTGCACCGGATTTGGCTTCGTATCATATAGCTTCGTCATCGTGGATAGCCGATGCTGGCAAGTATGTTGTGATGATTGGGGCATCTTCGTTGAACAGTAAACAAACTGCTTCTTTTAAATTAGAAAAAGACATCCTAGTGGAAAAAGACCATCCGGCATTAGCGCCGCAGGTGCAAATTAAAGCCTTGCGAAAGCCTCTTTAATTTGTCTGAATCAGGATTTTCAGAATTACAGAATTTGCAGAATTGTTTGGGCTTTTATAATTCTGAAAATTCTTTAATCAATTTAATTCTGATTCAGACAATCTTTTTTATCTGAATCAGAATTTTCAGAATTAAAGAATGAACAGAATTGTGTGGTCTTTATAATTCTGAAAATTCTTTAATCAATTTAATTCTGCTTCAGACAATCTCGCAATCTGAAGCAGGATTTTCAGCAATGCCATTTACAAAGGGTAACATTTATAAAAGTTGGATGGAAACAAAATGATTTCATTATTAACAGCCTGATGTGGCCGGTACAAAAGGCCACTGCCAAAACATTGGTTAGCATTGTTTCCAATGCAAGACCAAATCATTTTGCCAGGCCTTTGCCAATAATCCCGCCGCTGATTTCTAATGTTGTTCCATGTATGGCTTCATTTTCCACGATGAACTTTATGGTGGCTATTATTTCACTTGTTTTTACCAGGCGGCCTACCGGTATTTCATTAACGATGGCCTGCAATATTTCGGGTTTGATAGCAGTAAGCAAGGGCGTTTCAACATAACCGGGAGCAATGGCCGCTACCCGGATATTTTTAATGCCCCTGGCATGGAATTCCCCTGCGAGTATCTTTGGCCATAAAGCTATGGATGCCTTGGTGGACGCATAATTCAACTGGCCCAGCTCTCCTGATTTATTGATCGATGACAGGGGGATCAGGACACCATTCCATCCGTTATTTACCATCCTTATAACCGCTTCACGGATCGTTAAAAATACACCGGTCATATTTACGTCGATCACCTGCTGCCATTGTTCGGTGCTCATGAATTTTTTCACTTTGCCTGTTTCTCTGTCTGGCGTTACCAGGTAACTATCCCGTATAATGCCGGCACAGGCAAGCACTACATTGATACTTCCAAACTGCTCCACAGCAAAATCCATGAATGCCTGTACAGATGTTTCGTCCGTAACATTTAATTCGGATGCTACCGCACTGCCGCCATTATCAATGATCGTTTGTTTTACGGATGCCAGCTTTTCAATATTCATATCACCCAACACCACTTTAGCGCCGGCTGCTCCCAAAGCAATTGCTGCTGCTTCACCAATGCCACTGGCTGCACCTGTAATTACGAAAACACTGTTTGCTACCTGCATATTTATTTATTGAGAAAATGTTTAATGATGGAAACGATTTCTTTGGCGCCTTCCCCATACAGCATAGTTTGATGATTGCCCGGCACTTTTGCATAGATACAATTTTTCATCATCTCTACAGTTTCCATGGCATTTTCTTCCGGAAGCAATGCCGCTCCCATATTATAGATGCCTGGCGCATTTATTAAAATCGAAAGATGATCAATATTGTGCAGGTATGTTGTCCAGGGTTCTCCAAGGCTACCTTTTACTACCGCTTCCATCATGTGTGCGGGCTGGGGAATACAAGTCACTGTTCCATCAGCATGTTCTTTTGTATCTGCCCGGTAGTAGCTTTCCATATGCCGATCCCAAAAAGTTAAATAGGGTGCTGCTTTTACTTTTTGGAGGTAGGCATCAAAAGATGAAAACGCTTGTCCCAATCTACCCAATGCCGGACCCAGCATTTCCTTTGTACTGGGATGCATATTGGCCGCGGCATCCATCAATATTAGTTTATCCACCCGTGTTGGATAAAATGCTGCAAGATATACCGCCAAAAAACCGCCGAATGAATGCCCGGCAAAAATTGCTTTTTCAATCTGCAATGCATCCATCAATCCGATAATATCGGCTGCATGTTCCTGCATGGTATACCCCACATCCGGAGCATCACTCTGTCCCCGTCCCCGAAGATCTACTGAGATGATATTAAATGCAGGGCTCAGACCAGCAGCGATCAAGCCGTCAAAGGCATGGGCATTGGCTGTTAACCCATGCATTAATATTATAACCGGCAGCTCGCCGTCAAATTCCAGGTAATGTAGCCTGATGCTGTTTGTATTAGTAAAATGATCTTTCATTTATAACTAGCTTTTTAATTTCAATTCTTCTCTTCTTCAGTTACATGCATATTCCTGCCATGTAACCCCTAAGACTATTTACCGGTCATATTCAACAGTGACAGACATTTTCACATTGAGCCATTTTTATATTTTCAAATTGGCAAATTGCTCCCTCAACTCCCGCTTCAGTACTTTCCCGGCAACATTCCTCGGCAACTCAGCCATAATGATTACCTGGTAAATTTTCTGGTACCTGGCTTCCAGGTGTTGATTGGCCCAGCATTTTATTTCAACAGGCGTTGCGGTTATGCCATCTTTCAATACTACCGCAGCCATCGGCGTTTCGCCCCATTCGTTATGTGGCACGCCAAAGACGGCTACATCTTTTACCGCAGGATGACGGATAACAATTTCTTCAATATCCGTAGGATATACATTAACACCGCCGGAAATGATGAGGTCCTTTTTTCTACCGGTCAGGAATAAAAAGTCATCTTTATCAACATAACCCATATCCCCGGTAAACAACCAGCCGTTCTTTATTGCTTCATTGGTTTGCTCCGGATTTTTATAATATCCGGTCATCAGCAATGGTCCCCTTCCAATAATTTCCCCGATGATTCCCTGTGGTAATTCTTTACCGGCATCATCTACAATTTTCAGGTCCATAAATTGCGGAGCCGTTCCCACGCTGCCTGTTTTCTTCATGGCATCATTCTTATCCAGTATCGTCATAAAGCCTTCAGTCAATCCATACAATTCATAAAATACACCGGTGATGCGTTTATTCAATTCCTGTTTTTGTTCCAGTAATAAAGGAGCACCTACAGAAAGAATATATTCCAGTGATGGCAAATGGTTTTTATTAAAATCGGGCCGTTGCAAACAACCAATTACCTGCGAAGGCACGAGGATGGTGTGTGTTACATTTTCTTTGCGAATGATATCCACTACTTCCTTTGCATCATAGTGACTCATCAATACATAAGTACAGCCCAGGAACATTGCGGGCATTAGGGTTAAAAAAGATCCGTTAAAAATGATCGAACCCGAATGCATTACTACAGATTCTGGTGTCATGCGGTAGGCATTGGCAAATAAAGAACCGTATAAGGCTCTTACTGCATGACTGATCACAATACCCTTTGGCAATCCTGTGGTGCCGCTGCTGTAGATGATATTATAAGGGTCATCGCCTGTTACTTCCATACCCTCAGGCGGTTCATATGACTGATCATTTTTTTTTGCATGGTAATTCGCATAGCCATCTTCGATGGTATCTGTTACCCAAAAATTTTGCGCAGGAATATTTTTAAGTTTCTTTCTAACCACATCAACATGTTCCGTTAAATTCTGGCTGGTAATAACCAGTTTGGTATCAGAATTATCCAACAGGTTGAACAAGCCATCGCCTCGTAGTAAAGGGCTTAATGGCACCGCCACGGCACCGATAGCGGCGCATGCCCAATAGGTTTCCCAGAGTTCCAGTGAATTGGAGAGCAGGGTTGCTATCTTATCGCCTTTATGGATGCCGGCCGCAATAAATGCATTGGACAAACGGTTTACTTCTTCATAAAGTTGCTGGTAGGTAAGCCGCTTTTCTTCAAAAATAATTGCCGGATGCTGTGGCCGGTAAGTAGCATGTTTTCGAAGCCAGTGTTGTATGGTTAATAAGTGCAGCGACATTGTAATAAAATAAGGTGACACGCTTTCGCATGTCACCATTTTAAATTAGCATTAATTATTTTTTAGCCTTTGCTGTATTTGGAATATGTGCTTTCAGTTCAACAGAAAACAGGCGGCCAATTGACGGTGAACCAACAAACTCCCTTTGTTCTGTATCGAACAAATTACTGATGCCTGCACCAAGGCTCAACATGTTGTTCAGCTTCACACCTGTACTGATATCAACACTGGTAAAACCACCCAATGCGCCCCAGTTATAATTTTTCACATAATTCCTTGGTTGCCCATTAATAGGATTGATGCCACCATATACCAGGCCCCTTTTTCCTTGCCCTGCTTCGGTGGCGATCTGGTTACCGCTGTACATATCAAATTGATCTACCCACCGAACAGAAAGATTGATAAACATTTTTCCTTTACAAATATTCTGGAAGCTTAAAGTAGTTGCCAGCCTGTTCTTTGAAGCGTTCAGGCTTCTTTCTTCCAATGATACATAACCATCCTTGTTGGCATCATTCTTTAAATTATCTTTTGTAATATCCGAGCCAAACCAGCTATACTTTACTGCAAGGCTGATGTTGTCAGTAAAGAAATAATTGATGCCCACATCCACTCCATAAGATTTTACCTGGCCGTAATTGAAGTAAGTGCTGAATGCAGCGCTTTTTAAAGTATCGTTTGTAACGCTGCCAGGTAAAAGTAATGGATTGGTGATTGGAATATCACCCACTTTTAAAGCACGGCCGCCAACAGTAAGCGCAGGGCTCAGGAAATTTTTGCTGTTGCCATAATAACCATTGATATCAATATATAATTTTTTACCAATTGCACCTTTGTATCCCAGTTCCCATGTATTGATCTCCTCAGGTTTTAGCGGAGAAGTTACCTGCTGTTGTGAAGCATCACTGAACTTAGCGCCATTGGGGATATAAGCAACGCCATTGCCATTACCAAACACCAAACCAAATACACTGGCACGCTGGAATAAAATGATTGGTGCAGCCAAAGCCTTACCCCAGGTTAAACGAACCGCACCACCCGGTACTCCTTTTACCAGCCCAATCTTTGGCGCAAACAAATCGCCGAATAAACTATGGTGATCAAGTCTTGCCGCGGCCACCAGTTTAAAATCGGCTGGCAACGTTTTTTCCAATTGTATCGCCCCGCCATATTGGGTGATCTCAACTTTCTCCGTAGCATCGATCAATACGGTTCCAAAAGTTTTTGGATCATCTTTCTGGTAGGTAACGCCAGCGATCATATTTAAGCCAATGGCATCGAAATTATAATTGTATTGCGCTTCTGCATTCAACCTTTTTGATTCTTCCTTAAACATATTTCCCAAACGCAATGCATATGCTTCAGCAGAATCCGGCGGCAGGCGGCCCAATGCTGCATATGATGGATTGGCAGGATCTGTGATGGTGCTATGGGTGCGGTTCCAGTAATCCCTGGTATAACCGGGGATGCCATATGATTTACCTACGTTGGTCCATGTTTCATATACCTGTGCAAATAAACGCGGGCTCACATACCGCAGTTGCAGGTAAGAGAATTTCCAGCCACGGATCTGGTTGCGGCCGGTATTGTTTACACTCAGAAAATTATTGTCGCTTCCACCATATGATGCAATTAGGTCAGATTTTGGTGTAATGCTGTAATATGCATGGGCCTCACCTTTCATGTGCCGGAACTGGTAAGAAGGCACCCTTTCAGGTATTGCTACCACCGGACCGTAAACGCTGCCACCCGCATAAATGCTATCATGCCATTCAAACTCTTTTCCTGTTGTGTATTCTCCCGATATTTTATAAGCGAATTTGTTACTGATCTTTGTGGCAGTACGAAAACGGCCGCTGAAAACTTCCTGGTTTCCTCCACCAACAGCGATATCGGTTCCCTGCCATTTGCGGGGATCCTTTGTAATGGTATTCGCAATGCCGTTGTGCGCATTCGGGCCATATAAAGCCGAGTTGGGGCCCAATACAATTTCCAACCTTTCAATATCTTCCTTCACCACGGTATTCATGATACCGGAAGGCAACCCGCTACTACCCGCCATCATACTGTTACGGCCATCCGTCATTTGCAATATTTTGGCATTAAATGCATTGTTGAAACCACGGGCATTGAAGCCAACACCGGTAACGCCTGTACGAATAAATTCCACACCCTGGATCTTTGATGCCAGTTCGCCTACATTAAAAGAAGATGACTGGTCAAAATCCTTTGCACTGATTACACTAATGGACGCAGGAGCCCTGGTAATTTTCTCCGGCCGTTTGGAAGCAGTAACTACTACCTCATTGCCTGGCCGGTTAGATACTGATAAAGCTGCATCGGCGGTGATTGTTTCTCCCCCCGTAACATTTGCAGGAAGTATGATGTCGCCATACCCTACATAGGATATTACCAGTGTAAGTTTGCCTGCCCTTACATTTGCCAGCGTAAATGATCCGCTTTCATCACTTACTATATAAGCACCGCTTCCCCGAACTGTAACGGTTGCTCCGGCAAGTGGTTCTCCGCTTTGCTTATCAGTGATCTTTCCGCTGATCTTACCGGTATTCTGTGCAAACACTGTCACATGAATGACAAGCATTAGCATAAGCACAACAAAATTTTTCATATCAGTTTTAATTTAGGAATTATTAATGAGGAATTATTGTATAAAATTTTTAATGATAAAATTTATCTCACTATTTTTTTCGAACTGAACCATGTGGCCCGCCTTTTCAATCATCTCTACTTTGCAGCCTGGTATCAATGCTGCTGATTGATTCGCCAGCTCTTCGGTTTTTAAAGAAGCATGCAGGTAACGGTTAGGAATCAGCCCATCATTTGCACCAAATACAATAAGCACCGGTATCGATAAATATTGAAGTGAATCTTTAACCGGGTGTGCCAGCATTCCTTTTACGCCTGCTGAAACAACTTCGCAATAGTCTTTGTATAGGGCGCATTTTTTCATGCGTAAGCGATCCTGTATTAGTGGTTCCAGATCTGCAGGTTGCTGCACAAAATTTATTTTGAAACTATTTCGGATGGCCACTTCATCCTGCTTTTCCAGCGCAGCGGCTGTAGTAGCACCGGTTAACAATTGTGCTTCTTTTTCGGTAAATGTTTCCAACCCGGCAGGGGCCACCAGTATTAATTTTTTAACCCTTTTATTTTGCAAAGCAGTAATCACTGCGGTTTGGCCTCCCATGGAATGGCCTGCCAGCACTACTTTTTTTATCTTTTTCTTTTGCAGAAATTCATTGATCACAGTTGCATAAAACTGCAACCTGTCATTGCCGGGTGCATCTGCCTTTTTCTCCGACCACCCGTATCCCGGTAAATCAATAGCAATACACCTGTATGCTGCTGATAATTCATTAACCGTTTTTTCCCAGTGGGAAATATTTCCACCCAGGCCATGTATAAATAAGATTGTTTGTCCATGGCCCTTTTCCACATAAGCCAGTTTGCCTGAAGAAAGCTGGATGGTTTTAACAGGCAGGCGATACACCGGCAAACAACTATCCTGCGCATGGAGTGTTGTTAAAAAAAATGTTGCAACTATTATCGTCAATAAATGTTTCATGCTGCTAGTGCAAGTTTTCTTTTTGTGACGAGGTAAATAACTCCACCCACAGCCAGCGAACAAAGGATGGCAATGGCCGAAGCAATGCCGGGGTTCCTGGTGCCGTTTGCCATGTAGGGTGTAAGCCTTCCATAGTACACACTGAAGTGGGCGAGGATGGCCACCACGGAAGCAATGATCGCTGCTTCCTTGGTTACGTCTTTTAAAAACATCCCAAACAACAGTGGTACAAATGCTGCTGAAAAAGAAGCATACACCCCATTCTGCGCCAGTATGCCAACACTGAGATCAGGGTGCATTATTTGTTGGTAGGAAATGAAAATGGTAACTGTTGCCATGGCTGCAATCACTAACCGGTTAATGGCCAGTTCATTTTTCAACACGGGTTTACCCGACAATGGTTTTATGATATCAGAGGTAATGGTGGTGCTGATGGATTGGATCAAACTTTCCAGCGTGGCGAGGCCTGATGCGATTAGTCCAACTACTAAAAACAAACTCATGATGGGTTGAAAACTTGTTGTAACATACGCTGCCATTACCCCATCTAACGGCAATGGCGAGCCATTTAATTTTAGATCTGGAAAAACAAGCCTGCCATACAACCCGGCAAAGATGACGGTAAAAAACAACAGCAATAAAACAACGGCTACAGTAAGAAAGCGGTTCATATCCTTATCGTCTTTCAACATCATGGACCGGGTAATGATATGTGGCTGGCAAACAATGGCCACACCAACTATGAACTGGCAGACCACTACTTCAAAAAAATCGCGGTACAATGGGCTGGAAGGGTTGAAGGGTTTGGTGAGCAACGGATCGATCAAATTCAGCTTTGTAAATAATCCGCCATTGCCACTGGTAAAGAAATGATAGCCCGATGCCAGGATGACAATAGCTATTACCACTTTGAGCAATGCCTGGATCATATTCGTATATACCATACTGTTGGCACCACCAAACATCATATAACCAAAAGTAAAAACAACAATACCGATGAGTACATACAAGGGTTCTGCATTCAATGCCTTACTCAATACCTGTGTAAGCCCCACGCAGATCAATACAATAAATGTGAGGTGAAGCAATGAAAGAAAAGCCATGTACAAACGGAATCCCTCACTTTGAAATCTTGTACCCAACCACTGTGCAATGGTTTTTGCCTGTATAATATTTCCAATCTTTCTGAATTGTTTTGAAAGTATCACCAGGGAAATAATTGCGCCCATAGGCAGAAATACAGCCATTGACAAAAATGAGCTAACTCCATAAAATGCCACAAAGCCGGGATTGATGATAAAAGTAGCAGCGCTTGTCATGCCGGCGGCAAGTGATAACCCGATAGCTGCAGGAGAAAACTGGAATGTTCCGGTGGCATAATCAGACATTGTTTTAGTACGCCTGGCACCACGGATAACGAAGTAAAGAATAACCCCTGCATACAACGCAAGACAGATCCATACAGCAATCAACATTCCCGGAGTAGTCAGGTTATTCATAATAGCAGCAGTTAAGAAATACAATTTAGAATAGTTTATATAGCCTTAAACGGGAAACAGGTGAACGGATAGGAAGAATGAGGTGAACGGGTTATTTTTTCAGGTGAAGGGAGGATTGGGGTGTGCAAGTATTAAGTATTAAAAGTGTGAGGTATCAAAAGTATCAAATTTATCTAAAGTATCTAAAGTGCCAGGTATCCTGTATTCAGTATCAAGTATCAAGTAAGTATCCAGTACCAGCCTCCAGTCTCCAGCCTCCAGTCTCCAGCATTAAAGTACAGAAAGTTTTTTCATCAGGTTGTCGCGATATGTTTTACCAACGGGAATAGGTGTACCTGCAATGATAAGATCGCTTTCTTCAATGGCATCGATCTTATCTTTATTTACCAGGAAGGAACGGTGAACCCTAATGAAATTTGCGGAAGGAAATTTTTCTTCAACGGCTTTCAGCGAATGGCTGAGTAAATACTGACCGGTCGCCGTTTTGATCATGGCATAGATATCATAAGCCTCAGCCCATAGAATATCTTTCAATAAAATACGCTCCAGTCTTTTTTTATTTTTTACAAATATGCTATCGTCGAATGTAAGGTTGTCTTTGATACTGGTAGCAGTTGTGGCAATGTCGGCATTGCGCCTCGATGCATTGTGCAGGGTAATTTCAATGGTGGAATACAGTGTTTCCCGCGCCACGGGTTTTACCAGGTAGGCAAAGGGCTCGGCCAGTTTTGCCTTTTCCAAGGTTTGCGAATCTGCCAGGGCGGTTAGAAAAATAAAAGGAATGTTTCCATCCTTTTTAAGTTGTGCCGCCAGTTCAATACCGGTCATTTCACCGGCAAGGTCAATATCCAATATCACCAGGTCGGGCAACAATGATTTAACCTGGCGGTAAGCTTCTTCCGCATTGTCGAAGCTTCCTGCCAATTCAAAACCCATATCCAGGAGGTTATAGGAAATCTCTTTTGCAATGATCCAGTCATCTTCAACCAACAATACTTTTATACCCGCCATAGTTTAGTGTTAGTGCTTGCTGCAAATATTTAAACGGCTAAATTTACAAAATCATGCTGGCATCACTTCACAATAAATTTTTACGGGGGCTGATCGCTGTGACCATATTATTGACTGTAGCTCTCCAGCTTCAGGCCCAGCAGGTTGTCAATATTGAAACCGGTAAATCCACCAGCGCTATTACTTATGATAAGGCAGGTTGGTTATTTGATACAAGCGGTAAACTTTCTTTTGATGAAATTAAAAATAGTTCTTTCACTTCAGTTGACAGTAATGCATTTGCGGGACCGGAAAAAAATTACGCGATCTGGGCAAGAATTACTTTAGTGAACAACTCGGGCCGTGATGAGGACTATTTATTGTTGACAAACAAGTGGGGGCATTTTGAAGCATTTATTATTTCGGGCAACAGGGATACTACACATGCTGTAAGTGGCAGCTTGTTACCATTGCATCAACGTTCACAGCCCTCCAATTCGAATGCTATCAAATTTTTTATAGGTATGGAAGAACAGAAAACCCTTTACCTGAAATTCAGCAGCGAATACAGTATTTATACACATAGTAATATTAACCTGCAACTGGTAACCCAACTGTCATTTGAAAAGAATGACCGGCAGCGTTTGCTTTGGCAGGGCCTGTTTTTTGGGATCATCCTGGTGATGGCGCTCTACAATCTTTTTATACTTTTTGCAGTAAAGGATATCAGCTACCTGTATTATGTGTTGAGCATTGTGAGCATCGGACTTTACTTTGCTTTTTACTATGGTTTTGGTATCGAATACCTGTGGCCCCGTTCCCCGCTTTGGGATACTTTTTGCTTTACCATCATTAATCCATTTACAGGCCTGGTAAGAATTCTTTTTACCCGAACCTACCTGCATACGCCCCGCTACCTACCCATCATTAATAAGATTTTAAACATACTCGCAGCAGCATGCATTGCCACTTTGTTAACGGGCCTTGGATGTTACTTATTCGAGGTTGATTTACTGAAGCCTTTTATCATTGTGATTGGCGTGCTTGGCGCATTGGTATTGATCATGATGCTGATTGCAGGGATCGTATCTTATTATGTAGATCATTATGAACCCGCCAAGTATTTTATCGCAGCCAATATTCTTCTTGTCATCGGTGCCATAGCTTTTATCCTGAGAGAAACCGGGTTGATGACGGATAATTTTTTTACACGCTACCTTATACAATATGGCGTATTGATTCAGGCCGTAGTGTTATCACTGGGACTTGCCAGCAGGCTCAACAAAATGCGACTGCAATTAACCGTGGAAACCCTGGAGCGTGAAAGGCTGGAACTGGAGAAAGAAAAAGAAAAAAAGGAACTAATTGAAAAACAAAAAAAGGAATTGCAGCAACAGGTGAAAGAAAAAACGGCCGACCTCCAACTAAAGAATGCCATGCTGGAAGAAACGGTTGAACAGTTGAAAGAATCTGAAAATAAGCTGAGCCAGCTTAACCAGGTAAAAGACAAATTATTCTCAGTAGTGTCGCATGACCTTAGAAATCCACTGGCAACGATGCAGTCATTCCTTAAACTAATTACCGAACACCGGGAAAAAATGAGTGAGGCTGAAAAAGAAAAATTATTTTTCGAGGCGCAGCAGTCGCTTGACAACCTGAATGAACTATTATACAACTTGCTGCAGTGGTCAAAATCGCAAATGAACCTGCTGCAGTTCAGGCGGGATAAACTGAATATGAGATCTATTATTGATGGTGCAGTAAGGCTGGTGCAATTGCATGCCCATATGAAACAGGTTGCTATAAAAGTATCGGTGGAAGAACCAATTCCGGATGCTCAGGGCAGGCAGGGATTGACAGCCCATGCTGATAAGGACATGATAGAATTTATTATCCGCAACCTGCTGAGCAATGCCATCAAATTTAGCCAGCGTAATAGTGAAGTGGAGATAAAAGCATTTGCTGCAGATAACAATATCTCCATTGAAATCATTGACAGGGGTGTAGGCCTTAGTGAATCCAAAATAAAAAAGCTGCTTGAAAAACATACCACCATCACCCGCCGCGGTACTGAAAAAGAAAAAGGTACTGGCCTTGGCTTGCTGATCAGCAAAGAATTTATAGAAAAGAATGGCGGGTATTTAAAGATCAAAAGTGAGCCGGGGAAGGGTTCAGTTTTTAGTTTTAGTGTGCCGTTGTATGTTGTGAAAGTAACCAGTTAATTTTTTACTGCCACGAATGCACGAATGGGTACCAATGAAATCTATACCACCGTTGTGTCAGTGGCTACAATGGGCCACATCTCAAACCACCAGTTTTAAAAAAGAATGCTAATATTTGCCGTACAAATTAACTTACAAAGAATTCGTGTGGATAAAATTGATCATAAAAATTGGTTCCCCTTCGTGCATTCGTGGCACTAAAATAAATTTCAGTCGGAATGCTCCCTAGCTCCGTAACAAAAAATCATAACACTGGCATATAACCCGTTCCAATGATTTGATGCTTTCGTTGTCATTACGATTGCTGCGAAGTTCTGTAAATACCTCGCCGAGTGTGAAAAATTTAGGTATCCGATGTTTGTTGGCATCCGGTAATTTTACATCATCCACCACTTCCAATAAGAAAGGTGTGTATTTAATTACGGTATTTTTTAGCTCACTCTCTTTTTTATATTGGAAGGGCTGAAGATCGGGTACCTTAGCTGCTTTGCGAACCTTTACACCGCCTTCTTCGGCAGCCACTTCAATAGCTACATCTATAGGTTGACGGGTATCATTTTTATTGAATGGTTTTTTTGGAAAACCCCGTCGGATTTGTTTTTTATCAGATGAATTGACGAGTAGAAACTCATACAGCCCAAGGGAGTTTTTTCGATAGCAAATAGCAGCAACCCGCTCGGGAGTTACCTCCTTTTTTCTCTGCTCCAATATCGTTTCCCAATGCCTTGAAATATCATTCCTAATATTTCCACAAGGCACCCGCAACGCTGATTTAATTTCTTCATCGGCTTTTGGCACCTCGAATCTTTGCTGAAGAATTCCTTCAAGATCATAAGGTAAATGAAAGTTATTTATTTTGGGGCGAAGGATAGAACAGCGTTCCCAACCCAATTGACCGACAAATAATCCAAGCTCGAATAGCACATTATCACGCACTACGGCATAATGTTTTTTGTCAATCTTAGCTTTGTCATCGTTCGAAAAAATAAATACTCCAAAATCGTATCGTTCCGTAATCATGACTAACCAGTCTGTAATTGTCTTAGCGGGATAATCGGGAACATCTGCCCATACATGTATCTCACATTTATCCTGGATATGATCTTTAACGGCCGTTGTATAGTTTAGTGCACTACTAGATGATGCAATGAAGACTTTCGGTTTTGTAATTACAGCGGGCATATAGTGAATTTTAATGTTACGGAACCAAGGTTTTACGTATTAATAATTCTCTTCATAAAGTTATAACGATTTTGATAAATTCAAAATACGCCCCAGCAAATTCATGGAAATAACCGAACAGATTATTTGCCCAATATGCACTACAGTTCTTTCGATCGTAAAAAATCGGCAGATATAAAAGTCGGTAATATGTAGGTGCGGTTATTACAATAAACACTGAAGGGCATAAGCTTACAAAAATCCTGAATGGAAGATACTGAGTAAACGAAAAAAGTTTGTTGATATGGAGTAATTTCACCAGCACATAAAAGGTGGATGGTATTTTGTTGCCAAAATTGAAGAGTAGCAACAGGGGAGACAAAAAATGGGAGCTTGCTTGATGTACCTTCACCAGCATATTCATACTCAAGGCCGCAGGCATCCTGCATTTGTAATCCTAGATAAATAATGAGGAATTATTTTATTAAGCGATATTTATTCTTATGAATTACTACAAACTATTTATTTATAGCATTTTTAATTCTTTTTATAAAGATGGGAAGGAGCGGGATTCTCTTTATTGGCTCAGGCCTCTTTCCGTAATAACTTTAATATCTACTATTTTAACCTTCTCAATAATTAGCGCTTTACTTTATTACGGGTTTAATATCAAATACAAGAAAACATTGAATATTAATTGGATACTAGGTATCTCTTACCTAGCCATTTTTTATTTTCGATATGTCGAAAAGGATGGGTTTATACACTTGTACAATGAGATAAATGTTAGATATGCGAACACCCGTCTTCTCAAACAATGGTTCTTTATATCATGGTCGATTGCTTCTATAGTATGTATAGCATTTTTTATACTTGCTCTTGCTATAAATAACATGAACATTGCTGATTTGAAATGGAGAGGAAAAGCAGGTTTTATTTATGGGAAATAAAAATAAGTCCAGCCACTTAATGCGCATGCGCCTCCATCGGATTAGCGCCTTTTTTAAAAATATATTCGCTTTGCAATAAATATGCACCGCTGATTATCACCACATCTCCCTCGGTTAATCCTGATCTGATTTCTATCCTGTCATCTGTTTCCAAACCAACTTCCACCATTTTATTTTTAAAGGTATTTTTATTGGTCCTTGTCCAAACGATGGCTCCCTTTCCATCTCTTATCACTGCATCTACCGGCAGTGTGAGCACATTTCGCTGCTGGCTTTTCAGCACCACATAGGTTGGCATACCTGGTTTTAACTGGTTATTGGTATTTGGAATGCTTACCCGTATTAAATTGATCCTTGTAGCCGGGTTGATCTCCGGGTTAACAAAGGAGACCTTTCCTTTAATTTCCTTGCCTTCCATATCAGGCAATTTTACAATTGCGGTCCCATTAAGGTCTATTGCTGAAAGTTGGGATGTATATACCTGGGCTTCTGCCCAAAGCGTTGACAATGCTGCAACCTTTACAATGCCGCCGCCATCCATTACATAATCGCCTTCCTTGACATCCAGCCCGGTGATATAACCCGCTGCACTACTATAAAAAGTGGTAACAGAGGATGCTTTTTTGTTCCTGTTCAACACTTCAATTTGCAGCGGGCTCATGCCCCACAACATCAGTTTGTTTTTTGCGCTTTGCAGCAACTCGTCAAAATTGATAGCGGTTTCATTGGTAAATGCTTTTTTTCTATCCAATGCCAGCAGGTATTCCTGTTTTGCACTGTTTAGTTCTTCGCTGTACAGATCATATACAGGCGCTCCTTTGGTGATATAGTCGCCCAGATTTTTAAAGTATAATCTTTCTATTCTGCCGGCAACCCTTGAACTAACAGCCGCTGTTTTCGACTGATCGATATTGAGGGTAGCCGTTAGTACCAACTGATCACCCATACCGCCATTCCGGATGGTATCAGACTGAATATTTCCCAACTGTATTTGTTGCTCACTCAACATGATCTCATCTTTTTTTTCTCCCTTACTTTTATTTACTGCTGTTAGTTCCATGTGGCATATGGGGCATTTGCCCGGCTTGCTTTCCACTACTTGCGGATCCATCGAGCAGGTGTAATATATATTGGGATCGCCAGCTGTTTTGGGTTTGCTTTTGCACGATGAAAATGACACCATAAATACTCCGGATATTACTGCAAGAAAGATAAACAAGACGCTTTGAAGTAAGTATTGAAATAACGGCTCAACACGGCTAAGTAACCAATGGCGTTGAAGCCCGGTTATGTGGAGGCGTAGTACATAAAAAGATTTGCTCATTACTCAGATTTTATTTTGATCAGGCTTTCGCTATCCATTAAGTATTGTGCATTTACTGCAACAGAATCCTCCGCAGATAAGCCGCTGATGATCTGGATATCGTCTTTGTGGACCATCCCGGTACTTACTTTTTGTGCTTTGAAACCGCTGGAAGATTTATGGAAAACCACCTTGTCCATTCCCAATGATAACACGGCTTCCTTTGGTAACCAATTAGCATTTTTTGTATTGCCGAAAATGACCGCCCTTACCTGGCTGCCGATTGGGATATTTAACTTACTGTTATCGAAGTAAACCCTCGCTGTAAGTGTCTTGCTGTTGCTGCGGTAAAACGGCTCTATAAAATGAATAGCCGATCTAAAGTCCTTTCCAGGTGCGGTTTCAGGAACGATCCTCACGATATTGCCTTTTTTAACCAGGCCTTCGTTGTCGCCATAAATGTTTAGCACTGCCCAGGCCCTCCCGGGATTATACACTACGAAAAAAGCCTGGCCTTTTTGTACATACATCCCTTCTTTCAATGCAAGCTCTTCGGTGATCAATGAGATATCAGTCATGGTGGTGGATGCTGCGTTCATATTACCCCCAGTGGATGCTTCATGAATATGGCCAGCGTAATTACTATACACCGAAATGGCGAATGAAGGCTTGTTAAATTTAATTACCTGCTGTAATTGTTGCCTGCTCATACCCAACAATAAAAGTTTGTCTTTGGATGCCTGGATAAGGCTGGTGTTTTGTGGGTCATTCTTAATAATAAATAAAAGATTTTGTTGCGCTGTTAATAATTCCGGGCTGTAAATATCCATGATGCGCTGGCCTTTATTTATCTTTTGGTAACGGTAACGGACGTATAGTTTTTCAATTCTTCCAGCTACCCTTGATGAAATGCTGCCGGTTTCTCTTGTGTCATAACCGATATTTCCCAAGGCTTCAATTTCAATAGCCTCTTCTTTTTTTTGAATAGTAGTAACCGGTATGGCCGATACCACAAATTCATTTGTCGGGTTTAACAGAGCAATCAATGTACTATCGGTGGATAGTATGCTCCCTGTTTCTTTTTTCACCAGTTCCATCCCGCAGATGGGGCAGTTGCCAGGCTTATCACGGATGATATCCGGGTGCATGGGGCAGGTATAACGGGGTGCATTGGTTGCAGGTTGCTGATGTTGGTAATGGTCCTTCTCATTTTTTTGATTGCATCCCGTTAATACAAAAAACAGTAAGCAAGATGCAATAAGCAAGATGCAATCTGCTAAATGCCACAAAGGACTTTTATTCTTTATCAACTGCCCTTTGCGCATTGCGCATTGCCCATTGACGAGTGCCCATTGTTTTATAACTTGTACTGTCATCATTTCTTTTCGATTATTCTATCCAGTGACACCTGTAGTTTAAGTACCTGGTTTAGTATTTCTAAATACTCCAACTGGATCATGTTCAACGATTCCCACGCATCATACAGCATGTACAGTTCTTCTGTATTCTGCTCATAACCCAATTGCATGATCTTGTAATTATTTTTTAAAGCAGGTATAATATTGTCGTTAAATAATATCAACTGCTTTTTCTTCAAAACTATTTCATTGCGCATGCCATAAGCCATTCCACTGTACTCATTCACCATCATTTCTTTTTGCGACTGCAAGGCATTTGCTTTCCATTTAAGGCTTTCGATGTTGGCTTTGTTCATCCTCGATGACCACTTTGCCAATGGTAGTTTCAGCATACCCATTAGCGTGTACTGCATAGGCAGGCCCCCCAGGCCAAACATATGTTCATAGCGGATTCCAAACTGTGGCTGAAGGCCTTGCCTTTCTGTTTCCTGCTTAAGAAAAGCGAGGCTGATGTCCTTGTCAATTGCTTTGAGATCGCTGCGGCTATTGTAAAAAAAAGTACTGTCAAAAACCATGGATGAATAATCATTCACCTGGTAGCTGGTATCAATGTCAAAGTCAGTCATTGCATTTCTACCCATCAGCGAATTGATGCGGATACGTTTTTCCCTGATGTCGCTTTCCACCATCAGTTGCATATTTTGTATCGTGCCCAGCGATGCCTTTGCCTTATAATAAGCGCTTATTTTTCCCAAACCATTTTTATACCTTATCTCGGCATTCTTAATCATGAAGTCCAGCAGTTTTTCATTGTCAGACAACACCACCAATTTTTTTTTCAACATTATCCAATCGTAATAGTATCCCTTAGCTTCATTGATAAGGTCGTTCAATGTAGCATTCAGTTTTTCCTTTTCTACTGACGACATGGCCTCCATATAGTTAGCATCTGCCCGCTGTTTCTTTTTATTGGGCAACATTTGCTGGCCTCCAATCATGTACTGTCCCATGCCCGGCTCACCCATACTTCCTTTCTTCCACATTTGAGGATTATAAGGAGTCATCCACAGGCCTGTGCTGAATTCAGGTGGCATCCAGCTTGTTGCACCTTTTGCTGCTTCATCCATCGAACGTATTTCATTTTGATACATTTTCACAACCGGATGCGCTGCCGCAATGCTGTCAATAATAGTATTCAGCTTAAGCGTTTGTGCGGAGATGAATATTGCCGGAGAAAAAATTGCTATTGTAAAAAGTATTTTTTTCATTGCTCCTACATTATTTAATTTAAAACGTAATTAAAGATGCTCATTGTTTACCCGGTACAAGTGTGCGACGCAACAATGATGCTATGAAACGCTAATGGCCGGACAATAAAAAAAAATAAATAACTCATTTTGCTATTCCTTCACATCGATCAAATCAACTTTACCCTTTCTTTTTAATTCCCTCTCTTTTATCATTTCAAAAATAACGGGGGTAATCAGTAGCACATAAATGGTGGAAGTGATAGTGCCACCTATTAACGGAATAGTGATTGGCCGCATAATATCGCTGCCTACGCCCGTTGCCCATAAAATAGGAATTAAACCAAACAGGCCAACTGATACCGTCATTAGTTTCGGCCTCAGCCTTTTGGCCGCACCTTCTATTACAAAATGCCTGATGATGGCTGGAGTAAGCGTGGCTTTTGAATTGCCATGCTGTGCCACCATGTTTTGCATCGCTTCATTTAGGTAAATGGTCATCAGCATCGCAGTTTCTATAGCCATTCCAAATAATGCAATGAACCCGACAGCCACCGCTACGGATAAATTGATGCCATAAAAATACACCATGAAGATGCCGCCAATCAATGCAAACGGCACTGTGATCATTGTAACCATTGCTTCCTTTACTGAATGATAGGTAAAATAAAGCACCGTGAAAATAATAAGGATTACCACCGGCAGTATCATCATCAGGGTTCTGTTCGCTCTCAGTTGGTTTTCCCATTGTCCGCTCCAATCCATGAAATAGCCTTTAGGCAACCTGGTGATTAATTGGTTTAATTTTTCCTGTGCTTCTTTTACGGTACTGCCAAGATCTCTTTCCCGTACATTGAATAACACAGTGCCACGTAACATGGCATTTTCTGAATTGATCATTGGGGGCCCGTTGCTTAATTTAATTTCAGCAACTGCTTCCAAAGGCACCGGGCCAAAGTTCATTGTTTGCACCTGCAGCCGCTTAAGCGATTGAAGATTATTGCGAAAGTCCTGACCATAGCGGGCATTTACAGAAAACCGCTGGCGGCCTTCAACCGTTGTTGTTAGTTTCATTCCGCCCAATGCAATTTCCACCACAGCATTTACATCGTCCACGCTCAGGCCATATCTTCCAATCTCATCCCGTTTTATTTGAATGTCGATATACTTTCCTCCGCTGATCGGTTCTACATACAAATCTTTCACACCGTCAATGCCTTCCAGTTGTTTTTTAATGGTTTGTGCAAATGCATAGATACTATCCAGGTTTTGCCCATATACTTTCAAGCCTACGTCTGTGCGAATGCCTGTGGACAGCATATTGATGCGGTTGATGATCGGCTGCGTCCACCCGTTAGTAACACCGGGTATTTGCAGCTTTGCATTGAGTTCATTGATGATGTCATCTTTCTGTATTCCGCTGCGCCATTCATTTTTTGGTTTTAGTAAAATGATCGTTTCGATCATGCTCACAGGAGAGTTGTCAGTTGCAGTATTTGCCCTGCCCGCTTTACCCAACACATGCGAAACCTCGGGAATAGTATGGATCAGGTTGTCTTGCACCTGTAATAATCTTTTAGCTTCTGAGTTGGAAACATCGGGTAGGGTTACCGGCATAAATAATAGAGAACCTTCGTCTAGTGGTGGCATAAATTCTGAACCCAGGCGGGTAATCATCAGTACACCTATTACCAGGGCCAGCAGGTTAATGCCAATAACGGTCTTCCGCCAAATTAAACACCATTTTAAAATAGGGGTGTAAATTTTCTCCAGTGTTCGTGTTATCGGATTAGCGCTTTCGGGTTTTAGTTTACCCTCCAATAAAAAAGAAATTAAAACGGGTGCCAGGGTTATTGCAAGAAATGCGTCAACCAACAGGATAAAAGTTTTTGTCCATGCCAGCGGATGAAACAGTTTGCCTTCCATGCCGGTAAGCAGGAATACCGGCAGAAAAGAAGCAACCACAATGATGGTGGAATAAAATACTCCCGGCCCCACCTGTTTGGAAGCTTTCATAATGATTGCCATCCTTTCCTCCGCCGAGAGCGGGTCTTTGTTTCTTTTAAACATTTTTTTCTGGTTTCATTTGCTTACAGTTTGCCCATCGTATCCTGGATAGTTATACCTTTTAAATATTTAAAGACTTATTGTCCTGGCTAAGAAGCAATGGGCAACATCGTTGTGTCACTCCCTTGTACCGCATACCGTTGTTGATCTTTAATTACGTTTTATTCAAAGCCTTTTAACCTTAATCAGAAACGGCTTTCAAAATCATCAACTTTTTATTTTATCGCTATAATATTTTTGAAGCCATAAAGAATAAGGTAATAAGGTAGATGCCCGTATTGTTTTTTCTGTTAACGTTTTAAGACCTCGGTTAATGTTATTCTTCTGCACCATCGCTCCATATAGTTTTGATGAGGTTCCTCATTTTTAATTTTTAATTTTTAATTCTTCATTTGGCCTATTCTCATTAGCCTTCGCTGCCTGTGCTTCACTCAAATGCCGGTAGCTGTTCTCCACCATTACAATCCCGTCATCTACCACCACACCTATGGCAAGGGCCACACCTGTCAGCGACATGATGTTGGAAGAAATGCCAAAGGCTTCCAATAAGATAAAACCGATTGCTACGGAAATAGGCAGTTGGATCAATATGACCACCGCACTACGCCAGTGAAATAAAAAAATGATAACAATAATGGATACCGCAATCATTTCTTCAATCAATGTCCCTCTAAGCGATTCAAGCGCATTTTGAATTAAGGTACTGCGGTCGTAGGAAGTTTTGAAAGTAACTCCCGGGGGTAGCCCTTTTTGCACCTCGTTCATCTTTTCCTTTACGGCTGCTATTACATTGTTTGCGTTTTCATTGTACCGCATTACCACGATGCCGCCGACCACCTCACCCTTTCCGTTTGCATCAAATATGCCTAGCCGCAGATCGCCACCCATCTGTACGGAGCCAATATCTTTTACTCTCACCGGGATGCCGTTGTAATTATTCAAAGCAATGTTTTCTACATCTTCTTTGGTTTTTATATAGCCAAGTCCACGAATGATATAAGCCATGTCCGCCATTTCAAATTTTCGCCCCCCCACATCATTGTTGTTGGCTTTCACTTTATTCATCACATCCATCAGGGAAATATTATAATACTGCAACTTCACAGGGTCTATTACCAATTGGTATTGCTTTTCAAAGCCACCAAAAGAAGCTACTTCTGCTACGCCAGGTACCGTTTGCAATGCAAATTTTATATACCAATCCTGTAGCGCCCTTTGCTCACCTAAGTCCATTTTCGGGGCGTCCAGGTGATACCAAAAGATATGGCCCACGCCTGTTCCATCAGGTCCCAGGGTGGGAGTGATACCCTGTGGTAATAATCTTTGCGCAAAATTCAATCGTTCCAATACCCTGGTTCTTGCCCAATAGATGTCCACATTGTCTTCAAAAATCACATACACAAAGCTCATCCCAAACATCGACGAAGCCCTGATGTTTTTGATTTTTGAAATGCCCTGCAGATTGCTTACCAGCGGGTAGGTTACCTGGTCTTCGATTACTTGTGGGCTGCGGCCCATCCATTCTGTAAAAACAATTACCTGGTTCTCACTCAAATCGGGAATGGCATCAATAGGATTTCGTTTAATAGAATAAATGCCCCATGCAAACATGAAAGTCGCCAGCAGCAACACGATCAGCCTGTTGCGTAAAGCCAATTCTATTAATTTGTTGACCATAATTTTTAAGAATGAATGATGTGCTATTTGATAATTTCCTGTACAGTGCCGCAAGTCAGCATTTCCGAACCATAATAAGGGTTTTTTACTTCTTTGGTTTCACTCAGCCAGATAGCACCTTTGTTTTCATTATACATCGGGCAATGATCGTGGTATAAGTCTCTGCCCCCGCCAAATGCCTTTGCCAACTCATATAGCGCTTCGCTCATTAATGCAAACTGGGCACGTTGTAGCTTTATTTTGTCACCATTATTTGCAATAGTTGCTGCCGGTCCGGTAAGCTTATCCGCATCTGTGTCGTAAACCCTTTTTTGTTCTGCCGTTAATAAAGATTTATCGATTTTGGTAATTGCCTTCGTCATTGCCTGGGCGCCGCTGGCGGCTTCATTGCCATTATCACCAACCAGTGCATTTTTCACAACCAGGTAATGGTCAAATATTTCTTTAATAGAAGCTGACACTTTTGCATCCAGATCGGTATAGGTGACGGCTATATTTTTTACGGCTTCATCAGTCGGTTCAACGGCATGTTGAATGGTGTCAGTTGTGTTCCTGGTAACTTCCCCGGGGCCATCATTTGTGCTGGCATTATTATTACAGGAAGTTAAAAAGATAGCACCCATAGCCAATAGGCTAAAAAGTATTTTTTTCATTTTATGTGTTTTTATTATTAATGTTAATGGTTACTGTGGTCTTGCTTTTTTTCTTCTAAGTTCATTTTGCACGTGGGCATTTGCCAGGTTTTTCACTGGTTACCTCAACATGCATGGGGCATGCGTATGTTTTTACTACGTCCAGCGTCATATTTTCCTTTTTGGGCCTGGTTAAACTCATACCGCACTTAGGACATTTACCTGCCTTGCTGCTTACTACATCAAGATGCATCGGGCAACTGTATTTTCCCATTTCTGGTGTTTGCCTTTTAATTTTTGTTTTTTTGTTTCCTGTGCAGACACAGATACAGACAAGATGGTTAAAGCCGCCATCATCCCCATTTTAAATGTTCTCATTTTGTAGTTTTTTATGTAATAGAGTTAATCAAAAGAGTGGTATACAGAAACGCCGATAACCTGGCAAGTAATTTTGCCGGGTTTAAAGAAAGGTGTAAAATCTATATGCGGAAAATGCAGTTGCGGATATAAATTGCCAGGCCATTAGGTAGGGGAGGCGCATGACTGGTGGCATGTTGGCCTTTAGTTGTAATAAAACATGGGCGGGTTATTTCAAAACGGGAATGAGGAAGCTCAATTGAAGTTATTTCCGGCACCTGAAAATATGTTTCAGTTACCTTCTGATCAGTGTGATTTTTTATGTACTTCTGCTCATCCTTGCAGCAGCCGTTATTCTTTTTTGTTTTCTTCATGCCACAGTTGCCGCATTCCGTGGACTCATTATGTCCAAGGCCCCAATCAGATATTTTGCCCATGCAATAATGCATATGAATAGTGGCGCCCATAGAAGTACTAATGTACAACAAAGCGAATATTGTTATGAGCGCCTTCTTCATTAAGTAAAAGTAAAACTTTTCTTACCATCGGGCCATTTTTTATATTAAAAAATAGTATATCATTTAAACTCTGCAACTGTGTATGTCATTTATTTAACAAGCATTATTAGCGTTGTTAATTTTTTTTTGGATGTTAATTATTATTTATTAATGAAAATTTGTAGGTCAAAAGATAAAAAAATGAACTTTTATTAAAATAAAAAAATGGGGCTTTTGAATTTCAAATTGATTAGTATATTGCAAGAGCATTGTATATTTTATATATATGCTTTATATATGCTGACTTTTTTGTGAATGTTGCTATTATACGGGTGAAGATGTTGGGTTATGATTAAATTAATGCCTACATGATCACTATTTAAACGGGAACACGGTAACCGCATTTAGCCTCTTGTGCGTTTATTAATGATACGAAGTGGTGACTTTGAATATGCAGACTGATCCTTTTAATAAGACAAATAAATCCTTTATTTAAAATACCCGTGAAGCTTAAAAATCAATCTTCTCTCTATTTGTATGAAAAATTTGAAACAATATATGTCTGTTGTTCCGGTATGCGCTTTTTAAAAAAAATTCAACAAAACGGAAATACATACACCTAATTCTTGACTTTTTTTTATAGTTAAAATTTCAAATTATAAGTTATGAGCATTGTCGCTATATTCCATTCTGGAGAAATTACAATAAACGCTTATTACCTGGCAGTTGCATTAAAACAGCAGCATATTGATGTGCATTTTTATTTTTACACTCCAAGAACTGCGTATAAGCATAACTATCTCGTGTGCTTACTTCAAAAGGTTAAAGATGAGTTCAGTACATTCGAGCTTAAAGGCAGTTTTTTTGCAAGTTTTTTAACAAAGCCAAACAGGTTATTTGAAATTTTTGGAACGCAATTGCATGCTTTAATAATAAATCCACTTCTTCCGGGTAAAACAAGGAAGCTGTTTGACGCCAGCAAGTATACATCGATTATAACTATCGGGCAGGGATCTTTATACTGGTTGTATAAAACAGATCCGCAGGCAGTGAATAAAGCAATTCACTACAGTCTTGAAATACAGTTGACGAGTGATCCCTATTTCATAACGCCCCAACTTGGTGCACTAATTAATTGGGAGTCGAGGTTATTAAAAAAAGCGAAGGGCCTGATAATCCAGGATGTATTTCGGGCAGAAGCACTACTTAACTGCAAACTTGAAAATAGCCACCTGAAATTCTTCTTTCTTCCCGTTGCTCTTCTGGGTAAAACAATCCGCAGGAATGAAGATTACTTATATCACGAGCTAAAAATTCCCCGGGAGAAAAAGATTCTCCTTTACTTTGGAGCCCTGTATTCTGAGCGATATATAAAAGAGGTTACGGAGACTTTTGATAAATCAGTAAATGACAATTGGGTACTTGTTTTACATGGACCCAATGATTTCTCAAGTCTCATTCCAGATACAAATAAAATTAATGCATCCCACAATTTGCTAGATTACGAGGATCTTTATAAAATTATTTGTTCAGCAACAATTGGTTTAGCGCTTTATGATAACAGGTGGCCAAACACCAGGTTTACTGCATTTTCATCAGAAAAAATTGCAAGGTACTTGCAGGCGGGGGTACCATTTATAGCCTTCAAAAACGAAAGCTATACTAAATTGAAAGGAGAATTTAACTGCTGCGCGCTAATTATCGACATTTCTGACCTGAATGATGCAATCGAAGAAATCATGGAAAACTACGATGTCTTTAGAGAAAACTGTTTCAAAGCTTACGATAAACACTATAACATCAGCAATTCTATTCTTCCCCTTTCTGAATTCGTGCGTAATAACCCTAATTTTGCATTGGTGTAGGGTGCAAAAGTATTATGCATATATTTGAGTCTTATTCAAAGCAAAATAGATGTAATGGTTGAAGAAATATTCGACAATGATGTACTGCTTGCAATAATTATCCGTTCTGATTTTAAGAAAGATGGCATCCAGTTTTTTACGCCGTCGCATTTTTCCCAACAGCTAGGGTATATGAACCGGAGTAAGGGTTACAAAATCGATGCTCATTCACACAGACTTGTGGAAAGGAAAGTTTCTGTAACCCAGGAAGTTCTCATAGTACGCTCAGGAAGCTTAAGAATCGAATTGTTTGACAGTAAACAGAACTTTATAAAAGAAGTAGTGCTCACCACAGGTGATACTATTTTACTCGCAAGCGGTGGTCACGCTATCGAGATGCTGGAAGACACAGAACTTATCGAAGTAAAACAAGGTCCGTATACCAGTGACGATGATAAACTAAAATTTACGAGCTATAGCTAATGAATGTAAAGACAGAACCATTTAAGATATCCAGTGCTTATTACGACCTGTTGTACAAAGACAAAGATTACCGTGCAGAGTGCAACTATGTAAACAACCTCATTTCTAAGTACAACCCAGGGGCAACATCTATAATTGAACTTGGAAGTGGTACTGGTACTTATAGTAAACTTTTATCAGAGCTAGGCTTTTCCATTACAGGGATAGAGCTGCAGAACGAAATGAATGCAGTTGCAGTTGGAAAAAAGATTCCAAATTTCTCATGCGTTACCAGCGATATAACTCAATTTAACCTGAACAAGCAGTATGATGTTGCAGTTGCCTTATTCCACGTGATTAGTTACCTTAACACAAACGACCAATTAATTTCCTGTTTTAAACAGGTATCAAAACATCTCAGAAAAAATGGCCTTTTTATCTTTGATGTCTGGTTTTCCCCCGCAGTTTATCATTTGAAACCTGAGAAACGTGTGAAGAACCTGGATAATGAGAAGATTGAATTAACCAGGCATGCAGAACCGGTAATATTTTTCGATAAAAATGTAGTGCAGGTAAATTATGAAGTTAGCATAAAAAGTAAGATGGATGGACAGGTTATTAATTTTAGAGAAGAGCATAATATGAGACATTATAGTACTCCGGAAATTATGCTCATTGCAGGTTTATCTGGTATGGAAATAGTTGCTGCTGAAGAATTTCTCACAGGCAACGAACCATCCGATGAAACCTGGGGAGTCTGTTATATTTTACAAAAATCATGAGAAAACCAATTGCGGTAAACAGCGTTTCCTTTGCAGGGAACGAAGGAAAATATTTACAGGAATGTATTGACACCGGTTGGATTTCCAGTGAAGGTCCTTTTGTGGAAAAATTTGAAAAAGCTTTTGCTTCCTACGTGGGGCGTGCATATGGAATCTCATGCTCTAATGGTTCCGCAGCGCTGGATATAGCCGTACTCGCAGCCGGCATTAAGGAAGGTGATGAAGTGATCATGCCCACCTTTACTATAATTTCTCCTGCATTGTCGATAATAAGGGCAGGTGCTATCCCTGTTGTTGTAGATAGTGATCCAATTACCTGGAATATGAATCCAGCGGATGTTGAAGCACGCATCACCTCGAATACAAAAGCCATCATCATTGTACATATTTACGGATTGCCTGTTGATGTTGATCCAATACTTGAAATCGCTAAAAAGCATAACCTGAAAGTGATCGAAGATGCTGCTGAAATGCATGGGCAAACCTACAATGGTAAAAATTGCGGAAGCTTTGGTGATATCAGCATCTTTAGTTTTTATGCCAACAAATTAATTACAACAGGAGAGGGAGGAATGATACTTTGCGATGATATAGAGCTTGACAGGCATTGCAGGAAACTTCGCAACCTTGCATTTGAAGCAGATGGACCCAGGTTTATACATTATGAATTGGGATACAATTACCGCATCACCAATCTACAGGCTGCTATAGGCCTTGCACAACTTGAACAGGTTGATGCATTTCTTGAAAAAAAATTAGCTATCGGGAAATATTATAATGATAACCTCGATTTCCTTGAGTCTTACGGCTACCAACTGCCTTTAAGAGAAACAGCTTATGCTTCAAATGTATACTGGGTGTTTGGTATAGTAGCTCCATCTGAAAAAGAAAAACAATCATTGTTGCAACATTTATCAAAACATATGATTGGAAGCAGGCCATTTTTTTGGTGTATGCACGAGCAACCTCTACTGATCAAAAAGGAATTTTTTAAAAATGAGTCGCATCCAGTTGCTGAAAGACTAGCAAGAAATGGATTTTACATTCCAAGCGGACGTGCATTGGAGCGGGAAGAACTTGAGACAGTTGTGAAAGTTGTGAAAGATTTTTTTAAGTAATTCACTTGCCATAGCCGTCAGTGCAGGGAATTGATTACTGGTGATTAAAGAATACGCTCTTCTATGCCTGGCAACACTTCAACAAAAAGATTTCGATACTCTCAAGTCTCGTTTGAATTGTAAAAGAATTCGGTTTCCTCTTCTAAGGACATTTTTCAATTACATGTACCTTGGGTTGACGGCTATGGTGTTCTCACCGACCACAGCCTATAGCTTACACTTCAATATTCAGTAAGCAAAAATGCTTCTTAAACCCGCGCCTTATATAATGGTTTCCTTTCCCATCTAAGTTTTGATACTTATCTGCAATGACGATTTTTCTATAATGTGGTTTGAATAAAATATAAATAGAAATTTTACGTTATATAGCTGTTTTATAATAGTTTTCATAGATAGTGGCAAATGTTAAGTCTGATAGAATTGATAAGCTCAAATGGCTTTTTGATAAGGCGAAGAGGCTAGTTATGGGGGAAAGATTAATGTCCATTAATTCTGATAAAGAATAAGTGGCGCATATTGCCTGTAATGTTTATCTGGAAAATTTTGAATGCCCCTATCTATAATCCGAATATTCAATATTCCAAATAAAAACCAGTGAGTATACTCAGTTCTACAGATATTCCCCTACTGCCCTCTAATAAAACACTGTCTTACCCAGCTAACAAGAATATCATTGAGCTTTTCGAAGAACAGGCAGAAAAACTACCGCAACACATAGCCGTTGTTTTTGAGGACTGCCAAATGAGTTATTCGGAAATAAATGCAAAGTCAAATCAATTCGCCCATTATCTTTTAAGCAAAGGCATAAAACAGGGAAGCCTTATAGCCATTTGTATTGATCGTTCAACTGAGATGATGATTGCGATACTAGGCATCCTGAAAACAGGAGCAGCATATGTGCCAATAGATGCCAGTTACCCGACCGAAAGAATCAGGTATATGCTGGAAGATACTAACGCTCCTGTAGTAATTAGCGGTAGTAAGATCAGCAGCAAATTAGCTCCTTTAAAAGAACGCAATATTATAAATATTGATGAGGAGTGGATTTTAATTGCGCAGCAACCATCTAACAATCCCAGCCTACAAATAGCGCCGGACGACCTGGCATATGTTATTTACACATCAGGATCTACGGGTGTGCCAAAAGGCGTGCTGGTACAGCACAATAATGTTGTCAGCTTAGTAAAAGAAGTAGATTATGTAAGCTTGACCAACGAGAATATTTTATTATCAACCGGCTCATCTTCTTTTGATGCCACCACTTTCGAATACTGGGGCATGCTTTTAAATGGGGGGCAATTGATCTTATGTGCAGAACGCACTTTGTTGGATACGCTGTTGCTGAAGGAAGAAATAAGAGCCAGGAAAGTAAATATAATGTGGTTTACAGCAGGCTGGCTAAATCAGTTAGCAGAAACAGATATTGATATTTTTGAGGGACTGAAAACCATATTAGCTGGTGGAGAAAAGTTATCAGAAAAACATATCGAAAAGATCAGACGATCTTATCCTTCTATTGAGATCATAAATGGATATGGCCCCACTGAGAACACCACCTTTTCATTAACTTTTAATATAACCAATACCCATTTTAATAATCCTATTCCAATTGGTAAACCTTTAAATAACCGTACTGCCTATATATTGGATAAGAACAATTGTTTGGTTAATGTAGGAGTGGCAGGGGAAATCTGTGTAGGAGGTGCAGGCATTGCCCGTGGTTATCTAAATCATCCGGAATTAACAGCAGAGAAATTTATAAATAATCCCTTTGATACTATACCAGACGCTAAACTTTACAAAACTGGTGACACAGGGCGCTGGCTTCCTGATGGCAACATAGAATACCTTGGAAGAGTGGATGACCAGGTGAAAATACGGGGCCATCGTATCGAATTAGGAGAAATAGAAGCAATTCTTCAACAGTTTGAATTAGTTACCCAGGCGGTAGTCGTTGCCAAAAAAGATAAGCAGAATAGTACGCAGTTAACAGCTTACATAATTCCTAATGGGAGTTATGAGCGTGAAAAAATAATTGACTTTCTGCAGGCTAAATTGCCTCCTTACATGATCCCGTCATTTTGGGTATCGATGAAAGATTTCCCATTGACTGCCAACGGTAAGACAGATAAAATAAACCTGCCGGCTGCGGATATTGAAAACTTGATAGCTAACGATTACATGCCTCCTGAGAATGAAATGGAAAAGCTACTAATAGAAATGTGGCAGGAGTTTTTTGGCATAAAGCGTATAGGCATTCTCGACAATTTTTTTACACTTGGCGGGCATTCATTGTTAGCACAAAGAACCGTATCCACTTTAAAAAGCAAGTTCAACTATACGTTGCCGATCACAAAACTTTACCAATACCCCACTATCAAAGGCATCGTACAGTTCTTGATGAATAAAGAGCAAACGTTTGCTATTAAGAATAAGCCCCATAGAGAATATGCTTCCACCGAAGTGGCAGTGATCGGTATGGCTGGCCGTTTTCCCGGCGCCAATACCATTGAAGAGTTATGGGAGGTTTTAAAAAACGGTAAAGAAACAATAAGGTTTTTTAAAAAAACAGAACTAGATGCATCCATATCAGCAGAACAAAAAACTGATCCTGATTATGTAGCTGCAAGAGGAGTCATTGATGATGCCGATAAATTTGATGCCGCTTTTTTTGGGCTTAATCCAAAGCTGGCGGAGGTAATGGATCCACAGCAAAGAATTTTCCTGGAGATTGCCTGGGAGGTTTTGGAACAAACCGGCCATGTTCCTCAAAAATACCAGGGAACCGTTGGGGTATATGCAGGTACAGGAACCAATACTTATTATTATAACAATGTGCAAAGCCAACCCGCAACAGTAAAACAGGTAGGCAGTTTCCAGGCAATGACGGTTAATGAAAAAGATTATATCTCATCGCGTACTGCTTACCAGTTAAATTTGAAAGGGCCTGCGGTCAGTGTTTATTCTGCATGCTCCACTTCGTTGCTGGCGATTGTACAAGCTGTTGAAAGTATTCGCAAAGGGCAATGTGATGTGGCTATTGCAGGCGGCGCAAGCATAACATCACCGGTGAATAGTGGCCATTTGTACCAGGAGGGGGCCATGCTAAGCAAGGATGGACATTGCCGGAGTTTTGATGCCGCAGCAACGGGTACTGTATTCAGTGATGGAGCTGCTGTGGTGTTGCTTAAAAGTGTAGAAGCCGCTCAAATAGATGGAGACACAATATATGCAGTAATAAAAGGAGTGGGCCTGAATAATGATGGTAGTGGAAAAGGAAGTTTCACTGCTCCCAGCAGTGAAGGCCAGGCCGGCGCAATAGCAATGGCTATTAACGATGCCAGAATAGATGCAGCAACTATCAGTTATGTAGAAACGCATGGGACCGGTACGCCTTTGGGTGATCCCATAGAAATAGAGGGTTTAAAAATGGCATTTGGCCATCAGTCCCGCAATCAGTTTTGTGCTATAGGAACGGTGAAAAGTAATATGGGGCATTTAACCGCTGCCGCAGGTGTTGCAGGATTAATAAAAACTGTATTATCTCTTCATCACAGGTTGATACCTCCCTCCCTTGGTTATTATAAGCCAAATCCAAATATTGATTTCAGCAACAGTCCTTTTTTTGTAAATACAAAACTGGTGGAATGGCACAGTGAAACAGCCCGGAGGGCAGGGGTAAGTTCGTTTGGTGTAGGCGGAACAAATGTGCATGTAGTGCTGGAAGAATTTGTAAATGAAACGCCGGTTATAACACCGGGCCGTCCAGTGCAACTTATAACCTGGTCTGCAAAAACAAATTGGAGTTTGGAAAACTATGGCAAAAAATTAGGCAATTATTTAAAGCAACATACAACTGTGAGCCTGGCCGATACAGCCTATACACTTCAATTATGCCGGGCCGACTTTGAGTGCAGGCAATTTATCGTAGCAGAAAACAGCGGCGATTTTTGCAACACAATACCTGGCGAAAACACAATATTAAATAGCGATATAATAAAAGAAGCTCCGGGTGATATAGTATTTATGTTTCCAGGGCAAGGTTCCCAATATGTAAATATGGGACTCGATTTATACAATAATGAATCGGTCTTCCGGGATGCAGTTGATGAATGTGCCGCAATTTTACAATCCTATATTGGATCGGATATACGAAAAATAATTTTTGTTGAAAACGCCGGCAGCGAAGCAGAAGAATTATTAAAAGATACTCGCATAACGCAACCTGCCATTTTTGTTATTGAATATGCATTGGGCAAATTATGGATGAGTTGGGGTATAGAAGCTTCTGTTTATTTCGGCCATAGTATTGGCGAATTTGTAGCAGCCCATTTTGCCGGTATCTTTTCTTTGGAAGATGCTTTGAAATTAATTGCTATCCGGGGTAAAATGGTGAGTGAACTGCCTACAGGCAGCATGCTTTCGGTAAAAATAACTGCCAAAGAATTATCCGAAATTATACCGGATGACCTTGATATCGCAGCCATCAACAGTACCAATTTATGTGTAGTGGCGGGTAAGGACGAGGATGTAGCCGTATTCGCAAAATTGCTGAATGATAAAGCATTTCCAAATAAAAAGCTACTCACCAGTCATGCATTTCATTCTTTCATGATGGATGCACTTATGGAGCAATTTGAAAAAATTGTTTCCGGTATTCAAATGCATCGTCCACAAAGGGGTATAGTTTCCACTGTCACCGGAAAGTGGCTGACTGATGCTGAAGCTATCGACCCGCATTATTGGGCAACTCATTTAAGGGCGACAGTACTTTTTGCAGATGCGACTGAAACAATTTTAAAACTAGAGAACGTACTATTTTTAGAAGTTGGGCCAGGCAATACCTTATCGACACTGGTAAAACAGCTGGCAGGTAACAGAACTTCAACATCGATAGCCAGCCTTTATAAAAGCAAGCCTTTACAATCGGAATATGCTTCAACATTAAAAGCACTAGGGCAACTTTGGGCCAATGGTTTACAACCCGATTGGGAAGCATTTTATAGCGGGCAAAAAAGAAATAAAATAAATCTGCCAACCTATTCGTTTGACAAAAAATATTGTTGGATAGCGCCGGCGGTAAAACATACTGTTGATAGTCCACATACATTTCCATTGCAAAATCCGGTTTCTTTTTCAGAAGAAATAAAATCAACGCCTGGTATTATGAGAAAAGATGAACTGATTATTAAAATAAAACAACTGCTTGAAGACGCTTCAGGAATAGACACGGATAACGCATCTGTAAATATGTCTTTCGTAGAAATGGGATTTGACTCACTGCTATTAACTCAAATGACACTTACACTTAAGAAAGAGTTTGGTGTGCCTTTGACTTTCAGGCAACTGAATGAAGAGTATGCAACGCTTGAACTGCTGGCAAAATACCTTGATGAAAAACTCCCTGTAGATAAGTTCCAGCCGGTTGCGCCTAATCATCATCCTGCCAACCAACTGGCAGATATTAATTACGCGGTTAGCAATCATACGCAGCCCGGGGCAGAATCCGGCCTCGAATTAATTGCGCAGCAATTACAAATATTAACCAAACAGATTGCACTTATCCAGGGTAACAAACCCAGAGGTAACAACAGTACTGCGTTTCAGCCGGTGATGCTTAATAAATCACCAAATGATCTGCCTGCAAAAATGAGTGATTTAACAGCGGAAGAAGCCTTGGAAATCAAGAAGCCGTTTGGTGCTACTGCACGGATAGAAAAGCACTCAACTGAACTTACAGGCGATCAAAAAATATTTTTGCAACAGCTTACAAAAAACTATACTAAAAAGACCCAGGCCAGCAAATCCTATGCTCAGCAACACAGGCCTTATATGGCAGATCCAAGGGTGGTGTCGGGATTTAAACCCCTGACAAAAGATATCGTTTATCCGCTTGTTGTAAACAGATCCAGTGGTAGTAAGTTATGGGACATAGACGGTAACGAGTATATCGATGTATTGAATGGATTTGGCTCCTGCATGTTTGGCTATCAACCAGACTTTATAAAAAAAGCTTTGCACGAGCAGGTGGAAAATGGATATGAAGTAGGGCCGCAGCATGAGTTAGCCGGCGAGGTAAGCAAACTCGTTTGCGAGTTTACAGGGTTTGACAGGGCTGCGTTGTGTAGTACCGGATCTGAAGCTGTATTGGGTACGATGAGGGTTGCAAGAACAGTTACCGGCCGTTCGCTTATCGTTGCTTTTACAGGCTCATATCATGGGATTGTCGATGAAGTGATCGTAAGAGGAACAAAGAAATTAAAATCCTTTCCTGCTGCGCCTGGTATCATGCCGGAGGCTGTACAAAATATGTTGATCCTGGATTATGGAACGGAAGAAGCGCTGAAAATAATTAAAGAACGGGCGCATGAATTAGCGGCGGTATTAGTAGAGCCCGTCCAAAGCAGGCGACCAGAATATAGGCCGGTTGAATTTTTAAAACAGCTTAGGGAAATAACAATTGCTTCAGGCACGGTGCTGATTTTTGACGAAGTAATTACGGGTTTCAGGATGCATCCCGGGGGAGCGCAGGCATTGTTAGGTATCAAGGCTGACATAGCTTCGTATGGAAAAGTGGTGGGAGGCGGTTTACCTATCGGTGTAATTGCTGGTAAAAAAGAATTGATGGATGCATTGGACGGCGGCTTCTGGCAGTATGGAGACAATTCGTTTCCGGAAGTGGGCGTAACTTATTTTGCTGGCACTTTCGTTCGCCATCCACTGGCGCTGGCTGCAGCAAAAGTTTCTCTGCTTCATATGAAAAAACAGGGCCCTGACCTACAGAGAAAACTGAATGCAACCGGGGATAAAATTGCTGAATTACTAAATACTGAATTTGAAAAAAGAGCGCTTCCTTTTTTTGTTGCTCAATTTGGTTCATTGTGGAAAGTTAAGTTTCATGAAGAAGTACCTTATAGTGAACTCCTTTTTACATTGCTGCGCTTAAAAGGTATTCACGTATGGGATGGATTTCCATGTTTTGTAACAGAAGCACATACGGATGAAGACACTGACAGGATAATTAAATTGTTTGTTAAAAGTGTAGATGAAATGATTGCCGCTGGTTTTTTTAAAAGCAATATTTTAAAAAATAAAGTTGCAGATGCTTTCGGGCCAGGTATCTTCTCAGAGCCTCCTATGCCAGGTGCAAGATTGGGCAGGGATGAAGCAGGTAATCCTGCATGGTTTATTGCTGATAAAAAAAGGGAAGGAAAATATTTACTGGTGAAATAAATGATTAAAACATGAGCGGAGAAGTTACCCTGAATAAACAATTTGTAGGTGTGGATTACGATCCATTCAATGGCCTGGAAATGGAATGCATTGTTGACTGTACAGAACCCCAGATAGAAATTTTAACTGCCTGTTTGCTAGGGGAAGATAATGCAGCGATGGCTTTCAATGAATCTATTTCGTTAAAATTTGATGGCTTATTAAATTTGCCTGCCATGCAATATGCATTGCAAAAAGTAATAAGCCGACATCAATCCCTGCGTGCTACCATCAGCATAAAAAATAAACAGCTTTGTATTTTTAAACATTTACCAATCCAATTAGCATTTCATGATATTTCTTTACAAGAAAAATTAAAACAACAGGAGTACATAGAAGATTTTCTTTTGCAGGATTCACTTCATTTGTTTGACCTTATAAATGGACCGCTATTTAAAGCCGGATTGATAAGATCAAACGATAATGAACACTTACTTGTTTTAACAACTCATCATATTATATGCGATGGTTGGTCGTTGGGGATTATTCTGCAGGACCTTGGTAAAATATATTCTGCCTATACTCAAAATGTTTATTTGGAATTAGCCGCACCTGCATTGTTTAGCCATTTTGCGAAGGACCAGCGCAAATTTATACAAAATGACGAATACCAATTGGTGGAAGCATTCTGGCTGGATCAATACAAGGATGCTGTGCCCGTGCTAAATATGCCGACAGCTTTTGTAAGGCCGCCGGTACGTACTTATAAAAGTGCACGCCTCGATTATAAATTAGATACTGATTTATTTGACAACCTGAAAGCATTGGGTACAAAATCAGGTTGCAGCCTAGTAACAACCTTGCTGGCCGCTTTTGAAACCTTTCTTTTTCGACTTACCAGCCAGGAGGATATTGTAGTTGGCTTGCCCGCTGCAGGACAGTCTATCACTGCCAATTACCATCTCGTAGGACATTGTGTTAACCTGCTTCCCTTGAGAAGTAAACCCACAGCCGACATTTCCTTTTCTGCTTATTTGAAAAATAGAAAAACGCAGATTTTTGATGCTTATGAAAATCAGCAGATCACCTTTGGCAGCCTTCTTAAAAAAATAAAGCTGCCTCGTGATTCATCCCGCATTCCATTAGTACCTGTAGTTTTTAATATTGATATGGGATTGGCTGACGGAGTATATTTTGATGGTTTAAAATATGAATTGATAAGTAATCCACGCTCGAATGAAAACTTTGAATTGTTCCTAAACATAAGCGGCTACGGTAATAACTTAACTTTTGAGTGGTCACACAATACCTTGCTTTTTACCCCGGGCATGATCGATGGTATGATGGCCGACTTTAAGCAGGTACTCAAAGTTATCATTGCCAACCCGGCAACGGCCTTAGCTGATATTGATTCAGTTTCTTTAATTCAGCCGGAAGAATTTACAAATCTTCTTAGCAGTGCTGAGGTCAATAATGAGTACGTCGAAAATATTGTTGAGCTGATTGAACAACAGGTGACAAAATTTCCCGGCAATACCGCACTGGTATATAAAGACGAAAAAGTCACCTATCGTGAGCTCAATGCGCTGTCTAACCAACTGGCACATTACCTGCGCAGCAAAGGTGTTACTACTAATAGCATTGTTCCCATTTGTATAGGGCCTGGCATCAACATGATCGTGGCAATAATAGGCATACTAAAAGCGGGCGCTGCTTATGTTCCTATTGATACTGCGTATCCGTTAGAGAGGATTCAATATATGCTTACTGATGTGGGTTCGCCAATGCTGGTTTGCAGTAAAGCAATCAGCGATACATTAAAAAACCAAAGCATTGAAATGATCGTGCTGGACGAGCAGGACTTGTTATGCAATCAGCCGCATACCAATCTGCAGTTGCAGATAAAACCAAATCACCTTGCTTATATTATCTATACTTCCGGATCTACAGGCAGGCCAAAAGGCGTAATGATTGAAAATGCCGCTTTGTCAAATTATTTACTGAACAGTAAAGCAAACTATGTAAACGACCAAGGATGTAGTTCAGGAACCTTTATACATTTATCTTATTCATTTGATGCTTCGGTTACAGGTATATTCATGCCATTGCTGTTTGGCAAGACAATCGTGATTGGATCTAAAAACGATGTTGAAGTATTTGAAGACATTAATCTGCAGAAATATGCTCCTTATGATTTTATCAAAATTACGCCGGCCCACCTCGATTTTTTAAAGCCGGTAATAAAGGATTCAAAAGGCAAGCTGCTTACTTCAAAATTGGTAGTAGGTGGCGAAGCGTTAAAGCTCAGCCACTTCGAATATTTAATCGACAAGGATATTGATATCACCATTATAAATGAATACGGCCCCACAGAAGCCACTGTAGGATGCAGTACTTATAGCTTTCAAACTATCGGGGACGGACAAAGGACAGCCAATGGTATTTCCATCGGAAAGCCCATTGATAATGCACAGATATATATTGTGGATAAGAAAAATAAGTTGGTGCCTCTTGGAGCAGAGGGAGAAATATGTATCGGAGGTGCCGGTGTAGCAAGAGGCTATCTAAACCGGCCCGATCTAACGAGCGAAAAATTTATTCCCAATCCTTTTAGTAAAAAAGATGGTGCAAAAATCTACAAGACAGGAGATACCGGCCGTTGGTTAGCTGATGGTAATATCTCCTATGCAGGTAGAACAGATGATCAGTTAAAAATACGGGGCTATCGCATAGAACCGGGCGAAATAGAAAATATGCTAGAGTCTGTGCCTGGCATTGAAAAGGCTGTGGTAATGTGTAAAAGAAATAACGTGAACGATCCCCGCCTGGTAGCATATATTATCGCTGATGAAGGCTTACACATTGGAATGCAATTTCCAAAGGAACAGATCAGCAGTTGGAAAAAAGCGATTGGACTAACGTTGCCTTCGTACATGATTCCTACACATTTTGAGATGGTGGCTTCTTTCCCTTTGACATCTAATGGAAAAATCGACCGCAATGCTCTGCCTGAGCCTTTTTTAAATACTAGTGATGAGCGCAACGATGGCACAGCTTTTACGGAAAATGAAAAACTTCTGTCAGATATATGGACTAAAGCGCTGGATATAAAAAATATAAGCCTTATAGATAATTTTTTTGAAATAGGAGGACATTCGTTAATTGCCATTGATGTAGTGACACGGATAGAAAAACTAACCGGAAAGAAATTGCCGCCTTCAATTTTATTTCAACATTCCACTATTGCTCAACTGGCCTTGGTTTTGGAAGACAAGGCTGGTATAAAGAAATGGGAATCATTGGTAGCAATAAAACCGTCGGGTAATAAAGATCCTTTGTACCTGGTGCACGGCAGCGGATTGGATGTGATGATTTTTAATAATGTAGCCAAATATATGGATGAAGATCAGCCGGTATATGGCTTAAAAGCAAAAGGCAAAGATGGGGATAGTGAAATACTGGAATCGATAGAGGAAATGGCTACATTTTATATTTCAGAAATGATGCAGCAAAATCCGCAGGGGCCTTATGCGATAGTTGGGTATTCGGCAGGTGCTTTGATAGCATTTGAAATGGCCAAACAATTAAAGGCTTTAAATAAAGAAATTAAAATGCTGGGTGTTATTGATTACGATCTGGAAGAACCACATAAGCATAACAAGTTTAGATCGAAATTTGAGAGAAACACAGTCGAGCTTTTTCCCAGGTTATTTTATGTATTCAGATCATTTATCAAGCATTCTGATAAGGCGCTTAAATACCAGGTGATGTGCCTCAGGCTGAGGTTTATAACGATGGTGACCAGGCTGGGTATAAAAAAGGCAATCAAATTGGAAGGATTGTACATGCACATTGAAACGGCGTGGATAAAATATGAAAAGGCAATGAAAAATTATGTTGTCAGGCCGGTGGACATTTCAATTGACCTTTTTAGTACAAAAATTAAAATGTATTATTTAAAAGATTTCAAGTATTTAGGATGGAAGCCTTTTGCAGAGGGAGGTATGAAAATTCATGAAATTCCAGGTGACCATGATGATATGCTTTTACCGCCCAATGACAAAAAATTTGCGCAGGTGCTACAGGATGTACTAAACACGAATAAGCATGATATAAATGAACATCCAATGGTTTTTGCCAAGCAGCAAAATATCGATCGTTCCCGTTATTTACAATACCTGTTCTTAATTTTATTGACCTTAATTTTAGAATCCTGCATTTGATATGGATAATTTTTTTATCGCTCAACCGCCTTTTAGTAACCAACCTAATTCGTCTCCTCTTGTGAAATTTATAAACAAATGGTTAGGATATTTAAGACTCAATTATAACCTTCACCCGCTGCCCGATTCGAAAGTGGATATGTGCACCATTGAACAAAGAATTAATTATTACCATTTACTCGGTAATACCATCATCAATAATGTTGGCGGCGATGTTATTGAACTGGGATGTTTTACCGGTCAGTGTGCAATGCTTTTTCAAAAAATAATGGATGAGAATAATTCCACTAAACAATTGCATCTGTACGATAATTTTGAATCGAAGTTTACTTTAAGCGGGAGTATAGAAGCTGCATTGAAGAAGAATTTTATAGAGGCTGGCTTAGCCTTGCCAGTTATTCATAACGGATATTTTAATGAAACCATTCCAGATAAACTACCGGAAAATATTTCTTTTGTACACATTGATTGCGGCTTTGGCGGCGATCCTGAAAAACACAAAGAAATTTTAATGTACTGCTTACAGCAGGTATATCCCCGCATGAGTAAAGGTGCTATTTGCGTGTTGATGGATTATCATAAACAATCTGATGCCAACGGTGGCTGCAATTATAACCCCGGCGTAAATATGGCTGCTGATGAATTTCTTTCCTCTCTGCCGGAAAAAATTATGTCATTATACGGTAATCAATATTCCCATGGGTATTTTAGAAAACCTGGTTAAAGTCGGTAGGATCTGAAGAAAGGCTTTTGTAAGAATGCAGTCTTAATTTAACTGTAATGCAGGCAGGCGATATGTTTGGGAGTCGTACACAAATAGCTGATCTATCTCAATCGTCCAGTATTTGTGCAAAGGTGTTTGGAGCAGGTAATCATCCACTTCCTTCTTGCTGGCAGCGGTTACAATCATCCAGCAACGCTGTGTTTCCATACTTACTGAATAATAATCAATGATGCCTTTGTCAATCAGGCCATTGATGTATAGCCGGTGCTGCGGAACTAAACCCATAAATTCATCATCCATTTCAAAATGGATCGTCACCTGGTATTTGCTGAATTGCTCGTCGTTTAAATTTTCCATGATACAATATTATTTTCCCATTCCTTTTTAAAGGGGGCGGATATTTTAATATAATTATCTGTATAACCTTCCATCACTCCATTTTTATTATGCCGTTCAAATAATACTTTTCGTGTATTGCCAATGTGTTGTGTAGTAAAAGATTGCATTTTCTGATAGCTCAAATTGCGCAAAATTTTATTCCGCTCGTTCCTCACATGTATAGGCACTACGCCTTTCATGGTAGTTGCCAATGTGTTTGGTCTTTCTGAATAAGTAAATACATGCAGGTAAGAAATGTCCAGGCTTTCCAGGAAATCAAACGTTTCTTTAAAATGGTCATCAGTCTCACCGGGAAACCCAACTATCACATCTACACCTACGCAACAATGAGGCATCAAGGTTTTAATTAATGCAACTTTTTCCGCGTATAATTCCCTTTTATAACGGCGTCTCATTAGCCCAAGTATTTTATTACTGCCGCTCTGCAATGGGATGTGAAAATGCGGCATAAATTTTTTACTGTTGCTAACAAACTCCACAATCTCATTGGAAAGTAAATTAGGTTCAATAGAAGATATGCGGTATCGCTCAGGCCCATCTTCTTTATCAAGTGCATGGATCAGTTGATAAAAATCTTCCCTGGTTTGGCTGGCACCAAAATCACCCAAATTAATTCCTGTCAGCACCACTTCTTTTGCGCCCTGGGCACCAATTGTTTTTACACTGGCCACTACATTTACAATGGCATCGCTCCGGCTCTTGCCTCTTGCCATGGGAATAGTGCAAAAAGAACAATTATAATCACAGCCATCCTGCACTTTCAAAAAAACACGGGTGCGGTCGTTAACAGAATGGGATGCTGTAAATACATTTACATCCTCAATATCGCAGCTACAGATCCTGGCGCTGTCACCTTTTGTGATTTCTTTCAGGTGTTCAACGATATTAAACTTTTCCGAAGCGCCAAGCACAAGATCCACCCCAGGTATGGCGGCAATTTCTGCGGGCTTCAACTGGGCATAACATCCTGTTATTACTACCATTGCTGCGGGCGCCTTGCGTTGTATGCGCCTCACAAGCATCCGGCATTCTTTATCTGCATTGTCTGTAACCGAACAGGTATTGATAACGTATACATCTGCAATTTCATCAAAATCTTTTTTGATAAATCCATCATTCTCCAGAAGCTTGCCTATAGTGGACGTTTCGGAAAAGTTCAATTTACAGCCCAAAGTATGTAATGCGACGGTTTTGCTCATTACTGCAAAGATAAGCGGCGCTCTATGAAACTTCCTGCCGGGCTATCGATTTTTTGAACAATGCATTATAAAACCACCATTTCAGTTACTTTAGCATTGTAATTGAAATATGGCAAAAAAGTATCTTCCTTTTATTATGTTGATTGCAGCAGCTTTGTTGCTTTTCTTTATAAAAAAAAATCAGCGGGCAAATTTGCAGCCCGGCTTCCCTGGCGAAATAAATATGCCTGTTAATATCAATGAAGGCTTTAACAGGTCAACCAAAAAAATCATCTATAGCCGCCATGCCCGCAGTCGCATGGATTGTCGGCATATTGATGAAACTGAAGTGGCAGAGATATTGCAGATAGGGAAACTGAATTACGATAAAATTCAAGAGGATAAGCGTGGTAAAACATATCCATTGGAAGGAATAACACATGATAAACAGCGTGTAAGGATTGTTTTTGCTCCAAAAGAAAATGCCCTCGAAGTGGTCACCGTGATAGATTTGGGTAAAGATTGGGATTGCAAAGACCCGTAATTCAAAAGATGAATAACAAAAAAAAAGCATTTATTTTTACTATGAATTAACCAAGCCAGCGTTTTAAATTATTAACGATCACAAATCTTCCCCAAGGAATAAGGCCATGAAAATAAAATCTTTTTTTGCCAAACCTTTTGCTGCTTATATCTACAAGCAAATTAAAAAAGGGATGGAAACCGCTGAACAGGATCAGCAATCCATTTTTAATCAATTAATAAAGACCGGCGCTAAAACAGAGTTTGGAAAAGAGCATGGATTTGAAAATATAAAGACCTACGAAGATTTTATAAAACAGGTTCCGATAAGGGATTACGAGGCTTTTAAACCCTATATAGAAAAAATAAAGCAGGGTAAACACAATGTGCTGTGGAAAGGCCAGCCCATTTACTTTGCCAAGACAAGCGGCACCACCAGTGGTGTAAAATATATCCCCATCAGCAAAGATTCAATCAGTAACCACATTGATACTGCCCGTAATGCGTTGCTATGTTATATGGCGGAGACCGGCAACACAAAGTTTGCCAATGGGAAGCTGATCTTTTTGAGCGGTTCGCCTGAACTGGAGAGAGTTGGGGGAATTCCAACCGGCAGGTTGAGTGGCATAGTAAATCATCATGTACCCAAATATTTACGAGCAAATCAATTGCCGTCGTATGAAACAAATTGTATCGAAGAGTGGGAAGAGAAGCTGGAAAAAATTGTGGCGGAAACCATCAACCAGGATATGACGCTGATCAGCGGCATTCCGCCCTGGATGCAAATGTATTTTGACAGGCTCATTGAAAAAAGTGGGAAAAAGGTTGGTGATCTTTTCCCTGATTTTAATTTAATAGTACAAGGCGGTGTAAACTTTGAGCCGTATAAGGCAAAGCTGTTTGAAAGTATTGGCCGAAAGGTTGATTGTATAGAATTATTTCCTGCAAGTGAAGGCTTTTTTGCATTCCAAGATTCACAAAAAGCCGAGGGCTTGTTGTTAAATACCAATAGTGGGATATTTTTTGAATTTGTGCCTGCTTCAGAAATTTTTAATGAATTACCAACAAGGCTATCATTAAAAGACGTTAAAGTAGGGGAAAATTATGCCATGATCGTTAATAATAATGCTGGTTTATGGGCCTACAATATTGGTGATACCATCAAGTTTGTTTCCACTAACCCTTATCGCATTATCGTTACCGGCAGAACCAAGCATTTTATCTCTGCCTTTGGAGAACATGTAATTGGTGAAGAAGTGGAAAACGCCCTGATGGATGCTGCGGCCAAAGAAAACATCCGGATCACTGAATTTACAGTGGCGCCTTTTATTTCCCAGGATGGCGATAAAAGCTATCATGAGTGGTTTATTGAATTTGAAAATACACCCGCCAATATGGCTTCCTTTGCAAAAAATGTGGACGATAAGTTGCGTTTAAAAAATGTATATTATGACGATTTGATCGGAGGAAATATTTTGCACCCGTTAAATATTTCTGTTGTGAAAAAGAATGGGTTCATTAGTTATATGAGGAGTATAGGCAAGCTAGGCGGGCAAAATAAGGTGCCCAGACTAAGTAATGACCGCACAATTGCTGATGGATTGCAACAGTGGATTGACGTTCCGGTTCATAGTGAATTAAAATAATGATCAAGTATACTTGATCATGGCAGGTTTTTGTCTTTTTATTCCTATTGTTAAAAGTGTTCTCATCCAAAAATTATGGCAAGTTTTTGATTGAAAAATCAGAAGAAAAACATAGTTTTGCGGAATTCTTTACAATACTCAAAAAGTGAAAAGTACAAACCAACATAGCGTAAATATTTTTAGCCCTTGCACTGGTATGGTTGTTACTTTCATTGTAATGCCAGATACTTCCCCCCGACGCCGACCTGGTTGCTGATAGGACGAGCAATTGAAACCTGCCCCTGTCAGTGAAAAAATCTCCAAAACCGGGCTCTTACACATTTATTTTTTTTAACGCATTATTTCAATTTCAAACAATTGGAAACAAATAACATTATAATCAGGGTTGCTTCAGCCGATGATGCCGCATACGCTACTACTATTACAAGTGAAATGGAATCTTCTGCCAAAGCCAGGGGAACAGGTATCGCCAAGCGCTCACCCGAATACATTGAACAAAAAATAAGGGATGGCAAAGCTGTAATCGCTGTTACCAAAGAAGGAGAGTGGGTAGGTTTTTGTTATATCGAAGCCTGGGGACATGATCAGTTTGTTGCCAACAGTGGTTTGATAGTGGCACCAGCTTATAGAAAAAGCGGCGTAGCAAAACAGATCAAAAAAAGAATATTTGATCTTTCCAAAGAGAAATATCCTACTTCCAAAATATTTGGGTTAACGACCGGGCTGGCAGTAATGAAGATCAATTCCGAATTGGGATACGAGCCTGTTACTTATTCAGAATTAACCGATGATGAAGAATTTTGGGCTGGCTGTAAAAGCTGCGTTAACTACGATATCCTGATGAGCAAGGAGAGAAAAAATTGTATGTGTACGGCCATGCTGTATGACCCTGCCGATCATTATGAACCCGAAGAAACTACAGAGGATTTTAAACAACATTCTAAATTATATGAGCGTTTCATGCACATCAAACAAAGCCGTTTATTAAAGCTGCTTAAGAAAAAAGATGGTGGTGGAGTAAGCAAATCAATTCTAAAATATTTTTTCAATTTATAGCAGCAATATCTCATACATGGATAACAATCAGGGTATCAGTTCGGAAATACAGGCAGGTGACCTGCCAAGAGGTTCTAAAGTTGTATTGGGTTTTAGCGGAGGGTTGGATACATCTTTTTGCGTAAAGTATTTAACCCTTGAAAAAGGGTATGAAGTGCATTCAGTAGTGGTGAATACAGGAGGTTTTTCTGAAGAAGAATTAAAGCAGATTGAAGCACATGCCTATACACTGGGTGTCAAAACTCATACTACCATCAATGCGGTAAAAAGCTATTATGATAAAATAATAAAGTACCTGGTTTATGGGAATGTATTAAAAAACAATACTTATCCCCTAAGCGTAAGTGCAGAAAGATTGAGCCAGGCATTATTTATTGCAGAGCATGTAAAAAAAACGGATGCTTCAGCGGTAGTTCATGGAAGTACTGGTGCCGGAAATGACCAGGTGAGATTTGATATGGTATTTAATATCATGATTCCTGGTGTAGCGATCATAACACCCATCAGGGACATGAAACTCAGCAGGGAAGAAGAAATTACTTACCTGAAAAGTAAGGGTGTGGAAATGAACTTCGAAAAATCCATGTACTCGATCAACAAAGGATTGTGGGGAACCAGCGTAGGAGGAAAAGAAACATTAAATAGCAAAGGCATGTTGCCAGAAGAGGCATGGCCTACACAGCTTACAGAATTAACGGCCCGCAGCATTGAGTTGGAGTTTAATAAGGGTGAATTGCTTACTATTGATGGCGAAAAATTTGGCCATCCAACAGCAGCCATCCAAAAACTACAGAGCATAGCAGGTGCTTATGGGATCGGACGGGATATTCATATTGGCGATACGATCATTGGCATCAAAGGCCGCGTTGGTTTTGAAGCGGCTGCTCCTATGGTCATTTTAAAAGCACACCATGCTTTAGAGAAACATGTATTAACAAAATGGCAATTAAACTGGAAAGATCAACTGGCATTATTTTATGGCAATTGGCTACATGAAGGCCAGATACTCGATCCGGTAATGAGGGATATGGAAGCTTTTCTTGAAAGCACCCAACAGAATGTAACAGGGAAGGTATTTGTGGAATTGATGCCTTATCGTTTTCAAGTTACCGGTATTGAATCTGCTTATGATTTGATGAGCAGCAAATTTGGAAAATACGGGGAGATGAACAATGGATGGAGTGGTGAAGATGTAAGGGGTTTTACAAAAATATTCGGTAACCAAACCATGATCTATCACCAGGTAAAAGAAAGCGTTGATGGCAAACAAAATTAAAGTAGGCATAGTAGGTGGCGCTGGTTATACTGGTGGAGAACTGATCAGGATATTATTGAATCATCCCGAAGCAACAATTGCTTATGTTCATAGCAACAGCAATGCAGGCAAGCCTTTGCATGCAGTGCATGGAGACTTGATCGGTGAGACAAATATCATTTTTGCCTCAGCATTTCACCAGGAAATTGATGTAATGTTTTTATGCGTTGGGCATGGCGATGCAAAAAAGTTTTTAACTGACAACAGCATAGACGAAAAAATAAAAATAATTGATCTAAGCCAGGATTTCAGGTTGTCGCACAATGGAACGATGGGTGGCCGAAATTTTATTTATGGCTTACCCGAATTGAACAAGCAACAGATCCAATCTGCAAACAATATTGCTAACCCTGGTTGCTTTGCAACAGCACTTCAGTTGGGCTTGTTACCCTTGGCAAAAGCAGGGTTATTAAGTGAAGTATATACGACAGGCATTACTGGTTCCACCGGTGCCGGCCAAGGATTGAACACTACTACACATTTTAGCTGGCGTGCAAATAATATACAGGCATATAAGACGCTGGAGCATCAGCATCTATACGAGGTAGGACAATCGTTACATCAACTGCAATCTGCCGGGGATATTGATATCAATTTCGTACCATGGCGGGGCGACTTTACCCGCGGTATTTTTGTTAGTTCACAGCTAAAATGTAACGAAAGTATATCCGTATTGAATGATCTCTACGATGAGTTTTATTCCTCATCGCCTTTTACAACTGTTAGTAAAGAGTCTATCTTTCTGAAACAAGTGGTGAATACCAATAAGTGTGTAATTCAGTTGGAAAAAGTAGGCGCCAACTTGGTGGTTCATTCTGTCATTGACAACCTGCTAAAAGGTGCCAGCGGGCAAGCAGTTCAAAATATGAACCTCTTGTTTGGGCTGGATGAAACAGCAGGATTAAAATTGAAGGCGAATTACTTTTAGAGATTATTCATGCCAGCCGAATAATCGGGACGTCTTCACTGGAACTTAAGGAGCAATAAATCAATTACGATTATTAAAGACAGTTTTGACACTCTGTGTTATAAACTTTTAGATAAATAGCTTACACAATATTTTTTAATTAACAAACGAAGTTCCCCTTTCGGGGACAGGGGTATGAAATTATTCGACGTATATCCACTTAACGACATCACAATTGTAAAGGCCAAAGGCTCTTATGTGTGGGATGACAAGGATCAAAAGTATTTAGACTTGTATGGAGGCCATGCGGTTATTTCCATTGGCCATACGCATCCACATTACGTTAAACGATTAGAAGACCAATTGCATAAATTGGGCTTTTATTCCAACTCTATCAAGATTCCTTTACAGATTGAATTGGCTGAAAAATTAGGTAAAGTTTCAGGTAAAGAAGATTACCATTTATTCCTGGTTAATTCGGGTGCGGAAGCGAATGAAAATGCGTTGAAGCTTGCTTCATTTTACAACGGTAGAAAAAAAATCATTGCTTTTAAAAAGGCATTCCACGGCAGAACATCGCTGGCAGTGGCAGTAACAGACAATGCAAATCTTGTAGCGCCTGTTAACCAGACTGATAATGTAATTTTTCTTCCCTTCAACGATGAGGTGGGATTGGAAGATGCATTCATAAATAATGAGATATCGTCTGTTATTATCGAAGGCATACAAGGAGTAGGAGGTATTAATGTTGCTACTAATTCTTTCCTGCAAAAAATCAGAATGCTTTGCGATCAGTACAATGCGGTTTATATCGCTGACTCAGTGCAATGTGGCTATGGCAGAACCGGTAAGTTTTATTCCCATGACCACAGCGGTGTAAGTGCAGATATTTATACCATGGCGAAAGGAATGGGCAATGGTTTCCCGGTGGCGGGTATTTCAATTGCTCCGAAAATTCAAGCTAAACATTTTATGCTGGGCACTACTTTTGGCGGCAATCATCTAGCCTGCGCCGCTGCGCTGGCTGTGTTGGAAGTAATCGAACAAGATGGGCTGATGCAAAATGCGGAAACAGTGGGCAATTACTTGATAGAAGAATTAAAAAAACTGCCTAATATAAATGAAGTGAGAGGCAAGGGACTGATGATAGGAATTGATCTGCCTGATGAATTAAAAATGGTAAAGAAGAATCTTTTATTCAACCACAAAATTTTTACCGGCGAATCAAAGCCCAATGTGATCAGGTTATTGCCAGCACTAAATATTACGAAACTGGAAGCGGATATTTTTTTAGAAGCTTTACAAAAAGAGCTCCATAATGCGGCAGTAACGGTTGAAGGTTGATGGCTGATCCATCCAGTTTTATGAAAGTACATTGATAGAGGTTTGTATTATTTAATGTTATACTGCAATTAAAATATCGTAACACAAAACCAGTCATAAAAATTGAAAAATTTTATTTCCGTTAATGATGTCCATGACATTAATGCGTTGGTTGCAAAAGCATTGGCGTATAAAAAAAATCCATTTGCCGACAGGCAGTTGGGTGCTGACAAAAGAGTAGGATTACTTTTTTTAAATCCGTCTTTGCGAACAAGATTAAGCACACAGGTTGCCGCCAGCAACCTCGGCATGGAAGCCATCGTATTTAATGTAGACAAGGAAGGCTGGGCGTTGGAATTTGAAGACGGCGCAATCATGAGTGGAAATACGGTAGAGCATGTAAAGGATGCAGCACCTATTTTAGGAAATTACTTTGATATTCTTTGTATCCGGACTTTCCCTTCACTAAAAAATAGGGAGGATGACTACAGCGAGTTAGTGATCAATTCATTTATACAATATTCAGGCGTGCCGGTAGTAAGTTTGGAAAGCGCTACCCTACACCCTTTGCAGTCGCTCACTGATATTATTACCATCCAGGAGATTTTAAATAATGCTCCTTTGCCTAACGGGCGTAAACCAAAAGTTGTTCTAACCTGGGCACCACATGTAAAGCCGTTACCACAATGTGTTGCCAATAGTTTTGCACAATGGGTAAATGCCTGGGGTGAAGCTGATTTTGTGATCACTCACCCGGAGGATTATGAACTTTCTATCGATTACACAACAGGAGCAACCATTACAAATAACCAGGATGAAGCATTGAAAGATGCAGATTTTATTTATGTAAAAAACTGGAGTACCTACACAGACTACGGCAAAATATACAGCAATGATCCGGCGTGGATGCTAACAGAAGAAAAGCTTAAACTAACCAACAATGCCAAACTAATGCATTGCTTGCCGGTACGCAGAAACGTAGAGTTAAGCGATGAAGTATTGGACAGTAGTAACAGTATAGTAACGCAACAAGCGGGCAATAGGGTATGGGCGGCGCAGGCAGTGCTGGGTGAGATATTACCCCCATCCCCTAAAGGGAAGTTATTTGGAGAGTACTAGGTTGGCGGCGTCGCCACTGAGGACTTAATCATCTACCACGTTAACAGGAGTTTTTGGAATACGTTGGCTGTTACATAAAGGATATTATTTAAAAATTATAAGCAATTAATAAAGTATTAGAGCAATGATTGAGGGCCTAAAGGATGATAAAGAGAATGATGTTAATATGTACTATGGTGCATCTCCAATGTTGTTTGAATTAGCCAAACAGTTAAGGGGTAGAATGACTGTAGCAGAAGAAATACTTTGGGATAAAATAAAAATAAATGAATGGCATTTAAAATTTAGAAGACAACATCCGATCGCACTTTATGTAGCTGATTTTTATTGCCACAAATTAAAATTAGTAATAGAATTGGATGGTGGCCATCATGAAAATAGAGAAGTGAAAATTTACGATGAAGCCAGAGAAAGGGATATTGAGCAATTTGGTATTACTGTTTTAAGATTCAAAAATGAAGAAGTGACCTTTGATATCGAAGGTGTATTAACAAAAATTAGTAGCAAAATAGCTGCAATGGAATCAGCCACCAAACAAACTAGCTCTCCGAATAACTCCCCTTCACGGGATGGGGGTGTATCTCTCCTCTACGTAATAAAAATCGGCGGCAACGTAATAGACGATGATGCCACTTTACAATCCTTTTTAAAAGACTTCGCCTCCGTCAATGGCAAAAAAATATTGGTACATGGTGGAGGAAAGATCGCAACAAAAATTGGCGAGCAATTAGGCATTCAACCTAATTATGTTAATGGCAGAAGAATCACTGATGCAGCAACCATCGACTTGGTAACAATGGTGTATGGCGGCCTCGTAAATAAAAAAGTGGTAGCGAAATTACAATCCCTGCAATGCAACGCAATAGGCCTCACAGGTGCTGATGCCAACATAATACCAGCAACAAAAAGACCAGTTACTAAACCCTCAATTGAAAACATAGCCAACAATACAAACCCGCCAAATAACTCCCCTTTAGTGGATGGGGGTATTGACTACGGTTATGTGGGTGATGTCGACAGTGATTCGTTGGGTCTTCAAAATCTCGAAATGTTGCTTTCCAATAATTTCACACCTGTTTTTGCTCCCCTAACACATGACGGCAACGGACAAATGCTGAACACCAATGCAGACACCATTGCATCTACCCTTGCTGTGGGGCTATCTGAAATTTACGATGTGAGATTGATCTACTGTTTTGAGAAAAAAGGCGTGCTTGAAAATGTGGAAGATGAAAACTCGGTGATCCGTTTAATAACAAAAGAAAAATACGAGCAATTAAAACAGGATAAAAAATTGTTTGATGGGATACTTCCTAAAATTGACAATGCATTTGCAGCCATTGATAACGGCGTAAAAGAAGTACTGATTGGCGATGCAAAGGACCTGTTGCAAAACGTGACAGCAAACACCATCGGAACATTAATAAAATAGCATGAAAGAAAATTTATACGAAAATGCGGTGTTGCTGCTAAAACAATTAATTGCTACTCCTTCCTTTTCAAAAGAAGAAAATAATACAGCGGAAATTCTATGCGATTTTTTGCATCGGCACCATATCACTCATACAAGAGTAGGTAATAATATTTATGCAAAGAGCAAGTTGTATGATACGAATAAACCAACGCTGTTATTGAATTCACACCACGACACGGTATTACCCAACAAAGGATATACGATGGATCCGTTTGTGCCGGTTGAAAAAGAAGGCAAACTATTTGGATTGGGCAGCAATGATGCCGGAGGTTGTTTGGTTTCTTTGATGGCTGCCTTCCTGCATTTTTATGAGCAGCCAAATACAAAATGCAACCTTGTGTTTGCGGCAAGCGCCGAAGAAGAAATCAGTGGTGTTAATGGAATCGAATTGGTATTGCCGCATCTTGGCAACATTGATTTTGGCATAGTAGGTGAACCTACCAAATTGGAAATGGCAGTGGCAGAACGCGGCCTGATGGTGATTGACTGCATTGCCAAAGGCAGCGCAGGACACGCTGCACGAAATGAAGGTGAGAACGCTTTGTACAAAGCAGTGGATGATATCAACTGGATTCGGAATTATAAATTTGACAAGGTAAGTGAGCTATTGGGGGAATCACGCATAACCGCCACTGTGATAGAAACCGAAAATAAGCAGCACAACGTGGTGCCTGCACAATGTAAATTTGTATTAGATGTAAGGTTAAGCGAATTGTATACTTTCGAAGAAATCCTGGAGCCATTAAAAGTAAATTTAAAAAGTAGTTTCAAGCCCAGGACCATGCGGATGAAATCAACTGCTATCGCCCTGGATCACCCGTTGGTAAAAGCTGGCCTTTGTTTAGGCAAAGGATATTATGGCTCGCCTACCACTTCAGACAAAGCATTGATGCCTTTCCCAACTTTAAAGATGGGCCCCGGTGATAGCGCAAGAAGCCATACAGCAGATGAATTTATTTACCTTGCCGAGATAAAAGATGGCATCGAAACGTATATCAAAATGATAGAGCAAATAGTATAGGAAGGTGGAAGGTTTAAGGCAATGGTAAACGGAAAAGGTGTAAATCGGTGATGAGTTGTTGGATTAAACTTACAATACAAGCATCAGTTTTCATGGCATCATCGTTGCGTCGCAATCCTTTCATCAGCATACCATTGGGCATCTTTTACCAACCTTATAGAATACAGTTTTAACCAGAGAGCAACAACAATCAACCATCAACACCGAACCATCAACATCAAACCATCCAAAATGAAGCTTTGGCAAAAAGATAAAGTATCATTACAATCTGTTGAAAAATTTACAGTTGGTAACGATCGTGACCTTGATATTTACCTGGCACCTTTTGATGTGTTAGGTTCGTTGGCGCATACAAAAATGCTGGAGTCGGTGGGCTTGCTTACTAAAGATGAATTATCGTTATTAGAGGTTGAATTAAAAAGTATTTATCAATTAATACAACAAGGCAATTTTACATTAGATGAAGGCGTAGAAGATATTCACTCGCAGGTTGAATTAATGTTGACGCAAAGGCTGGGTGATGTTGGTAAAAAGATACACAGTGCCCGCAGCAGGAACGACCAGGTATTAGTAGACCTGAAACTTTTTTTTCGAAGCGAAATTGAAAAACTGGTAACCATTACAAAAGAGTTGTTTGATCTGTTAATTCAACAAAGTGAAAAATATAAAGATGATCTCTTGCCCGGCTATACACATTTGCAATTGGCAATGCCCTCTTCATTTGGCTTATGGTTTGGCGCTTACGCGGAGAGTTTGGTAGATGATTTAATTACACTGCAGGCTGCTTATGAAGTAGTAAATAAAAACCCACTTGGCTCGGCAGCAGGCTACGGTTCCTCCTTTCCCATCAACAGGAAAATGACCACTGATTTATTAGGCTTCGAAGATTTGAATTACAACGTAGTATATGCACAAATGGGCAGAGGCAAAACGGAACGCATCGTTGCTTCCGCGATGGGAAATATTGCAGCCACCCTTTCCAGGTTAAGCATGGACGCCTGTTTATACCTCAATCAAAATTTTGGCTTCATCAGTTTCCCTGATGAACTCACAACAGGCAGCAGCATTATGCCGCATAAAAAAAATCCTGATGTATTTGAACTGATCCGTTCACATTGCAACCGTATACAGGCATTGCCCAACGAGATCATACTGATGACGACTAACCTGCCTTCAGGTTACCAAAGGGATCTGCAATTATTAAAGGAGCACATCATTCCTGCATTGGAGAACCTGCAATCCTGCCTGCAAATGGCCGGATTAATGCTAAGCAATATCCAGGTTAAAAAAGAGTTGCTGAAAGACGAAAAATATAAATTTCTTTTTAGTGTGGAAGAAGTCAACAAGCTCGTAGTGCAAGGCACACCATTCAGGGATGCGTATAAAAAAGTAGGGATGGATATTGAAGCCGGCAATTTTAATTACACACCAACAACAGCTCATACGCACGAAGGTTCCATTGGCAATCTATGCAATGACCAGGTACAGCGAATGATGGACGCCGTTATAAACAAATACAATTTCGAAAGAGTGCATAGGTCTATAGAAAAATTATTAAAATAGACAGGTTACGCGTTGTAAGTTTTGCTTTGCTAAAGCTCCTATATGTACAATAGTTGAAATCCTTTTTTTCGTTCCTTGGCGAGGGTCTCCCACGCAAACTTATTATCATGAGGGATGCTCCTACGGAGCAAACGCCGTTATGTTGTTGCTACAAAGTGGTGGCTCCATAGGAGCCAAACTAAATGGTTAATTAAATTAACCAATGTCCCAAATATCAAAAGACAATTACCTTCCAATCTTGCTCCATCGGAGCACCCTCTTTGTAGAATAAATAATTGCATTTTTGCGTGCCGTAGGTACGCCCCCCGGTTCAAATCTCTGCCGAACCACACCCAATCGATATATTTGCAGACAATTATAAATGCCATTGAACGAATACCTTTTATTTATTGACACAGAAGCCTCAGGCTTGCCAAAAAAGTGGGATTTGCCTTATACAGTGCCGGGCAACTGGCCTTATGCAGTGCAGGTATCATGGTTAATATACAGCCGTGAAGGGCAAAAGCTGAAGGAACAGAACATTTACATTAGCAATAACGATTTTGCAATTTGCGCTACCGCCTTGCGCATACACGGCCTGACAAAAGATTTTTTACAACAAAATGGAATCCCACGCTGCGAGGCCTTGGCATTGTTATCTAAAGACCTGGATGAATTCCGGCCCATGATCGTTGGTCATTTTATTGAGCTGGATTACCATATTATAGGGGCGGATTATTACAGGGCTGATATCGAAAATCCAATGGAAAATTTGCCTGCATTTTGTATCATGAAAGCATCGCAGCATTTGCAGCAAAACCCACACAATAAATTTTTACGGCTCGGCGACCTCTATCAAATACTTTTTAAAAAGCCGTTGTTAAATCAACACAATGCATTAACAGACGCCGGCGCTACGGCTGATTGTTTTTTTGAACTGGTCAAAAGAAATGAGATCAAATCATTCGCCCAGCCACCCATTGTTTTTCAAAAAAAGGAAGTCCTTCCAAAAATGTATGGATGGATGATAGCCATCTTACTCATTTTATTTATAGCATTACTTATAAACCATTATTATGGATAACCGGATCAGTTTTTTAAAAACCGTAGTGCCTTTTAATTTGTTACCGGATGATGTGCTGGAGCAAATTGCAGCGGTGCTTATTGAAGTGAGGTTTCATAAAGATGGTATCATCTACCGGCAAGGGGTCACCAAATTGAAGGGGATTGATATTATAGCCGAAGGTGAATATGAAACATTTTTTTACGACAGTAGCCACAATAAACGACTGGTCGAAATATATCGCAAAGGGGGGTATTATGGAGGCATTACCGAGCTACTGATTCAAAAAAAATCGTTGCGTACCGTAATTGCAAAAAACAAAACGCTGATATATACTTTGCCACGCAAATACTTCAATGACCTTTGCAAACGCTATGAAGAATTTTACCAGCATTTTACTGATTCATTCGGTCACAAAATGCTGAACGAAGAGTTTGCGCATTTTTATAAAAACCCCACCAATTTCGAAGAAAGTTTTATTACATCCGAGCAATTATACAGCCGTCGGATAGAAAGCATGGAATACCGTGATATCGTGTGGTGCATGGACGATACACCCGTTTATGAAGCAGCCATCATTATGGGCAGGCAAAAGATCAGTTGCCTGTTTGTAAAAGATAAACAAGGCAGCATTACCGGCTATGTAACAGATATCACTATACGGGATAATGTAGTGGCAAGGCAAGCCGATTATCAAAGCCCGGTCAGCAGCATTATGGACAACCCGGTGGGCAGCATCAATGTGCACGCATTTGTGTACGAGGCCATCCTTAGTATGTTCCGCACCAAAATGCGGTACCTCTTAATTGAAAACGAAGGCGCATATATCGGCTTCATCAGCCGTAACAAATTACTGAGTGAGCAAGGGCAGTCTCCGCTGGTATTTATTCAATCGGTAAGGCAGGCTGTATCTACAGATGAATTAAAACGTAAATGGGAAACGGTGCCGCAAATAGTAGCACAACTGCTCGACCGGGGTGTGCACGCCGCCATCGTTAACCAGGTAATTACGGCCGTGTCAGATACCATAGCCATCAAAGTCATCGAGCGTGTTACAAAAGATATGGGCCCACATCCGGCAAAATTTGTTTTTATGGTGTTGGGCAGCGAAGGGCGCAAAGAACAAACCCTTAAAACAGACCAGGACAATGCGATCATTTATGAAGATAAAGCCAACGAGCACCGGGAAGAAGTAAGAGCATATTTTTTAAAATTCGCTTCGCTTGTTTCGGATCAATTAAATACAATTGGCTTTAGATATTGCACCGGGGGCTTTATGGCGCAAAATCCAAAGTGGACACATTCTCTATCCCATTGGAAAAAAAATTACGAAAGCTGGATGAACGAAAGTGTGCCTGAAACGGTGATGCAGATTGCCACATTCTTTGATTGCCGTTACCTGTACGGCGATGAAACCATTATCAAAGAGTTGGAGGTTTTTTTAGGTGATCAGTTACAGCATCCCATGGAGAGACTGTATCATTTCATGGGCAGAAATGCCTTGCAATATGAGCCACCGTTAACGCCGCTTTTTAAAAACATCCGCACTTTTAAAGTGGACAAAAAAGAAGTCTTTGATATAAAAAAAGCAATGACGCCCATTGTTGATCTCGTGCGGATATATGCCTTGAAGAATAGGATATTTGAACCCAACACCGGCGAAAGATTAAAAGCGTTGAAAGGCAAAAAGGTGTTTACGGAGCAGGATGTTACAGAACTACTTCAATCGTATTATTATTTAATGGGGCTGCGGCTCAAAACCCAATCGCAGCAGATTATGCAGGAACACACGCAGCCGGATAACTATATCATGCCGCAAAAACTCTCCAAAATAGACCAGCTCACCTTGAAGGAGATATTTAAAACCATCGAAAACTTTCAATTGAGGATCCGAATGCAGTTTACAGGCAATTTATTGGGATGATAATATTGGCTGTTGGAAACAAGATATTTAATGCAATTATTGTCCCGGCTCTTGAAACAATGAGCAACGTTAGTGGCGACGCTCCGTTCGAATTCAGTTTTTCAATTAAGCTTTTCCTGTGTAGGGGCTATAGCAATTATTTTCCCCAATAAATCATTTTTCTCCTGCCCGCTGTTTAAAACTCCCGTGACACCCGGCGAGTAAAAGACGATGGCAATAATTGTACTCGAAGGCGGAAGTACGTTGCCATAAAGTTTACACCTTTTTTAAAGGTGTAAACTTTATGGCTTAGGTGTAAGCTTATGGCCAAACTTGCCCATAGTTGTGGCTTATCATGTTGCTTACGTATGCCAGCGGCATAGCCTGTTTGTAGCCATTACGGCCATATAGAATTTTAGCCCCGGGAGGGGCAACCTGTTAAATTCCCTTTTTTCGATCAATGGTAATCGCATAATCCATCACGAAAAAAATTTTATGTTTTACAGGTTGCCCCGCTGGGGTAAATCGAAACTTATAACTCCTTTTACAAAGAGATTGCCCTCTGGGGCAATTGATTAACCTCGTTATGCCTGTCTATGAATTTTGATTGGAGATATGCCCTTGCAGGCGAAACCAATAAAGTAAGCTGGAGCTGGCCCTTGTGCGAATTGTAGCCAAAAAAGCTTTACAATGATTATTAAACTAAATTGCGCAAGCCATAAAGCAAAATGGCATAATGTTGGCTAGGGGAGTACTTTCGCATAAGTTTATAGCTGGATGTTAATTTAAATGGCAGGAAAAGTTCCACATTGGTTTGTAGTACACGTGTGCGACGCAACGATGACGCCATGAAAAGCAACTGCCTGGTTCAAAAAACTAAGCGCTCTTTTGAAATGACAAGAAATACAATATTCAATCCTTCAGGTGCCGCCGGGCATAAAATAAATTAATCCTATGGTCGATGCCGTTCAAAAAAAACGTATTGCAGTTTTTGGTTCTACCGGTTCTATTGGTACCCAATGCCTGGAGGTGATCCGTGCAAATTCTGAATTATTTGAGACAGAAATTTTAACCGCACAAAACAACGACACTCTGCTCATAAAGCAGGCGCTGGAGTTTAATCCCAATGCGGTGGTGATAGGTGATGAAACAAAATACAATACAGTTAAAAATGCGTTGGCATCCACAAATATCAAAGTTTTTGCAGGCGAGGCAGCCTTGGTGGAAGTGGCAGATTTTGACAGTTATGACATGATGCTGGCTGGCATTGTGGGTTTTGCAGGCCTGAAACCCACTTTAAAAGCGGTGGAAAAAGGGAAGTCTGTGGGGCTTGCAAATAAAGAAACACTGGTGGTGGCTGGCGACATCGTAATGCGTAAGGCCATGGAAAACCGTGCACCGGTAATTCCGGTGGATAGTGAACATTCCGCCATTTTTCAATGCCTGGTAGGCGAGGGGCGAAATAAAATTGAGAAGATCATCTTAACTGCAAGCGGCGGACCTTTTTTGGGGAAGAAGCCTAATTTTTTGGTGAATGTAAAAAGGGATCATGCGCTAAAGCATCCCAATTGGGACATGGGCGCTAAAATATCCATTGACTCTGCCACACTGATGAATAAGGGACTGGAAATGATCGAAGCCAAATGGTTGTTCAATTTAAACCCCGACCAGATACAGGTAGTGGTACACCAGCAAAGTATTATACACAGCATGATACAGTTTGAAGATGGCAGCATAAAAGCTCAAATGGGCCTGCCGGATATGAAGCTGCCCATTCAATATGCCATGTCTTTTCCGCAACGTATTAAAAATGATTTTCCCCGACTGGATTTTAAAAAGTATCCCACACTGAGTTTTGAAGAGCCAGATGTTAAGACATTCAGAAATTTGGCATTGGCAACCGACGCCTTATTTAAAGGTGGCAATATGCCCTGCATTTTAAATGCGGCCAACGAAATAGCCGTGTGGGCCTTTCTGCACAACCGTATTGGCTTTTTGGATATTACTGCCGTAGTAGAAAAATCCATGCAACATGTTACATTTATCGAGCAACCAACGTTGGAAGAATATTTTGAAAGCGATGGTGAAGCCCGTAATTTTGCGGCTTCGTTAATAAAAATGTAGCACCCTGCCCCTAATGGGGAATTGGAACAGCATCATCTTTATCTTGACATTTATTGTACACTTAAAATCACACCCCTTTAGGGGACGAGGGGTAATATGACACTTTTAGCAATCAACTGGGGCAATGTAGGAATGCAGGTTTTTTACCTGATCCTTTCCTTATCAATTTTGGTTATCCTTCACGAGTTTGGACACTATATCACTGCAAAATGGTTTGGATGCAGGGTAGAAAAATTCTACCTCTTTTTTAATCCATATTTTTCTTTGTTTAAAAAGAAAATAGGTGAAACTGAATACGGTGTTGGCTGGCTGCCATTGGGCGGCTACGTAAAAATATCGGGAATGATCGACGAGAGTATGGATAAGGACGCCATGAAATTGCCCCCACAGCCATACGAGTTTAGGAGCAAGCCGGCCTGGCAGCGCCTGATCATCATGCTGGGAGGGATCATCGTAAATGTGTTGCTGGCGTTTGTTATTTATTCGATGATACTATTTGTGTGGGGTGAACAGAAAATGCCGGTATCATCTGTAAAAAACGGTATTTGGGTACAGGACAGTGTTTTGTACGATTTAAAGTTGCGCAATGGAGATAAGATAACAGCGATTGACGGGCAAAATATTGTGTACTTTGAAGATATTCAGCCTAAATTATTACTGGCAAAAAGTATAACTATCGAAAGGGATGGCAAGGTCAGTGAGATTCCTTTTCCTGTTAATTTTATTGAACGCCTGGTAGAAAGCAAGCGCAGAACAGGTATGCTGCTTATGCCTCGTATGCCATCATATATTGGCGAGTACGCACCGAAGGATACGTCGAATGGCAAAAAGGCTGGTATACAATTTATGGATAGAATCACTGCCATTGATTCTGTTCCGGTTACGTTCTATGATGATATGACTGCGATACTTGCTGGTAAAAAAAATCAACAGGTTAATTTGCAGATAGATAGAAAAGGGGTGCCTGTTTCTTTAGCAGCTAAGGTAAATGCAGAAGGAAGGATCGGCCTTCCGATATTGTCATTCGATCAGTATGACAGTCTCGGTGTGTTTGAAGTTGAAAACAAGCAGTATGGCTTTTTTGAATCAATCCCCGCCGGTGTATCCATGGCATTGGGAAAATTGAAATATTACATTGACCAGTTTAAATTGATATTTCAGCCTGAAACCGGTGCTTACAAGGGCTTGGGCGGATTTAAGTCAATGGGTTCAATCTTCCCGACAGAATGGGGTGATTGGGAGGCATTTTGGAAAATAACCGGCTTCTTATCGATAATTCTTGCGTTTATGAACCTGTTGCCGATACCAGCTTTGGATGGAGGGCATGTAGTATTTACATTGGTTGAAATGGTAAGTGGCCGCAAGCCAAGTGATAAATTTTTAGAGTATGCACAGGTAGTTGGTATGGTTTTGTTGCTGGGGTTGATGCTGTTTGCAAATGGCAACGATTGGTTCGGATGGGGTAAAGGAAAGTAACGAATGAGAAAATTTTAAACGGGAAGAGGGTGAGGTGAATTAGGGGTTATAAAGTACAAAGAAGGAGAAAGCTATTTCGAAGCTTTCTCCTTCTTTGTTTTAGGACACTATAATACGGTTTGGTAACGTTCTGGTATTATAGTTCATTGCCAGTACCAGGTTTGTATTTACCTTATCATGGGCAGGTATTTCTCACGGTTCTCTATAATTACCCAAAGGTTTATAGCAAGAAGTGCAATTGCTATCGGCAACCCGGAGGGGGCATGGATGAGGTTCGTTAAAACAATCCCAACAACAACGGGTAAAATTATTATTGCGCCAAGCGCCCTGAATTTATTGGTGATAAAAAGTATGCCGCCTATAATTTCTACAACTGCGATGAGGGGCATCAGCCAGCCGATTTCCATAAACGCCGTCATTAATTTTATCATGTTTTGAGGCATATCTTTTGGCATGGGCATGTAATTAAAGAATTTGTTTAACCCTGCATTAATAAACATCAGACCAAAAAGGAGGCTTACACCAAATAGGATTTTCTTTTTCATGTTTTTTTTAATGACAAATATACATATCATTTTTGCCTGTGATACTCAATTCACTTAACCTTAATTTGTATCCGATAGTTGAAAGAAAATGTGGCAATGTGAAAATGGCTCAATGTGAAAATGGCAAAAGGTGAAACTGACAAAAGGTAAATAAGGTTTATATAGTTTATAAACAAAAGGAGAAAGCTGATGGTATCGCTTTCTCCTTTGTTTTATTTATCAAATATGTTCATCTCTTTTTTGTTCGGGCCAAAGAAACGGCTCTGGTCATAATCGTTGTGCCAGGACAATCCCGGGTGGGGTTTTGAGTGCTGCCATGGGACACCCTTGTACGTCATACCATTTTGGATATTTCATTGTGTGATTAATGGGCCTGAAGCCTTATTGTTGTTTCGTTTTTATTAGAAGCTTCACGATACTGCCACTTCACTGCATTGGTATGTGTTTCGAAACTGGGTATTCCAGGATGGCAACACCAACAACATGCGGAAATTACCCATGCACTTGCACCGGAGGTTTTATATTCTGGTTAACCCTGAATAAATTCCCCGGATCGTATTTAGTTTTGATCTTTACCAACTGTTCGTAATTATCACCGTATGTTGCTTTTATTCTGTCATCCCCTTCTTCCATCATAAAGTTGATGTATGCTCCCCCTGCCGAATAAGGATGCACTGCATTCCAATAATCTTTTGCCCAATTGGTAATAATTTCTTTGTTGGCCGGATCAGGATCAATGCCTGCCATTACCATGGCCCAGGTTGCATCTCTGAAATTCCATGCTGTTTCTTTTTTGCCAATTTTTGAAGCGGCCCCATTAATGGGATAAAGGTGCATAGTGGAGCGTCATGTGGGCATCAGCGGGCCATGTTGCAAGTGTGCTTCAATAGCCTTATCGGTCAGTTCGTTCATAAAATCCGCTTTCCAGTACCAATGCATACCGGGCGGCAATATGGGGCGAACATACTTTGAAGGGCAGGGACCGGCAATGGGCCTACAAAGTCAAGCGCCGGTGTTTTAAATTTGCGGATGGGGGCAAAAATTTTTTCTGCATCCTTAAGGGGGCCAGTATAACACCACACTACACCACACATTTTTTTAAGGTGCAAATGTTCAGGAAAAGGATCACCGGGGGGAACGATGAGAAAAGCAAAAAATCCATTTATTTCCTCCGGTGCATTTTTAATAAAATCGTTGTACCATTTCATTACTTCTTTTGCTTCACTTATATCCCAAAGCATAGGGCCACCATAAACCGTACTTATTGGCCAGGTTTTAAAAAGGAAAGAAGTGACCACGCCAAAATTTCCGCCGCCGCCACGTAAAGCCCAAAAGAGGTCCTTATTTTCGGAAGCCGAAGCCTTAACACAAGTGCCGTCTGCTAACACCACATCCGCCTCTATTAAATTATCTATCGTTAGCCCGCACTGGCGGGTTAAATGGCCAAGGCCACCTCCCAGGGTAAGTCCGCTGATGCCGGTAGTAGATGCAATACCGCTGGGCACTGCCATGCCAAAAGCATGCGTAGCATGATCTACATCGCCTAAGGTGCAACCAGCTTGTACCAGGGCGGTTGCATTTTTAACATCAACATGAACCGCTTTCATCTGGGAAAGGTCAATAACCAGCCCGTCATCGCACATGCCCAGCCCTGCGGCATTGTGCCCACCGCCTTTTACAGCAATAACCATCTCATTTTCACGGGCAAAATTTACAGCCGCCACGACATCCGCTACATCAACACATTTTGCGATCATTGCAGGATGCTTGTCAAACATGCCATTATAAATTTTCCTGGATGTGTCATATTCAGTATCACCCGGCTGAATAAGTTTACCACGCATGCTTGTTTGAAATTGTTTGAAGGATTGTTCTGTTAGCATAAGACAAGTTTTATGATGAACAAATTATGTTTAGGGATAAAGCGGAAGGAATCGCTGTTTGCGAATATAAAATTATAAAAAAAAGGGAAAGCAGGTAGTGTAATTTTGGGCGTATTCCCCGCAGGTGCAGGGTTTCAGTACTCTGTCTCCATGTGATTAGTCTTCGATTTTTATAAAACAACAAAGAAAAAACTGTGGATTAACTTATAACTCAAATAAGAGATCGCCAATGGTATGCGGTACAAGTGAGTCCCGAGGCAGCACGCAAAACTCCACCCGGAATTATCATCACACAAAGATGATGCCCATAGCAGCTTCTTCGTTCGGGCAATACTTGTATTAAAAAAAAGAAGCGAATTAAATCAGAGATCAAAAAATCATAAAATTACAGCTCTATCCCAATTTTTTTCATCAAAATAGATGCATTGATGGAACTGCAAATGCCTTCCTTCAGTTCGTAATCAAAATACAATTCGTCGTTGCTGACCTGTGCATCAAAATGATAATTAAGCATGTGGGCGGGATAGTCTTCTTTTAGTTTGGCAAGCTCAATATCATGCGTGGCAATGATTGCGGCGGCGTTGTGTTTAATGAGCTGTTTTGTAAGTGCCACGGAGCCGGTGTGCCTGTCCAATGAATTAGTGCCCCGCAATATTTCATCTAATAAAATAAATACCTTTTCATTGTTGTTTACTTTTTCAATGACTGTTTTCAGTTTCTTCAATTCAGCGTAAAAAGTAGAAGTGTTTTCTTCCAGGTTGTCGGCCACACGCATGCTGGTGATGAGCTGCACAGGCGAAAGGCTGAAGTTTTTGGCGCAAACTGCGGATCCCATCATTGTTAATACCACGTTGATCCCAATGCTTCTCAGGTAGGTACTTTTGCCTGCCATATTGCTGCCGGTTATCAACATCAGTTCACCACTTTTATTAATGCTGATCGGATTATTTACCCTTTTATTTTTATTGATAAGTGGGTGCCCGATCTCATCGCCTTGTATGGAGAAATGCACTTCTTTTAATATAGGAAAACACCACTCCGGGTGATTAAAATATACTGTAGCCAGGCTGCTGATTGCCTCCAACTTGCCCAAGGCATCAAACCAATCAGTGATGCTCTGCTGGTTTCTTTTTTTCCATTTTTCCAGCGCCATTACCTGCTGCAAGTCCCATTGAAATAAAATGGCCAACGGGATAAATATGACCGGGTTAAGACGATAATCGAGCCTTGCTAAAATGTTTTTAAGTTGCTTCAATTCTTTTGAAGCTGCGCCTTTTTCAATAAGATATGTTGCGTGTAATTGCTGCAACAAAGGAGATTGAAATGTAGTTTTTTCAATCAGTTGGATGCTGTCAGAAAGTACGGATAATTCTTCCGCCATTTTTGAAACCTGGTAATGAATAGGTATTACTTTCTTACTGATAAAATAAGCGATCACTGCCATTGCCAATAAAAAATAATTTCTTGCCGGGTTGCTTACAAGATCAAAAATGTTTAATAACAGTATGGTGATCATGATAGCCGGAAGCAGGTACTGCAGCAGTTTCCAGGTTGAATGGTTAAAAGTGCTTTTTTCCAGTATCCAGTTTTGCAGGCGCTCCTTGGTGCCAATACCTATTTTTTTTTCTTTACCAAAAGCCTGCAGTTGCTGCCTCCACTCTGTTGTAAGTGACAATTCTTTTATAGCTTCCTGCCTCTGGATAATTGTATTCTTGTCGGCGGGTTTAAGCAGCCAGTCGGCTAACGTGCTGCTACCCATTTCGGAGGTGGTTCTGTTAATATATTGAAATAGGGAAGCCCTGCCAAAAAGATCAATATCATTGGCGTAAAGATGATCATGCGGTGTGTGGGTAGCACCATCCTCAAAGTGATAGTAATTACCGGTAAGTGCGGTTAGCTCCTCCTCATTAATTTGCAAAAGATAGTTGGTGTGGCTGATGTTGGTATTGTTATCAATATCTGTATATACAATTCTTACAAAAATTATTGTTAACGACAGTGTGGCCACCAGGTATATCAATCCCGAATTTAGAGTAAAATAAATACTGGCAATAATGGCTGCCATCAAAACAAAACGCAACCATCCTAATTGAGATTTTTTTTTAAGCAGTAAGTTGAGGCGTGCAGCTAGTTGTTCTTTTCTTTGTAAATAAAACGTTTCCGGGGGCATATTTTTTCTGTTAAAATAAAGAACTGCAAATGTATTGCACAACAGTTTTATAAACCGAACTAAATACTTTTCGTAAATTTGCAAATAGCTAATTAGCACAACAGCACATTAGCTAATTTTTAAACGGGGCTGACCGGTTTTGACAGCATAGATCTTTGTAAGTGTAAGCATGTAGTGCGTTGGATAATTAGCACTTAAATCTGAATATTCAAAACTTCAAATGGCAATACTCAGTATGCCATGGCTGCTTA
>JBDSAA010000183.1:0-5066 GCA_039922375.1 Ferruginibacter sp.
TCACCTTCAATCAGGTAAGGCTTCCAGCCATAACCTTTAAACAGTTGATCCAGTTCTTTGCTGCTGATGCGGGCAAGCACTGTTGGGTTGGCAATTTTGTAGCCATTCAAATGCAGAATAGGAAGCACCACACCATCGGTAACAGGATTTAGAAATTTATTGGAATGCCATGCAGTGGCTAACGGCCCCGTTTCTGCCTCGCCATCGCCTACCACGCAACTCACAATTAAATCAGGATTATCAAAAACCGCCCCAAAGGCATGGCTAAGCGAATACCCAAGTTCGCCACCTTCGTGAATTGAGCCTGGACATTCAGGTGAAACGTGGCTGGGAATGCCGCCTGGGAAAGAGAACTGCTTAAACAGCTTTTTTAAGCCTTCTTCATCCTTGCTGATATTCGGATATACTTCACTGTAAGTTCCCTCCAGGTAAACATTGCCGACAATAGCCGGCCCACCATGACCAGGACCTGATATGTAAATCATATCGAGGTCATATTTTTTTATGATGCGATTGAGATGCACATAAATAAAATTTTGTCCGGGCGTGGTGCCCCAATGCCCAAGCAGCATGTGCTTAATGTTTTCGGGTTTCAACGGTTCTCTTAACAGTGGATTCTCATGCAAATAAATCTGACCAACTGAAAGGTAATTGGCAGCCCGCCAGTAAGCATTCATTTTATTTAAAAGTTCGGGGGATAACTGTTCTTTGCCTGGTTCAATTGTTTGAGTTTCCATAACCATATTTTTCTGAGTAATTATTAATTCAAATTCTATTGTTGTTATTATGCTTGCCTCACTTTAGGCAAGGCAGATATACCATTTTTACAGAAATTGAGCCTGTGTAATAGAATGAAGTTTTACATCTTGCCCGTTTAACTGAACGATAGATTGCGGTTTGTGAAATACGTGAATAATTAAGGCAATAAATGATGAAAGATCATTGAGCGGAAACCTTTATTCTCTTTTCATAACCACCCTCCCGTAAAACCTGCCCTTCGCAAACCTGTTGCGAGGTATGGGCAGTTTCGCATCCATTTCCACAACAGCCCGGTACGATAGTTTTCAATCATTAAAACAATCGGGCCCTGGTTGATTCCGAAGTGCCATGGCGACACCCACCAGCCATAAGGATTGCCTCTCTCACCAGGATGAGTCGGGTTAAAAGAAGCTTTGAAACCGTAAGAGTTAAATTCTGTCAGTTTAGCCTGGTGAATACAATGGTCAAGTGCCACCAAAACAATCTCTGGAACGAATGGGAGCGATGCCACTAAAGCCCACGGCGCCAGGGTGCCATCATCAGGCCCGTATGGAACGCCGCGCCCTACGTAATCGAAAAACTTTCGTTTGATGCCATTTATTTTAATGGTGCCCGGACCCGGGCCTTCGCTTGCAGTGATTCCCCAACAGCATGAAGCATAGCCAGCAAGTTTGCGTGGATTTTCTATAGCATACTGTTGCTGCACATAAGTAGCACGGCGGCTGTTCTCAAAATAATCAATACCATTGTTGCGCATAAAGGCATCCTGAATTCCCCGAAAGTCAATCCAGACATGGGATAGTTGATGTATGAACAATGGCCCGGCATATAGATATTCATATCCATAACAACGTTCCCAGCGATAAGTGGAAACCCATGCTGCATAGCTACTCTCCGGCAACGGATGAGTTGGTGAGCCCAGCCCCAGCATGTACAGCAGCATCGCCTCATCATATCCTTCCCAGCGGTATTTTAAAAACCCCCTTTCAGGCTTCCACCCGTGGGTAACCGTTGCACCTTTGTTTTGCGCCCATTGCCAGTCGGCCCGGCGATAAAGTGCATCAGAGAGCGTACGGATTTCATGCTCGTCGGAGTTGTCTGCATCAAAATAAATTCCTGCTGTCAACGCGCCTGCCAGTAGAAAAGCACTATCCACTGTTGATAGTTCGCACTTCCATGCCCGACGACCGGTCTGCATGTCGAGAAAATGATAATAGAAACCTTTATAGCCCGTAGCATCAGGTTCGGGCCCTTGCGGGCTGTTCCAGAAAAAGCGTAGCGTATTCAACGTTCGTTCTATTGCGGCGGGCCGTGACATAAATCCCCGTTCAACACCTACCGGGTACGCCGCTAACGCAAGACCAGTGGCTGCAATACTTGCCGGCCAATCCGCTGCGGTTTTGTCTTTAATCAATCCGTTGGCTGGATTAGCTTCATGCAAAAAGTAGTTGAAAGATTCGTGTTGAAGCTTTACTAGTTCTGCATCTGTAGATGGTTGCTTACGCATAATTTCATTTGGTTTACTGCGACCATCATAGAGGCTGTCGAAATTTAATCTAATAACTTAATCAGAAGGCCAATGATGCCATGAAAAACTGAATTTGATCTGCCGCGGCGGACCCGATGTCGTTGCCATGAGTACCGAACCTGGATAAACAACAAATCGGTTTTAAAAATCTTTCTAATGAACTGTATTTTTATTTGAACAACTGTTTAAAAATGTCTCCCTGAATTATTCCCATTGAATTATTCGTTTTGTTGATGGAAGCGGTTGCATCTTTCTCTATACCTGTCAAAGCCCGGATGGCATCAATGGTTTCGGGCACAACGATGGCCTGATTGTACACCTGGTAATTAAAATAAAGCTCATTGTCTTTCACTATCAAACTATCTATCCATAAACCTACTTCCCACATATCACCTCGTGGCCTTCCCAAATCACTCATTAATTCTATAGTATGATTTAATGCGGTTAGCCCATCACTTTCCCTGAGAAAAATAACCCTGGACGTTTTTTCAAAAATGGAAATTATTTCTTCCCTTGAAGAAGGACGGGAAAGTTCTACATGCCAGCTATGAAAATGACTGGTTGTTTGTGCAGCAACCAATGCAACGGTTGTAATTTCAAGTCCGGGAATTATTGTTTGTGCATCGGGACCCTGGTGAGATGGAACAGTCGTTTCCGGAACAATGGTATTCATGATTCCTGAATGGTCAGATTCCCACGGGTCGGTAGCTCTGCGAACAAGAACCCCATTGCCTTTTTTAAATAAACGGGATTGATGCAATGCACCAATCATACGAACGATGCTTGTTGTATTGCATGAAACAACCCTAGTAGAATCTCTGCCAATGGCACTTGCATAATTTGCCTGTGCAACAAACGAATGCCCGGTTAGCTCATGTTTTTCTCCGCCCTGGAAAACAGACTTCACTCCGGCATTTTTATATTGCTCAAAATTTAAGGCGGCAACTTTTTTTGGTGTTGCATCACAAACGATATCCACATTTTTCAGTAAATCAGTCAGTGTTCCTTTAACATCTATGCCGGTTGCCTTCATATTTTCAACCGTGTCATTATCGAAAGCAAAAACAGGGAGGTTATTATTTGCGCCTGCCTTAATTCGCCAGTCAGTTACAACATCAGTAACGCCAATTAGTTCCATATCATCCTGTAAAAGAACGGCATCTGCAATGCGCTTGCCGATTACTCCGTATCCATTAACTGCGACTCGTATTTTTTTCATAGTATAATTTTTATTTTTTATCTTTTTTAGCAACTGACGTTACTTTCAACAATTTCGCATTAATAGCCACTACAATGGTACTTACACTCATAAGTACGGCACCTACTGCAGGAGTCAACAGAATACCGTATTTATAAAGTACACCTGCTGCAAGCGGTATGGCAACCACATTGTAGCCTGTTGCCCAAATTAAATTCTGAATCATTTTGCGATACGTTGCTTTACCGAATAAAATCAAACTGGCGATATCTTTCGGGTTGCTGTTGACTAAAATGATTCCTGCTGTTTCCGCTGCAATGTCGCTTCCACTTCCTACTGCTATTCCGATATCGGCTTGTGCTAATGCAGGTGCATCATTTACACCGTCCCCGGTCATCGCAATAAATTCTCCTTTCGCCTGTAGTTCTTTTATCTTTTCTAATTTTTGTTCCGGTAACACTTCTGCAAAATATCCATCCATCTTTAATTCATCGCTTACACTTTTTGCAACGGTAGCATTATCACCGGTAAGCAAAATGGATTTTATTTTATTGTCGTGAAGGGTTTGTATTGCTTCAGCAGATTCAGGTCTTATTTTATCTCCCAATGAAATGTACCCTGCCAATTTACCATCCACAATAATGAATACAATTGTTTCGGCATTGCTGCCTGCATAATTTTCTGGCAATTCTATATTATTTTCTTTGAGATAACCCGGACTTACTACTTTGATATTTTTTCCTTCTACGGCTGCTTCAATTCCTTTTCCGGTAATAGCTTTGAAATTATCTGCTTTAGGAATTGTAACAGAAAGTTCTTTGGCTTTGGCAAGTATTCCGGTTGCAATAGGATGTTCGGAATTTTGTTCTAATGCCGATGCCATGCGAATGATTTCCTTTTCATCCAACCTCACCCCCAACCCCTCTCCAAAGGAGAGGGGAGTAATTCTTGCTACTTCAAATTTTCCGATGGTGAGCGTTCCTGTTTTATCAAAGATGAGGGTGGTGATTTTTCGGGAGTTCTCAAATGCTGTTCTGTTCTTAATGAGTAACCCGTTTTTTGCTGATAGCGCTGTAGAGATAGCAACCACCAATGGCACGGCTAAGCCGAGTGCATGAGGACAACTAATAATAATTACTGTTACCATTCTTTCCAATGAAAATTGAAGCGTCTCCCCATATATCAGCCAAAACGCAAATGTTCCAAAGCCGAGCGTTAAAGCAACGATGGTGAGAACGAGTGCTGCCCTGTCAGCAAGCAGTTGTGTTTTTGATTTTGACTTTTGTGCATCGTCCACCAATTTGATTACTTTGGAGAGATAAGAATCTTTTGCGGCATGTGTAACAGTAACTTTTATAGAACCATTGCCATTGATAGAACCTGCAATTACTTTTTGGCCTTTTGTTTTCTTTACTGGAACTGATTCACCCGTGAGCATGGATTCATTTAAATAACTTTCTCCTTCTGCAATTAATCCATCGGCTGCAATTTTTTCTCCTGGTTTAATAAGAATGATGTCTGCTTCTTTAAGTGAATCTGTTTTTACATCACTGATTTTATCACCAGTTACAAGATGTGCCT
>JBDSAA010000184.1:0-8974 GCA_039922375.1 Ferruginibacter sp.
AGAAAAAGAACATTCCGCAGTTATACAGTTTTAATATGTTGCATGAAGGCCTTGTAATGCTCGATAAAATGGTGGAGGAATTTGGCCTGCATAAAAAATTATGCTTCATTGATAAAACGCCTTTTACGGAAGATGAATATAGTTCGTTGGAACAGCCCGCTGATTACAATTTGAAAATAAAAATGGCTATCGATGCACTCGACAAGCAATTGCCCACTTTTGCGGTAATGGATAACGGTTTAAAAAAAGCAGAAAAACTTTGCCTGCTGATTGAAAGAGGGAGTTTTTGGGGCATGGGTTATTTGCCATCCAATACCCAGCTTACCTGCACTGCGGATTTAAAAACGATGCTAATTCCTTATGCTGATAATGACACCATCCGCAATAGCATTTATTCTTTTATTCAACTGAATCCCGGCAAAAGGATTACCCTGCAATAAAAGTTATCCTGCGCTGCGAATAAAGATGGAATAAAAGAAAATATCGAACAGCAAATAATGTTATCATTTTACTATTCGATATTGCCATAACCCAACAATTTCAGAACTCCTGATTATTCGCAAATTAAAATCATCGGTTAAAACCCGCAAGGGTTTAATTTGAATAGCGCCGGGTGCAACCCGGGGAAGAAGTTAATGGCTTTCACAACCCCGGTAGGGTTGAATAGAATTAATGTATAATGATTCAACCCCCGTTGGGGTTGTTAAGCCATAATATAATAACCATGGGTTTTACCCACGGCTATTTATATTCAAGCCCTTCAGGCTTTTTACCCACAGGTTTAATTTGCGAATGTCAGCTCTTTCTAATAATTGTTTGCTGATGTGGGTAAGGATTTCTTAATTTTATTTTGACCCTAAGTCAGCACGTAGCGATAGCATTTCGCTCCATGCACTTTCAGCATGGGTTCTAATGGATTCTAATGCGCCCATATAAGAATCAACTCCAAATAAAGCTTCATACCTGTCTTTAAACGGTTTCCTAAAATTGTCTTCTTTTTCTTTTAAACCTTGTTTGTACCGGGTTACTAAGGCGAATTGGGTAGGGCCGGAGCTGCTGGATGTATATACGGCGACAGACTCACCGCCTGCCTGCCATACTTTTCTATATTTTGCGAGCAACGACCTTATGTCGCTGGCCCAGCCGGGTTTAGGAAAAACATGGGTGATACTTATTTTATCACTGTAATCAGTTAATGCCACTGAACTTAAGGAATCTATAAAAACAGAATACATGCTGGAATACTTTTGGGTAAGATGAATCGCAACTGTTTTATTATAGTCATTAGTATGCTCCTGTCCAAGGTTGCCGCGTTTATCAAATTGATCCCAGGAATTAGGCCCTTCTATAACCTGGTATCCGCCGGCATCAGGCCCGGTTTCGATCTCAAACACCCGCCACTTCCAATCGCCGGTATGGTACTTTTGGGCATGTGCGGTCAGCGCTTTTTCAAACTCCTGTACTTTGTCAATTTTTGGAAAAAAACGGGTTACGTTCATAACATTTTTGGTTTGTGCAATCACCATAAAAGGCATGAAAACACATAGAAGAATAAACTTTGTCATCGGTAAAATTTTAAAGGTTAAAAAATGGAGAGCGTTTAGAAGGGGAGTGGAAGCTTGATCAAAATAAAAATTATTATCTCCAGATGCAAGTAAAAACGAATATATTTTATCTGCCATTCAACTTGGGAAACAATAAAATTTTATCGGAAGCTTTTTTTCGTAAAGAGGGTTGGAATCTTACAATTTTTTGTTTCGCCTTACAATGCTAAATTCGCAGCCCAAATAAAGAAACATGTCTCAATTCGTACAACCCATCGCCCAAAAATTAAATATAAAATTACAGCAGGTAGAGGCTGTATTAAACTTGCTCGACGAAGGTGCTACCATCCCGTTTATTGCCCGTTACCGTAAGGATAAAACGGGTGCATTGGATGAAGTGCAGATACAAAACATACAGGATGAAGCTAAATTCTTAAAGGAGTTCACAGAACGCAAAACCTTTATTGAAACGACCATTACCGGGCAAGGTAAAATGACGGAAACGCTGCAGGAAAAAATCGATAAAACGGCCACCCTTGCTGAGCTGGAAGATATTTACCTGCCATACAAACCAAAGCGAAAGACAAAAGCTCAAACAGCCAGGGAAAATGGGCTTGAACCGTTGACAAATCTACTATTGGAACAACAGGAGATTGACCTTCTAAATGAAGCTGCAAAGTTTATCAATGAAAAAGTAGCAGATACAGATGCGGCTTTACAAGGCGCCAGGGATATCATTGCGGAACTGATCAATGAAGATGCACAGGTGAGGGCAAAACTGCGCAAACTGTTTGAAACAGAAGCAACCTTGCAAAGTAAAGTAGTAACCGACAAAGAAACCGCCGGCCTTAAATACAAAGACTATTTTGAATTCAGTGAGCTGATCTCAAAAACACCGTCGCATAGGATATTAGCTGTATTGCGTGGGTTCCTGGAAGGCTTTTTAAGGATCGCTATTTCGCCTGCTGAGGAGGCTGCATTGGAAATGGTAGAAGGGCTGTACATAAAAGGCATGAACCCTTCAAGCGACCAGTTGCGGAAAGCCGTGAAGGATGCATACCGCAGGCTGTTGCAACCCAGCCTTGAGACTGAATTCAGAACTGCGTTGAAAACAAAGGCTGATGAAGATGCCATCAATGTTTTTGCTGAAAATTTAAGGCAATTGTTATTGAGTTCTCCGCTGGGTAGTAAGAGAATTTTGGCGATAGATCCGGGCTACCGCACAGGTTGTAAAGTAGTATGCCTGGATGAAAAAGGCGATCTGCAAAAAACTGATTTAATATTTCCGCATGAGCACAACAGGGTGGCTGCCGAAGAAATAAAGATTAAGCATTTAGTGCAGCAATATGGCATAGAAATATTCGCCATAGGCGATGGTACTGCCGGAAGGGAAACAGAGCAGTTTATCAAAAAGCTCAACCTTGGCCTGCCTGTCTTTTTAGTAAATGAGGATGGGGCTTCTATTTATTCTGCGTCTGAAATTGCAAGGGAAGAATTTCCAAACGAAGATATTACCGTACGGGGTGCAGTAAGCATTGGAAGAAGGCTGATGGATCCGCTGGCTGAATTGGTAAAGCTTGATCCCAAAAGTATTGGCGTGGGGCAGTACCAGCATGATGTGAACCAGTTCAGGCTGAAAGAGCGGCTCGACGCTACCGTTATTAGCTGTGTAAACAATGTCGGTGTTAACCTGAATACTGCCAGCAAGCATTTATTGAGTTATGTAAGTGGCATTGGCAGCACACTTGCTGATAATATTATTAAGTACAGGAATGAGATCGGTAAGTTTAGCAGCCGTAAGCAATTATTAAAAGTGCCCCGCCTGGGCGGTAAAGCCTATGAGCAATGTGCAGGATTTTTACGCATCAAGGAAGGTGACGATCTGCTGGATCAAAGTGCGGTGCATCCGGAAGCGTACCCTGTGGTAGAAGCCATTGCAAAAGATCTTGGGGTAGAAGTAAAAGCATTGATTGGCCAGGAAGATTTATTGAAAAAAGCAGATGCAAAAAAGTATGTGACGGAGCAAATTGGTGAACTAACGATAAAGGATATTCTCAACGAATTAAAAAAGCCCGGCCTTGATCCGAGAAGTGAAGTGCAGGCATTTGAGTTTGCCAATATTTACAGTATTGATGATGTAAAAATTGGAATGGAAGTGCCCGGTGTAGTGACCAATATTACCAGGTTCGGCGCCTTCATTGATATTGGTGTAAAGCAGGATGGGCTGGTGCATGTATCAGAAATTTCCCACACGTACATCACCGATCCCAACGAGGCGCTGAAGCTGAATCAAAAAGTAAATGTAAAAATACTGGAGGTAGATACTGCACGCAAACGTATTGCTTTGTCGATCAAGCAAACCATGGAAGCGCCTGCAAGAAAACAATATTCAGGCAATCAACAGGGTGGCAACAGGCAGAGTGGAGGAAATGCTAATATCCCAAAAAAGCCCGTTGCGGAATTACCTATGAATGATGCATTGGCAGCTTTAAAGCAAAAGTTTGGGAAGTAATTTTTTAATAATTTTTGTCCGGGCGAAGAAGCAGCCATGGTCATCATCGTTGTGTCACTCCCTTGTACATCATACCTATGTGGATCTTTGATTGCGGTGTATATCGGGCCGCTTTGATAGTAACAGTATAAAAAACAGGTGGAGTGGGTTCCTTTAATTTTGGACGCTCTTTGTGTGAGGGTTGCCAACCTTTTAAAGGTTGGCAACCCTTGGATATACCACTTGAACCGCATACCATTGCGGATATTTGATTGAGCAGTAGGTTGGAGAGTTCGATGGTGGAAGTATTCAATAGAGGTTGGGTTGCGTTAATTTTGATGGCACTTTTCGAAAGGTATTAGCTAGTTTGAAGTAATTAATATCGCGGCTGAATTTGAGACCATTAGCATGAAGTAATTTATCACCAACTAAAAATTTTCCTCAAGCAACTCAATAAACTTTTTCCGTTCGATCATCTCTGCACCTAGCGTTTCTAAATGGGCTGTATACACCTGGCAATCTATCAATCTCACATGCTCTTTCTGTAACTGCTGCACATACTTAATAAATGCAAACTTGCTGGCATTGCTTACTTTGCTAAACATGCTTTCTCCGAAAAATGCATTTCCAATTCTTACACCATATAGTCCACCAACGAGTTCACCATTGAGCCATGCTTCTGCGCTATGGGCATAGCCAAGCTGGTGCAGTTGCGTGTAGGCATCCTGTATAGCTGGCGAGATCCATGTGCCTTGCTGGCCTTTTCTGTTTGCTGCCTTGCAATTTTGTATTACTTGTGTAAATGCACGGTTGATGGTGAAGCGAAGCTTTCCGTTGTTTAGTATTGTTTGCATGCTTTTACTCACCTTCAATTTATCCGGGAATAAAACGAAGCGTGGATCAGGGCTCCACCATAATATTGGTTCATCCTCATTGTACCAGGGAAAAATGCCGCTTCGGTAAGCGAGTAATAAGCGCTCGGGGTGCAGGTTGCCACCCATGGCGAGCAGCCCGTCTTCATCAGCCATTTCCACAGGGGGGAACTGCATCCCGTCGTTGAGAATTACCATGTGAGGTGAGTGATACTGTTGTCGTGATTCATGTAAAAAGGTTGTGAGCATTGCGTATGTAATGCTCACCAATGGTATGCAGTACAAGAGGGCCTTTAGCAAGAGTGATGCAATGGAAAACTAATGCCTGGACAAAAAATGATTTATCAGACGCTATATTTATACACTAGTTCGTGAGAAGTTTTGCCTAACCTGCAATAACCTCAATGGTTGCCCCAATTCCCCTGTCTGTAATAGCATCGCACATCGGCTTCAATATTTCGTAGGTTCCCTCTTTAACGGCATATTTTCCTTTGCTGTCTATAATGATAGCACATTGCTCCGCCTGTTCCTGCGAATGGCCGCATATTTCCATCAGTGTTTCAATTACCCATTCAAACGTATTTACCTCATCATTCCACACAATGAGCGTACAGGTTTCTTCAGTGGCGGTAATGGTGTCACTATCTTCCTTGAATTTTGTATTGCTGTATGTTCCCATGGTAATAATACTGCAAAAATAAGCTGAAATCCTGAAGCAAATTAAATGTAAAGCAACATTTTAATCATTCTGTTTGTCTGGATATATCGAAAGTGAAAGGTTTAGCGTTAAACCTTTATCTGACCATGCCAACATGCTGCGAATAACCAGGAAAAAGAAGGAATTATCAAAACAAGTGCCGCCCGGGAAGCAGCAGGCCGTAGTATTGCCCTTACATTCCCCCAACCGAAGTCTTGAGTTTTTAGTGGAACTTTTTGATACCATTCGTCCTGACAGGCCCAAAGATATCAACCAGGCTACGCTTCGTTTCAAGGCTTTTTTATACCAAATCAATAAAGATAGGACCTCACTTTTTAGTCTGCGAAAAGCACTGCTTACACAATTTTTAAAAACCAATATTGTAACAGCGCTTACAGAAAGTGGCATTGTAAGCAGCCGTGGCCTGGTGCAGGAATTGTTGAGCAAGATCAAGCATAAAATACTGCCGGAACTGCAAACGCCGGATAATTTTTTATTTGTGATCAACAGGATCTTTTATAAAAAAACTGACCATATCTGGGTAGAAGGAATTGACAAGGAATTGTGGGAACAGTTTTTTGAAGGATTGGGACTGCAAATAAATTTAACTGAACCCAAATTGATGCAGCAACTCCAGCAATCACTGCAGTTATTAAGCTATCGGATCACCACATTGGGATTGGAGAAAGAGATCACACAGCGCTACGAAAATCCCGGCGATGCGGTGTTTCCCTTCCTGGAGCAGAACAGGTTAGTAGTAGAATACCTGTACCGGAGCAAAACTGCGCCAGATGACGCTGCGCAAAGAATATTACTATCGAATATCACAGAGGCGCTGCACAATTGCAACCAGAGTATCCATTGGATCAGGGAGCAACGGATCGTTTATGGAACCAGCCTTGCACAAACATATATTCTTACCCGCCTGCAACAGCAGATCGACAGGCAATTTATCATACTGGATGTACTGGATACAGATAGTATTTTTAACACGGGCCGCTTTGTGGAATATTTTAAGACGGTGGTTCACAATGAAAATCGTAAAAATTCTATTAAAGAATTAATGAGTGAGAATACGAGCTACCTGGCGTACCAGATAGCTGAACACGGCGGCAGGACAGGGGAGAAGTTCATTACCACTACGCGTAAAGAGTTTTGGAGGATGTTTCGTAGTGCAATGGGTGGGGGCGTAATTATTTCCTTTATTGGAATAATGAAAAATTTATTGGGTAAAATGCCGGTCGCTCCATTTTGGCTGGGATTTTTGCATAGTACTAATTACTCCCTCGGGTTTATTTTAATACAGGATACGGGCTCTACACTGGCGACCAAACAGCCTGCTTATACTGCAAACAATGTGGCCAGTTCTTTTGATGTGCAAAAGGTGGGAGAAGCAACCGATCTTCGGAACCTTGCCATTACTGTAGCTAAAGTGAGCAGGACACAGCTCGCTTCGTTTACGGGAAATTTGATCATTGTATTTCCGCTGACTTATTTACTGGCCTGGGCATTTTTTGAATCTACCGGAGTAGCGATCGCCTCTGGCGAAGGGGCCAAAAAGTTGTTGGCTGATCAGCATCCCTTTCAATCACTGGCGTGGCTGTATGCCTGCTTTACAGGCTTCTTTTTGTTTTTAAGTGGCTTAATTGCCGGGTATGTGGAGAATTATGTTGTGTATGGTAAAATTGCTGACCGGCTGCGAAACCTCGCTTCCTTTAAAAATAATTTTAGTGAGAAACGCAGGTACAAGATCATCCATTACCTCGAAAATAATTTAGGTTCATTGATGGGAAATATATCGCTCGGTTTCTTTTTAGGTATGGCTGGCTTTTTTGGAAAAACTTTTGGGATTCCTTTTGATATCAGGCATATCACCATTTCTGCAGCCAATACTGCCATTGGCTTTTTCGGCCTAAATCACCAGGTAACTGCGAACGAAATCTGGTACACGCTATTGGGTGTAGGCGGCATTGGGTTTTTAAATTTCGCTGTTAGTTTTGGGCTTGCATTTTTTGTAGCGGTAAAAAGCCGGGGCATCCGCTTAAAGGATTACACTGAATTCGCCGGTATCCTGTGGCGGTATATAAAAAGATACCCAAGGGATTTTGTAAAAGCACCTTCTTCCCGGAGAGCAGAGCAATTAAGGTAATCTTTATGTTCGTTGAGGAGTACAACAGGCAGGGGTTGAAATATTCCGCAAATAGTTTATAAAAAATTTTGCAGAAAAAATTAAGCCCCTATCTTTGCAGTCCTAAATAAAAAAAGGGAGTTTAGCTCAGCTGGTTCAGAGCATCTGCCTTACAAGCAGAGGGTCGGCGGTTCGAACCCGTCAACTCCCACAAGGCCTCACAGAAATGTGGGGTTTTTTTGTGGGGCTTTAATAAAGCTTATCAAAGTATTAATATCCAAACCTTTGCAAGACTAATTGATTTCTAAAAAATAGCAATTTGAAACCAAAAACTAGTTATGATTCGGTGAAATTGGTTATTTAAAAATCTGCATTTTGAAGCCTTTTTTTCAGATTTGCAAACAATTTGCAAACAAACGGCATCTTATGATTTACCAAATCGCCTTTGCAATATTTTCAGGAAAGTAAAAGAACTGATGAATATAAAGTTAGACAAGTTTGTAAAAACTATCAAAGCTTAAAAGCAAAAACTTGAAAGAAAAAATTTCTTCCAGGTCTTGATCCGTTGTATAGTATGTTTTCTGTTAACCTGACTAGGCCGGTCGCATTGCTCAAAGGTATTTGAAGACAGCCTTCGTTGCCAAGATGAAGGGTGTGAGTTGGAAACAACCTCGCAATTTTTTCATTAAGAATAGCGTTTTTAATAAATTTAATCAGATGAATACGGATAGGCAATAGTTTATTGTCGTATTAAAATTTTGAAACTTTTTATCGATTTGTGCCGCCAGACATTTTCCTTTTTTTTGTATTGCAATACCTTTGGAATATATGATAAACCTTTCCCCGGTTTATGAGAAGGCACCCTGTTGTGATCGAGTCGGTAAGTTTTGGCAAGTAGATCTGTAATAGCCTAACAATTTCTTAGAGTTGTATTATCTGTCATCATCCCGAGCCCGTTGAGTTTCTTTGATTGATTCTATGAAATATTCTGAATCGCATTTTTCATCTATTGTTTAAAGGCACGTTCATTTGGATATAAAGCCCAACGCGTTTAAAAATGGGAGTCGGGTAATATAGATATTGTTTTAGCTATCGAAAAAAATCATTTGAGCGACAATGGGAAGGGGTTCGACATCCTGCAACTGTTAAGAGTATGGCACTGCAGTTTGGTTGGCCACATCAATCAAGTTCAAAGAAATATGTTGCCATTTTTGTGACTATTATCAACCTATAGCAATAACT
>JBDSAA010000185.1:0-3207 GCA_039922375.1 Ferruginibacter sp.
AAAATATTCCGGTTCGCACTGAAAGAGGCAGGGAGATCCGCAAGGCATTTATACCCAGAGACGAAAACCATGTATTAATTTCTGCCGATTACTCCCAGATTGAATTGCGTATTGTTGCGGCCATCAGTGGGGATGCAAATATGTGTGAAGCCTTTAAAACGGGAAAGGATATTCATACTGCTACTGCAGCAAAAGTGTTTAACGTAGAAGAAGGCGATGTAACCAAGGAAATGCGCTACAAAGCAAAAAGTGTAAATTTTGGGATCATATATGGACAGGGGGCATTTGGCCTGGCGGAAAATTTAGGCATCCCCCGTGCTGAGGCCAAAGAGATAATTGATAATTACAAAAAGCAGTTCCCCAACATACAGAAATACATGGATGACACCATTAACCTGGCAAAAGAAACAGGCTATGTTGAAACCCTAATGGGGCGGAAACGCTGGCTGAAAGATATAAACTCCGCCAACTTCACCGTCCGTGGTTTTGCGGAGCGCAATGCTATTAATTCACCCATACAAGGCTCGGCGGCTGACATGATCAAACTGGCAATGATAAAAATTCACCAGGAATTTACACGCCAGAACTTTAAATCTAAAATGTTGCTGCAGGTACATGATGAATTGGTGTTTGATGCACATAAGGATGAAGTAGAGATGATAAAGCCAATAATACTAAACTGTATGCAAACCGCCTTGGCATTGCCAAATGGTGTACCCACAGATGCAGAAATTGGCGCTGGTGAGAATTGGCTGGAAGCGCATTGATCGGCAAAAAACGTGTCTGTCACCACGAGCAGTGAATTTCATTAAGAAGATAAAGGGCAAACAATTAAAAAATGGTAATACTAATTCAATGTAGAGACCAGGTAGGTTTGGTAGCTGCCATTTCAACCGTATTAGAAAAGCAAGCTATCAATATTATTTCCATGCGGGAGTTTGTGGATACGGTTGATAATCGTTTTTTTGTAAGGATAGTAGTGGAACCCGGGGGTGATTTTATTTTGCTTAACAAACAGCTAAAAGAAGTATTGTCGGCAGAAGCTGATATTAAAGTAAACCCCCAACCAGAAAAAAAGGTTATCCTCCTGGTGACAAAGGATTATCATTGCCTCAGCGATATTCTGGTTAGAAATCATTTTAAAACGCTGGGTGCCTCGGTACAATGTGTGATCGGGAATCACAAAACGCTGGAAGATATTTGTCGGCGTTTTGGTATACCGTTTCATTTTGTGTCCCATCAAAATATGGAGAAGCATATTTTTGAATCCATGCTATTGTCAGTAATCGCTAAATATTCTGTCGACTACCTTGTGTTAGCGAGGTTCATGCAGATTCTTTCACCCTCCTTCGTAGAAAAGTTTGCCTTGAGGATCATCAACATTCACCATTCTTTTTTACCTGCATTTGTAGGAGCTAGTCCATACAAACAAGCATATGAAAGAGGTGTTAAATTGATCGGCGCAACGGCCCATTATGTAACACACCAGTTAGATGAAGGCCCCATAATATCACAGCAAATAATTCCGGTTACACATTCTTTTACATCCGCTGATATGGTACGGGCCGGAAAAGAAATTGAAACTGCTGTATTGGCGAAGGCATTACAACTGGTATTTGAAGACCGCGTTTTAATATATAAAAACAAAACAATCGTTTTTGAATAAATCACTCACTATTTCACCGGCTTTAAAAATCAGTTTATAAAAATGAAAAACATCATCATAATTCTAACGGGCTTTATCTACAGTTCAGCTTTTTCCCAAAATCAGGTGACAACACAAAAGATGGATTTTGAAAAGTATGATCCCGTTTCGACCCTGGTTGTTCCCGAACATATTGTTACACATTCCAAATTCCCTTTTATTGATGTGCACAATCACCAGGACGATATGGCCACAAAGGATCTTTCTGTGCTGATTCGGGATATGGACAATTTAAATATGAAGGTAATGGTAAACCTGAGCGGGGGAAGCGGAGATAATATTTTACGTGGTATTAAAAATGTAAAGGCAACTTATCCTAACCGGTTTTTAATTTTTGCCAATATAGAATTTAAAGGGATCGGTGAAAGTGGCTGGATAGAAAAAACGGTTAAACAACTGGAAGCGGATGTTAAAAACGGAGCCAGTGGGTTGAAGATCTTTAAAAATCTTGGTTTTTCTGTAATAGATAACGAGGGAAAACGTGTAGCAGTGGATGATAAACGGCTGGATGCGATCTGGGCTAAATGTGGTGAACTAAAAATTCCGGTGCTGATACACACCGCTGATCCCAAACCATTTTGGGACGAAACCGATGAACACAACGAAAGGTGGATGGAAATTGTTATGCACCCACGCCGTAAACGTGGCGCTAATGACCCGGTTCCATGGGAGGTATTGATAGAGGAACAACACGCCATGTTTAAAAAGCATCCCAAAACGACTTTTATAGCTGCCCATTTCGGATGGTATCCAAATGATCTTGGTAAACTCGGGCTGTTATTAGATCAGTTGCCGAATGTAGTGGTAGAATTTGGTGCCGTAATTGCTGAGCTGGGCAGACAACCTATTATGGCAAAACAATTTTTTACAAAATACCAGGATCGAATACTTTTTGGCAAAGACAGTTGGGTGCCAGAGGAATACAACACTTATTTCCGTGTGCTTGAAACTTCAGATGAATATTTTCCTTACCATAAAAAATACCACGCATTCTGGCGCATGTATGGCTTGGGCTTGCCCGATGACATCTTGAAAAAAGTTTATTATAAAAATGCACTGCGCATTATGCCGAATATCGATAAAACAGTTTTTCCCCAGTAAATCCTTTTTTATTAGCAATTGGTTAAGTGAAACGCCATTACAAAAAAAGCCGGGCATCAAAACCTGCCTGGATTATTTTCCGAATTCAGAGATTATTTAGGGCCTGATGAGTTTGCTTAAAGGGAAACGGCCTTCATGTTAATTTACACTAAAGCCTTGCGGTACGCCTGAATTAGCGTACTTTTGCCGCTTAAAAAACAGCCTGTAGCGCAGGGGTATTAGTTTTCAGCCAATTGATAGCTAGAAAACCAGCAGCTAAGGTAAAAGCTATTTCATAATGAATATAAGAAACATCGCCATCATTGCTCACGTTGATCATGGCAAAACTACGTTGGTTGACAAGATTTTACACAGCACCAACATCTTTCGTGACAACCAGGAAACCGGTGAACTGATCATGG
>JBDSAA010000186.1:0-2565 GCA_039922375.1 Ferruginibacter sp.
TAGATGACTATTATGCCTACCGCAATGGAAAAATTGTATATGCTGCATACCAGTCAGATCCCCGCTGGAGCAATAGGGATTACAGCATAATTAAGTTATTGGATATCCATACCAGGAAACAGCGCCAACTCAGTTATAGGTCAAAATATTTTTCGCCAGATATAAACAATGAGGGCACCGAAGTACTGGCAGTACATGTTAACACAAATGGCACCACCTACCTCCATCGTATCAACGCCAACACCGGCAAAGTGATTAAACAACTTGCCAATCCAAAAAACTATTTTTATACACAATCAAAATACATTGATAACAACACAGCCATATCCGCTGTGCGAAACCCTGAAGGGAAAATGAGCCTGGTAAAAGTGAACCTTACCACTGGTGCTACAGAAAATGTAACGCCCTTTTCTTTTAACGTGATCGGTTATCCGTTTGTAAAAGGCGACACAGTATATTTTACCGGAATGCATAAAGCTGCAGATAAAATTTTTGCAGTAAAACTGAGCGATAAAAAACTATTTCAGCTTACTAATAATACAAATGGTGTTTACCAGCCAGCCGTAAATAACAAGGGTGAAATGTTATTGACTGCGTTCACTGCCGAAGGCTCCAGGCTGGGTAAAGTAAACCTCAAGGCTATCCCCTGGCAGGAGGTAGACGACGAAAACTTCATCCAGGGGTCGGGCTTATTCAACGAAGCGGTACCCGATAAAAAAGCGGCAGGCTTACTATATACACTTGCCGATACAACCAGCACGACCACCACCTACAAAAAGTCTTTCCGCCTCTTTAATTTCCATAGCTGGCGGCCGGAATTGAACGATCCTGAATACAGCTACCATCTTTATAGCGATAATGTACTGAGCAGCTTCAGCAACAGCCTAACCTACACATTTAACAGAAGCGACCGCAGCCATACCGTTGGCTTTTATGAAGTTTTTGCAGGATGGTTCCCCGTATTGAGCCTTGGAGGAGAACATCATTTTAACAGGAGCATTGATACCGCATTAGGAAAGTCAGTGCAATTTAACTCGGCAAAACTAAACGCAGGTATCTACGTTCCATTAAGTTTTGTGGGCGGCAGAACAGCTAAATACCTGACTGTTGGTGGCGGATACAATATTGAGCAGTTGTATTACCGGGGCATTGGGAAAAATGTGTTTGATAATAAATCTGTAAAATACGCGAATGCCTTTCTTTCGTTCAGCAATGCCAGCCGTAGGGCAAGGCAGCATATCAATCCCCGCTGGGCACAGAGCTTTTCCGTTTCTTACAGAGATGCCTTCACGCTGATCAATAGCCATAAACTGGTTGGCAACAGTTCATTTTATTTTCCTGGCTTATCCACCAATCATAGCCTTGTACTCAATGCATCTTATCAAACAAGGGATTCGCTGCCCGATCTGTTCAGCAATACTTTTTCTTATTCCAGGGGCTATGAGGCATTGAGCACGCGGCGGATGTATAAGTTCGGTGGCAATTATCATTTCCCCCTCTTTTATCCAGATTGGGGACTCGGTAACATACTCTTTTTTCAACGCGTACGAGCCAACGCTTTTTATGACCATACCATTGCCCATGCAAGGGTAAATGGCAAATTGACTGACGTAAAAAACCGCAGCACCGGCGCAGAGATTTATTTTGACACTAAAGCATGGAATGCGCTGCCCGTAAGCTTTGGCGTGCGTTTCTCCCATTTACTGGATACAGACCTGCGTAACCCCGGAGTGAAAAACTTATGGGAGTTTATTGTACCAATCGGGCTGATTCCGGATTGACACGGGGCGAAGGTTGATGCTTGGGGGTCCGGGGTATAAGCAGTCATTTTTTAGTCGGCTCGTAGTAAAGAGTTATCGCCCCAAAACCAAAGGTTTTTGTCTTTACAAGTTTAAGAATAATCTTTTCATTTATGTTTTTAAATAACGGCAAACCTTTTCCCGCTATAACCGGATGAACACAAAGTTGGTATTCGTCTATTAAATTAAGTTTCGTTACTGCTACTATTAAACTCGGACTGCAAATAAAAATATCCTTACCTGGTTGTTGCTTGAGTTCTAAAACTTCTTCTTCAATGCCTCGATTTGCCAACTTTGCAGTTTCCCATTCTACATTTTTCAGCGTATGGGAAAAAACAATTTTGGGAATCTTGTCGATTGCCACGGCAAATTCGTCCGTTGCTTTTTCACCAGTAGGATTTTTCACCACAGTTCGCCAATATTCCATAAGTTGATATGTTATCCTTCCATACAGAACGGTATCTGCGGTACCTAACAGGTCGGCATAATGTTGATGCATTTCTTCATCTGGAATTATTGCCGTATGGTCGCAAAATCCGTCAAGTGTCATATTGATTGCTGCAATTATTTTTCTCATACTAATTTGTTTATCTCAATAGTCAAATTTTTGTTGGGTGGTTGGGGTTTGTGTAAGGGACTGTGTAGGCTCCCCTTTTTTAGTACATTTCAAAAGTAGAATAATTTAATCAATGTATTGTTTTAACCAAGCTATTGGGCGTAGTGAAGCGAAGGCGTAGCCGAAGCGTAACGGAGCCCAATAGCTTGG
>JBDSAA010000187.1:0-17787 GCA_039922375.1 Ferruginibacter sp.
CAGGTTTTTTTACAGGAAAAGCTTTTGCTTTAAGATAACTCAATACGCATAAGCCAGACTCTATTATGCCCAGCTTTGTTAATGCTTCGGTAGCAACAAGCGGGTAAGAAAAAAACTTCTTATTGTAATATATCCTCGAGCTACGTGGCCTGTCTAGCATATCGTTGGCCAGTATTTCCGTCCAGAAATCTTCTACTTCTTTGCTTTTTGAGAAAAAGCGATGCCCTCCGATATCAAACAAATACCCCTTGTAACTTTCTGTACGGGAAATACCACCTACATATTTGGGATCCGCTTCAAACACCGTTACATGCTGACCTGCTTTCGCCAACAGATACGCAGCCGTTAACCCCGCAGGCCCGGCACCTATAACACCAATCGTTTTTTGCATAATGGCCGCAAAGATAAATGGTGGATTACTATGAAAAAAATAGCCTGTAGTATTTGACAATTGAACCAGGCATGGCATAATGAGACATTGGTGACGCGATGGCTTTTATAATGTTGAATTCGCGGCGATGCCAAAAATAATTGGTAATGGTATAAAGTTATATGGTGGTTTTTCATTATTCTTTAACATGATAAACCTTCTTTAATATAGTTTATTGATATTTGCACCACCATACGTTGTACAAAATGGCGGTGGAGTATATCAAATTATGACAGAAATCTTTATCTTATTGGCATTAATATTGGTTAATGGCCTGTTTGTAATGAGTGAAATTGCGTTGGTAAGTGCCAGAAAAGGCAGATTGGAAAGCATGGCAAATAAAGGCGACATTAAAGCAAAAGCCGCCTTGCACTTAACTGAAAATCCCGATAAATTCTTATCAACCGCCCAGATCGGGATTACCCTTATTTCAATTTTAACGGGTGTATACTCCGGGGAAAAATTCAGTGCAGATTTGAAACCTTTCATTGCACAAATAACCTTTTTGCAGCCCTACGCAAATACAGTATCTACCAGTATAATTGTAATGCTTGTTACTTTTTTGTCCATTATCCTGGGCGAACTGGTGCCAAAGCGTATTGGGTTGATCCGGGCTGAAAAAATTGCACGCTTTGTAGCAGGCCCTATGAATTTTTTATCGGCAGTGGCATACCCAATTGTTTGGTTGCTCAATAACATTACCAATGTTATTTTTAAACTATTCAACATAAAAGTATCCAGTGACAATGCCGTTACAGAGGAGGAAATTAAAGCCATGATCAGTGAGGGCAGTGAGCATGGCACCATTGAAACGGAAGAAAAAGATATTATTGAAAGGGTGTTTCATTTAGGCGACAGAAATATTACTTCATTAATGACGCACCGTACCGAAATTACATGGTTTGATATGGAGGATACTGTTCAGTCAATTACTGACCAGCAGGGCCAGATTAATCACTCAACTTACCCGGTATGCGAAAAGACGGTGGATGATATTAAAGGCCTCATCTATATCAAAGACTTACTTAAAGCTTCCCCTGGTACCATTTTAAAAGACCTTGCCAAGCCTGCACTTTTTGTTCCTGAAAACAACAGTGCTTACCAGGTATTGGAAAAGATAAAGCAGACTAAAATTCACAGTTGTTTTATAGTGAATGAATATGGGACGCTTGAAGGAATGCTAACCCTCAATGATATACTGGAAGCCATTGTAGGCGATGTGCCGCAGACAGGCCAGGACGAGTATGAAATAATTGAGCGGGCAGATGGAAGCTATTTGGTAGATGCCCAAATTACCTTTTATGATTTTTTAAGCCGCTTCGAAAAAACGGAATGGATGAATGAAGGGGACAATGAGTTTGATACAATAGCAGGATTTGTGCTGCATGAATTAGAACGCATCCCAAAAACAGGCGATACATTCGAATGGCGTGGGTTTGAGTTCGAGATCATTGATATGGATGGGCAGCGAATTGATAAATTGTTGGTGAAAATATCGGAAGAATTGAAGGAAAATATGGATGAATAGGCCTTTATAATATCTTGATTATCCTGCCCCATTTCAACGCATTAAAAGAAAAAACTTACCTTTTGATCGGGGTTATTCAACTTGTTGCTTTTTCGCTGGCCGTTGACCGTTACATGAATTATTCCCATTTGCTGTCCACTGTATTCATATAGAATGCTGTTCAATACTTCTACGTTTTTTAAAACTGCAATATTTTTTACTTCGTAATAACTAACAATTCCCTCTTCCTGCTGTTCAAATCCTAAATAATTCAGTACACAAAGTTTGCCATCTGCTATTACTGAAAAATGCTTTTTTATATAATCATTTACCAGCGGATTCATTGCAGCTGTCAGCTTATTATCCAACAAGTCAATTTTTGTTTTGTATTGTTTGCGTAAGGTTTTTTCAAAATCATCAGTAAAAATTTTACAGGTGATCTCCAATGTTTTACTGGCAGCCTTGTGCTCGATCTCTGTCACACTTACAAAAATGGGATGATAGCTGCTGCTTAAGCCAGTTAGTGCAAAAACAATTAACCATTTATAAAATATAGATGCCATTTAAAAAACGAATTAGCTGATGACAGCTTGAATGAAGATATTTGAATTCAAAATTAACTACAAACCGGCAAGTAAAATATTGAATGAGTGATTTTGCGTTTTATTTTAGCACAGGCTGGCACCACATCATTAGCCGAAATGCACTTGACCACCAGTTGTTCATATTGGCTTTAACAGCCATTTACCTCTCAGCAAACTGGAAACAGGCATTTGTTTTAGCAACTGCATTTACGATAGGCCATTCGCTAACATTGGCATTAAGCGTGTATGACATTACCCGGTTTGATACTAAATGGGTAGAATTTTTTATCCCGTTAACAATCATTGCAACCGCTGTATCCAATTTGCGTTTAAAAGATCTTACACAGCCATCCCTGCGGATCAACTACCCCTTAGGCTTAGTTTTTGGATTGATTCATGGGATGGGTTTTGCCAATACCCTCCGTTTCATGCTGGCAAAGGATCAATCGATTGCTATACCGTTGATAAGTTTTAATATTGGACTAGAGGTTGGACAGTTGATCATCGTAGCCTTTATTTTATTGGCAGGCCATATTGCAGTAACCAGGTTTAAGTTAAACAGAAAATGGTGGGTGCGGATTTTATCAGGCATTGCTATAATAATTGCAGTACTAATGGCAAAAGAAAGATGGCCATTATAAGATAAAAAACATCAACTGCAGGGGTATAAATAACCAGAGAATAATTAATTTCAGCATAAAATAAATTTTTTAATTTAATCACAATAATGAAAAGACTGATCTCACTTACATTTCTATTGACGCTTACTTTTTACTGTTACGCACAAGATATCAGAAATAATCCCGGCAGCAACCACGGCAACCGTTTCGAACAGTTAGGTACCATCCTACCTACCCCCAATGAATATAGAACAGCCAGTGGTGCACCCGGGCCTAAATACTGGCAGCAGCGCTGCGACTATGATATTGTATGCGAACTGGATGAGCCTAACAGGCGGTTAACCGGCAAAGAAACCATCACCTATTTCAACAACTCACCCGATCCCCTAACCTATTTGTGGATCCAATTAGACGAGAACCAACACAGCAGTAAAAACAATGCAGGCTACCCCAACAGTAATTCGATGCCGAAAGCAATTACTGACCGGGATATTTTAACGCTCAGCGGCAAAACAGACAGAGAATATGGACACAACATTTTGAAAGTAACCGATGCCGCCGGAAAAGCATTACCGTATACGATCAATAAAACAATGATGAGGGTTGATTTGCCCGCAGTGTTGAAGCCCGGGCAACAAATTATTTTTAAGATAGAATGGAATTATAATATTTCCAATCGCCAGGTATCGGGTGGCCGTGGTGGTTATGAGTATTTCCCCGAAGATGGCAACGACCTGTATACGATTGCCCAATGGTATCCTCGCTTATGTGTGTACAGCGATTTTCAGGGTTGGCAAAATCACCAGTTTGCAGGCACAGGTGAGTTCACTTTAACCTTTGGTAATTTCAAAGTAGCAATGACGGTGCCGGCAGACCATGTAGTAATGGCCACCGGCGAAGGACAAAATTACCAACAGGTATTAACTGCTGCTCAGTTGGCACGTTGGCAAACAGCACAAACGGCAAAGGATGTTATAGAAATTGTAACACTCGAAGAAGCGAAAGCAAAAGAAAAACAGAAATTAACCCAAAAGAAAACCTGGATATTCAAGGCAGAGATGGTACGTGATTTTGCCTGGGGAAGCAGCCGCAAATTTATCTGGGATGCCATGCCTGCAAAGGTAGAAGGCAAAAAAGTAATGTGCATGAGCGCTTATGGAAAAGAAGCGTATAACCTGTACCGAAGGTTTAGTACAAAGGCCGTGGCGCATACCCTCAAAACCTATTCAAAGTTTACCATTCCATATCCATACCCGGTAGCACAAAGCATTGAAGCGGCCAACGGCATGGAATATCCTATGATCTGCTTCAATTATGGAAGGTGCGAAAACGATGGCACTTACAGCGAGGCTACCAAAAATGGGATGCTGGGTGTAGTGATCCATGAAGTAGGGCACAACTTTTTTCCAATGATCATCAACAGCGATGAAAGGCAATGGAGTTGGATGGATGAAGGATTAAATTCATTTTGCCAATACCTGTCAGAAGAATTGTGGGATAATAAATTTCCTGTTTCGAGAGGCCCTGCTTATAAGATCGTAGATTATATGAAGTTGCCCAAAGACCAATTGGAACCCATTATGACCAATAGCGAAAACATTATTCAATTTGGTCCCAATGCATACAGCAAACCAACCATGGGGTTAAACATTTTAAGGGAAACAATTGTCGGCAGGGATCTGTTCGATTATGCCCTGAAGGAGTATGCAAGGCGCTGGGCCTTTAAGCATCCTACTCCTGCCGATCTCTTCAGAACAATGGAGGACGCCACTGGTGAAGACCTTGATTGGTTTTGGAGAGGTTGGTTTTATGGCATAGAACCATGTGATATTTCACTGGATAGCGTTAATTGGGCCAAACTCTTCGTAGAAGCAAGTATGCCACCAACACAGGAAAATGTTTCTATACAACGTATTGCCCCACCTATGTTGAACTCCTTTGACGATATTTCAAAAATGAGGAACAGGGAAGATAAACGAATAAAATTTGCTACCGATGCAGATACTTCATTGAGAGACTTTTACTGGAGGTACGACCGCGGATTGGCAAAGGTAGACACTGCGCCGGTTGAAGTTAAAATACAACCGATGGTACAGGATACATTTACCCAAGACCAAAAGACAAAGATTGCCGGAAACAAAAACATGTACGAACTAACGTTTAGCAATAAAGGCGGATTGGTAATGCCTATTATTATAGAATGGACATTTAAAGATGGGTCTAAAGAAATAGATCGAATACCTGTGCAGATATGGAGGAAAAATGAAAACACAGTTACAAAAACATTTTTAAAGGACAAAGAAGTTGCTTCGATAAAGTTAGATCCTCTGAGAGAGACAGCAGATATTAATGAAGGCAATAATTCATGGCCCCTTATTGATAAACCTGGAAAATTTCAATTGTTTAAAGCACGGACAGCGGCTGGCAGAGGAGGCGCAACAGGTGTCATTAATCCAATGCAAAAGGAAATAAAAAATTGATCTGTAATAAATAGGAAAGCCGCTCAAAGCAGAGCTGCCTTTTTTATTAAAAATATTTATTGCCCGGGCTGGAAAGCAATGTGGTACATCGTTGCATCGCCCTCTTGTACCAATACCAATGAGCAACATAGCCTCGAAATCTATTATAAAATTGAAAATCACAAAGCCAGTATTCATCTGGCCCATTAAAAAAAATACTAAGCCAAAAAAAATATTTAAAGCCCTGTCTTTCCAACCCGTTCCAATTGATTTCGTTTCTTTTTACTGTACTTTTTTTCGTACTCTAAAATCTCTTTGGTCTTAACCTTTTCTTTTGGAGCTTCCTCAGTTTTTTTTGTTACTACCGCAGCAGTAGTTGTGTTATCATCTTTTAACAATCTCCCCCGATCATATCTTTCATATTTTGACTGTCGTCCATCCTGTGTATAATATTTCCATTCTCCATGTGGTACACTGTATTGTTCTGCCTTTACTATTTTATAACTCAAAATTTCATTGCTCCCGGTTCCATATACGGGGATAGTATCATAAGGCGCATCAGGATTGTAAGCATGCCATTCCTCCTGTCTTTGCAACTCGCCCAAAAAACTAAAATATTCCTGCAAACCATCCTTACCCCCAAAGCGATAATTTTCTATTGCCAAAATATCACCGGTACTGTTATACCTGCGCCATGTCCCTGTTTTTTTCCCATCCTTGTAAGTTCCTTCTTCTTCATACCCTGGTTCACCCCTCAATTCGGGTACGCTGCTTACCCATTTGCCCTGCTTCACACCCTTTTTATCAATGGCATTCAATGTGTCACCTTTCGGCGATAGTGCATACTCTTTATATTGCGCCGATCCCTCAACCGCTAATAACAACACTGTCAACACGATTAGCCCCAATTGGCGTATGTTAAAAAAAATCTTTCCCATATTTAAAACCTTTTAAATAAATACTATTGCAAATTTACTTTTTCTTTTACACTGGTTTTACCATTCAATGTTTTTTAACAAGGGTTGCACAAATCAAGCCAAGCGGCCGATAATTAAGATCGCCATCAATCAAACAATTACCTCTGTTATATTGTTAACCGTCAAAACAATTACAATATGCCAGTAACAATTGGAGAAAAAGCACCCAATTTTTCGTTGTATAACACGGATAAAATCAAAATGAACCTTAGTGACGTTGAAGGTAAAAATGTAGTCTTGTTATTTTTTCCACTGGCATTTTCCAGCGTATGTACAAAAGAAATGTGTGACGTTAGGGATAACATTTCCGCCTACAATACGGCCAATGCGCAGGTTTTTGGCGTTTCGGTCGATTCCCTGTATGTCTTAAAAAAATTTAAAGAGGATCAAAGCCTGACCTTTACCTTGTTAAGTGATTTTAATAAAGAAGCGGCTAAAGCTTACGATGTATTATATGAAACCTTTCCCGGATTTGAAATGAAAGGCGTGAGTAAAAGAGCGGCATTTGTAATAGATAAACAGGGATTGATACAGTACGCAGAGGTATGTGCCAGCCCCGGCAATTTACCAGATTTTGATGCTATTGAGCAAACATTACAGAAAATTAACTAATTCATCGAAGGTTTGTAAACACTTTAGCCAATGCTTTTTGTTCCTTGCAAATAAACACCTCATTTTTTCGTTTTCTATTTAGATTATTGTTTTAAAAGAATTCGTTACTTTTACGGTACTGAAACAGGTAATAATTATATTAATATTTTCATTTGGAATAACTTTTACATCTTTTGCACAAAATAAACAAGGTATCCCTGAGGCCACCGCTGTTACTACTGCAAAAATTATAAGGTTGTTTCCAAATCCCGCTACTTCAAATATAAATTTTGAATTGGGGCAGGGATTTAATAAATCTTACACCCTACAGCTATATAATTTCATGGGTAAAAAAGTTTCAGAACTAACCGCTTCCAGTCAGCGGATCAACCTTTCCTTAAGTGGCTTTTACCGGGGCGTCTATATTTTTCAGCTACGTGACCGTTTTGGTAAAATCGTAGATTCCGGACGGTTCCAGGTTATCAAATAATCCGTTGCCAACTTCACCTTCGTTTTGTTTTATAAATGCTTCACTAATAAATTCTGTCAGTTTACAATACCTGTATTATCAAAAACTTCAGGTAGTGCGTGTTTTCCTGGTCCCTGATAATAGGATGATCAGCGGATTGCGTGTTAAAAATCACCTGCCGGATTTTTCGCTTTGCATCTTTAGCAGCCATTGAAATAATATCCAAAAACAATTCGGGTTTTACCAGGTTTGTACAACTGGATGTTACCAAAAAACCACCGGGCTTCACCAATTTAATCCCCCTTAAATTGATTTCTTTATACCCTCCTACTGCTTTATCAACACTACTGCGGCTTTTAGTAAATGATGGAGGATCAAGCATTACCACATCCCATTGCTTACCTTCTTTTGTCAACTCTTTTAATACATCAAATGCGTTCACACATTGAAACTCACAAATATCCGCCACTCCATTTAACTCAGCATTTTTATTACACATATCTACGGCAGATTGCGAAATATCAAAACCTGTCACCGACCGGGCACCAAATTTCGCTGCACATATTTCGAATGACCCTGTATAACAAAAAGCACCCAGCACATCAGCATCTTTTACGATATTTTGTATCGCCTTCCGATTATCCTGCTGATCCAAAAAATAACCCGTTTTTTGTCCGTTGGCAATATCCACATGGAACTTGACCCCGTTTTCATTGATGACAATATCGGTATTAAATTCAGCGGATAGAAACCCCTTTTGCTGTTCCATCCCTTCCAATTCTCTTACTGGTACATCATTTCTTTCATAAATACCTTTTGGAGAAAAAAGTTTCTCAACGGCTTTTACAATGGAAGGTTTCCATATATCAATTCCCAATGCAAGCGTTTGAATTACAAAATAATCGTTGAACTTATCGATGATCAATTGAGGAATTTGGTCGGCTTCACCAAATATTAATCTGCAATTTTCTGTATAGCCAATTTTTTGACGATAAGCCCATGCCTGTTGTATCCGGGCATAAAAAAACTGGTCGTTGATCTCCTCGTTTTTATCACGTGTTAATAAGCGCACCATTATTTGCGATTGAGGATTTACATAACCCTTCCCTACAAATTTTTTGTCATGGGTGAATACGTTAACAATTTCGCCCGCTGTTGCGGCGGCATCCAATGCTTTACCACGGTTGATTTCATTGGCAAATATCCATGGATGGCCACTTTCCACCCTGTTGCTGATATTTTTATTAAGAAAGAGACTTTTCATTCGGCAAAGGTAGCTATTGTGGGCAGGTGTTCCGACACTTTGAAAGCTTTGGGTTGTCGGCTACTGTGAAAATTTGACAATTTGGCTGCAAAACAACCCTTGGCAAAATGTTTGACAATCGTACCTTTGCAAACAATTTTACTTCACCTTATCCGCTACCGATTAGTAAGGTAAAAGGAATGAACATTTTAATTATGGAAGAAAAAGCAAAAGCTACTACTGAAAACCAGGATTTGACGGAAGAAATGAAAGGCTTTGGCGATATCAATGCCGATTCAGATATACCAGGCAGTACCCATTTGAGCAATCCTGAGCCTGAAAACGCTTTGGAAAAAATTCAGTCAGAATTAGATGAGCAAAAGGATAAGTATATTCGGTTGTTTGCCGAATTCGATAATTTCAAGCGACGTAATGCTAAAGAAAGAATCGAACTGATCCAAACAGCGGGAAAAGAAGTAATTACATCCTTACTCGATGTATTGGATGATTGCGAGCGTGCAGAAAAACAAATACAAACAAGTACGGATGTTCAGCAGATCAAAGAAGGCATACAACTCGTATTTGGAAAGCTTCGAAATACGCTGCAATCCAAAGGGTTAAAGGGTATGGAAAGCATCAATACCGAATTTGATGTAGAAAAGCATGAAGCCATTACTGAGATTCCGGCCCCTAATCCCGAACTCGTCAATAAAGTGGTGGATGAAGTTCAAAAAGGATACTATCTAAACGATAAGATCATACGTTTTGCAAAAGTAGTTGTGGGGAAATAATTAAATAGCTAGTGTGCTGATTAGCTACTGTGCTAATTTAAAATATGATCAGCAAATTAGCACATTAGCACATTAGCGCATTAGCATTATGAAGAGAGATTTTTATGAAATACTGGGTGTATCAAAATCCGCATCGCAGGATGAGATAAAGAAAGCATATCGCAAAGTGGCGATGCAATTTCATCCCGATCGCAATCCAGGTGACAAACCATCCGAAGAAAAATTTAAAGAAGCTGCAGAAGCTTATGAAATATTAAGCGACCCGGATAAACGAACTCAGTACGATCGCTTTGGGCATAATGCATTCAGCCAGGGACGTGGCGGCGGTGGTTTCAGTGGAAGCGGAATGAATATGGATGATATCTTCAGCCAGTTTGGGGATATTTTTGGAGAAGAAAGCCCCTTTGGAAGCTTCTTTGGCGGCGGCGGGAGAAGATCCGGTGGCCGTACCCGCGGTGTGAGAGGCAGTAATCTTCGCATTAAAATAAAATTGAATTACGAAGAGATGGCCAATGGGGCATCTAAGACTGTAAAAGTAAAAAAACATGTAACCTGTAGTACTTGTACAGGTAGTGGGGCAAAAGACAAAAACAGCGTGCAGACCTGCGCAACCTGTAGCGGTAGCGGCCAGGTGAGAAGAGTACAAAATACCTTTTTAGGACAGATGCAAACGGTTACTACTTGTCCTACCTGTAATGGCGAGGGAAGCACTATAGCCAATAAATGCACCGCTTGTAAAGGTGAAGGCAGGGTATACGGAGAAGAGACCGTTACCATTGAAATACCTGCGGGAGTACAGGAAGGCATGCAGCTTAGCATGAATGGGAAGGGCAATGCGGGAGAACGGGGTGGAGCAAATGGCGACCTGATCATCCTTATAGAAGAGGAAGCGCACGCAGAATTGCACAGGGATGGTTTGAACGTAGCGTTTGACCTGCATATATCATTTCCTGAGGCTGTATTCGGTACAAACGTGGAAGTACCTACTATCGACGGAAAAGCTAAAATAAAAATTCCACCAGGAACACAAAGCGGGAAAATATTTAGATTGAAGGGTAAAGGCTTTCCGGCAGTCAACAGCTATGAAAAAGGGGACCAACTCATCCATGTGAATATATGGACTCCCCAACATGTAAATACTGATGAAAAGTCAATGCTCGAAAAAATGCAGGATAGTGTAAATTTTCAACCAAAGCCGGAAAAGGGAGATAAATCGTTTTTTGATAAAGTAAGAGAAATGTTTACTTAGCTCTGCTGTTTAAGTTGCCCCTGGGTGCCTGGTAAAAGTACCGGGTAAGGGTGGCGGCAGTAGGCGCCTGCGGACAGATCTCCTATTCCGCAGTAGTTTCACATTTTGTGCAGTAATTAGATACTGTATTCACCCAAGGTGTTTATTAACAAAAAAAGAGAGTGTTACTAAAAACTCTCCTTTTTTGTTATTAGCAAGGTATATAGGTTGCAACCTATTTTGCCTGCTGCTGAAAAGGTTCTGCAAACCCATTTCTCCTTCCAGCGCCAGTGGAATATGTACGGGTGGCAATACCACGGATGCTGGGTTAGCATTCCTGCTGATTATTCCTGTGGCCGCTTTTTTTACTACTTCAATTTATTATAAAGGTTGCCCTTTCCGGAAAGACAAAATCATACTATAGACACTCTGACATTAATGACACTAAACTATTGAAACACAAATTTCTTACTCATCAGGTAAGTATAACTAACGCCAAGTATTGCAGAAACAATCAGCTTAGATAACAAATAATGCAGTTGTAAATAGTGGGTGATTAAATAAACACCGGCTGCAGAAAGCGCTATATTACCAATCCACATCAACACAAATCTTATTAGTTGAACAGGAACAGGTTTGCTGGCAGCAGCAAATACCCATGTTCGTGACAGGATGAACTGTGCGATAGCGCCGGTAATATTGCCCATTGCATTGCTGTAAACATACCAGCAATTAAAAACATCTGCCAGCAAAAAAGTTACCAAAAAATCTAGCAGCGAACCTGCTATCAGCACCGCCTGTGTTTTTATAAAAATATTCATTTCCCGGATTGCTTTCCCGAAACAGAAACCAGCCCAGTCTTAAACACTTCGTCGCCTGCAGGTATCAGCGGCATTGGCCGCCCAGTGGTATGTGCCGGAGTAAACTGCAAACCCAGCAAGCTGGCAATGGAAGCCGCTATCTGCTTTTGATACAATTGTTGTTGCTGTTTGCCTTCCCCTGCCGCTGCAATACCTGAGCCTAGCATTGCTACCCATGTTTCACCAGAGCCCTTTACCCAGATGCCATGCGATTGCCAGTTACGGTTGCTGCGTCCACGTCCATGGTCAGTGGTAATGATGAAAGTGGTATTGTTTTTATAATACGGATCTGTTTGTACATAATACCACAGTTCTGCGATCATGGCATCTGCCTGGTGCAACTTTTGAAGGTAGGTGTCGTATTCACCATTGTGAGCAAATTCATCTGTTTCGCCAAAACCCAGGTACATTACTTTGGGATGATGTTGCTGCATATAATTTTTGGCGCATTCAAAAGTGAGCAGGTCGTGACGGGTATTGTTTTGATCATAAATGCTTTGCTGCACTTTAGTGATCAAGGCACCTGTACTGTCTTTTTCATTGATCGTTTCGTACCCTGCATTTACCTGGAGATCTCCATTATTTTCATTTAGTATAAAAGGCAATACCCGCCACGAGCAAAAGGCAGCTACTTGGCCATTGAATCCGGGTTGCTTGTTGAGCCACTGTAAAATATTGCTTCGCGGATTGTTTACAGCAAGATTGGGTATAAATAATTTGTCTGCATAACCGGTAAAGATTTCGCTGTAGCCGGGGTAAGAAATTTTATAAAGGTTGGCAACATTCACATCATTGTTAAAGTCACGGTTGCCCATTAGTTGTCCCTGCTTTGCAATCACTGTCCACAAAAAAGGCATCAATCTGCGCCTCCTTTCTTCAGCGTCCTGGTGCCAGTATTGCTGCAGCATCAGGCCGGTATCTTTTACATAGTTTGTATTACGGACCAATGCAGCATCCGCACCTTTAAATACTTCCTGCCACCTTGTACCGTCGATGGTGATGATGAAGACATTCTGTGCTTGTGGCTGTGGCTGCGCATACAAATTGCCGGCAGTCGCAAAAATGCAGTACACGAAAAGTAGTGGTTTCATTAGAAAGGTTTTACAAAGAAACCAATCCCCTGTAACCTTTATATGAACAATACATTAAGTAAATATTATGCTTGCAAACCGGGCATGCGGCATAAACTTCATAGAACCCTGTGCAATCGTTGACTTTTGTAAGTAGATGCACAGTAAGGCTTTGGCTGAATTTAGCATGGCACGTCGGATCCAAACAAATTCAAAACTTAGTCCTACCCGTTTTAACAACATTGATATTTTTTCACTTTCAAAACTTAAGAACATGAAATCATTTTTACTTCAGCATTAACGGGGAGATACCAGCCGAAACGTGGGGCATGTGGCAAACGGGCTGAGAAGAAAGCGCTATTTAGCAGTACCCGTTTTGTTTGATTTCCACCACTCGTACCGTAAAAATAATTGCAGGGAACTACTTTTTTCTTTTTGCAGGGCTCCGCCGGGTAATGTAAATAGTAAATAAGGTTGCAAGGCGGCAACATAACGTACACCTAGCGAAAATTTCCTCCAACGGTATTGTGTTTCTATCGTTCCCTGGAAATAATACTTGGTAAAATTGCTGTCTGCCTTTGATACAATAACAAAGTTTGTACTCAGCAAACTGTCCTGTTGCGGAAAGCCGGGGATGCCTGCCCTTATTTGTTCTACCGTAACGGCCCTGCTGAATTTATTCCATATTACTCCGGCACCTGCCGACCAATTGGGCGCTATAAAATAATTGAACGTAATCGGTACCTGGTGATAATAAATTTTGGTAACAATTTTTGTATTGGTGATCGTTCCAAAAGGGCCTGCAACTGGTTTTTGACTGTAAAGCAAATCCCTTTCATACTGCGGCGCCCTGTACCTGAATTCTGTTTGCAGGAACCACCTGTTTCCTTTATATATTCTTGCGTACAGGGAGGGAACATAGTCAAACAGCTTATTGTTTTTTGGCGGAGTATTTACTGTACCACCGGTATTACCAGGCAAAAGAGTGCCTTGTGTTTTGGGCCCAATATTATCTATACGTTGCCATAGTGCGAGGCCGGCGCAGTAACTGATTTTTTCGGGCTGCTTTTCTTTTTGCTGCTTTTTATTGTTTTCTGCAGCGATCGTGTCTGTCTTTTTTAATGTCGAAACAGAATCTTTTTGCAAGGGCAATGTAGCATCAGGAATGAGAACTTCCTGTTGTCCTCGTGCTACTGAGTCAGCAGGTTTCTTTTTGCTCAGTTGTATTTCACTATTAGTTTCATCGTTACCGGTATCAAGGCTTTCCTGTTCTCCTTTTTTTATAAGCATAGCAGCTTTGCCGGTAGTGGTGTATTTAAACTTGCTTTTCCTTGTATAATTTTTCTTTCCTTTTGTAGCTTGCCGGCCAGTAATGGCAACTGGCTTATTTTTTATGTCATCCCCCCGCTTACTGCTAACAACTGTACGTTTGCTATCTGCCCATGTATCAATGATGGCCTGCTTTGATGTTGTTACGGAATCATCGTTGTTGAATGCAGTTACTTTTTGTCGTGGATTTTTATTACTGGATTGAATGGTATCCTTTGCGTCAGTTGTATTTCTTTCTGTTGCTAGGCCTTCTGTTACCGGCAGATTATTTTTGTCATGTGATGTATAAAACCAAAGCAGGCCAATTAAAAATACTGCCAATAGTAAAGCCAGTAAGCCGCAACCCTTTTTAAAAGGTAGTATAAAAGTTCCGTTGTCGTCCCTCTGATCCAATCTTCTTTTCATATCCTGCCAGGCCATATCTTCATCAGGAAGCGGTAATTCTCTTAACCGCCTGGCCAGCATTTCTTCATATGGAGTAAGTTTATTCATTTATTCAATTGAATCATTTTTTGAAGGTGTTTTCTTGCCTCACTCAGGTGCCATTTACTGGTACCTTCAGGAATATGCAGTAATTGCCCAATCTCTTTATGGCTATAACCTTCCACGATAAATAAATTGAAAACCGAGCGGGTAACAGGTGAGAGTTCTTTTAAAAAATGAAGCAATTCAAGCGAACTCATTTTTGAAATAACTTCAGATGGAATGGCTATTTCTGTAGCTGCACTTAATTCCATTTTATTTGAAACCCGTTTGCCTGCATTTATAAAATCAATACAGGTGTGAATGATAATTGTACTTGCCCATGTGTAGAAGGAACCCTTCAGCGGCTGATAACTGCTAATGTTTTTAAACACTTTATAGAAACCGGTATTTAAAACCTCCATGGCATCCCTTTCATTTTGAGTATATCTAAGGCACAGGTTCATCATTGCCTTGTAGTAGCTTCTGTAAAGCTGCTCCTGGCATCTGCGGTCATCCTTCTTGCAACCGTTTATCAGTCCTTCTATTTCTTTGCCTTCTTTTATCAAAAAGTAATATTTCAGTATAGAGTTTTCTTTTATTCAACGCCGCTTAATCAGTTTATTATAAAAATGAAACTACAGCCAGGCCCAAAATCTTTTTTGTAAGGCAAACATATAGGCATCATTCATTGTGTTAGCAATTAATTTCCTGATCTATTTTTATTATTACCCGAAAAATAAAATATGCTATTTTATTTGTTGCGATATATTTAAATTGTCAATGCAGCAAAGCCAGCTTTGCCTTCAGCTCGCTTTCGGTACAGGGTGAAAAGTTGAGGGTAACAGATTGGCCGTTTTGTACGTTAACGGCAATCACAGAAATATATGTTAGCCCGTTTTTTTTACTGATGCCAATGATAGAAGAAGGCATTGCCAGTACCGTTTTAGAATTAAAATAATGTAACCCCTGGGCCCAGTTCATTTTAACCATGGCATTTTTTCCGGTAAGGTGAATAAACACATTTGTGCTGTCAGCCGACGGCACATTGCCGGGATAAACACTAAGTTCTACAGTAGGCTCATTGATAAATCTATCGCAATTTATCCAGTTAATACTGTCGCATAAAAGTTCAGTCCTTAAGTACAAAGAATCCCCTACCACAAAATTACCAGGGTTGTTATTGGGTACCCAGTTTACATTTCCGCTGGCGTCACTCACACCGTTAAACACCTGCATTCTTGCATATGCCGCATTGGGCAAGCCTATCTTTAAAAAATTACCTGGTGCAAGTTTTAGCTTCTTCCCGTTTTGGCTCACCATAATGTTGTACTCACCGCCAGATTCCAACAACCTTCCGTTGGAGGTAGTAGGCATATCATTTAAAATCATTTCCCCCGGTGTAGTAATTTCCTTTACTTCTATTTTTACAGCCCCTGTAACGGGTTTGTTTTGTTCATCCACAAAGGCATTGGCGGCAAAATATATTTTTGTGTCTTTTGCTGTGGTAAGCTGCCCTGGCGTGCTAACCGCCACAGTATATACTTCCAGTGAAGAACGGTTGCGGTTAACAAAATCATTTAATGTGCCGGGAGTGGTTTGTTTCTCGTCCTCCAGCCACATTTCTGGCTGGCATGCTGCTAATATAAAAACTGCTATTAAACTGATGGAAATAATCTCTTTCATAAAATGTGTTTATTGGATATACTGATTGCAAATGCCAAAGGTTGGGTTTACTGATTATTTTTATAATGACAATAAACTTCAAAAATAAAATACGCTAATGATTTGTTTAAGCGATAAGCGATTGAATGTTTTATACACAAAACGCTCAAACTAAAATTCCGTAATTTTATAATCATGCAACTGCCAACAAACAAACCAGTCTTTAACAAGCGCATCTTTTGGGATGTAAATTTTGAATCGATTGATTATGATAACAAAGCCAGCTTCGTAATAGAGCGGGCATTTGAACGTGGTGATGTGGATGACATACGCCAGTGCAGGCGGTATTATGGGGATGAAAGAGTTACAGAAGTTTTACTCAATGCAAAATATTTACCAGAAAGAAGGCTGCACCTGGCCGCTGCTGTTATTAATAAACCTATTACTTCCTTTAGATGCTACATCTTGAAACAATTGAACCCGGGACTTTTTCCGTATTAGAACGATTGATGCGCCTGAAAGAATTGCAATCTTTTTCTTTAGTAGGAGGTACTGCTTTATCACTTCGCTATGGGCACCGTACCTCAGTTGACCTTGATCTTTTCAGCCACGAAAAGTTTGAACAGGAACCAATTGTTAACGCACTTCAAAAAGAATTTGGTGTTGGATACAATACGGAAAGTAAAAATGTACGCTGGGGCATATTTTGTTACCTGGATGATATAAAAGTTGATATTGTTTACCACCCGCATTTACCCATCCGCAAGATTGAAGCTATAGAAAACATCAGAATGTATTCAGACGAGGATATTATTGCCATGAAGTTACATGCCATATTAGGAAGGGGCAGGAAGAAAGACTTTTGGGACTTGTATGAATTACTCCATCATTATTCTCTAAAGGACATGATAAGCTTTCATGAAATAAAATTCCCTGAACAAAACCTCTTAATAACTATACCGCAGGCTATTGTTTATTTTGACGATGCCGAAGAAAGTGAAGACCCGATCAGCCTGAAAGGGCAAACATGGATGTCGGTTAAAAAATTCATTCAGATCAAGGTGAGCGATTTTCTAAAATGATTTTACCAAATGTACTTTTAACTGGGTAATGTAGAAATATCCACTCCGGACTTGATTTATTGGCAATCGTTGAGCATGTATGAAGGCGGGGGAATAGATGCTGACCAAGCCTCAATAACCATCAGGCGCAGGGCTCCAGCCCTGTGCCTGCCCTGTTACTAGTCTTCGATTTAAAAACCATCTAAAACCAATATATCCAACAGTCCTTTTTTTTCAGCAAAATAATCAACTCCACTACTATACAACCAATGCCATGGTTCAGCTAGAAAGCCCGCTGTTACAGGGTTCCAGTGTAAATAGTCGTCCCTCAAAAAGTCGATTTTGCTTTTAGGGCAATAAAATTCCAGTAAGCTGCTGCAATATATCTGCAGATGAGTAACCAGCGTCTGATTGCCTCTGTACACCAGAGGATCATCGCTC
>JBDSAA010000188.1:0-65045 GCA_039922375.1 Ferruginibacter sp.
ACACATTTTCAATGGGACAAGATTGATATTCGTTACAATGTATTGTATGCGGTAGGATATGTTAATGGTAAGGCAGTAGCGAATGATTATATCGTGTTACATCATCTTCCGGAAGCGCCCCATTTAAATACATTGTATAAAGATGTGGCAAACATTGCTGCGCCGGCAAAAAATTACAATTATATCTATCGGGTAAATTGCGGCGGGCCTGCTTATAAAGATCATTCAGGAAATATTTGGCTGGCAGATAAAGCCATTCCGGTTCCATCATTAGCAAAATCGACAGCTAAAACCTGGGGCTCTTCTTCCTGGACAGATGATTTTAAAGGCATGCCTTCCTTCTTTGCAAGCCAGCGAAAAACAAACGATCCAATTAAAGGAACAACTGATCAACAATTGTTTCAAAGCTTCAGATATGGCCGTGAAAAATTAAAGTACAGCTTCCCCGTGCCGGATGGCGAGTACCTGGTGGAATTTTATTTTACAGAACCCTGGTGGGGAACCGGCGGTGGAACGGATTGCAGTGGCTGGCGTTTATTTGATGTGGCGGTCAATGATAAAACAGTATTTAAAAATATCGATATCTGGAAAGAGGCCGGCCACGATGCAGCATTAAAAAAAATGGTTAAAGTGAATGTAAAAGGTGGAAGCCTGGTTGTTTCATTTCCTTCGGTGGCAGCCGGGCAAGCGGTTATTTCAGCCATCGCCATTGCATCGCTCAATAAGAATATTCAGCCTGCCACTTCCCCCGCTTCCTTGATTCAGCATTTGGAAGTCAGTGATAAAGGCAATTTAAAAAACTGGCAACTAAATGAATGGCTCGATACGGGGGATAAACAATATACTAATGAAACGACCGCCTTCAGCACCTTACCTTCTAATCTTTATGGGGCAGAATGGATTGCAGTACCCAACAATGTCGGGCATCATGACAAATCGCTTGCTACATTTATTGTGGCGACAGATGCGGATATATTTATTGCAGTGGATCAATTGATTAAAGAAAAGCTTTTATGGCTGAATGATTTTGCGGACACCAAAACAACCTTATCCAGCAGCAACGGGAAGGCATATGCAATTTATAAAAAGCGCTTTCAAAAAGGTGAACAGGTTGTATTGGGTACCAATGGCATAGCAGCAAATGGTAATGCGGCCATGTATGCGGTGATGGCCTTGCCTGCCACCACAATGGAGCCTGCTTATGACCTGAAGCCGGTAATCAGCCTAAAGGCAGTTACGGGAAATTTAAAAGGCCCGGGTATAACGAAGGGCAAATTAGATGGCAAGGACCGTGTTATCTTTACCAACGCATCTGCTGAAAACTTGCTGGAATGGAATTTCAATATCGGTGCGGCAGATATTTATTCTTTTACCATTTCGTATAACAATCCGAAGGCAGCATCTGAACAAGGGTTGTTGCAGTTTTTTTCAGCGGATGGCAAATTGATAAAGGAAGAAACGGTTGCCTTTGTAACAACCCGGCCGGGCAAGTCCAATTACATCAATACCAACTCCGGCAGTATGATCAATGCGGGAAATTATATGATCCTGTTGAGTGCAAAAAATGCAGAGGGGTTGAGTATAAATTCGCTGGATATTCAGTAGGTTCACAAGTGTACAAATTCATTTGAGTGTTCAACCATCAGGCTGAAGATGCCATGAAAAACTAAATTTGAATGGAGCGTCGCCAATGTCGCCGCCATGAAAACCTTAGCCCGTCAAATAAAAACCAGTCTGAAACCTGAAACAAAGAAATTTTAAAAGCAACATATTGAAAAAGTCAGTTTCATTTTTCTTAATAATTCTTTTATCGGCTAAGGGATTTACCCAAAAACTTGCTGTCAAAAATCTTACCTGCGAATGCAAAACCAATCCTATCGGAATTGACCATCCCGCTCTAAAGCTGGCGTGGAAACTGCACTCCACGGAACACAATATTTTGCAAACAGCTTACCATGTGTTGGTATCGGATGATTCTTTGTTGCTGCAAAATAACAAGGGCAATATTTGGGATAGCAGGCAAACGAACAGCAATGCATCTATCCAAATTGAATACAAAGGCAAGGCCTTGAAAGCGGCGAAAAAATATTACTGGAAAGTGATGGTTTGGGATAATAAAAAAAATGTTTCATCCTGGAGCCAGCCGGCATCCTGGCAAATGGGTTTGTTGGCCAAAGAAGACTGGGCGGGTGCAAAATGGATTGGATACAACGAACTTCCTGATTCACTTAAAATAATCACCGGTTATTCAGATCGTGGCCCAAAGAACCTGGCTGCGGTACATGATACGATGCCTATGCTGCGCAAAAATTTTACCGTAAGTAATCCTGTGAAGAAAGCTACTTTATTTATTTGCGGGCTGGGCCAATTTGAGGTAAGCATGAATGGTAAAAAAATTGGTGATCATTTTTTAGATCCCGCCTGGACGCAGTTTGATAAAGAAGCCATGTATGTTTCCTTTGATGTGTCGCAAAATATTGTGCGGGGAAACAATGCCATTGGCGTTCTGTTGGGCAATGGGTTTCACCTGACACCCAGAACAAGGTACCGCAAACTTACCAACGCATTTGGATACCCGAAAATGATTTGCAGACTGCTGATCGAATACCACAATGGCACTGTAAAAAATGTTGTCAGTGAACAATCATGGAAGGCTGCTCCATCACCCATTACTTACTCAAGCATTTTTGGAGGCGAAAATTTTGATGCAAGAATCGACCAGGAAGGATGGAACACTGCATCTTTTAATGACCAACGCTGGCGGGCCGCAATAGAAGTAGATGGAGCAAAAAATCTTCGCTCCCAGGTGTCGGAACCGATCCGTTTTTTTGAAACTTTTTCGCCTCAAAAAATTACCCGCATAAAAGACAGCACTTTTGTATATGATCTTGGTCAGAATGCATCAGGCATACCTTCGATAACGGTGCAGGGGAAACGGGGCGATACGGTGAAAATTATTCCCGGTGAACTGATTAATGCCGATGGGTCTGTCAACCAGAAAGCGACAGGCAGTCCATATTTTTTCCTGTACATTTTAAAAGGTGATAAAGCGGAAACCTGGCAACCACGTTTTACTTACTACGGTTATCGTTACCTGCAGGTGGAAGGTGCGGTACCCCCCAGCGATTCAAATAAGCCAAAGTTACCCGTAGTGCTTAACCTGCAAAGCCTGCACATGCACAATGCCGCCGCAAAGATTGGTTCTTTCAGTTCTTCCAGCGAACTGTTTAATAAAACAAATGACCTCGTCGATTGGGCCACCAAAAGCAATATGCAAAGCGTGCTCACCGACTGTCCCCACCGTGAAAAACTCGGCTGGCTGGAGCAGGTACACCTGATGGGTAGTTCGATTCGCTATAATTATGATGTGGTTAACCTGATGAAAAAAACGGTGTATGATATGATGCTGTCGCAAACCGATAGCGGACTGATACCCGAAATCGCACCGGAGTACGTGAAGTTTGATTGGGGTGGCGACATGTTCCGGGATTCGCCGGAGTGGGGCAGCAACGGCATTATCCTGCCCTGGTATCTTTACCAGTGGTATGGCGAGAAGGCTATTTTAAGCGAAGCCTATCCCATGATGCAGCGTTACATTAAATACCTGCAACGCAAAGCCAACAGGCACATATTAACCCAAGGCCTCGGCGATTGGTACGATCTCGGCCCCAATCATCCGGGTGTATCGCAGCTAACAACCAAAGGCGTTACGGCAACGGCTATTTATTATTATGACCTGCAGATACTATCTAAAATTGCCACTATGCTGGGCAAAACAGCAGAGGCAAAGTCGTACACCGCTTTATCCCTCCTGGTTAAGCAGGCCTTCAATAGAACTTTCTTTAACTCTGCCACCAACCAGTATGCCACGGGAAGTCAGACCTCCAATGCGATGGCAATTTTTATGGGTCTCGTTGAACCAAATAATAAAGCTGCAGTCCTCAGTAATCTTGTCAGGGATATAAAGGCCAATAATAATGCATTGACCGCAGGAGACATTGGTTACCGTTATTTACTTAGGGTGCTGGAAGATGCCGGCAGGTCAGATGTGATATATGATATGAACAACCGGTCCGATGTTCCCGGCTATGGGTACCAGTTAGCAAAGGGAGCCACGGCATTAACCGAATCATGGCAGGCATTACCGGGCGTATCCAATAATCATTTAATGCTGGGCCATATCATGGAATGGTTTTACAGTGGCTTGGCAGGCATCCGGCAAGATGAACAGGTGCCGGCATTTAAAGAGATCATCATCAGACCGGAACCCGTAGGCGATATCAGTACTGCAAAAGCGAGCTACGAATCACCTTACGGATTAATTTCTTCTGAATGGAAAAAGAAAGAAAACTCGTTTGAACTAACCGTAGAAATCCCAGCCAATACATCAGCAATCATTTATCTTCCAGCAAAAAGATCGTCCATCATTTTGGAAAATGACAGGCCGGTAGAATCAAATGGTGATGTTAAACAAAAAATGAAAGTTGAAAACGGCAAAGCAATTATACGGACAGGTTCAGGAATGTATCATTTCACAGTTCAAAATAAATAAAAAACATGTGATCATGCGAGACAACTGCAACAAAGGATGGTACCGGCCTCGAATAAAAAGTGCTAGAAAATTTCAACATGAATCCGTTAAAAAATCAAGGCTGTTTGAGCCGGGCATAAGCTTTAAATCATTGAACTGCTAGCGGCGAGTTCCTTGATTTTAGGATCATGTTGAAATTTTCAGCCTTTTTATTCGCAGACTTGATTTTTTTCTTTCTTTTTTTATCAAGAAAAAAAGAAAATGAAGTATAACCTATTCTCTTCTTAGGTTTGCGAATGTTATGCCTAATCCCTAAAAAATATTTATGAGATCAATCATCGCTTGCTTTTTTTTATTTGGTGTTTTAAATACCCCGGGCCTGGCCCAGATACCACCCGAACAAATGACTGCCATTTACAACGAAGTAAAAACGCCACATAAATACGGCTTGGTGCTGGTGCCGCAAGATGATTCAAAAAAGATGGATTGCCCAACCGTGTTTAGAAAAGGCAAGATGTGGTACATGACTTATCTGGTTTTTGGCGGACGTGGTTATGAAACCTGGCTGGCTAAAAGCAGCGACTTGCTCAACTGGAAAACGATGGGTCGCCTGATGTCTTTCAGTAAAGACACCACGCTTTGGGATGCCAATCAGAAAGCAGGCTACAATGCTCTCACCAATACACAATGGGGTGGCAATTATGAATTGCAAAAATATGATGGGAAGTATTGGATGAGTTATTTTGGCGGCAATCAAAAAGGATATGAGGCCGGCTTGCTTTCTATTGGAATGGCATACACGAAAGGTGATCCTGCAAGCGTACACGAGTGGAAAAGGTTGAACCATCCGGTATTGTCATCCAATGATAAAGACGCCGGTTGGTGGGAGAATAAAAAGCAATTTAAAAGTTCGGTGATCTGGGATAAAAAGAAAACCATCGGCTATCCTTTCCTGATGTATTATAACGCAAACGGCGACACGGCGACAGACAATAAAAAGACAAGGTGGTACGAAAGAATTGGAATGGCAGTTTCCAATGACATGATCAGTTGGAAACGCATCCAAACAGATCCGTTGGTACATCACCCCGCAGGGATTACCGGTGACCCAGTCTTTCAAAAAATCGGCGACCTATGGGTAATGTTTTACTTTGGTGCTTTCTGGGAGGATAGAAAAGGTGCTTTTAACCGCTTTGCCTGCTCCTATGATTTAATGAACTGGACCGATTGGACAGGCGATAACCTTGTAGAATCCACGGAACCCTTTGAAGACCTTTACGCACACAAATCCTTTGTAATAAAATACAAAGGCGTAGTATATCATTACTATTGCGCAGTAAACAAAAAAGACCGACGTGGAATTGCGGTAGCTACGTCAAAAGATTTGGGAAAGAGTAAATTGAAGTTTGTGAAATAGATGCAGGATGCCCGATATCCGATGCAGGGGTTTTATTTGTAAATTAAATTCGTGTAATTCGTGCAATAAAAAATAACTAAAATGCAATACAGAAAACTCGGAAAAACAGACATTAATGTATCCGCCATCAGTCTCGGTACCTGGCAGGTAGGTGGCAAATGGGGTGCAGCTTTCAGCCATGAAAATGCAGACAGTATTTTAAACAAAGCCGTGGACTCCGGAATTAATTTTATAGACACCGCAGATGTTTACAGCGATGGCGAAAGTGAAAAAGCGGTAGGCAGACTGGTACGGTCAAGAAAAGAAAAAATTTACATTGCCACCAAATGTGGAAGGCAGTTGCAGCCTCACGTGAGCGAAGCCTACCAGGTGGATGTTCTAAGAAAATTTGTAGAATCCAGCCTGGCCAATATGGGTTTGGAAACGATTGACCTGGTACAACTACATTGTCCACCCACGGGTGTTTATTACCGTCCCGAAATCTTTGAATTATTTGAACGGTTGAAGGAAGAAGGTAAAATTCAACACATGGGTGTGAGCGTCGAAAAAGTGGAAGAGGCGCTAAAAGCAATTGAATACAGCAATGTAACCACTGTACAGATTATTTTCAATATGCTCAGGCAGCGACCGGCAGAATTATTTTTCAAGGAAGCAAAGCGAAAAGACATTGGCATTATCGTTAGGGTTCCGTTGGCCAGTGGCTTACTAACGGGCAAGTTTAACGCTGCTTCTGAATTTGCAGCCGGTGATCATCGCCTGTTCAACCGGGCAGGTGATGCCTTTGACAAAGGTGAAACATTTTCCGGGATAGATTATGCAACTGGCCTTGCAGCCGTAGAAGCAGTTAAGCAATTGTTTCCGGGACAAGAGAATCTTGCGCCCATTGCATTGAAATGGATCTTACAGTTTGATGAAGTGAGTTGCATCATTCCCGGAGCATCCAATATTCAACAGGTGGATTCAAATCTCAGCGCATTTGATGTGCCCGATTTTACCCCGGAACAAATAAGAGGCGTTCAGCAGGTTTATGAAAAATTCATTAAAAAATCAGTGCATCAATTGTGGTAAATATGAGAACAATCTTTTCGCTGGCTGCCTGCATACTATTGGGTAATGTATTATTTGGGCAGTCCCGTACGGTGTTCAATTTCAACGACGGCTGGAAATTTCATCTTGGCGATGATAGTACAGCAGTGAGTGAAAACTATAATGATGCAGCCTGGCGAACCTTAACACTGCCGCATGACTGGAGCATTGAATTACCCTTTGAAGAAAAAGCCGCAGCAACCACGCAGGGTGGAGCTTTGCCCGGTGGTATCGGTTGGTACAGGAAAACATTTACCGTTCCCGTTACGTCAAAAAATAAAAATGTTTTTGTTGAATTTGAAGGAGTATACAGGAACAGCGAAGTGTGGATCAACGGGCATTATTTAGGCAAGCGCCCCAGTGGTTATATTTCGTTTAGATACGAATTGACGCCTCATTTAAGTTTCGGTAACACAAAAAATACCATCGCTGTTAAAGCAGACAATAGCCAGCAGCCTAACAGTCGCTGGTATACCGGCTCAGGTATTTACCGGAACGTGAAACTTGTAACGGAAAATAAATTAGCTTTCGACCATCATGGAATATTCGTTAAAACCGCTGTGTTCAGTGGCGACCTGGGCGAGTCCTCCTGCATGGGAAATTTAAAGCCTGGCCAGGTACTTGGTTTGATCAACATAAGCGCCGGCATTCACAATCGCACTTCGAAAAAACAACAGGCCACATTGGTGCATACCGTATATGATGCAGTGGGTAAACTGGTTTCGAAGACCAGCCATCGACTGTTGGACATGGACACGTCTTTCTATGGTACCACCGTAGGCCAGGATCCTGGTATTATCATCAGTCAGCCAAAGCTATGGTCAACTGATCAGCCTTACCTGTACAAAGTTGTTTCCACCCTGCTCGTGAACAATATTCCCGTCGACGAGATCACGACCGTTACGGGCATACGCAAATTCAACTTCGACCGGGAGAAGGGTTTCTTCCTCAACAACAAGCCCCTAAAAATTAAAGGCGTTTGCATGCACCACGATTTGGGTGCGCTGGGTGCAGCTTTTAATATGGCTGCTGCAAAAAGGCAATTGGTGATTTTAAAAGCAATGGGTTGCAATGCAATCCGTACGGCACACAATCCGCCTGCACCGGGGTTTTTAGACCTTTGTGATCAAATGGGTTTTCTCGTAATGGATGAAGCTTTTGATATGTGGCAAAAAAGGAAAAACAAATTTGACTATGCAATGGATTTTAAAACCTGGTATAAACAAGACCTGGAGGATATGGTGTTAAGAGACAGGAATCATCCATCTGTGTTCATGTGGAGCATCGGCAATGAAATAAGGGAACAGTTCGACAGCACGGGAATTGCTATTACAAAAGAGCTGGTGTCAATTGTAAAAAAACTTGACCCTACGAGACCCGTCACATCTGCGCTAACGGAAACCGACACACTCAAAAATTATATCTACCAGGCCCGGGCGCTGGATGTATTGGGTTGGAATTACAACCATAACACCTACCCGGATTTTTTAAAAAAATATCCCGGCCAAAAATTTATTGCGTCGGAAACCAACTCTGCACTCGCCAGCCGTGGGCACTATGATATGCCTTCCGACAGTGTTAGAACCTGGCCTGCAAAAGGACAAAAGGAATTTACCAATGGCAATCCGGATTTTACGGTTTCCGCCTACGACAATGCTAAAGCTTATTGGGGAAGTACGCATGAAGATACCTGGAAGATCATTAAAAAATATGATTTCTTATCAGGCCTTTTTGTATGGACAGGCTTTGATTATCTCGGCGAACCCACGCCGTATCCGTGGCCTGCACGGAGTTCTTATTTTGGTATTGTAGACCTGGCAGGTTTTCCGAAAGATGTCTATTATATGTACCAGAGCGAATGGACCAATAAACCGGTATTGCATTTGTTTCCACACTGGAACTGGCAAAAAGGAAAGACAGGGGATGTATGGGCCTACTATAATAATGCAGATGAAGTGGAGTTTTTTTTAAATGGGAAATCCCTGGGTATACAAAAAAAGAAAGGCGATGATCTGCATGTGATGTGGCGGGTGAAATTTGAGCCGGGTACATTAAAAGCCGTCTCCCGTAAAAATGGAAAGCAGGTATTGTCCACCGAAGTAAAAACTGCGGGTAAGCCTGCAAAGATCCAACTGGTAGCAGACAGGTCCATCATAAAAGCAAATGGCGAAGACATTAGTTTTGTAACCATTCAAATTGCGGACGCTAAAGGAAACATAGTGCCGGATGCAGATAACCTTGTTGAATTCAACGTTCAGGGAGATGGCTTTATTGCAGGTGTGGACAATGGCTCGCAAACAAGTATGGAATCATTTAAAGCCAGCCGTAGAAAAGCTTTTATGGGTTTATGCCTTGCAATGATTCAGTCAAAAAATAAAGCAGGTACCATTGTATTGAAAGCAAGCTCTAAAGGATTGCAATCAGCTACCACTCACATCCTGACGAAATAAAAAAAATCTTAAACACAAGCTTGAAGTCTTGCACCAGCAGGCTAAAGATGCCATGAAAAACTAATTTCGAACGGAGCGTCGCCAATGTTGATGCCATAAAAAACAGAAGCTGGTTTAAAAATGATTTTTGGCATAAAATCCGTCAAGTTAAAAATCCTTTTCGTATAACTCCTCTTTAGGGTCGGGCTAATCCTTCTTAATATCCCGATATTTCGTCGGCGACATACCGATGACTTTTGTAAACCTTCTTGAAAAATAATGCGGATCATCAAAGCCCATGGAGAAAGCAATTTCTTTAACCGAATGATCGGTAAAATCCAGTTGCTGGGTAGCCTTTTGCATTTTCATCTGGATAAAATAATCGATGGGAGCGTAGCCCGTTTGCTGTTTGAATAAATTGGAAAAACGTGAAGTGGAATAGTTGTATAAATTACTGAGATCATTCAGTCCGATGTTTTCATTCAGGCGGTCCTGCATGTAAAGGATGGCGCTTTCAATACAATTTATTTTGTCGGGCTTGATCACAAAATGCTTGGAGTTGTAAATGAACAACGAAATAAAATGCAGGAGGCACATGTTGGCGAATATCAGGTTGTCTATGCTGTAACCTAGCTCCAGAGTTTTATATATCTTGGAAAATTCTTTGAAAATTTCATCACTGCTTTTTATATAAAATGGTTTAAAATGGGTTTGTATGGTATGCAGGCTGTTAAAGTAAGGTAGTTGTTCGCCACCAAAATGTATCCAGTAAATGCTCCAGGGGTCATCGGCGCTGCTGCCATACGCATGCGGTACGTTTTGTGGTAAAATGAAAAATTCGTTAGCGCTCACTTTGTATTCTTTCTCACCTATTTTGTACCAGCCGGCCCCATCCACGCAATAAAAAAGAAAGTTCTCCGGAAGCCCTTTTTTTCGAAAAGTATAATGGGCTTTTGCCTTTGGATAATACCCCAGGCTGCAAACATACAATTGCTTCAAAAGCGTATTGTTCATTACCCTTGCTTTCAATAACGGCCTCGGAATTTCGATTCGTTGACGCCCCAATCCATACCAGATATTTTTGTTGGAACCGGTATTGTTGTTGCCTTCCATTGTTGCCAGGTTGATGATTAATAAAAATAGGAAAATAATCCATCACTATGCTAAAAAGTGACATTCTTTTTGGATGGCTATCTGCATATTTTTACAATGTCAAAAAGATAATACTGTTAACGGATTAGCTTGTATAAAAAATTCCCCACGTATTATATATTTTTTTGTTTGTTCAAAACGCTTTACTCTATCCATTATATGATATCAAAAAGTTTCTTCAAAAGAAATGTTTTTAATTAACAACTTAATAGTCCAACAGCCAGAAACATAAAATGCTGTATTAGTTTAAAATTGATAACGACGCTTAAATAATTATATGAAAATTTACCTGGTACTGGCTGCAACAATTGTATTGTTTTCATTGCCTTGTATTGCTCAGGATGGCTTGAACGACAAGGATAAACAGGCTGAATACAATAAGACGATTGATACCAGGGCTCAAAAAATTGTAGCTACGCTAGGCATTACACAGGCACCAAAGGCTACCCTTGTAAAAAACATGATTGTATCCCAGTATAAAAATCTAAATACAATTTATTTATTACGTGACCAGCAAATAAAAGCCGTCAAGGAAAACCAGGTAAGCAGCAATAAAGATTCAGTTAATGCCTGCATTAATAAAATAAAGGAAGAAGCAACCGCTCAGATCTCGATATTACATAAAAAATACATTGCACAATTATCCGGTAAATTAACTCCCACACAGGTTGACCAGGTAAAAGACGGTATGACTTACAATGTGCTGCATGTTACTTACAATGGTTACAATCAAATGATCCGCACGCTTACCGTTGAGCAGCAAAAGCAGATCATGACCTGGTTGATAGAAGCACGGGAATTGGCAATGGATGCGGAATCATCAGAAAAGAAGCATGGCGTGTTTGGAAAGTACAAAGGACGCATCAACAATTATTTATCAGCTGCGGGGTATGATCTTAGGAAGGAAGGGGATGATTGGCAGGTACGCATCAAAGAAGCAGCGGAAAAAAAGAAAAGTGGCGAGTAATAAATGCGCTTAATTTTTATTATTTAACGATTGTTAGAATTTCTCAAAACCAACACTATATGATAAAGAAAACTTTTTTAAAAGCGCCGTTACTGTTGCTGGCATTTCTCGCCGGTTGCTTTAGTTTATTTGCGCAACAAAAAACGATTACCGGCAAGATCACGGATTCGAAGGACGGGCTTCCACTCCCCGGCGTGACGATCAAAGTGAAAAATGGAAGTGCTGCTACTTCTACAGATAGCTTGGGTGTTTTCCAGCTGAAAGTTCCTTCTCCGGAATCAATTATTACAATTTCCCACGTTAGTTATGGGATACAAGAATTAAAAGCGGGAGGATCTTTCACCAATATTTCTTTGGTACAAACGAATAACCAGCTGGAAGATGTTGTGGTGATTGGTTATGGCACTCAAAAAGCTAGAAACGTTACCGGGTCTGTTGTTGCTATAGATACCAAAAAAATTGAAGACCTACCGGTTTCTTCACTCACTGAAATGCTTCGGGGACAGGTTCCGGGGGTAAATGTATCAGGAGGTAGTACCCGTCCTGGTACCATGGCATCGGTAAGTATTCGTCAGCAGTTTAACTGGGGTAAAGATGGTGGTGGTACAATCCCGTTAATAATCATCGACGATGTGGTACAGATTGACCCTGCTACTAATTTACCAACTTTAGATAAGTTCAATTTATTGGATCTTTCGGAAGTAGAAAGCATTACTGTTTTACGTGATGCAAGTGCCGCTATTTATGGTGCACGAGCTTCGCAGGGTGCAATAGTTGTAAAAACAAAAAGAGGGAAAATAGGTACACCAAAAATTACTTATTCAGGAAAGTTTGAAACAAATGATGCCATCAGCCGCAGTAAGGTGATGACTGCAAAAGAGTACGGTATTTTTTCTAACAGGTTTCAACGTGGTCAAAGTTTTAATGAAACAGCTAACCCGGCCAAATTTTTCTCTGCTACAGAATTGGCCAGTATGGATACGATTAACTATGACTGGCTGGATAACAATTGGAAAAGGGCAAATGCAATGCAGCACTCCATTAATGTAAGTGGCGGTTCGGAGAAGGCAACCTATTTTACGGGAGCTTCTTATTATACGCAAGGTGCAAATTTGGGATCGCAGGATTTTAACAGGTGGACATTCAGGTCGGGTACGGATGTTAAAGTGATGAACAGTATAAAATTCTCAGCTACACTTGCTGCAAATAATTCTAATCTCGAAAAATCTTTTACCAAGATAAATTTTTCTGACGGTTATGCGAGTGGTGGCGAACAAAATGATTACAGTGTATTACTTCACATGCCAAAATATATTCCCTGGCAGTACAATATTGGCGGTGTAAACAGGTACATTTCTCCTGTTCTTGGCACTGATAAATTGGGTTCAATAAGTGGAAATAACTCATTGTCGAACTGGAATTACTACACTTTGTTGAACAATGGTTCTAAAACGACTAATAAGCTTTTTAGTTACAATGCCAACTTTTCATTGCAGTATGATGTACCATTCCTTACAGGATTGTCCTTTAAAGGTACTTACTCTATCGGTTCCACCGCTGCCAATACCGAACAGATCATGATGCCATTGACACTTTACCAGGCAACAAAGGCTAATACTGCAAACAATCATTTATTTAATTCAACCACTGTTTGGAGTGCTGCTACTATCAATAGATCAAACTCAAGAGTTACATACGATAATACTACGGGTGCGTTGGAGCAGATTAACCTGTTTGCTAACTACGACCGTACTTTCGGCAATCATAATATATCGGCTGTATTTTCCGGAGAGCGCTCAAAAGTTGCTTCTGAAGATCGCTACCAGATCTATGATAACCCAATTCCCGGTGTCTACAACGGAACTTCCGTTTCTGCGGGCACTTTGAATAGCTCCAACACAATTACCTTTAGATCAGAAGGTGGAACGATGTCTTATTTAGGACGCGTTAACTACACTTATAAAAACAGGTATCTTGCCCAGATCCTGTTTCGCAGCGATGCATCCAGCAAATTTGCGCCTGCAAATTACTGGGGCTTTTTTCCAAGTATGTCTCTTGGTTGGATTATTTCTGACGAATCATTTTTCAAAGAAAATATCAGGAGCGTGAATTATTTGAAGCTTCGTGGATCATTGGGTAAAACCGGTAATGATAATGTAAAAGCATGGAAATGGATGCAACTGTATGGCCTTGCAACCGACAAGGGCATGGCATTTGGAACCAATGGCGGTAACTATACTTATGGAATTACGCCAGACCCGTCGCCAAACCCTGACATAAAATGGGATAGAACGATACAAAGAAACGTAGGGATAGATGCACGAATATTGAGAAACCGCTTATCTCTAAGTATAGATGGTTATTATAACTCTTCTACCGATATGTTGACCTTAATGACCGGTGCCATCAATGTTCCCATCACAGTTGGTGGTGCATTTGCTGAGCAGAATTATGGTGCTATTGATTTTTGGGGAACAGAAATATCCGCCACCTGGAACGACCAAATCAGTAAAAACCTGACCTATTCTGTAGGTGTAAACTTCGGTTATTCAGACAATAAGGTTAAAAAATATGTAGACCTTCCATTCAAATATGCATCTCAATATGCTGGGTCGCAACGTGAAGGATATTCTATGATTGGAGCTCAATGGGGTTACCAAACCTGGAAACAAACGTCAACAGGAGACGGTATCCTAAGAACAGATGCTGACCTTGATGCTTATTGGTCTTATCTTACTGATTTGGCTGGTAAATCTGGAACGACGCCGCTTTATAATGCCGGTGGTGCAAATATATCAACCCGGATAGGTATGAGAAAGGGCATGATCGCCTACCAGGATGTGGCCGGAGATTTAAATTCTAACACCCAAAGCATTGCCGGTCCTAACGGGAAGATAAACGATGATCAGGATTTTATTCAACTGGCTAAGAGCACTAGGAGCTACGGATTTACTACCAATCTTAGTGCGACATGGAAAGGTGTTAGCCTTTTGGCCCAAATCAGTACCAGTTGGGGCGGTTATAATAGCATGGATAGGGTTAAACAAGGGACCAGCAGTACCAATGCCGGTTGGGCGCAATCAGTTTATCTCAACGATATGTATGATTCTACAGATAATCCTAACGGCAAATATCCTAATATGGCATTTTATGACAATGCTTTTAAAACTTCAGATTTCTGGACTTTACCAACCTTCAGGTGTGTGGTGCGTTCATTAAGTATTAGTTACTCACTCCCAAAAGAATGGCTTACCAAGGCACATCTTTCAGGCGGAAAGTTTGTATTGTCAGGATATAATTTGTGGGATTTGTATAATCCTTACCCCGGTAAGTATCGCAATATGTACGACGGAACCAATGTTAACTATCCAACACTGCGAACATGGTCGTTGGGCATAAACCTGGGGTTGTAAACTTAATTTATCAGATCAACAATTTGTATATGAAAAATAAAATATTATATCTCATAGCCTTTATGGCGACGATCGTAGCAGCAGGCAGCTGCAAAAAAAGCTTTTTAGAAGATATGAAAAGTTACGACAAGTACGACGAGAGCGCTTTTGCCAATGAAGTATTAACAGGCTATTATATTGACCGGTTGTATAATTACTTTTTTGTAAATTATAAAAGCCCGACTCAGGCAGAAACTACGTTGGGTTCTTACGACGATGCTAAAACAAGAAACACAGAGGAGATTGCAGGAACGGTGAGTAGCTATATCAATCCCAATAGGAATCTGCAACTGGCCTCAGACGCAGATGCATATTACGGGGGGGCACTTACAGCTGGTATTGCCAATACACCCTACACCCGTATCCGGTTAGCTAATTTTTTGCTCGAAAAAATAGACGGTGTGGGCCAGGAAATGTCTCAGTCTTTTAGAAATACAGCGAAAGGCCAGATGTATTATTTCCGTGCCTTACAATATTTTTATTTGGTGCGTACTTACGGTGGTGTTCCCATTGTTTTAAAAGTTAGCGATGCAAGTATTACAGATACTACCATCAGAACACCAAGGTCAACCGCAACACAGTGTTTTGCCCAGATAATTAAAGATTTCGATTCAGCAGCGGCTTTGTTACCTGCAGTTTGGTCAGGCTTGAGCACTAATTACGGAAGGTTCACAAGCGGTGCTGCCCTCGCAATGAAAAGCCGTGTGCTGCTTACTGCAGCCAGCCCTTTATTTAACGCTGAATGGGATAACTCCGGCAGTGCAAAATGGCAAGCCGCTTTGGATGCCGGTTTAAAAGCAGAAGCAGCTTTAACATCCGCAGGCTATGGATTGTATGGCAGTACAGCTAAGGAGTGGGCAGAAATGACCTATATTAACGACGGTATTAACAGTCCAACCACCGGAGGAAATAAAGAATCCATTTTTACCATACTGCTTTCCACCACTACAGTAAGTTCTTCAGGTTATAACAGTCCATGGGAAAACTCGTTGAGGCCAAAGGACTATAATGGTGGCGGTGGAATTTCGGCTACCAAGGCAATGCTTGACCTGTTTCCTTTAGCCACTGGCCAGCGTCCCACTGTAGCTAACGGTTATGTAGATACGTTCTTTTTTGAAAACAGGGATCCACGCTTTTACCGCACTTTTGCATTTTCCGGCAGTAAGTGGGGAATAAAGCAGAATCCAAATAAAAACACTTTCTTTTACAGGTGGAGGCCAAGTGCTACAGGCACACCTGTTTATTACGCTGGTAACTCAACAACAGCTCCGGCAGTTGTTCGTAAAATGTCCAGTCCCACCTCAGACAGTACCTCGTTTACTTTTTCAGGAACGGATATTTTTGAATATCGATTTGCAGAATTGCTGTTGAATATAGCAGAATGTTATGCTGCAAAAGGTGACTTTGCTAATTGTCAAAGTTATTTAGGAAAAATCAGGGCTCGGGTAGGAATACCCAGTGCGAACAATTATGGCATTGGAGCATTGGCTGACAAGTATGCCGCTATAGAGGCTTGTTTGTACGAACGTAGGGTAGAGTTGGCTTATGAAGGAAAACGTTATTGGGATATTCAAAGATGGTTGCTTTACGACGGTGTTTCTTCCACCAATACTACCGGCAATACCTGCGCCAAGTTGCGCATTGCACCTATCAATGGTAGTACCAGAACCTCCTATTACTGGCAGGGAAAAACGTTTAGCAGTTCAGATCCGTTAACAGCTGCGGATAGGGCTTCCGTCATGGCAGATCCAGATGCATCGGCGGCAACTTTTAATACCCAAATTGCTAACCTTAAAACTTTGTACAAAGCTAAATTGGTAATGACGCCACTTGATCAGGCATTAGACCGGGATGGTACAACACCGATAACTATACTTTTCCGGCCCAATTATTACTTGTCCGGTTTAAGTACCGCCGTCTTATCATATAATCCATGGATAAAACAAAATGTAGGATGGATGGATTACAATGGTGCTTCAGGAAACTTTAACGCTACAGAATAAATTTCATTTTTTTTGGCCCAATGCACGTACAACTTTGTTGCGGTATGTGTTGGGCCTTTTAATACTTTGAATTACAAGTAATGAACAGCATATAATATGTGTAGGGAGGGACGAAGCCATTTTCTTCACTCGTAAGTTTGTCTTTCAAATAAACAGTTGTTCTCTAAAATACTTTTCACGATTAATTGTAAAAAAGCAGGAGTAATTTTTTGCAGCGTAGAATAATGATATTGAATTAAAAATATACAATGAATAAGCATCTGAAAAAGCTGTTATTGTCTGCAACAATTTTGATTGCGGCAAATAGGATACATGCCCAATACCCCGACATCCCATCCCATGTTCAAAAAACCGCTGACTCACTAATGAATGCTGCACGCCAACATTCCGATTCGGCATGGAACATCGCTCTGCCGGTCATTGAAGAAGAAGCCGCAAAATATCAACGGCCGTACGTTCCATGGGCAGCACGCCCGGTAGATTTACCCCAAGCTGATATCCCCGCATTTCCGGGTGCTGAAGGTGGTGGGAAATATAGTTTTGGCGGACGTGGAGGGAAGGTGCTGGTAGTAACCAATTTAAATAACGATGGCCCTGGAAGCCTGCGTTGGGCCTGCGAACAAGGAGGTGCAAGAACGATTGTTTTCAATGTAGCGGGTATCATCCGTATATCAACACCCATCATTGTGAGGGCGCCTTATATAACTATTCAGGGTCAGACTGCGCCGGGTGATGGCATCTGCATAGCAGGTGAATCTTTCTGGATAAATACACATGATGTGATTATCCGGTACATGCGCTTCCGCAGAGGTGAAACATGGGTAGGCAGAAGAGATGATGCCATTGGTGGTAATCCCGTTGGCAATATCATGATCGATCATGTATCCGCCAGTTGGGGACTTGATGAGAACATGAGCATGTACCGCCACATGTACAATGACAGCACACCTGCTGCCAGGAAAGGTGAAGCGAAAGTAGAAGACAAATTAGGAACCGTAAATATCACCATTCAAAACTCAATATTTGCTGAATCGCTCGATACATGGAACCATGCATTTGGCAGTACATTGGGCGGCGAGAATTGTGCGTTTGTCCGTAACCTTTGGGCAAACAATGCAGGCCGCAATCCTTCTATTGGCTGGAACGGTATCTTCAACTTTGCTAACAATGTTGTGTTCAACTGGGTACACCGTTCCACTGATGGTGGCGATTATACAGCGATGTACAATATCATCAATAATTATTATAAACCTGGGCCTGCCACGCCTGGACAAGACCGTCCAATTGCTCACCGTATATTAAAGCCAGAAAGTGGCAGAAGTAAATTGGGGTATGCCGTATATGGCAGAGCTTATGTACATGGTAATATTGTAGAAGGCAATGATAGGGTGACAAAGGATAACTGGAACGGGGGAGTACAGGTAGAAGAATTGCCTGATGCAGGAAAGTACACCGCTAAAATGAAATGGAACAAGCCATTGCCAATGCCGGAAATTACCATCATCCCAACATTGCAGGCAAAAGAATTTGTGCTGGCCAATGCAGGTGCAATTTTACCGGTACGTGATGCAGTAGATAGAAGAATTGTGGAACAGGTAAGAACCGGAAAGATTGTTGTCTCCAATAAAGTAGTGCCGCCAACAACACAGTTTAAACATCGCCGCCTGTCACTTGATTCTTATAAGATTGGCATCATTACAGACGTTTCACAAGTGGGTGGATACCCTGAATACAAGGGAACACCTTACAAAGATTCAGACAATGATGGAATGCCCGATGCTTATGAAATTAAGAGCAAGCTAAATCCAGCAAATGCTGCTGATGCAACTGTGATTACTAAAAATGGTTACAGCAATATCGAAGTGTTTTTAAATAGCGTAGTTGATGTCAATAAAGTAAAGCCTTCAGCATCACTTAAAAAATAGTATCAACCTTTTTATACAAATGGCTTTTGTGAAATAAAATTTACAGAAGCCATTTTAGTTACCGGGTGTTGATTTTTATGTTGAATGCAGCTTTATGAATGTATGTTTCAAAAAATATTTTGTTACCAGCAATTGTACTTCGTGGCATCATCGTTGCGTCGCACTCTTGTACTATTGAGCTTTTGGGAACACATATTCGCAAATATTTCTAATTCAAATACAGGTCGCAACATCATTCGGGCAATGACCTAAAATCCGATCGACAACCGGCCCTTTAAATAACAGTATATAGTTAACTTGTAGAAAAATCATGCTTTGATATTTGATAGAACGATTATAACATTTAACGGAATAAAAAGACGAATCGTCCTGTTAGGGCTGCTGTTGGGGTGCGCCCTGTTGCAACAGGCAGTTGCTCAAAAAAAATCTTCCCCCGTACCGCCCATTGTTTTTAAAAACGGCCAACTGACATATACTGCGGAACCTTCAGGCGATCGCATTCCCGATTTTTCTTATTGCGGTTATATGGCCTCTGAAAAAGCAATACCAAGCAATGTTCCGGTAAAAGTAGTGGTGCCGGTAATGAAAGGCGATGCCACCAACCGAATACAATCAGCTTTGGATTATGTGGCGAGCTTAGCACTGGATGCCACGGGTTTTCGCGGAGCAGTATTGCTACAGAAAGGTAACTATGATGTAAGCGGGCAATTAAGAATAACAATGTCAGGCATTGTGCTTCGTGGATCGGGCATGAACCCAGAAGGAACCATAATAACCGGTATGGGTATAAGCCGGTTGGCATTAGTAAAAATACTTGGTAAAAATGATAAATCTATCAACACGGAAATAAGAATCACGAGCGATTATGTGCCGGTAAGTGCGATGGGATTTTCGGTTGCAGATGCGACAGCTTTTAAGCCAGGTGATAAAGTAATCATACGTCGCCCATCTACCAAAGAATGGATCGATACAATCGGTACAGCTATTTTCGGCGGCGGCATTTCTGCACTTGGATGGAAGCCTGGTGACCATGATTTGTACTTCGACAGAACAATTACAAATATTAATGCAAACACAATCACCATTGATGCACCCATCACCACAGCCCTTGATGCAAAGTTTGGCGGAGCCACCATCGCATCTTACAATTGGAGCGGAAGAGTAAATAATACGGGGATAGAAAATCTGCGCTGTATATCTGCGTATGATAAAAATAATTTAAAGGACGAAGACCACCGGTGGAATGCCATCAGCATCGAAAATGCAACAGATGCCTGGATAAAGCAAATTAGTTTTGAAAACTTTGCAGGTTCCGCGGTAAGCGTATTGGAAAGCAAACGTATCACAGTAGAAGATTGCAACTCACTGCACCCTGTATCCGAAATAGGCGGACAAAGACGATATACATTTTTAACTACCGGTCAGCAAACCTTGTTTCAGCGCTGTTATGCGGAACGTGGCTACCACGATTTCGCCGTTGGCTATTGTGCTCCCGGTCCTAATGCATTTGTTCAATGTGAATCGCACCTGCCATATAATTTTAGTGGTGCCATAGATAGCTGGGCATCCGGTATTTTATTTGACATAGTAAATGTAGATGGCAACGCATTGCGCTTTGGCAACCGCGGACAGGATGCAAACGGCGCCGGCTGGGCAGCAGCAAACAGTTTGTTTTGGAATTGCACCGCTGCAAGAATTGATTGCTATAAACCACCCACGGCACAAAACTGGTCATTCGGTTCCTGGGGCCAGTTTGCAGGTGATGGTTATTGGGGCGAATCGAACAATACCATCAATCCGAGAAGTTTATTTTATGGGCAATTGGCTGAACGGCTTCACAAAAACGTAGATGCACAACCGCAAATTTTGAACATCCCTGGTGAAGCCTCCAGTAGTCCATCCATAGAAGCCGCTGCAGAACTTGCAAGACAATCATCTAAACCCAGGATCCAGTTAAAGGAATGGATTGAAAAATCCGATAAAAGAAATCCCATAAACATCACATACAAAAATGATGAAATACTAACTGCCAACGAATACAACAGGCTCGTAAAATTATCAAAGTCCGAAATCCCCCCTTTGGGGGGTGGGGGGGCTACCATGCAAATCAAAAACGGCTGGCTGGTAAGAGGCGATGAAATATTAATTGGTAAACGGCAATCAGTTCCATGGTGGAGCGGAGGCATACAAGCTAAGGAATTAGAAAAAGCATCACCTGCCATTACCCGTTTTGTTCCTGGCCGCAGTGGTAAAGGATTAACGGATGACCTGTTAGAATTAACCGCCTCAATGAAGGAAAAGAACGTCATCGGCATGGAACAAAACTACGGCCTTTGGTACGACAGGCGTAGAGACGATCATCAACGCATACGCCGCATGGATGGTGAAGTTTGGCCGCCTTTTTATGAACTACCTTTTGCCCGCAGCGGCAAAGACACAGCCTGGGATGGATTGAGCAAATATGACCTCACGAAATACAATCCCTTCTATTGGAGCCGTTTAAAACAGTTTGCGGACTTAGCTGATCAACAGGGTTTGTTACTGATAAATCAACAATATTTTCAGCACAATATTATTGAGGCGGGCGCTCATTACGCAGACTTTCCCTGGCGCACAGCCAACAATATCAATAACACGGGTTTCCCGGAGCCACCGCCTTATGCAGGCGATAAGCGCATCTTCATGGCCGAGCAATTTTATGATATTACTGATCCGGTGCGAAAGGAATTACACAGAAAATTCATTCGTCAATCTTTAAATAATTTTAAAGACAACAATGGTGTCATCCAGTTGATTGGTGAAGAGTTTACGGGGCCTTTGCATTTTGTAAAATTCTGGTTAGATGTAATCAGGGATTGGGAAAAAGAAACAGGCAAACATCCCGTCATCGGACTTAGCGTTACGAAAGATGTACAGGACTCTATCCTCAACAATCCTGTGTACAATAAAGTAATTGACCTGGTGGACATCCGCTACTGGCATTACCAGGCAGATGGGAAAGTGTACGAACCAAAAGGTGGACAAAACCTTGCACCACGCCAGCATGCAAGATTATTAAAACCAAAGAAAACATCGTTTGAACAAGTGTACCGTGCAGTAAAAGAATACCGGTTAAAATATCCGACGAAGACAGTTGTTTACTCGGGTGATAGTTACCCGGAATTCGCCTGGGCCGCTTTTATGGCTGGTGGTTCATTGCCTGCGATTCCGGCTTTACCAAAGGCTTTTGTAAAAGAAGCTGCTGCTATGCTACCAATCAACCAGCAATCAAATAAATATGTATTGGCAGGCGATAAAGGGTTTATTATTTATGAACCTTCCGTTGCCGGAATAGAGAATCTAACACCAACCGATACTTATTCAGTGAGATGGATAGACGCAGCAACGGGACTGGTGACAGGAGAGCAGCAACAAATTAAAGCATCAGCCTTCAGGGAGCTGATGCTGATACAGCGTACAGGCATGGTAGTCTGGTGCACAAAAATTTAAAAAAAGGATGAAAATTTTTACACATACAGGGTTGTTGGTGTTGGGCTTGATGCTAGCCGCAAAAGGGTTGTTTGCGCAGTCAGCAACAATGCCCTTGCTGGGTATTTCTGCCAACAAACGTTTCTTTACCACAGCCGATGGAAAACCATTTTTCTGGCTGGGTGATACCGGCTGGTTATTATTCGGCAAAACAACCCGGGAAGAAGCCGCGGTTTACCTGGAAGACAGGAAACAGAAAGGCTTCAATGTGATACAGATAATGCTATTGCACGAGTTAGTAGTGGTAAATAAATATGATGATTCAGCATTGATCAATAGAAATGTAGCCACTCCAAAAATTACCGCAGGAAACAATGTGTCCGATCCATTGCAGTACGACTTTTGGGATCATGTAGATTATGTAATTGACCTTGCCGCCACCAAAGGATTGTACATGGCATTGGTACCTGTTTGGGGAGGCAATGTAAAGGATGGTGGCGTTACTTCCGAACAGGCAAAAACCTACATCAACTTCTTAACAAACAGGTATAAAAACCGGAACAATATTATCTGGTTGAACGGCGGCGATATAAAAGGATCTGATTCAATAGCGGTATGGAAAACGATTGGAAAAGTATTGAATGCAAATGATAACAGGCACCTGATCACTTTTCACCCAAGAGGAAGAACCAGTTCATCCGAATGGTTTCACAATGAGCCCTGGTTGGATTTCAATATGTTTCAAAGTGGTCACAGAAGCTATGCCCAGGATACATCCGCAAATGAAACCTTACATTATGGCGAGGACAACTGGCGCTATGTAACCAATGATTATTTATTAAAACCTACCAAGCCAACCATTGATGGAGAACCATCCTATGAGGACATTCCATACGGTTTGCACGATAGCATTGAACCCTATTGGAAAGATTATGAAATAAGGCGCTATGCCTACTGGAGCGTGTTTGCCGGAGGCGGCGGATTTACTTACGGTCATAATTCGGTGATGCAATTTTACACACCCGGGGATAAAGGCATTTCATTTTATCCCAAAATAAAATGGCAGGATGGAATGAAAGCTCCCGGTGCCGGGCAAATGAAATATTTGAAGAAGCTTATTTTGTCCAAATCATATTTTGACAGGGTTCCTGATCAGTCACTGATTGCGGACAATGGCGAAAAATATGACAGGGTTCTTGCCACAAGAGGAAAGGATTATGCCTTCTTTTATACATACAACGGCAGAACATTTAAAACCGTATTAGGAAAAATTAATGGCAAGCAGATAACTGCATATTGGTTCAATCCCAAAGACGGAATTAAAAAGACCATCGGCAAATTTGCCAACAAAGGAATAAAAGAATTCAATCCTCCCGGAGAAAAAAAGGAGGGAAATGATTGGGTGCTGGTGTTGGAGGCTGGTACCTGATCAACCGCCGACGGGGTTAGCCGAATCCGTCTACCGATTTAAAGACTGACGAAAGTTATTGATTAACCGGATTGGTAAAACCGCTTGCCGAGGCCAAAAACCATCAGAGTTTAGCGCAACCCCGCCAGCGGTTGCAAACCCTGACGGCGGTTATCGTCAGCCGGTACCTGACAAGAACATCAATTATGCGAACGAATATCATCATATTGTGCTTATCGGTTTTATTGCTTTCTTGTAATAAAAAGGTGTACCTGTTCACATCATTTCACGAACCGGCCAATGAAGGTTTGCGATTGCTGTACAGCAAAGACGGTTACAATTGGAAAGACCTGGACACAACCTTGCTAAAACCAGCAATAGACGATAAAGTAATGCGGGATCCATCTATTGCACAAGGCGCAGACGGAACCTTTCACCTGGTGTTTACCTCTGCCTGGCATGGCAGCAAAGGGTTTGGATATGCATCCTCCAAAAACCTGATTAACTGGACTGAGCAGCGCCTTATTGATGTGATGAAACATGACACCACTACCGTAAATGTATGGGCGCCGGAAATATTTTATGACGATGAGAAAAATGAATTCATTATCATTTGGGCATCCACCATTCCCAATAAATTTCCTAAGGGTGTGGAGGCGGAAGATAATAATCACCGGATGTATTATACCATTACCAAAGATTTTAAAACCTTCACTGATACTAAGCTTTTTTTGGATCCCGGCTTTAGTGTAATTGATGCGGTGATTGTTAAAAGAGCCAGCAAGGATTACGTGTTGGTGTTAAAAGATAATACAAGACCTGAGCGCAATATTAAAGTGGCTTTTGCCGACAATCCTTTGGGGCCTTATACCAATATATCCAAACCATTCACGGATAATTTTACAGAAGGACCATCGGTAGTTAAGGTAAAAGACAACTGGCTGATCTATTTTGATTCTTATCAAAAGAAAATTTATGATGCAGTTACAACAAAAGATTTTAAAACATTCCGGCCAATAATGGATTCCATTTCCGTACCGGCAGGACATAAACACGGAACGATTTTTAAAGCCAATAAGAAAATATTAAGAGGATTATTGAACAACAAACGTTGAGCGATCAGCACTATTCAAATATAGTTTGGGTACTTGCATTAGAAGGCGGAAGATGCCATGAAAAACTAAATTAGAACGGAGCGTCGCCAATGTCGATGCCATGAAAATAGATGCTGGTCAACAAATCAAAAAGCGGCGAATAGCATATAAAAAAAATAAAATTAGGTGATACGTATGCAATCAGAGGCTGACAGCGGCCTCGAATAAAATGCTAGAAATTTTCAAGATGATCCGTTAGGAAATCAAGGCTGTTTGAGCCGGGCATAAGCTTTAAATCATTGAACTACTGGCGGCGAGTTCCTTGATTTTTTTTGTTTCTTTTTGTGCGTCCTGAAAGCAAAGATCAGGACTTAGTTTTTATTCTTTGCAATGCTGAATAGGAGATGACAGTCGGCCTGTCGCATACGTCATGCAGATGATGTTTGCAAACCATCCAAAGGTGCTGTATTCAAAAGGTATGGTGTTGAGCGTTTGGGGCTTGGGCTGAAATGCCCTTGCCTACTCGACCTTATCATGAAAAAAAGGAAATGAAGCAGAACCTATGCTCAGTTTAAGTTTGCGAAAGTTATACCTGATCTTATTAAAAATTTATTTGAATGATAAATACTAAAAATATATTTCACCTGGTACTAACTGGTTTTTACCTGTGCAATACAATTGCATCTGCGCAGGATACGGTTCGCTACACAGGCTCCACGCTGGTGAATGTTGACTATCACAGCGGACAATTACCGCTGGCCCTGGGTGTACATAATATACAGGTGATGCGGGCTAACCGCAGTGATACCACCGCTGCCGGCGGTTTTGGCTGGACGTACAATCATGCGCCCATGCTGGCTTACTGGAACAATACATTTTATCTTGAGTACCTGAGCAACCCAATTGGTGAGCATGAAGGTGCCGGACAAACATTGTTGGTTACTTCCAAAGATGGTTACAAGTGGGGCAATCCTATTATCATTTTTCCTCCGTATAAAATTGCGGATGGTACTGTAAAGCCAGGAAAAAAAGATACCGCAAAAAATATGTTTGCAGTGATGCACCAACGGATAGGTTTTTATACGGCAAAGAATAAAAAATTATTGGCACTTGCTTATTATGGAATGGTATTGGCTCCCAAGGATGATCCGAATGATGGCAAAGGAATTGGTAGGGTCGTAAGGGAAATTAATGCCAGCGGAACTTTCGGGCCTATTTATTTTCTTCGCTATAATCTTGCATTCAATGAGACGAATACCAGCTACCCGTTTTACAAAAAAGCTGGCAGCAAAGAATTTATTGCAGCATGTGAGGAGCTATTGGCAACGCCATTACAAATGCAACAAATGGTAGAAGAGGCTGACAGAGATGATCCGTTGATTCCGTTGAAAAAAGATTTTAAAGCATTTAACTACTATCACCTGGCCGATGGAAGAACTGTTGGCCTTTGGAAATACGCACTCACCAGCATTAGTGCAAACAAAGGCAAGTCGTGGACTTACAACCCAACAAGGGCCCCTGGATTTGTGAACGCCAATGCTAAAATATGGGGACAGAAAACGAGCGATGGTAAATATGCAACAGTCTATAATCCTTCGGAGTTTCGATGGCCACTTGCCTTATCCGTTAGTGATGATGGATTGCGGTATAAAGACCTGCTATTAGTCAATGGAGAGATTACGTCTCTGCGCTATGGCGGTGCTTACAAATCATACGGGCCGCAATATGTGCGGGGCATCCAGGAAATGGATGGAACACCGCCCGGTGGCAATATGTGGGTGACCTATAGTATGAACAAGGAGGATATCTGGGTATCGTCTATTCCAATACCGGTTAGGGATAAAGCTGTTGAACAAGTAAATGATGAGTTTGCCAAAATGAAGAATGCTGAAGAACTGGCGAACTGGAATATTTACAGTCCGATGTGGTGTCCCGTTGCAATAGAAAGGTCAGCCAACGGCAGTAAAATATTGTCTTTAAAAGACAGCGATCCTTTTGATTTTGCAAAAGCGGAGCGACTGTTTCCCAAATCTAAAAATATAACCGTCGCGTTTTCAATCACGCCTTTTCAACAAAATCATGGCCTGCTCGAAATTGAAATGTTGGATGCAAAGGGAACACCTTGCTTACGGCTTTCATTTGATTCAACAGGTACTATCATCACAAAGGCTGGTTACCGGAATAAAAGTATTGGAACGTATAAAGCGGGTGAACAATATAATTTCATTATAGAGCTGAACACGGCAACTCGTTTTTATACCATCACAATCAATGGAAAAAATACCGGTAACAATTTATGTTTTGCGCCGGTAGAGTCAGTCGAACGTATCTCTTTCAGGACGGGCAGTATTCGCCGTTTTCCGGATGCCGATACACCAACTGATCAATTGTATGACCTGTCCGATGCAGGTAGTAAAAGTAAAGAGGCTGCCTACCATATCAGATATTTAAAAACATCCGGTTCAAAATAGATCATGATCAAATCCTTCACTATATTTCTTTTCGGGATGTTTGTAATTGCTACGGGCAATGGCCAGGAAAAACTCGCTCCGGCAATTTTGAAAGCAGCTGATTTTAAACATTATGTTGATTATTTCAATACGATGGAGGATGAAAATATTATCCAGGCAATACCCAATGCACAGTCATGGAATTGGATGAAAAAAAACATCCCTTTGTTTGAGTGCCCGCAGCAAAATTTTGAAGAGATATTTTATTATCGATGGTGGACTTTGAGAAAGCACATCAGGAAAACCCCGGTGGGTTATGCCTTTACAGAATTTCTTGTTGACCGTTCTTATGCAGATCAGTATAACCTGATTGCCTGTGCATTGGGGCATCACATCAACGAAGGCCGCTGGCTGCATAACCAGCAGTTTGTAAATGATGGTATAAAGGTTTGGTACCGTGGAAATGATGGAAAGCCCATGAAAAAGTTACACGGGTTTAGCAGTTGGGCCACCGATGCTATTTATAACCGTTACCTGGTAAACAAGGGTAAGAAATTTCTACTGGATATGCGACCGGATTTACAGGCTGACTATACCCTTTGGGAAGAGGAAAAGAAATTAAAGAGTGGCTTGTTTTGGCAAAGCGATGTAAAGGATGGAATGGAAGAAACCATCAGCGGCGGACGGCGGGAAAAGAATGAACGCCCAACGATCAACAGTTATATGTATGGCAATGCGGTGGCTTTATCAAAAATGGCTGCGCTTAGCGGAGATAAAATCAAGGCTGGTTTATATAAACGAAAGGCGGATACCATTAAGCAATTGATCCTTCAAAGATTATGGAATGACAAGAGTTCTTTTTTTGAAGTGCGTAAAGAAAAAGATACCATGGCGAATGTAAAGGAAGCCATCGGTTATATTCCATGGTATTTCAACCTGCCTGATTCTGGATATGAAGTTGCGTGGAAAAGCATATTAAATAAAAACACCTTTTGTGCCCCGTTTGGTATTACCACAGCAGACCGCAGCCACCCGCTTTTTCGCACGCATGGCTGCTGCAAATGCGAGTGGGATGGTGCGGTTTGGCCCTTTGCTACCTCGCAAACTTTAACGGCAATGGCTAACCTGATGAACAACTACCGGCAAGCAGTGGTTGCCGATAGCAACTATTTCGATTTGTTGGAAACCTATGTAGAGTCGCAGTATTACCGCGGCCGTCCATACATAGGTGAATACCTGGATGAAAAAACCGGCTATTGGTTAAAGGGTGATGAAGAGAGAAGCCGTTACTACAATCATTCTACGTTTAATGATTTGATCATTACCGGCCTGGTGGGGCTGCGTCCAAGAGAAGACGATACAATCGAAATTAATCCGTTGTTGCCCACCAATAAATGGGATTGGTTTTGTTTGGATAATGTTTTGTACCACGGAAAAATCATCACAATCATTTGGGATAAAACAGGGCTAAAATATAAAAAAGGAAAAGGGTTAAGTGTGTTTTCAAATGGAAAGAAGATAGCGGGTGCGGAAAAGTTGACAAAGGTTAGGGGGAAGATGTAGTTCATGTTTTATATCCGATGTTTAGTATGTCTGATAGGGGCCAGAGCCCTTGCCAACGTTCTTAATAAGTTAAAAAAAGCTTCCCGTTTACCTAAAGAATTTCGAAGAACTCCCCTTTAGGGAACGGGGGTATTATGTATCAATTCATAGCCACATAAATCAATGAACAAATTATATTTTATATTCCTCATAGTATTAAACTGCTTTCGCCTGCCAGCGCAGCAAACAGAAAAACTATACCTCTCCGGCACTGGGAGTGACGACACAAAAAAATGGGAATTCTTTTGTACCGATGGAATGAATGCCAACAAATGGACAACCATAGCGGTACCATCCTGCTGGGAGTTGCAGGGTTTTGGAAAATACAATTACGGATTTGCCAAAGACAGTGTGCGGGGGAAGGAAAAAGGCTTGTACAAATATTCATTTGCCGTACCAGCAGGTTGGAAAAATAAAAGGATCAATATTGTTTTTGAAGGCTCGATGACGGATACGGAAGTGAAGATCAACGGGCGGTCAACCGGGGACATTCACCAGGGTGCTTTCTATGCATTTAAGTATGATGTAACTAATCTGGTAAAACCTGATGGGCCAAACCTGTTGGAGGTAACGGTGTCCAAACATTCTTCCAACCCGTCAGTAAATGAAGCCGAACGCAAGGCGGACTTCTGGATATTTGGCGGCATTTTCAGGCCGGTATATTTGGAAGCTTTACCGGTGGCAAACATCAGCCAAGTGGCGATTAATGCGAAGGCAACTGGTAGTTTTACCGCTTCCATCACCACCGGCGGTAATGCAGATAAAGCCACCATGCAGGTTTATAATGAAGATGGAGACATGTTTGGAAAACAGGCTGTGATCAGTATTGCAGGTGCAAAAAGTAATCTGCTTATTACCAGTCAATTTACAGCACCAAAATTATGGAGCTCCGAATTCCCCAACTTATACAGGGCGGTTTTTACCATTTACAAAAATGGAAAAGCTGTACACACTGTATCAAAAATGTTTGGCTTTAGAACAGTGGAAGTAAAGCAACGGGATGGCATATACGTAAATGGATTAAAGGTGAAAATGAAAGGGGTTAACCGCCATTCATTTTGGCCAACCAGTGGCCGAACGACGAGCAAAAAGATAAGCATCGATGACATATTACTGATGAAGGATATGAACATGAATGCCGTGCGAATGAGCCATTATCCGCCTGATGATCATTTTTTAGATGCCTGTGATTCACTGGGTTTATTTGTAATGGATGAACTGGCCGGATGGCATGGGTACTATGATACGCCAACCGGTAAAAAACTTTTGAAAGAAATGATTGATCATGATGTGAACCATCCGTGTATCATCATGTGGTCAAATGGAAACGAGGGTGGGCACAACCTGGAACTGGATTCATTTTTCATTGAGTACGATATTCAGCGGCGTCCGGTTGTACATCCATGGCAGTTGTTTGGTGGCATTGAAACGCAGCATTACCGGGAATACAATTACGGCATCGGCAACTATGAAAATGGCAAAGAGATTATTATGCCAACCGAATTTTTACATGGACAGTTTGATGGAGGTCATGGTGCCGGGCTGGAAGATTACTGGGAAAAAATGTGGAGCAACCCGTTAAGTGCTGGTGGTTTTCTGTGGGACCTTGCCGATCAGGGTGTGGTAAGAAAGGACCTGCACGATTCAATTGATACCGATAAATTTCGGGGAGCAGATGGTATAGTGGGGCCCTACCATGAAAAGGAAGGAAGCTATTTTGCAATCAAAGAAATTTGGAGCCCGGTGTACTTTGACCGAAAAGAAATCACGCCTGGGTTTGATGGAAAACTGATCATGGAAAACAGGTTTCATTTTACGAATATTAACCAATGCTCATTTAGTTACAGGTTAAAAAGATTAACAACTACAAACCATCCTGACAAAACGGGACCCATCGCTGCACCCAACATTAAGCCTGGTGAAAAAAGTGTATTGGCCATTACTTTACCAGCCAATTGGAAAACGTATGACGTATTGTATGTAACCGTAAAAGACAAGTCGGGCAAAGAGATCATTACAAAAAGTTTCCCTATTGTTCGTCCCGGATATTCTGAAACAGTGCTTAAAGGAGATGAAGGAAAAGCAACGCCTGTACTAACGGAAACTGACAGCTTATTTAGGGTAAGCGCCCATAATATTACCCTTTCATTTCACAAGAGAACCGGGTTGTTGACTGAGGTAAAAAATAAAGATCATCTCATCCCTTTTAACAATGGCCCCGTTTTGCAGGAAGGGGAAAATAACTTTCGTGCATTCACCGCCAGGCAGGACGGAAAGAATATGGTGATCAGTTCATCATTTGAAAAGAAGGAACATTTCAACACGCTTGAATGGACCATTTTCCCAACGGGTATTGTTCGGATGAAAGTCAGCTATTTTCCGTCAGGCTATTTTACCTCACTCGTGGGAGTCAATTTTTCTTATCCTGAAAAAAATATCCGGAGCGTAACTTATATGGGTGACGGTCCATACCGTGTATGGAAAAACCGCATGAAGGGAACACAGTTTGGAGTATGGACTAAAACCTACAACAATACGGAGACCGGCGAAGCGCCTTGGCTTTATCCTGAATTCAAAGGATACCATAGCAATTTTTACAATGGTACATTTAAAAGCGATCAGCACTCTTTTAAAGTTTCTTCTACAACTGAAAATGTTTTTCTCCGGCTGTTTACTCCAGCCTGGAAAACGGATCAATGGCATAATTACGAGCCTTTATTTCCGTCTGGGGACATTTCCTTTATGCAGGGCATCAGCAGCATTGGCACCAAGACGCAGCGCAACGAAACGACCGGGCCGATGGGTATGAAAAACATTTTTTATGATTATGAAAAAGATCCGGCGAGGGTGTTGGAACTGGTGTTGTATTTTGATTTTAGATAGGCCACGAATTACACGAAATTGCACGAATGAAATGCATGTTTAAATTATAAACTTCAGCTTACAAAAAAAATGAAAAAAATAATTATATATTCTCTTGTATTGGTTTTGGTAACCTCCTTCCATTTGCAGGCACAGGTTTCCGTGAGTAATCTTCGTTGCGAAATGTTGGTGAACCCATTGGGCATTGATGTAACAGCGCCACGGTTAAGCTGGGAAATATTGTCGGGTAAAAGGGATGTGCGGCAAACGAGCTACCAGGTGATCGTTGCAACCACCAAAGAAAAACTGGCGAAAGGAGAGGGTGACCTTTGGAACACAGGAAAAGTGTCTTCAGCGCAATCCATTCATTTAATATACGCAGGTAAAAAGTTAAAAAGCCGCTCCACTTGTCACTGGAAAGTTATCATCAATACCAATAAAGGAAATGCCACTTCAGCTGGCAATGCATACTGGACTACCGGCTTACTTGATAGCACTGACTGGCAGGCAAAATGGATTGGCTATGATCATGGGGCCGCCTGGGATAGTATTACACAATTTTCGAGGTTGTCTGCCAGGTATTTCAGAAAGCCATTTCAATTAGCAGCAGGTATAAAAAATGCGACCGTTTATATTACCGGCCTTGGCTTATACGAATTGTACATCAATGGGAAAAAAACATCGCCGGGCAATGTACTGGTGCCTGCTCCAACCGATTACCGTAAATCAGTTCTATACAACACATACAATGTAACCGATCAATTGAAAGCCGGCGAAAATGTGATAGCAACAGTATTAGGCAATGGAAGGTTTTTTACGATGCGGCAGGATTACAAACCAAAAAAGATCAACACGTTTGGTTATCCAAAGATGTTAGTACAACTGGAGATTGAGTATGCTAACGGAACAAAGAAGGTGATCACAAGTGATGAAAGCTGGAAACTTAATACCGACGGTCCCATCCGCACCAACAATGAATATGATGGTGAAGAATATGATGCTACCAAAGAAATGCCCGGCTGGGCCAGCACCGGATTCAATGACAGCAAATGGATGAAGCCTGAACTTGTGACTGCACCGGGTGGGAATTTGAAGGCGCAGATGACTGAAGCCATGAAAGTAATGCAGACCATTCGGCCTGTAGGAATTGAGAAGCTCGGCAGCGGTAAATTCATCCTTGATATGGGACAAAACTTTTCCGGCTGGCTGAAAATTAAAAATTTAAATGCAAAAAAAGGAGAGAAGATAACCCTACGTTTTGGAGAAAGTTTGCAAGCCAACGGTGAACTGTATGTAGCCAATTTAAGAGATGCTAAAGTAACAGATAGCTATACATTTTCTAACTCCCCTTTAGGGGATGGGGGCTGGCGCCCCTCTTTTGTATACCATGGTTTCAGGTATGTGGAGATTAGCAGTTACAAGGGCACGCCAGCCATTCAAAATTTTGAAGGACAGATGGTGTATGACAACATGCAAACCACGGGAAGTTTTACCAGTTCAAATACCATCCTCAACCGTATTTATCAAAATGCCTGTTGGGGCATCGCTTCCAACTATAAAGGCATGCCGGTTGATTGTCCGCAGCGCAATGAGCGCCAGCCGTGGCTGGGTGACCGGGCGACGGGTTCAACAGGAGAGAGCTTCCTGTTTGATAATGCCAACCTGTATGCGAAATGGCTTGATGATATCGAACAGTCTCAAACAGACGAAGGGGCTATCCCGGATGTGGCGCCAGCCTTCTGGAATTATTACAGCGATAATGTTACCTGGCCCGGCACTTATATTTTAGTAGCGAATATGCTTTACAGGCAGTATGGCGACAAGCAATCCATTATTGCTCATTATCCTTCTATGAAAAAATGGATGAACTATATGAAGGATAAATACCTCGTAAATAATATCCTTACCAAAGATAAATACGGCGACTGGTGTGTACCGCCGGAATCGCTGGAGATGATCAAATCGAGGGACAGCCTGCGAACAACAAATGGGGCTTTAATTGCTACCGCTTATTATTACCAACTTTTACAATACATGCAGCAGTTTGCAAAACTGGCCGGTAAGGATGCAGACATTAAAGGATTTGATGAATTGGCTACCAATATTAAACAAGCATTTAATCAACAGTTTTTTAACAAGCAAAAAAATTATTACGACAACAATAGTGTAACCGCCAACTTACTTCCGCTGTATTTTGGAATGGTGGATAAAGCGCTGGAAGAAAAAGTATTCAATAATATTTACAATAAAATCAAGATCGAAAACCATATGCACATCAGCACTGGTGTAATTGGCACCCAATGGCTGATGCGTGGTTTAACAGATCACCAGCGCTCCGATATTGCGTTTACATTGGCCACAGGCAAATCCTATCCGGGTTGGGGTTATATGGTTGAAAATGGAGCCACTACCATCTGGGAGCTATGGAATGGAAATACGGCCAATCCGCAAATGAATTCACAAAATCATGTAATGCTGTTAGGCGATCTGCTCATCTGGTGCTATGAAAATTTAGCGGGGATTAAATCAGATGATGCGGAGGTTGCTTTTAAAAAAATCGTCATGAAACCCGAACAGGTGGATGGCTTGTATTTTGTGAAAGCTTCCCATCAGTCCATGTATGGCAAAATAATAAGTGATTGGAAGAAAGATCAGCAGGGTAAAAGCTTTAGCTGGGCTATAACCATTCCAGCCAACGCAAGTGCAACTATTTATATTCCGGCTTCATCTGCCAGCGATATTACGGAACAGGGGAAATCTGTTGATAAGAGTGAAGCGGTAAAGTTTATAAAAATGGATGACCGTTATGCCGTTTTCGAAATCGGTTCAGGTAGTTATTCTTTTGTTTCAAATTTTCAATTTAGAAAAGGAATTGAAAAAGACGAGTTCATTTTTAAAGAAGCTTCTTATTCCGAAAGTCATGCGGCTACTATAGCTGAAACGTCCGATGGGTTGATTGCTGCCTGGTTTGGCGGTACCAAGGAAGGTAATAAAGATGTTTGCATCTGGACCAGCCACCTGGTAAATGGTAAATGGACTGAATCCACAAAAGTTGCAGACGGCATCATCAATGATACATTGAGGCATCCATGTTATAACCCGGTATTGTACCAGGTGCCGGGTGGTGACTTATTGTTGTTTTTCAAGATTGGGCCAAATGTAGCGGGATGGAAAGGTTATATGATTCGCTCTAAAGATGATGGACAAACATGGGGGCAACGGGAATCGTTACCAGATGGATTTTTAGGTCCTATCAAAAATAAACCGGTATTGATTGGAGGCAAACTAGTCTGTCCATCCAGCACAGAAAAAGATGGCTGGAAAGTACATTTTGAAATGACCAGTGACGAAGGGAAGACATGGAGTAAGACAGGACCAATCAATGACGGAAAAATTACGAGTGCAATCCAACCCAGTATTTTAAGCTATGCCGACGGAAGGTTGCAGGTTTTGTGCAGGAGCAGGAACAGGACAATAAATGAATCGTGGAGTAGCGATGGAGGAAAAACATGGAGCCCGATGCAGGCCAGTGCTTTGCCCAATAATAATTCAGGAACGGATGCGGTAACATTAAAAGATGGCAGGCAATTGCTGGTGTACAATCATGTAAAGCCAGCGCCTGATCTTCCCAATGGAAAAGGGGCGAGAACACCGTTGAATGTGGCGGTGTCAAAGGATGGCAAAAACTGGGAAGCTGCATTAATACTGGATGATTCCCCGGTTAGCCAGTATTCATATCCATCCGTAATTCAAACAAAAGATGGCATGGTGCATATCGTATATACATGGAGGAGAGAAAGAATAAAATATGTAAAAATAGACCCGGCCAAACTTGAATTAAAACCTATCCTCAATGAAAAATGGCCAGGGGTGTTGAACGTGGTAAATAAACCATCTGATGATTAAGTAAAATAACGTTTACTACATCAACATCGTTTACTTACGTGTGGACGCTCCTTGCTCCTTATTGCTGAAACTGTACAAGTGAGTGACACAACGATGCTAAATTGAAAAACAAATGTTTGTAAATAAATAAATTTATTAAGTAAACGACATTGATTGCTAAATGAACAACCTGCCTGTTTTAGATATTACCATTATTTTCCTTTACCTCGCCGTGATGATACTGATAGGTATTTATTTTTCAAGGAGAAATAAAAATACAGACCAGTTTACCCGGGCCTCTGGCAAAATTCCCGGATGGGCGATCGGCCTTTCTATTTACGCTACTTTCTTAAGCAGCAATACATTTTTAGGCGTACCCGGCAAAGCGTTTGGCAGCAACTGGAACGCTTTTGTATTTAGTATTTCCATGCCGGTGGCCGCATGGCTGGCATCCAAATATTTTGTTCCCTTTTACAGGAACACCGGCGAAATTTCGGCCTATGCTCATTTGGAAAAACGTTTCGGTTCCTGGGCCCGCACATACGCCGTTATTTGTTTTTTGCTTACCCAGTTTGCAAGGATGGGATCTATATTTTTTGGCATGGCACTAAGCCTGGAGGCCCTGACCGGGTTTTCGATGTCGTCTATTATGATTGTAATGAGTATCTGCATAACCATCTATACCGTGCTGGGTGGAATGGAGGCGGTGATATGGACGGAAGTGGTACAGGGAATTGTTAAAACCCTCGGCGCTTTGCTGATCCTTTTTTTAATTATAAGAGAAGTGCCTGGTGGTTTTTCGGAGGTGATCAACATCGCATCCAAAGATCATAAATTAAGCCTCGGAAGCTTTTCTCCTAATTTATCAGAATCTACTTTTTGGGTGGTGCTACTATACGGCTTCTTTATCAACCTCAATAATTTTGGAATGGACCAGAACTATATTCAACGATACCATACTGCCAGGTCTACCCGACAGGCCGCCAGGTCCGTTTGGCTGTGCGTTGCCATGTACGTTCCTGCTTCTTTATTATTTTTTATTATCGGGGCGGCACTGTATGCATTTTACCAGGTACATCCGGTAATGATCGATCCGGTTAAATTAAAACTTGCCGCCGAAAAATTGGGTGGAGCCGCTACACCGCAGCAGATAAGCCAATTGGCCGCTTCTTTCAAACCCTCCGATTATGCGGATAAGGTGTTGCCAAATTTCATGGTAACACAAGTGCCAACGGGTTTACTGGGATTGATCATTTCCGCCATCTTATCCGCGGCGATGAGTACCATCAGTTCAAATATGAATGCTTCCGCCACTGTGTTTACGATGGACATTTATAAAAAATATTTCAGACCCGCCATTACTGATAAGCAACAATTGTTTTCCCTGCATATTGCCACGGTGGTGTTCGGCCTGGCTGGCCTTTGTACCGGTTTGGCAATGATCGGCTCAAAAAGTTTACTAGACGTATGGTGGGAACTCTCGGGTATTTTTGCCGGTGGTATGCTAGGATTATTTTTATTGGGACTGATCAGCCGCCAGGCTAAAAATGCCGAAGCGCTAACAGCTACGATCATTGGGATCGTGGTAATTTTGTGGATGACTTTTTCAGACAGGATCACCGATGCGTATAGTTTTTTGAGGAGCCCTTTACATAAAAATATGATCATCGTGGTGGGTACCCTCACCATTTTTTTAGCCGGTCTGTTGCTAACCAGGTACCACAGTTACTACGCAAAAAAGGTAGTCCCATTCCCTGGCCCTGGCAAAAAAGCGGAAGGCGGTCATTCGGATTTTAAAGAAGGAGGGTAGATAAATTTATCATCCTAAACAGGAACATGTTACAGTTGAATAGTTGAATAGTACATTTTTAAGGGGGTCGAAACAATTAATTTTAACGCAATAATAAATACAAAAATTATGAGCCATCATAAATTCGTTCCGGTGATGATAACACCGTTCAACCTAAAGGCAAAGGTTGATTTAGACGTGGTGCATAACCTGGTCGACTTTTATCTTGCCGCCGGGGTAAAAGGCTTTTTCGCCAATTGCCTCAGCAGCGAAATGTACAGCATTACCGAAGATGAAAGGCTGGAGCTAACCCAGCACATCGTGCGGTATGTAAACGGAAGGGCACCCGTGGTTGCCACAGGGTCCTTTGGTATGACGATCGAAGACAAAGCGGATTTCACCAAAAAAATATACGACACTGGTATTGATGCGGTGATATTGATCACGGGCCACTATGCCAATATTGAAGACAGTGATGAAATACTGTTGAAAAATTTTGATAAGATGTTTAAACTGACCGGCAATATTCCACTCGGTATGTATGAATGCCCGGCGCCATATAAAAGGATTATTGGCCCGGAAGTATTCAAAACATTATTGTCTGCAAACAGGATGGTCTATCATAAGGATACTTCGATCGAACTGGAAAAAGTAAAAGCTAAATTGGATATTGTAAAAGAAACAAAAAACGGGTTGGAGTTTTATGATGCGCATTCCCCCAATGCTATGTACAGTCTGCAAATGGGTGCAAAGGGGATGAGTTCTATCTCTGGGAATTTTTACCCTGAAATATTAGTATGGATGGTCAACAATGCAACCGATCCGGCCAGGCAGGAAGATGTGAAATGGCTGCAATCAGAAATTAGCAGGGTAGATCCACTGATACATGTGGCTTACCCTATGAGTGCAAAATATTTTCTACGCAAACGTGGATTACCTGTCCGCACCATCAGCAGGGCAACTGCACTGGAACTAACCCCGCAACAAAAACAAACGTTAGATGAAATTCATGAAAGTTTTTTAGGCTGGTGCGAAAGGCTGGACATAAAGCCTGTAGACGTTCAGTCATTGCTGTTACCTAAAGTGCCGCTCGACCCGGCCATATAAATCACCATGAAGGAGGATACGCTAAAAATATTTTTTCCGGGTAAACTGGTTTTTGGAAATGGAACCTTGTCAGGCCTGGCTGATGAGGTATTGCAAGTAAATGCAGCGAAGGTTTTTATTGCCACCATTGAGCCGTTAAAAGAAACCACTGCTCATTTTATAAATACACTCACAACTAACGGGGTGCAACTCTTAATGGACACTTCTGTCGTGCAGGAGCCAAGTTTCGCCGACTTTGAAAAGCTGATGCAAGTAGTTGCTCCCTTTAACCCGGATATCGTAATAGGTATCGGCGGAGGCAGCGTACTGGACATTGCTAAACTGGTGGCCGCACAGCTGGAAAATGATCAGCAATTAAGAGACTATGTGGGCATTGGTTTATTGAAGGGCCGCAGAAAGAAATTAATATGTGTGCCGGCCACGTCGGGTACCGGCAGCGAAGTGTCGCCCAATGCCATTTTGGTGGACGATGCGGATAACCAGAAAAAAGGGATCATCAGCCCGTTCCTGGTGCCGGATATCGTGTACGTGGACCCGTTATTGACAATTTCAGTTCCACCAGCCATTACCGCGGCTACCGGACTGGATGCTTTAACCCACTGTCTCGAAGCATACATAAATAAATTTGCACAACCTTTTATCGATCTGTATGCCTATGAAGGCATGCGCCTGATAGCCGCTCACATTGAAACAGCAGTAAAAGATGGAACCAATATAGAAGCAAGGGAAAAAGTGGCCATGGGAAGTTTGCTTGGCGGTTTTTGCCTGGGCCCGGTGAATACAGCCGGGGTACATGCTTTGTCGTATCCCCTGGGAAGCATGTTTCATTTAGCGCATGGTTTATCCAATGCCCTTTTGTTACCCTATGTGATGGAGTTTAATATACCGTCGGCGCTTAAACGCTATGCGGAGGTGGCCATAGCATTGGGCTGCGAAAGAAAGGACAACGACGAAGCAACCGCTTTTGCCGGTGTGAAAAAAATAAAGGAATTGATCAAAGCATGCAATATTCCCGCCACATTAAGAGAAGTAAGTGTGCCGGAATCCGCTATTCCGCAGATGGCCAAAGATGCAATGAAAATTCAACGCTTATTAAAAAATAATCCAAAGGAAATAAGGGAACAGGATGCCATCAACATTTATAAAGCCGCATATTGATCATGTCTACATTTTACAAAGAGCCCGGGATAAAAGAGTCACAAGGTGCCAGCGAACCAGGAGTTGAGGGTAAATCATCACCCGCAGGCATAGCGCATCCCATGGTAAAAGGTGGTATCATCGTTCCGGCGATAACCCCTTTAACGACGGATTACAAATTGGATGAAAGTTCAGTAGAAAAACTATTCCACAGGTTTTATCAAAATAATATATCGCCCTTTATTCTGGGCACCACCGGCGAGTCGGCCTCTTTGCCTGTTTCGGTAAAAAACGATTATTTAATAGCAGCGGCAAAAAATAAAAAAGCAGGCACTGTTTTGTACGCCGGTATTTCATCCAATGTTTTTAGCGAATCAGTTGAATTTACAAAACGATGTGCCTATCATGGAGTGGATGTAGTGGCGGTAACACTTCCGTCTTATTATGCCCTGAATGAGGGGCAGGTTAAAAGATATTTTGAAGACCTGGCAGATGCTATTCCATTGCCCCTGGTAATTTATAATATTCCTGCTACTACACATATGAGCATATCGCTGCAATTGATCGATGAGCTGAGCTATCACCCAAATATCATTGCCACCAAAGATTCAGAGCGGAGCGAAGAACGGTTGCAACAATCACTTGCTTTATGGAAACACCGGAAGGATTTTGGCCACTTCCTTGGATGGGCCGCTAAATCGGCCGAAGCATTGATTGGCGGTAGTGATGGCCTGGTACCCAGCACGGCCAACCTGGTTCCGGAAATATATGCTGCGATGTTACAAGCCGTTAAAGCAGGCAATATTCAACAGGCCTATGAAATGCAGCGCCTGAGCGATCTCTATGGCAATCTTTACCAGGCAGGTAAAACATTAGGTGAAAGTTTATACGCATTGAAACGGCTGATGAAGGAAAAAGATTTGTGTGAGCCCGTTGTAATGCCGCCTTTGCAGGCATTGTCAAATGAAGAAGAAAATAAATTGATCCATACATTAAAAGAAATGTCAAAATAATCATGGCTTTATTACCAATTTTAGCAATTACAATGGGCGACCCTGCCAGCATCGGTCCCGAGATTGCTGTAAAGGCATTGCTTGAAAAAAAGATCTATCAAATATGCAGGCCGCTGCTGGTAGGTGATGCAAAAGTTTTTAACCAGATCATTCACCTCCTTCAACTGAATGCTGCTGTTAATGCCATTGACAAGGTAGCAGATGCAAAATTTCTGTATGGTACCATTGATGTATATGACCTTAAAAATGTAGACATTGATCAGTTGGTGTTTGGCCAAATATCCGCTATGTCTGGAGAAGCCTCTTTCCACGCTATTAAAAAAGCGATTGAACTTGCATTGGCGAAGGAAGTGGATGCAACCGTAACGGGCCCCATCAATAAGAAATCAATCAACCTGGCCGGTCATCATTTTGCCGGGCATACGGAGATCTATGCTCATTTTACCGATACAAAAAAATACGCCATGTTATTGGTGGAGGAAAATATGAAAGTGATCCATGTGAGTACGCATGTATCATTGCGGCAGGCATGCGACCTGGTAAAGAAAGACAGGATTTTGCAGGTGATAGAATTACTACAAGATGGCATGAAACAACTAGGTGCGACAAATTTAAAAATAGGTGTGGCCGGGTTAAATCCACACGCTGGTGACAATGGCCTGTTTGGAACCGAAGATGACCTGGAAATTTTGCCGGCAGTGGAAGAAGCAAGGCGCCTGGGCTATGACGTAGAAGGGCCGGTTCCTCCGGATACTTTATTCGCAAAAGCCAATACCGGCGCTTATGGTGGCGTTGTGGCCATGTACCACGACCAGGGCCATATCCCTTTTAAGCTGGCGGGTTTTCAATGGAACGCCGAAAAGCAACAAATGGATAGCGTAAAGGGCGTGAACATTACCATGGGCCTGCCAATCATCCGTACCTCCGTCGACCACGGTACCGCTCTTGAAATTGCCGGTAAGGGCATTGCCAGTCATGATGCTATGGTGTTAGCGATTGAAAGTGCGGTTCAATTAAGTAAGTATAAAACTACCATCCCTGAAATATTATTGTAACGCAACAATCAGCATTGAAAGTCCAATGATGTAACCTGTTAAAAAAATGACCCCGCAAAAAAACGAAGCCGGCATCAACCAGGATCTTAGTCAAAATGGTTGCATGGTAGTAATTGCAGATGACTTTACTGGCGCCGCGGAACTGGCGGGCATCAGCTTGCAATACGGGTTAAGCATAGCGCTTTTTCTTACTCCGGTAGCAGGGCCTGTTGCAGATGTGGTGATCATTTGTACCAACAGCAGGTCGATGGACAAGAAAGCTGCACAAACAGCAACAGCCGAAACATTGAAAGCGGTTTTACTATGGAAGCCTTATTTTATTTATAAAAAAATCGATTCAGTTTTTCGTGGCCATGTATTGGACGAATTGAAGACACAATTAGAGGAAACCGGGCAGGATAAAGCGTTGATCGTAGCCGCCAACCCTTCCCTGGGCAGAACAATCGACGATGGTAAATATTTTATTGATGGGAAAAAAATAAGCGAAACCGGTTTTGCGGCGGACCCTGAGTTCCCGGTACATGATTCCTCTGTTTTAAAAATGTTAAGGAGCAGCGGCGGCCTTCAAATTAAAAAGCCAGCGGATCACCTGCATGGCACCGGTATGATCCTGGGGGAGGCGGTGTCGGCAGAGGATATAACGGCCTGGGCCGCTAAGGTCGATACAGGTTGGGCACTGGCAGGTGCAGGCGATTTCTTTACCGCATTGCTGGATAAAAAATTTCAGCGGGGCCCGGGCCAGGAAGCTAACACCGTGTTGCCGCATTTGTTCGTTTCCGGTACCACTTATGATAAAAGCAGGGCGCAGATAGCACAATTTGCAGGCTTGGGTTATGTAGCCTATCTCCCCGCATTGATGCTTCAAAACGGCAAAGCAGTGAAGGAGGAATGGTTGGGACAGGCTTGCGGAATTTTGCAAAAGCATAACAGGGCGGTTATTGCCATTGAGGCATCCGCAAAACAATTCAACCTTTCGGCCACAGATATTTGCACCATTATGGCCAAAGCGGTAAAGGCAATTTTACAAAGGCATGCGGTTAAAGAATTGTTTATTGAAGGAGGTGCAACGGCGGCGGCAATATTGGAAGAACTCGGCATCACGAAACTTTTGGCGGTGCATGAATTGCAAAGGGGTGTAGTGCGAATGCAGGCCGGTGATTTACTAATAACCGTAAAGCCCGGAAGCTATGCACTGCCGCAACAAATAAAAGAACTGTATTCATCATCATAATTTTTTCAGGAGTTGTTTCCCGAAAATCAACCAACGATTAAGCCAATGAATCATTTGCACGCTATTGACTATTGCATCATACTGGTAGTGCTGGGTATTACACTTTACCTTGGCTTTAGGTTTGCTCATAAACAAACAACCACTGAAAATTATTTTCTTTCCAAAGGAAATTTCCCATCATGGGCTCTGGGTTTATCCCTGCTCTCTACTCTTATCAGCAGCGTTACTTTTTTAGGTTACCCGGCACAGGGATTTACCAGCAACTGGATCTTATTGGTGCAGGGACTAATGGTGCCGGTGGTTTTATTGGGTACCATCTGGTTTATCGTACCGCTGTTTCGAAAAGTGATCGGCCTGAGCACGTATGAATATTTTGAAAAAAGGTTTGGCAGTTTCGCCCGTTATTACAGTTCGTCTTCTTTTATACTGCGGCAATTTGCGGGTATGGGCACGGTGTTGTTTTTGATAGCCGTGGCCATTCATAAAATGACCGCCATCAATCCTTTTATCATCCTGTTGTGTGTGGGATTCGTGCTGATTATTGTAAATTTAAAAGGGGGAATGCAGGCGGTAATCTGGCTCGATGTGTTCCAGGGATTTATGTTATTTGCCAGTGGCATTATTTGCCTGGGCATTTTGTTGTACTCCATTAAGGGCGGTGTGCCTGAAGCCTATAAAATTGCCAGCGAAAATAACCGGGCGGGGTTTGGCCCCTACGATTTTGAATTTACAAAACTTACCCTGGTGGTGATGATCATCAATGGCGCATTCTATGCCATTCAAAAGTATGGCACCGACCAAACCGTGGTACAGCGCTATCTAACTGCTAAAACAGATCGTTCGGCTATCAGGGCTTCTTTCCTGGGTATCTGCCTTACCGTTCCCATCTGGACCATGTTCATGTTTATCGGCACTACCTTGTTTGTTTTTTACCAGCAACAGGGCTTGCCCGCAGGCTTAAAACCTGAAGCCGTTTTTCCGCATTTTATCATGACTGAATTGCCCATAGGTATTATTGGTTTTATTGTGGCGGCATTGATATCCGCGGCCATTTGCAGCCTGAGTGCTGATTTAAATTCGTTGGCAGCGGTAGGGGTGGAGGACTACTATAAAAAACTGCGGCCGGGCAAAACTGATAAGCAATACCTGTTTGCCAGTAAAACTTTTGTATTGCTGTCGGGGATTATCTCCATCCTCATCGGGGCCATTTATTTAAGTACTGGCAATGAAGGTGTGCTGGGCGTGGTGTTCACGCTTTATGCGATTTTATCGGGTGGCATTGTAGGTATATTTTTATTGGGCCTGTTTAGCGCAAGAGCCAACAGGCAGGGGGTAAACATCGGCATTTTTACCTGTATTATTTTTACCGCTTATGCCTTTCTAACCTCCACGCCCATTGGTTTAAAACACCCGGCTCTCTTACTCGATTTGGGCAGGTTTAATTTCACCCATCACAAATTGATGCTGGGCGTGTATAGCCACCTGGTAGTAATCGGCGTGGGCTACATCGCAAGTTTATTTTTTCCAAAACCCATTCTGGAGAAAAATTTATTATATAGTAGCTGGCGGGCAAACCGTCATTTTTAAAACAGGAATGATATGCGTAACAATAATATTTTTTGTATGAAAACAGGCATTATTACAGCTATTAAGCTTCAGTGGCGACAGTCTATCCCGCATTTTAATCGAAACTCCGTTCAACAGATAGTAATGCTGTGCAGCCGCAATGCCGGATCAATACGCTTTCATAAATACGTTATACGGTGCCTGGGTGTCTTTGCCGCATCCTGCTTTGGTCCCGTACAAGCGCAGTTAAATACTGACAATGCCTATGCTCTACCACTCGGGGAAGTGCTGGCCGATGTTGGCAAAAAATACGGCGTTATGATTAAATATACCGATAGCATGGTTGCCAATAAAACCGTCAACTATGCCCGATGGCGTTACCGAAATGATGTGGAGGCAACGCTGGACAATGTTCTAAAACCCCTGGATCTAAAAGTTAAGAAAGAAAAAGATAAAGTATATAAACTGAGCAGCTATGAATATTACCGGTGGCCGGTAGAAGAAGGCTGGGCCGAGCTGGACCGCATTGCATCCCAGTATAATAATCTTAATGAATGGGAAGTTCGCAAGCACTTATTAAAGCCTTGTTTGATGGAGGCATTGCGATTAGATAAGCTTCCCTTAGCACCCAATACAAAACCTGTCATCACGACAAAAAGAAAGTATAACGGCTATACTGTTGAAAATATTGCCATTGAAATATTGCCTGGCTTATACATCAACGGCTCCTTGTACAAGCCTGCTAAATATAAAGGGAAGATTCCCGTGGTATTAAATCCGGATGGACATTGGGAAAAACACCGCTACCGCTCCGACTGCCAGTATCGCTGTGCAGCTATCGCAAAAATGGGCGCAATGGCTTTTAGTTACGATCTGTTTGCCTGGGGCGAATCGCTGCTCCAGTTTAAACTAGAAGATCATCGCCGAAGCCTTGCCATGACGATACAGGTGCTGGGCAGTATCCGCATTCTGGATTATTTGCTGGCGCAAAGGGATGCTGATACAAACCGGGTTGCCATCGTTGGCGGATCAGGCGGCGGCACACATGCCATGCTCATGACGGCAATTGAGAATAGGATAAAACTGAGTGTACCTGCCTTATCGGTGTCCTCGTATTTTTATGGCGGATGTCCTTGCGAAAGCGGCATGCCGATACACGATTGTGGCAATCGGACCGATAACGTGGAGTTGGCTGCCATGGCTGCTCCAAGGCCGCAATTGGTAATTTCAGATGGTGGCGATTGGACGGATAAAATGCCCCAACATGATCTTATCTATTTGCAAAAAATGTACGGCTACTACAACAAACCAAACAATGTAGAAAATGTGCACCTTCCCATGGAACAACATGACTTTGGCATTAATAAAAGAATAGCGGTTTATCAATTCATTGCCAAACATTTCAACATCAACCTAAAAGCAATTCAAGATCAACAAGGTAATATTGATGAATCAGGCATAACAATAGAAAAGGAAGAAATGATGTATGTTTTTGGAGACAAGGGTGAAAAATTACCGGCTCATGCAATACATGGATTTGAGCAATTGGAGAAAGTATTTCCTAAAAGTAAAAACTAACTAATATGCCCCGAATGATTTATGCCACGAATGCACGATTTGTGCCACGAATGCACGAATGGTTTATGCCACGAATGCACGAATGAAACATGCACGAATGGTTTATGCCACGAATGCACGAATGTTTACTGATTTTAAAATCAAAAACTTATTCGTGATAATTCGTGCATTCGTGGCTAAAACACCTTGTGCAACGAATGTTAGTAATATAAAAATATTCATTCGTGATAATTAGTGCCATTAGTGGCTAACAAAACATTAGAGGTTAACAAAAATTATGAATACTACTCGCTTTATAAAATTACTTGCTGTAACGCTGATCTGTATCTGCGAATGGTCACTTTTTGTATCAGCTCAAGCCATAGAGGAACCTCGTTACAAAATTGGCTTGATCGACCTCATGCTTTTGAAACGACAGAAACTTGGCGCTATCACACTTGCCAAACAACTCGGTGCTGACGGCGTGGAAGTAGATATGGGCGGACTTGGTACGAGGCCAACTTTTGACAACCAATTATTAAACGACACCGTACGAAAGCAATTTATAGACAAGGCAAAGGAACAGAATATAGAGATTTTTTCCCTGGCTATGACCGGCTATTATGCACAGTCATTTTGCAATCGGACGGAATACAAACGATCAATTGAGGATTGCATCAAAACCATGCAACTGATGAATGTAAAAGTAGCCTTCCTGCCGCTGGGCGTGCAATGCGATCTGCGCAAAAATCCGGGTATACGGGATTCTGTAGTGGCTCGTTTGAAAGTGGCTGGTGAAATGGCTGCTGCTGCAGGCGTGGTGATCGGGATCGAAACTGCATTAACAGCAAAAGAAGAAGTGAAATTGCTGAAAGAAATAGGCTCTAAAAGTATACAGATATATTTCAATTTTTCAAACGCGTTGAAAGAAGGAAGGGACCTTATTAAGGAACTTAAAACTTTGGGATCAGATAGAATCTGTATGATCCATTGTACTAATAAGGACAGTGTATGGCTTCAAAATGATCCGCAGATCGATATGAAGAAAGTGAAGAAAACGCTGGACAAAATGAAGTGGAAAGGCTGGCTGGTGATTGAAAGAAGCAGGGATGCCACCAAGCCTCGGGATGTAAAAGGAAATTTTGGGGCGAATACAGCTTATATGAAAAGTATTTTTCAATAACTGATTTTTAAATATTGATTACAAATATCACAGGAAAATCCGTGGCGGCTGTATTCTTTATGAATAATTCAATAACGTTTTTTATATTATTTAAACTGGTATTGCTGATTTATCAGCCTATTAATTAAGAATCATCCTGGTCGTCTCCAACACAAATTCAATTCGATTAAACGAAAATAAATAATAGTAAGATTATCCACTTTGTTAGTAAATAGTGTCATTCTTTTCCCCTGCTATTCGCAATAATTTTACAATCTCTTTACACTGCTATTTTAATTAATCCCCTTTCACGAACAAATTAAACGATTACTTATGCTACGACAATTACTTGCGGTCAGCTTATGCTTTTCAATTTCTGCAACATTAACCGCTACATCACTACCACCCCGGCTTTTGACCGAAACTCAACCAAGTCAAATGAATCCCATCACCGGAAAAGTAACGGGTGAAAAAGGTGAGCCATTGGCGGGTGTTACCGTCACAATCAAAGGAGTTCAACGGTCAGTTGTTACCGGCGCAGATGGGAGCTTTAGTATTGATATGCCGGCAGGAGCCAATGTACTAATTTTTAGTTATGTAGGTCATGAAACGCAGGAAATTGATATTACCGGCAAAACGAGCTTATCGGTAAAACTATCAGGAAGTGAAGCTACCATGTCAGATGTTATTATGATAGGATATGGATCCCAAAAAAAGGCAAACCTTACGGGTTCTGTAGCCACGGTTAGCGGCACTGTACTTACCCAGCGGCCAGCACCTAATGCTGCAAACCTGCTGCAGGGAAGAGTTACAGGCCTGCAGGTTACCCAGCCTTCCGGTGAACCTGGAAGAGATAATCCCAACTTTTTGATAAGAGGCCGTGGCACATTTGGCGGCAGCTCATCACCATTGGTTTTGATAGATGGTGTAACCGGTTCATTTAATAATTTGTCGCCTGATGATATCGAGAATGTCACTGTATTAAAAGACGCTGCTTCTGCGTCTATTTATGGAGCAAGAGCTGCCAATGGAGTGATATTGGTTACTACAAAAAAAGGTAAAAAGGGACAAATGACGTTGAGCTACCGGGTAAATGTGGGAAGCCATATTCCTACTGCATTGCCCGACTTTATTACCAATTCCGCAGAGTATATGGAAATGTATAATGCGGCAGCAACAAGAACCGGTGCAGCTTTCAAATATCCACAGGCTGATATTGATAAGTATAAAAGCGGAACTGACCCGCAACGCTATCCCAATTTCAACAGTGTGGATCATTATTTCAATCCGGGGACCGTCACTAATCACAATGTTTCCATATCAGGTGGTGCAGAGAAAAGTTCTTACAATCTTTCGCTCGGTTACCTTGACCAGGATGCGATGTTACCTGGTTATAATTTTAAACGTTACAATGCATTATTCAATTACGTCAGCCAGATAGGTAAGGCGGTTACCATTGGTACCATCATGAACCTCACCTACAAGAACCGGCAGGAACCACCTTTTACCAGTGAGAATATGGCATTGCTGGTGTATGCTGCCGGTCCGTTGTACGGTGCGTTTCTTCCGGATGGAAGCGGCAATATAATTTCCCGGGGATATCAGAATGAAGGGCGCAATAGAAATGTTGAAGAAGTGTATGCCATGGGATGGCAAAATTTAAAGGAGTATAATTTCAATGGACAGGCATACATTGACGTGAAATTCCTGGACAAATTTACCTGGTCATCCAAAGTAGCCATTAATTATGTGGATGAATACTATAAAATGTACCAGCATCCCTACCAGGCGTACCTCTTAAATGAAACTGATCCTGCAACAGGTTATAACCGGATGTCTACTTTCGGCCCGGATGTATTGGGCGTTACCGATCAATATTCAAAAATATTGACACCCACGATTTATAGTACATTAACCTACGATAACAAAATTGGGGATCATACCATTAGAGCCCTGGCGGGTTATGAGCAACTGTATCACAGGTTCCAGGCACTTCGCGGAAGAAGAATCAATACCGTAGCGCCGGTTTTAACAGAATTGCCCGGTTATACTTCCGCCAGCGAATCATTGTATTTTACCCATCCCCGCCTGCCATCATTGGCCGGCCCTTCAGAATGGGCAATGCAATCAGTATTTGGACGTGTGAACTATGATTTTAAAGGAAAATATTTTTTAGAAGGAAACTTACGTTATGACGGAACATCAAAGGTTTCCCCGGATTACAGGTGGGGACTGTTTCCGTCCGTATCAGCAGGATGGCTGGTAACGAGGGAAGACTTTTTACAGGATAATTTTGATTGGATCAGTAACCTGAAATTAAGAGCATCGTACGGTACACTCGGCAACCAGGATATCGGAACCTACCTCTACCAGGATAACCTCGTTATCAATAATATCTATTACCCTTTTGGTAATGCCACGCTGCAACAGGGAGCTGTAATAAATGCTTACAAAGATCAGAGCCTGCGTTGGGAATCTACCCGGGTGATTGATGTTGGTTTTGACCTGGACATAAAAAAAGGGTTACTAGGTATTACATTCGATTGGTTTAAAAAAACAAGTTTTGATATTCTTGCTGCACAACCGGTACCCGCCAGTTTAGGCCTTTCTCAACCCACACTTAACATCGGCAAATTGGAGAATAAAGGCATCGAGTTGGAAGTAAGTCATAGAAATACCATTGGAAAAGTGAATTATGGTGTATTTGGCCAGGTTTCGACAGCAAAAAATAAAGTATTGGAAATAAGTGTGCCTTCTACCGGATCAAGTATCAGGCAGGTTGGGCAGCCCTATGACGAACATTACCTGTATATCTGGGATGGTATCTTCCAGGAAGCAGATCTGACCGATCCTAAAACACCCCGGCATGTGTTAAACTCAACTCCAAAAGCGGGCGATTTAAAAATGAAGGACCTGAACGCGGATGGCGTAGTAGATGCAAGTGATCGAATGGTGGTGAAGGGCGTGTACCCCGACTATATTTTCTCTTTTGGATTTAACGTAGATTATAAAGGGTTTAGTTTGAATACTCTTTTCCAGGGAGTGGAAGGTATTCAGAGCAGGGTAAATAACTGGGGTGTGGATCCATTTATGCAGGGTACGCCACCAACCACAAAGTGGCGCAATGCATGGACTCCCCAAAATAGAAGTAATACCATACCCGCCATCTATACCGCCGGCTATGCTGGAGTTGCGAACTATGGTTCTTCTACTTATTACCTGATGGACGCCTCTTATTTACGGTTGAAAAATATAGTGCTGTCGTACGCTTTACCAACGAAAATTGCATCCCGTATCAAGGCTAAAAGCCTGAGCGTTTATATTTCTGCCGATAACCTGGTTACCTGGACAGATTATGAAGGAAGCGATCCTGAAAGGGCGAGTGCCACAGGTAATTATGTACAATACCCACAGGCAAAAATTTTGAATGCAGGCTTAAACATTAAATTCTAAAACGATGAAAACAAATCATAAACTTATAACGATTGCATTTGTCGGTTTGCTGTTTTTAGCAACATCATGCAAAAAAAGTTATCTTGATAAAAACCCATTGGATAGTGTAAGTAGCCAGGTGTTCTGGGCTTCTGAAGCAGATGCATTAAGTGGGATGACGGGTGTGTACTCACGCCTGCAACAGAATTTTCTCGGATATGAAAGAGTATACCTGGATGGGTTATCCGACAATGCGTACCTGGATAATAATACCAATCAGTCTAACATGGCTGTTATGACTACAGGCAGCATCTCCGCAGCATTAAGTGGCGCATTGGCAAATATGTATAGTTCACCTTACAGGGCGATATCCTCCTGTAATTATTTTTTAGATAATATTGATAAAGCTCCTATCACTGCAGCAAAAAACACGTTGTATAAAGCTGAGGTAAGGTTCATTAGAGCATTGTGCTATTTCGACCTGGTACAATCTTTTGGAGGAGTAGTTATTTACAAGAACTTTCCTACCACTATCAGTGAAGCCAAAATTGCCAAAAGCACCAAAGAAGAAGTATACAATTTTATTTACGAGGATCTTGACTTTGCCATTGCTAACCTGCCCGATGAAAAATATAATGGTCATGCGGTTAAAGGAAGTGCAATGGGCATAAAAGCAAGAGCACTCATTGTACAACAAAAATGGACTGAGGCGGTTACAGTGCTACAACAGGTGATCAATACCAGCGCAGGAAAATTTGGATTGTCGAATAACTATGCGTCAATCTTCAAAACTGCCGGTCAGGCAAATGCAGCAGTCAATACGGAGATCATGTTTTCCACTCAATACCTTGCCCCAACCAATCCCCAGCGCACTAGCCCCGGATCTGCAGGTATGGACATTGAGTTAGGATGGTTTTCCTTGATGCAGCCATACAAGGACCTGGTAGATGATTATGAAATGACCGACGGGAAGCCAATCACTGAATCTCCATTATACAATCCGGCACTGCCTTATGCAAACCGGGATCCAAGACTTGATCTGACCATTAAATTACCCGGTGAAACCTGGAGGAATACAGCGGGTGCTGTTTGGGCCGGCAGTTATACCTCTTTCACAGGTTTTCTTACAGAAAAATATGTGGATCTTTCAAAGGCACCGTTTACTGCTGCAACGGCGACACTGACCGATCAGGATTATGTACATTTACGCTATGCAGATATTTTGCTGATGTTTGCCGAAGCAAAGAATGAGGCAAGTGGCCCGGATGCATCTGTATTTAATGCAATCAATATGGTGAGGGGTAGGCCTGGCATCGCAATGCCTCCGGCAGACCAGGTAAAATATAATACCAAAGAAAAATTAAGGGAATATATCCGCCATGAAAGAAGAATAGAATTTGCATTGGAAGGCCAACGCTACAATGACCTGAAAAGATGGAATATTGCTCATATCAAACTGCCAACGTTAAAAACACCGGCCAATGTTTCTTTAAAATTTGAAACAAAAAATTACCTGTTACCATTTCAGCAATCAGAGCTAGATAATAACCCTCAGCTAAAACAAAATGACGGGTATTGATTTTAAAATGATGCAAAAAAAAGGTGTTGTGAAGCACCTTTTTTTTGCATCATTTAATTTTATATTTATGAATGCTTAAAATGGTTTAATGAAATATTTCGTTTATGATAGCAGGCTGTTGAATGTAACTTTAATCACACCATGCTGTCTCCACTGATAATGCGGATTATATTAAATCATTTATCCGCAAAAAAAAATATTTTATTGAAAGGAGGAATTAAAAATGTAAAGCTCAGGCGCTGAGGTTTACGTGATAAAACATATTAGAAAATATGTTGGTGAAATAGTTAAATCATCCATCACAATAGTAAATATTGCCCTTTTTTAAGCGTCCTTCCTGTTATATTTTTACTTGCTTGTTTTTCTGCAATTGCTTAACAGCAAAATTTAAAACCTGGAAATGATCAAACGATTGCTTGCTTTTTTTTCTGTCGCTTTTTTTTCATTTTTTCCTTACGCAGGATTTAGCCAGATTTATGTTTCAACGGATGGCGCAGATACAAACGCAGGAACCAGCACAGCACCCAAATTAACTTTCCACGCAGCATTGCGGCAGGCCAGGGAATTTCGCAGGTTAAATGATCCATCCATAAAAAAGGGTATTCACATCATAGCTAAAGGCGGTTATTATTTTTTAGACGAACCTATATTTATCCGGCCTGAAGATGCAGGTACAGCTCAAAGCCCAACCTGGATTGAGGCAGCACCGGGCGAAGAACCGGTTATCAGCGGCGGCATAAAAATTTCTGGATGGATAAAAGCATCGTCCACCATTGCTGGTTTATCGAACAAAGCAAAAGGCAAGCTATGGGTAGCCAATGTGCCGTTAACCGGCGGAAGAAACAGGGAGTTCAGGCAGCTATGGGTGAACGATCAAAAAGTTACAAGGGCAAAGGATTGCAATGGCGATAGCATGAGCCGCATTTTATCATGGAATAAAAAAGAACAAACCTGCTGGATACCAACACCAGCAACTTCGCCGCTCAAAAATGTACAAGGTGTCGAAATGTTCATCCATCAATGGTGGGCCATCGCCATCCTCCGCATAAAGAAAATGGAGACGCAGGGCGATAGTACCAAATTATATTTTCATCAACCCGAAAGCAAGGTCCAAAGTGAACATCCATGGCCGGCTCCGTGGATATCCAAAGAAACAGGTAACTCTGCTTTTTACCTAACCAATGCGATTCAATTTTTAGACGAGGCCGGCGAATGGTATTTAGATGTACCCACTCATAAATTGTACTACTGGCCACAAACCAATGAAAATTTACAAACCGCCATGGTTATTGCGCCTTCACTCGAAACGCTGGTTCAAATTGCCGGCACTATTGATCATCCTGTTTCAAATATTTTTTTTAAAGGGATTTCGTTTAGCCACACCGGTTGGTTGCGTCCTTCCCTGTACGGGCATGCACCACACCAGGCAGGCATGTATATGCTGGACGCTTACTATCTTAAAATTGCGGGAACCCCCGATAAAAAGAGGTTGGAAAACCAGGCATGGGTAAGCAGGCCTGCTGCTGCGGTAGCCGTATCCTTCGCAGATAAAACCGGGTTTGAAAATTGCCGCTTTCAGCATTTGGCGTCCACAGGTTTAGACTACCATAAAGCAGTGCATGATAATACTATCAAAGGAAATCTATTTAGGGATATTGGGGGCACGGCAATGCTTGCCGGCGTGTATTCGGATGAAGCCACCGAAATTCATTTGCCTTACAATCCGACAGATGAAAGAGAAGTATGCGATAAAATGGCGATCAGTGATAACCTGGTTACCAATGCCACCAATGAAGACTGGAGTTGCGTAGGTATCGGCCTGGGATACACCAGAAATTCAATTGTTGAACACAACGAAATTGAAGATGTTTCCAATTCAGGCATCAGCATGGGATGGGGTTGGAGTCCAACACCAAATGCAATGAAAAATAATACTATTTCCAAAAATAAAATTCATCACTATGGAAAGCACAATTATGATTGCGCTGGTATTTACACCCTAAGTCCGCAGCCCAATTCTTTCATCACGGAAAATTATATAGACAGTATTTACAAGGCTCCTTACGCACACCTGCCCACGCATTGGTTTTATCTTTATACTGATGAAGGTTCTTCCAACTTTACAGTAAAAGATAATTGGACGCCAACACAAAAGTATCTGCAGAATAACAACGGTCCCAACAATGTATGGAGCAATAATGGCCCACAAGTGGATGAAGGAATCAAGCAAGTTGCCGGATTGCAAACAGCTTATCAAAATCTCTGCAGTGAAAAATCAGCTACCCTTAACCGGCAGCCCATCAATAAAGAGCGCAACGAAGTAATTGAACTGGTAGTAAGAGAAGGCGAAACCCTCGACCTGCAAAAGCTGAAGAATATTTTGCAGCAAAACAATATGGACACCAACGCCATCTATCAATGGCAAAATCATTGTGTATTGTTCAGCAAAGTGCAGGATATAACGGTAATGCAAGGCCGATTACAAAATAAATTCCCCAATGCAACCGTAAAAGTATTTCATGACATGTTCTATGAATTCAATCGTGATCAATGCAGCAATGGATCAACGGCGAAAGAATGGGATCATGTGCTGCTAACCGCCAACCTGGTAGCAGACAAAACACTACAAAAAGAATATTTAAATTATCACGCTACCCAGTTTGAGAAATGGCCGGAAATTTCGAAAGGCTTCTGCAATGCCAATTTTCAGCAATTATTGATCTTTAAAAATGATAGACAACTGATACTGGTGATCAGCATTCCAAAGGGAGAAAGCCTCGATAAGCTCAATCCAAAAACAACAGAGAATAATCCCCGGGTAAACGAATGGAATAAATTAATGAGCAAATACCAGGAAGGAATAAAGGGTACGAAGAAAGGGGAGACTTGGGTAATACTAAACCACCTAACCCCCTGAAGGGAACAGGTGAAAAAATGGAATAAATCGGCTTTGTAGAGGCGTAGCCTCGGTAAATATTGTAGCAACGGATTTTAATCCGTTGATTATTGCATTAATTAATAAACAAGAGAACCGTAGGTTCGGCACATATAAACATATGAATGCGTTGATTTTAAAATAAATTCAAAATAGGCAAGTGCAGCGATATGTTTCTACGATTGGGTGTAGATATTTCCGAGCCTACGGCTCTCAATTGGGTTTTATTTATGACAACGGGTTGAAACCCGTTGCTACAAAATGTAACGAGCCTACGGCTCTTGCTATTTAGGTCATTATAAAATATATCTAAGCAAGCGACGAGCGGGAGGATTCTTAACTTAATGACATTGCCCTAAAAGGGGAATAAAGAAAGGGCCTGATGATTGGAAGAATTTTTAAATTATTGATAACAAGATTTTAAGATGATTGAAGAAAAAGCAAACACATCGAATAACTCTCCGGCACAAGATCCCGATTTTTTATCGGGAGGGGCTGGGGGCCTAAACCTCGGCATACTCGGCCTTGGCGAAGGACGCAGCACTATTTCGGCAGCCTTACAAAGTAATAGGTTCAACCTTAAAATGATCTGTGACCAAAACCCAGATCTGTGCAGGCAGCGGGCGGATGAGTTTAAGGTGTACGAATGTACCACCAGCTACCAGGAAATGCTGGACGATGAAAGCATCGATATCATCGCCATTTATACACCCGATCACCTGCATGCCGAACATGTAAAACAAGCGTTACTGCACAATAAACATGTAGTGTGCACCAAGCCGTTCATTGATGATTTAAGTAAGGCAAAAGAATTAATAGAGCTGCAACAGCAAACTGGTAAAAAAGTTTTTGTAGGACAAAGCTCCCGTTTTTTTGAGCCCAGCAAAAAGCAGCGCAAGGATTTTGAAGACGGCGTAATTGGCGAACTCATCACCATTGAAAGCCATTACAACGCTGACCACCGCTGGTTTTTAGAAAAGACGTGGGCGCTTGAAAAATCATTCAAATGGTTGTATGGTGGGTTAAGTCACCCCGTAGATTTTATAAGATATTACATGCCGGATATTGAAGAAGTAATGGGCTATGGAATGATCAGTGCCAATGGGAAAAATGCAGGCTTAAAAAATGAAGACACGATGCACTTCATTTTTAAATCCACCGACGGAAGAATTGCAAGGGTAAGCGGGAGTTATACGGGGCCTACGCAGCCTGCCAATCGTGACAGTGGCATGACCTGCATACTAAGAGGAACAGAAGGCGCTAGCCAGGCCGATTACCACGAGCTGCGGTATGCTGTTACAACAAAGGAAGGCGAAGAAAAAATAATTACCTGGGGCGATGATACGCTAAAATATTATTTCCGTTTCGAGGGGCAAAGCCATCATGCAGGGGAATACCAGAATTACCTGGAATATTTTGTTGATTCAATAGAGCAAGATTTTACGGCTTACCCCGATTTAAAAGAGGGCATCGGCACCATCGCATTGTTGCAGGCGATGGATAGAAGTTTGGAGACAGGTGTACCCGTGAAAATAAAAGATATACTTATGGAGTTTGGCCTGGAAGAGCTTATTGGCAAGGCATCATTTACCAATGTCAAATAACCATTGATGTCATTTACTTAATACGCTGCTTTCCAATCAACATAACAACAATGAACTATATAATTTATGTTTCGAGTTTAAAACATGACACTAAATGGGAATGGTAATCAGGCTCTTGAATTTATTATCGGTTTAATCCAAACCCGCTGTAACAATGAACTCTATATTTTATGTCTCGAGTTTAAAACAGTAACTGGATAAGCCGCCTTTTTTGGTTCGGTTCCGGCAAAGCCGGAATTCAAAAATTGCGCAGCAATATTTTTGAAAGAAGCAAAAGTAGCGGCGTTCCAGTTACGCAGCCCCGCCGGCTGCGGAGGCGAAGCTTAGAATTTAAAAGCGAGAGTGAATTACAAAAAAATCAAGACGACAAAAGGCCGCAACAGCCCATTGATACGGCAAAATGATTCAAAATAATATTAATGATTAAAAACAATTTACAGTAAACGACATTGAATAACCAATCACCAATCAAGGTATGAACACAATTCTCTCAAAGCTTGAAACCATCGACTTCATCATAGTAGCAGTTTACCTGTTGGTACTGCTGGTTATCGGGTACAAAGCAAGCTTTGGGCAAAAGAAAAATAAAGATGAAACACTTTTTTTGGCGGGTAATTCGCTTACCTGGTCCAGCATTGGTTTTAATATGTGGGGCACCAATGTAGGGCCATCCATGTTATTGGCCTTTGCAAGTATCGGTTATACTACGGGTATCGTCGCGGGCAATTTTGAGTGGTATGCATTTATCTTTTTGTTTTTATTGGCCATGGTTTTTGCGCCAAGGTACCTCGCATTTAAAGTAACTACCATGCCCGAGTTTATGGGTAACCGTTATGGGGACGGAACCCGTACCATACTCGCCTGGTATGCACTTATTAAAATACTGATCTCCTGGTTATCACTAGGCTTGTTTGCCGGAGGCTTTTTGGTGAGGCAAATACTGGGAATACCTATGTGGCAATCGGTTATCGTGCTGGTATTGTTCGCCGGTTTATTTGCATTTGCAGGTGGCTTGAAGGCCATCGCAAAGGTCAACGTTTTCCAAATGATTTTACTCATTGCAGTTTCTTTATTGCTCACTGTTATTGGCATTCAAAAAGTAGGAGGCATCTCTGCGCTGTTTCATAAAGCGCCCGTTGAATACTGGAATTTAATTCGCCCTGCCAGCGATCCCAATTATCCCTGGTACGCCATCCTGCTCGGCTACCCGGTGGCGGCAGTCGCATTCTTTTGTACAGACCAGGCAATGGTACAGTCTGTGCTGGGCGCTAAAAACCTGGAGCAGGGCCAGTTAGGCGTAGGATTTATCGGATGGCTGAAAATTTTATCACTGCCCCTGTTCATCATTCCCGGTATCTTATGTTACGAGTTGTATCCCAATCTTAAAAGCCCTGACGAAGCCTACATGACCCTCGTCACCAATATATTTCCTCCGGGCTTAAACGGGTTGGTTATCGTGGTTTTAATTGCTGTGCTGGTTGGCACCATCGGCTCATCACTCAATGCACTCAGCACCGTTTTTACCACGGATATTTATGTAAAAAAAATAAACCCTGCAGCCACCAATCCACAGATCATAAAAGTGGGGCGAATCAGCGTGGTCGCTGGTTGCCTGTTCGCAATTATGGTGGCTATCGCCATCGACAGCATCAAGGGATTAAACCTTTTTGATGTCTTCCAGGCGGTCCTTGGCTTTATTGCACCATCGCTGTCCGTAGTGTTTTTATTGGCGGTATTTTGGAAACGAACCACCCGCAAAGCGGTAAACTTCACGCTGTCCTATGGCTCTGCCATCAGCCTCGGTATTGGCGTTTTGTACCTCTGGGTTTTTCCTTCAAAAGATTACCCGGCATGGCCGCATTACATGTTTCTTTCGTTCCTTATTTTTTGTTTATTATTTATCATAGCCCTACTCATTTCACTAACAGACAGCAATCCTGTAACGGCACATATCATTGACAAATCCACCATTGCGAAACCAACTCCACTGGTGTGGAAGGTTTGGATTGCGTTGTTCATTGTGATGGTCGGATTGTATATTTTCTTTAATGGATTTTAAATCATGCGTACATGAAGAATATTTTTGAACCAGGCTGTTGTACTACTATTAAGCATCGTTGCGTCGCACTCTTGTACGGCAACAATGCTATGGAGCAATCCTTCGAACACCCTGCTAATAAAATTAAAAGCGTTTCAAATCAACAAGATAAAAGTTTGTGCTCTGGTATGGCCCGTTGGGTATTTTTATACACCATCGGCGGCTTCTTATTATCATTCCTTTGTTTAAACGCTTCTGCTCAGCAAGTCACCTGGATCTGGTACCCCGGGGATTTTGAGATATCTCTCAGCAATCAAATGCAAAACCGTCGTACCGACCGCAATACATTTTTTCCACCCTTCTGGAAGATGGATGCGCATTATGTACTCATGGATTTTCACAAAGTATTCGACCTGCAATCACCGGAGGAAATAACGGTGTATGCCGAAGGGACTTTCAATTTAAAATTGGATGGCAATGCAGTGGAAAGCGGAGTTAATAAAATAACCGTTCCCGCCGGTAAACACAAAATAAATGTGAAGGTCTGGAATCAGGCAAGTGTGCCCGCAATTTATGTACAGGGCAAATCAATCGTATCAGATGCAAGCTGGCTGGTAACATTTGAAGACAAAGAGTGGATAGACGAGACAGGCAAAACATCTGATATAGCTGCCACTAAATGGTTAAATGCCGGCAGTTGGAATTTCAACGATCCATTGCAGCCGCCTTCAGTATTTAAATTGCCAACAAGAAAATTAAACGCCGTTTCAACGCTTAAAAATAAAAACGAATGGCTCGTAGATTTTGGTAAAGAAACATTTGGCTTTGTAAAGCTTCATGGCATAAAAGGCAGTGGCAAAATTGCGCTTTACTATGGCGAATCAAAAGAAGAAGCTTTGTCCTCAGCCGAAGCAATGACGCTGGACCGCCTTTCCTTTTCCAAACCCGTGAAAACAGATTCGGTAATGGTATTGTCCAAGGCATTCCGCTATGTAAACATTGTTTTCGATAACAATATCAGCATAGATTCTGCCAGCATGTTGTATGAATATGCTGACATAAAACAAAGAGGAAGTTTTACCTGCTCCGACGAACTGGTCAATAAAATTTATGATGTATCCAGGTATACACTTGAATTAAACACCCGTGAGTTTTTTATAGATGGCATTAAAAGAGACCGGTGGGTATGGAGCGGTGATGCATCACAGAGTTACCTGATGAATTACTATTCCTATTTTGATAACCCAACGGTTACCCGAACGATGCTGGCACTCCGCGGTAGAGACCCGGTGACGGCCCACATCAATACCATCCTTGATTATACCTTTTACTGGTTCATCAGTGTGTATGATTACTACCTGTACACCGGTGATAAAAAATTCATCGAACAGTTTTATCCACGCATGCAAAGCCTGATGGAATACTGCCTTGGGCGTAGAAACAAAAGTGGCCTCGTAGAAGGGCTCTCCGGCGACTGGACCTTCATCGATTGGGCCACCGGATTGAGTAAAAAAGGCGAGGTCAGTTTTGAACAAATGCTGTTTGCCCGCAGCCTTGAAACCATGTCGCTGTGTGCAGCAATAGCGAACGATCAACAAGGCGAGGCATCGTACAAAAAGCAGGCAGATGATTTAAAGGCAGCCATTTTCAGCATTTATTGGAACGACCAGAAAAAGGCGTTGGTGCACAGCAGGGTAGGCGGCAAACAAACAGAAAATATTACCCGCTATGCAAACATGTTTGGCATCTTCTTCAACTATTTTACGGAAGAACAAAAGCAGGCAGTGAAGCAACACGTGTTGCTAAACGATTCCATACAAAAGATCACTACGCCGTATATGCGTTTTTACGAATTGGAAGCCTTATGTGCCATGGGCGAACAATCCTACGTGTTGAAAGAAATGAAAGCGTATTGGGGTGGCATGTTAAAATTGGGCGCCACCAGTTTTTGGGAAGAGTATAATCCATCAAAAACGGGTGCCGAACATTTAGCCATGTACGGCCGAAAGTTTGGCAAAAGCCTTTGCCACGCCTGGGGAGCAAGCCCAATTTATTTGTTGGGTAAATATTATCTCGGCGTGAGTCCTACCCGACCGGGGTACGAAACTTACCTGGCACAGCCGCAGTTAGGCGGCCTACAATGGATGCAGGGAAAAGTACCAACACCCAACGGAGATATAGAATTGTACTGCAATGCCAAGCAAATAAAAATAAAAGGAGCGGGAGGTGTTGGCACATTACGGTTAAAAAGTAAGTCGGCACCAAATGGTAAAAATATAACAGCAAAGGCTGCAGGAGCAGGCCTTTATGATATCACCATTCAACCGGGCGTGGAGTATGTGGTGAATTATCAGTCGCTTTAACTCCTTTCGTATAGGGAGTATCCACAATCAACCGCCGACGGGGCCGGCAGCCGCCGTCGGGGTTTTTGGAAAAAAATTATAGCTCAACCGCCGTCGGGGTTATGAGAAAAAAACTATAACCCAACCCTGACGGCGGTTGTAAACCCCGTCAGCGGTTGAACAGGGTAATACCGCCGGTTGTATAACGCAATTAAACTTGCCCAATGGTATGCGGCACAAGAGGGCGATGCAAGAATGATCCTTCTTGATTTATAGCCCGGACCAAAAAAAATGTACAGCCTATGACGCTACTGCAAGAGATAAAATGTTGCAGGTTAAATTAAAAAAAATGAAAAAAATTGTAATGATATGGATGGCTGGATTGCTGGCAATTTCAGGAGCAGCACAAACTAGCCTGGTACATACGGGCAATAGTCCACATGCAAAGTTGGCCGGTGTTGGCATCAGCGATGTGCAATGGACCAATGGTTTTTGGGCCGAACGCTTTGCTGTATGCCGTGATTCGATGGTGCCGCATTTGTGGAAAACGTATACCAGCAAAGACATCTGCTATGCGTTTCAAAACTTTAGGGTGGCCGCAGGATTAGATACAGGACGTTTCCGCGGGCCATCTTTTCATGATGGCGATTTTTATAAAACACTGGAAGCCGTAGCAGCAATGTATGCAATTACAAAAGATAAAAAGCTGGATGCGATCATGGATGATGCCATTGCAGTGATCGGCAAGGCGCAAAAGCCCGACGGCTACATTTATACCAAATCGATCATCGAGCAAAAGAAAACGGGCAAGAAAGAAATGTTTGATGATAAGCTGAGTTTTGAAGCATATAATTTCGGCCACCTGATGACAGCGGCATGTGTGCATTACCGTGCTACGGGCAAAACCAGTCTGCTGGAAATTGCAAAAAAGGCCACGGATTTTTTAATCCATTTTTATAACACCGCTTCCGCGGAACAGGCACGCAATGCGATCTGTCCTTCGCACTACATGGGCATTACCGAAATGTACCGCACTACCAGCGATAAAAAATACCTTGACCTGGTAAAGAAATTAATTGATATCCGCGGCATGTCTGAAGGCACCGATGACAACTCAGATCGCTTGCCGTTCCGGCAGATGAAAGAAGTGAACGGTCATGCCGTACGGGCTAATTATCTATTTGCCGGCGTGGCAGATGTATACGCTGAAACAGGTGATACGAGTTTACTGTCAACACTTAATTTGATGTGGGACGATGTAGTAAATCATAAAATGTATGTAACCGGTGGCTGTGGTGCTTTGTACGATGGGTTGTCGCTGGAAGGGATTTCCTATAAACCCGATTCTATTCAAAAAATTCAACAAGCTTACGGCAAGGACTACCAGCTTCCCAATAAGACGGCCCACAACGAAACCTGTGCTAATATCGGCAACGTATTATGGAACTGGCGTATGCTGCAATTAACCGGCGAAGCAAAATACGCAGATGTGATGGAGCTTTCTTTATACAACAGTGTAATGAGCGGCATCAGCATGGATGGCAATAAATTCTTTTACACCAACCCGCTGGCTGCATCAAAAGATTATCCATACGATTTACGGTGGAGTGGCGGGAGATCGAAGTATATCAGCAAGAGTAATTGCTGTCCGCCCAATGTTATCAGAACCATTGCGGAGGTAAATGATTATATGTACAGTATTTCGGACGAAGGATTGTATATAAATATGTATGGTGGCAATAAGCTGAATACAAAATTGAAAGACGGCTCTGTTCTAAAATTGGAACAGATTACAAACTATCCCTGGGATGGAAATATCACCATCCTTATCAAAGAAGGAACTGCAAAACAGGTAGATATTTTCCTGCGTAAGCCGCAGTGGTGCACATCATACCGGTTAATAATAAACGGACAAACGCCGAAGGTAGTTGACAGAAAAAATGGCTACATCATAGCCGGAAGAAAATGGGCGGCCGGGGATAAAATTGAATTGATCCTTGAAATGCCCGCCACTTTGTTGGAAAGCAATCCGTTGGTGGAAGAAACACGCAATCAGGTAACGGTAAAGCGTGGGCCAATTGTTTATTGCCTGGAATCGGCCGACCTGCCTACGCAAAATATATTTGATGTGGTGATCCCTGCCAATATAAAATTGAAGCCGGTACCCATGAAAATTGATAAGGGAAATGTGATGGCACTAACCGGTGAAGCCCGCTTACTGCAACGCGGTGATTGGAAAAATAATTTGTATAAAGAGCTGAACATAGCCACCCAACCAATCAACATTAACCTGGTTCCATATTATGCATGGGCTAACCGGGGACAAACCGATATGACTGTATGGATGCCATTGATGCGGTAATCGTAGCATGACTGTAAAATTATATTGAATGAATGAAACTTTAAATACCGAACAACTTAAAACAGGCGCCGTCGATACGGTAAGGGAGGCTATTACAGCAACCTATTATATCGAAACAGCATTCGATCCAGAAGCGGCGGCGCAGGTGTTAGCGGGCGAACAATCGTCCGGCACATTTGTGGCCGTGCCAGGTGAAACGGAAGCGCTCAAACAACGCTTTGCTGCAAGGGTGGAAAGTGTAGCGCTACTGGAAACCGTTGATGCGCCGGCGATTCCCGGTGCAGTAAGTAAGGAGGGTAAATATCACCGTGCGATGGTAAAAGTTTCCTGGAGCATTGAAAACTTTGGGTATAACCTGCCGGTATTGGTCTCAACATTACAGGGCAACCTTTACGAGATCAAACAATTCACCGGTTTAAAATTAATGGACATTGAACTTCCTCCGTCCTACGGTGAACATTATAAAGGACCGGTGTTTGGTATTGAAGGCTGCAGGAAATTAACAGGTGTACACGACCGTCCGCTAATCGGAACCATCATTAAACCGTCCATCGGTTTAAGCATTGCGCAAACAGCGGACATGGTGAAAACATTGGCCGACGCAGGCATTGACTTTATAAAAGATGATGAATTACTTTCTTCATCCGCCAACTCAAATTTTAACGACCGGGTGGATGCGGTGATGGATGTTATAAATGCCCATGCGGATAAAACCGGTAAGCTAGTAATGTTTGCCTTCAACATCAGTGGTGAAATGGACGATATGCTGGAGCGCTACGAAAAGATTGTAAGCCGGGGCGGCACCTGTGCAATGGTAAGCATCAACAGCATTGGTTTATCCGCCACCAAAAAAATATGCGATCAAAAACAACTGGCTATTCATGGACACCGAAACGGTTGGGGTATGCTTACCAGGCATCCTTTACTGGGAATTGATTTTAAGGCCTATCAAAAAATATGGCGGCTGGCGGGTATAGATCAATTGCATGTAAATGGTATTCAAAATAAATTTTGGGAGAGCGATGATAGTGTGGTCAGTTCTATGGAAGCTTGTTTAACGCCCATGTTCAATCACAAGAAAGTTTTACCGGTGGTGTCATCCGGGCAGTGGGGCGGGCAGGCTTTTGAAACTTACCGCCGCACCAAAACGGTTGACTTATTATACATGGCAGGTGGCGGTATAATGGCACATCCAATGGGGCCGGCAGCGGGTGTTAAAGCATTGCAACAGGCATGGATAGCCGCAGTTGAAGGACAAAGCCTGCAGCAAGCCGCCATGCAATACCCGGAATTTGCAAAATCAGTTGAAAAATTTGGCAACCAATAAATAAATTGAGCAGCAACAGAAAAATATTACTCGCATTTTACGGTGATGACTTCACCGGTAGCACCGACGCACTGGAAT
>JBDSAA010000189.1:0-3217 GCA_039922375.1 Ferruginibacter sp.
GTTAATTGCAATTCATTGGCGCTCCATATGCCTTCCGCATTGGTACTTTTTACCAATAAAGTATAGTTGCCTTCAGAAAGATGGGTGTACGTAGCGGTCCTTGTATTTCCACTATAGGTCCAGCCTCTATCCCAGCCTTTCAGATAAAAAGCATACTGAATTTTTTCCGGGGCGGAATAATCAAGAGCGGCAAATTCAAAAGACAATACAGCCTTATTATAAGGAACCCGTATACTATTGATAACATTATTTGTTGCTTTAGCGATGTATGAACTTTCCTGCTCAATTGGATTGTTGTTGATCCTGATGTTTGTGAAAAAAATCTGGGGGGTGCTGTTTATTGTATTGATGTCTTCTGGTTTAAAAAAAGTAAACCCTTTTATTCCGCCGAATACCAACTCGCCTGTACTCAACTTTAAAGCGGCATTGTAATTAAACTGGTTGCTTTGTAAACCATCGCTCTGATAATAGTTTTTGAAGGATCTTGATTTTATGTTGAATTTGGAAATTCCATTGAATGTACTCATCCATAAATTACCTTGTTCATCTTCTAAAATATTTAATATAGAATTACTGCAAAGCCCCTCATCCGTTGTATACCTTGCAACAATTTTGTTTTGCTTCCGGTCAAACAACACTAGTCCTCCACCTTCCGTTCCGATCCAAAAATTTCCGTTTCGGTCTTCGAGAATTGATCGAACGGGTTTGCCAATATTGAAAATCCCATGTTTGTGATTTTGCCGGTCTACCATTATCAATTGAGATAGATTACCGACCCACAATTTGCCGCTCTTATCTTCCACAAGTGCGAAAATATCTTTCAGTGTCTCATCAAAAAGCTCGAAGATATTTTTTTGCCGGTTTAGCCTGAACACCCCCTGAAACAGCGTGCCAGCCCAGAAATCCTTTTTATTATCTTCATAAAGAAGATAAGTTAAGTATTTAGTGATGGGCTTTAAACTTTTGGGATCAACAAATTGAAAACGACTGAATGTGCCGGTTTCCTTATTATAAAGATTAACGCCGCCCCTGTATGTTGCCACCCAAATATTGCCCTTGTAGTCACTCTTGATGCCTGTAATAGAATTGTTGCTGATTGTTGAAGCATCTGCCGGGTTATGCCAGTGGTTGGTAAATGTATTTAGCTTCCTGTTCCAGATACTCAGCCCTTCGCCATCGGTACCTACCCATAAATCCCCATTAGCGGCTTCATAAAAGGAAAAAATATAATTGCTGATCAGTGTGTTGTTTGATGCAGGTTCTGACACAATTGTTTTGAAACGTTCCTTATGGACATCGATTATATTAATACCGCCCCGTAATGTGCCGATCCATTTTCGTGATTGCCTGTCTTCCAGTATTGCATTCACTGAATTACTTTGCAACGAGGAAGAGTTATTACCGGCCACCAAATACTCAACCACATCAGTTTTGATATCTAAAATATTAACACCGCCGCCATTGGTAGCAATCCATAACTTATTGCCGGCATCAAGCGTAAGCCCAACAACATCTTTATAGTTTAGTTTTTTATTTTCTTCATTGTAAATTTTGTCATAAGCATGCGTAGTTGTATTATATCGGTGTATGCCGTTATTTGCGCCTACCCATAAGAAATTTCCATTTACAGCAAAGCAGTTGGCCGATGTGATGGCTGAATTAACCAGGGTAAGTTTTTTCAGCTTGTAATCGAATGTATAAAACCCTTTACCCCTCACGAATATGTATACCGTTTTGTCAGAGGAAGTTTTGATGGCACTAACATCGTATTGCTCATCATTTATTGTTCCGTTACTTAGTGGAATGGTACTTGCGATGCTATCTCCCTTTGCATAGAAAAGAAGCCCTGTGCCGTTGGTACCCACAAGCATATTTCCATTGCCATCTTTTTCAATGATGTTTACTATAGAAGTAACCTTGTAAACTTTATTTTGTGGAGAAGCATAGTAAAGCGCAGTAAAGCGGTTCGAAAGGTTTTGGTAAAAACAAAGCCCTTGCCGGGTTCCCACCCAAATATTCCCATTCCCGTCTTCATTAACAGTGTTGATCCAGTTATTGACCAGCGACCTGGGATTCTTGAAATTATTTCTAAATACTTTAAAGGCATAACCATCATACCTGTTCAACCCGTCGTAAGTACCAAACCACATAAAACCATGCTGATCCTGATAAATACATCTTACTGAATTATTTGAAAGCCCCTGGTTGATACCTAAATAGCTGATAACCGGAGGGTTAGCAAAAACGGGTGCCAGGATTGATCCCCATAGCTGAAAAATTACAAAGAGAAGGAAGCCTTTGTTATATAGAGATGTTTTCAAGCAGTTACCAGCAGACAGCATTTGATAATTATTACAAACAAATCCAAAGATAAGATTTTACAAAATTAAAAGGGATAGCAGCCGGAATGACGCAGATGAACAGGCGTAACCCCACTAAATAATATCCGGCTTCACTGTATTCCAACTGCCGGCAGAGTTATACCATAAAAGGATCCCTACATTTTTTTGTTTGGCATAATCCACTAATAGTTTTACCGAATCGTATCCGATTGTTTTGTCCCACACAGCATCAATTAAACAATATATCGCAAGTAACTACAATGTTTTTGTTGGGGCTGCTGATGGTATTGGCAGATTGTTGAGCTTAGCTCACCTCAATACAACAGCATATTAGTAACATCAATAACGATGGTTTCATAATTGTTTTTTGAATTTTATTTTAACCGGGTAATATTATCAGTTATATGGAAATAATCAAAGTCAGCAAATCCCCCTGTATTTTTAGTAGCGTAATTAAATAACGCAAACCGATAGCCGATAAACTGCGGAATGGTGTAGGCCATTTTTAGTGGTGTGCCAAATACCGTCCATTTATTACCATCTAAGCTGTAATAGAAGTTGGCCACATCTTTTTTATCAGTGAAATTACATTCGGCCTTAAAGAAAATGACCTTTTGATTTAAGGGGATAGTAACAGCTTCTTCAGCCTTACCTGTACTTCCATTAATCATTACAATTGTCTTGCTGTCGCCGTTTATTTTTACGCCAGCCAATCCATAGTTTTTTTGGAGAAGGCCCAGCCCGGCAAAATCACCATTTTTCATGTTAGATACATCAAGCGATACAATACCGGAACAAACGGGGCCGATTGTACGCTGTGTCAATGAATTACGTGCCAGTAAAAATGATGTATCAATTCTTCCAGTTTTTAAACG